>NZ_JBXAJP010000001.1:624189-782954 GCF_058797375.1 Prescottella sp. GW823-FHT02E09
ACCCCATCCGGAAACGAGCCGACCGGGACGATCGCAGTGACGACGGGCAGGGTCTGCGTGGTGTCGATCACCGACACCGTGTCGCTGCCCTGGTTGGCGACGTAGGCGCGGTCACCGCTGATCGCCACCCCGACCGGATTCGCACCGACCGGGATGGGTGCACCGGTGACAGCGGGCGGGTTCGTGGTGGTGTCGATCACCGACACCGTGCCGCTGCCGAAGTTGGTGACGAAGGCGCGGGCGCCGTTCGGACTGATCGCCACCCCCGCAGGATTCGTGCCGACCGGGATGGGTTCGCCGATGACGACGGGCGGGTTCTGGGTGGTGTCGATCACCGACACCGTCTTGTCGTGAAAATTGGTGACGTAGGCGCGGTCACCGCCGACCGCCACCCCAGCCGGATTCGCGCCGACCGTGATCGTGTCGGTGACGGTGTCCGCGGCCGCCTGCCCGCCAACAGCGGTGGACAGGGCCGCGGCGAGGGTGAACGCGCCGACACCGAAGGCCGCGGCGGCACGAGACAGTCGCCCACGCGGGCGAGGCCGATCAACGATGGACATAAGGGTGTTCCCTTCCCGATGCAGTCCACACCCATCCAGGGGGTGCGCAGCAGCCACGGTCCGGTAGCCACCCGGCAAAGAACATAACGGACATCCGTCCAGAGGCTGACGGACTGACGTCGCTCTTCACCAACCCTCATTGCTTCTCGACAACCAGCCGGTCGGTCTGTCGACGCCGTGCCCGATACTGTCCCCCACAGTCCTGATGCCCGAATCGGTCATCAGGACACTCGACGACCGATAGGACGCCACCGTGACGACGCTGACCGACCTGCTCACCAAGATCGGCGCCAAGAGCATCGAGGTGCTCGACCTCACTGCGCCGCTCAGTTCCGAGACGCCCGTGCTGCATCTGCCGGAGCCGTTCGCGAACACCATTCCGGCGCGACTCGAGACGGTCAGCAACTTCGACGACGACGGTCCGGCGTGGGCGTGGAACAACCTTCACACCGGCGAGCACACCGGCACCCATCTGGATGCGCCGACGCACTGGATCACCGGGCGTGACGGCGCGAGCGTCGACCAGATCCCGCCGAGCCGGCTCATCGGCCCGGTCGCGGTCGTCGACGTCACCGCCGAGGTCGAGAAGAACCCGGACTTCGTGCTCGAGGTGGAGCACCTCGAGGCGTGGGAGGCCGAGAACGGCCCGCTGCCCGACGGCGCGTGGCTGATCCTGCGCACCGGGTGGGCCGAGCGCGGCGGCGATCCGGTGCGGTTCGCGAACGCCGACGCCGACGGCCCGCACACCCCCGGCATCTCGGCGGCGGCCGCCAAGTGGCTTGCCGAGCAGAGCCCCATCACCGGCCTGGGTGTGGAGACGGTCGGCATCGACGCGGGCATCGCGGCCGGCTTCGACCCGATGTTTCCGGCGCACTACTACCTGCTCGGCAACGACAAGTACGGACTGACGCAGCTGCGCAACGTCGACAAGCTGCCGACGGTGGGCGCGGTGCTGGTGGCGTCGCCGCTGCCGATCGTCGGCGGCACCGGAAGCCCGGCCCGCGTGTTCGCGCTGGTCGAGCGCGCATGAGCAGCTCCGTCGCGCAGCTGGTCGGTCGCACCCTCGCCGATCTCGGCGTCGGTCACGCGTTCGGGGTGGTGGGCAGCGGCAACTTCGCCGTCACCAACGCCCTGATCGCGGCGGGCGTGCCGTTCGTCGCGGCCCGGCACGAGGGCGGGGCCGCGACGATGGCCGACGCGTACTCGCGGATGTCGGAGCTGCCGGCGGTCGTGACCACCCATCAGGGGTGCGGGCTGACCAATGCGTTGACGGGGATCGGCGAGGCCGCCAAGAGTCGCACGCCGCTGATCGTGCTCACCGCCGACACCGCGGGTGCGGCGGTGCGGTCGAACTTCCGGATCGACCAGGACGCGTTGGCGCGCAGCGTCGGTGCCGTCGCCGAGCGGGTGCATTCGGCGGCGTCGGCGGTGGCGGACACGGTCCGCGCGTACCGGACCGCGGTGCGGGAGCGTCGGACGGTGGTGCTGAGTCTGCCGCTGGACGTGCAGGAGCAGGCGGCGCCGGACTCGTGGGCGGTGCCGCTGCTGCCGCCGGTGCAGCGGGTCCGCCCCGACGCGGCCGCGCTGTACGCGCTGGTGTCGGTGCTGGAGAAGGCGCAGCGGCCGGTGTTCGTCGCCGGGCGCGGCGCCCGCGACGCCGGACCGCAGATCGCGGCGCTCGCGGAGGAGGTCGGCGCGCTGGTGGCGACGTCGGCGGTGGCCAACGGCCTGTTCGAGGGAGATCCGTTCTCGCTCGGCATCTCCGGCGGCTTCTCGAGCCCGCTCACCGCGGAACTGATCGCCGGCGCCGACGTGATCGTCGGCTGGGGCTGTGCGCTGAACATGTGGACGATGCGGCACGGGTCGCTCATCGGCGCCGCGACCACCGTGGTGCAGGTGGACGTGGAGGACTCGGCGCTGGGCGCGAACCGTCCGATCGATCTGGGCGTGCTGGGCGACTGCCGGGAGACCGCGGCCGTCGCGCTCGAGAAGGTGCGCGACGGCGGCGACGGCTACCGCACCGCCGAGGTGCGCTCACGCATTGCGGCGCAGGGCCGTTGGAACGACGTGCCGTTCGACGACCTGTCCACCGCGACGACGATCGACCCGCGCCTGCTCTCCCGGGAGTTGGACGCGATCCTGCCGCGGGAGCGGACGGTGTCGGTGGACTCCGGCAACTTCATGGGCTATCCGAGCGCCTACCTGTCGGTGCCGGACGAGTTCGGCTTCTGCTTCACGCAGGCGTTCCAGTCGATCGGTCTGGGCCTGGCCACGGCGGTCGGAACCGCCCTGGCGCAACCGGATCGGCTGCCGGTCGCGGCGCTCGGTGACGGCGGATTCCTCATGGGCATCTCCGAACTGGAGACCGTGGTGCGGTTGGGCCTGCCGATGGTGCTGGTGGTCTACAACGACAGCGCGTACGGCGCCGAGGTGCACCACTTCGACTCCCCCGGCACCGACCATTCGGCGGTCACCTTCCCCGACACCGATCTTGCTGCCATCGCCCGCGGTTACGGCGCCGAGGCAGCCACGGTACGGTCTGTCCGTGACCTCGACGCGGTGCGCGCCTGGGTCGCGGGTCCGCGGACCCGCCCGCTGCTGATCGACGCCAAGGTCGCCTCCGACGGCGGCGCGTGGTGGCTCGCAGAGGCGTTCAAGGGGCACTGAGCAGGCGTTTCAACGGCCGATTCGTGCATTTCCGGCAACTGAACCGATTCGGGACAAAATTCCTTCTGGACAATTGACCAGTTTCGCCTTCAAGTAGGTCACGAAAGTGCTACAACTTACTCCGGCGCAGCTCGGGGGTTGCGCCGATCTGCTCCGCCAGTTCCGTCTGTTCTGCCAGTTCCATCTGCTCCACCAGCTCTGCCAGCGCCGGACAAGCGCCGACCAGGTGTTTGCGTGAAACAAAGTTTTGACTGGTCCAAGTGTCTGAGTGCCGACGCACCACCCCCTTGTAACGACCCCTCTCTCGGGGCCAGAAGAAACGAGAACACCCGCATGAACAAGAAGACCAAGGGCGCAATCGCCGCCGGCGCCGCGGCGCTGCTCCTCGCCGGTGGTGCCGGCACGTATGCCGCGTGGAGCGACACCGAGGATGTCACCGGCGGCACCATCACTTCCGGCAAGCTGCAGTTCACCGGAACAACCACCGGCGACTGGTACAAGGGAACCGACACCAGCGTCGCAGCGAACAAGATCGAAGACATTTCCACCTTCCGGATCGTTCCCGGCGACACCCTCACTTACCAGGCGACCGCGGGCATCCAGGCACAGGGCACCAACCTGAGCGCGACGCTCGACCTCGTCGGCGCCGACGTCACCGACGGCAACGGCTTCGACTGGAGCGACACAACCGTTTCGGTGGACGGTGTGACCCTCACCAGCAACGTCATCACCCCCAACGACGGCACGACCCAGAGTGTCGTCGTCACGAAGACGGTGTCGTTCGCTGCCAATGGCACCGATCATCAGGGCACGACGGCTGACCTCGAAGACCTCCAGTTGACGCTCGCACAGACCAGCTAGAGCCTTGTCCAAGAACCACCGTTGGTGGGCACTCGCAGCGGTGCCGGTCGTTGGGCTGATCTTCTTCTCAGCCCAGCAGACCGGCGCCCTGTGGAGTGACACCGAGAATCTTCCCGGCGGAACCATCACCGCCGGCACACTGGACATCGGCGTCGGCGCCGGCAGCTTCACCCTCAGTAACTTCGGGAAAACCGGCCTCGCAGTGGGCGGCTACTCGCAGACCCCGCTGAAGGTGTCGAATACCGGGGACGTGCCGATGAAGTATCGCCTGTCGAACGTGACGCAGTCCGACTCCGCGCTCCCGTTGACCCTCAAGGTCTGGGAAGTGGCAAGCGAGGCCGCATGCCCGGCGACTGGTGACCCGACCGGCACATCGCTCTACGACGGCGCCATGATCGGTGCCAACACCACGCTTCGCCCCGCACTCCAACCGGGCGACTCCAAGGTGCTGTGCCTGCGCGGAACCGTTGGCGCAGGAGCCGGAGAGGGCGTCGGCTCGACCACCCAGTTCACGTTTGACGCGAGCCAGGTCTGACTTTGAGCCGTGCAGCCGAGGGCGCCGATCAGCCGACCACTGTCTGGTGGTGGGTCAGGTCCGTCGTGTCTTGGCTGTTGCTCATCGCGATGGTCGGATTTCTGGCACTCACGATCGTGATTCCACGGGTCACCGGATCGACGCCCTACACGGTGCTGACCGGTTCGATGGAACCCACATATCCGCCCGGGACACTTGCCGTCGTCAAGCCGGCGGATCCCGCCTCTCTCGGGGTCGGTGACGCCATCACCTATCAGTGGGAGTCCGGCAAGACCGACGTCGTCACGCATCGCATCATCTCGGTGCAGCACTCAGCGAAGGGCGAATTGCGGTTCACCACGCAGGGCGACGCGAACCCGGTCCCCGACGAGAGACCTGTTGTCCCCGAGCAGGTCCGCGGAAAGGTCTGGTACGCGGTTCCGTACGTGGGGTACGTCAATAACTTCATCACCGGCAAGCAGCGCTCAGCCCTCCTCGTAGTGGTCGTCGGCGGTCTGCTGATCTACGCGGTGTCCATGTTCGTCAGTTCGAGCCGTGACAAGGCGCGCCAGCGCCGACACCAGGCGCTGTATGTGGACGACACAGCCGTCACCGCCGTCATCCCAGTGGTCGAAGCCGATGCGTCGACCAGACCGAAGTAAGAAGGGCCTCTTCATGTCTCGCGACGAGATTTCGAACTCGACCCCCTCCGTCGGCGCACGCTTGCGCAGGACGCTCGGTGGCGGCCGAGTGCGGGCTGCCCTCTCACTCGGCATCGTGCTCGGGCTCGGTTCGGTCGGAACCATGGCCGCGTGGAGCAATACCGCGACCGCCACCTCGGGAGAGTTCAAGACTGGCGTGATCGATCTGAAACTGGGACCGACACCCGGCGCCGACACCTACACGTTCAGCGCCTTCTCGGGGTCCGGACTCTTACCTGGCAGCACGGTGCAGGCGTCCCTCGACGTGAGAAACAAAGGTGACGTCGCCTTCAACTACGCGATGACTGCGAAGGCCACCGGAAACGCCAGCGTCCCAGCCCAGATTTCGCTACTGGTGTTCCCCAACTCCGGTTGCACCGGAAACGCGCTCGGAAACAGCACCACACTGTCAACCAGTGCCCAAACACTGATTTCAAACAGGGGCCAAGTGGCTGCCACGACGGGCGTCGACAACATCTGCATTCGCGCAACAGCCGGCAACGGCTTGACCAAGGCAATGCAGAACCAGTCGATCAACATCGTCTTCGAGTTCACGGCTACCTCGGTGGCGTGAGTCCGACCATGTCTGATCACACAAGAACTCCGCCCCACACCAGGTCGTCTGCTGCCCACACAGCCCGCGAAGTTGCACTCACCGTCGGTGCTGTCGCGGGACTGATCTGCATCCTCGCGACCGTGGCCAGCCTGCTGTTCAACATCAAGCCCCTGATCTTCCGGTCAGGGTCGATGTCTCCCGAGATCACCACCGGATCTCTTGCACTGGCACGCACAGTGCCTGTCACCGATCTTTCGGTCGGTGACATCGTGAGCGTAGAGAACACGGACGGCACACGAATCACCCACCGCGTGTATGCGATTCAGGCACAACCCGACGATGCCGCCTCCGTGACCCTCAAGGGTGACGCAAACGCCGATCCCGACGTCGAACCGTATGTCATCACCGAGGCCGACCGCGTCTTTTGGAACGCCGGGGGTCTCGGGTATGTCGCCGCATGGCTGTCCAGTTCGACTGCGACCTTCCTTGGTGGAGCACTCGTCGGCGCACTGCTCGTGATCGTTGCGCGACCGTCTGGGCACCGCGACAACACTGATGAACCCGATTCCACCGACCTGGACAACGAAATGCCCCACGGGGGAAGGACTCAGACGCCGTGAACGAAAAGCACTCACATGACTCCAAGCCGGCAGCTCGCCGGTTCACGCTGAAGTCCGTCCGTCCGGCGCTCGTACTCAGCGCCGTTGCCCTGTCCGTCTTTGGGCTGTCACAGGTCAATGGGACAAGCGCGGCCGGGCAAGACACCAACAACGTGGCGACGAGCGGCGGACTGACCGTGGCCGCGAATGTCCTGCCACCGATCACCGTCACCAATGCGTCTACGTCGGGCGGCATCTCCTACTGCCGCATTACCTGGACTCATCTGAATGCGGCCTACAAATACCGCGTGTACGTGAGGGAAACTACCGGCGGATTCAGAAAGGACTGGACTTACGATCCCACTGCAGACGGCACTCCTGCCGGGGCTTCGATCTACGACGATATCAACAACAGCGACACCACCTTCGCGCCCTGGAGTGACAAGTGGTTCGACATCGAGATTCACACAGTGAATCGCATTACGAACGAGGAGGGGTCTGACTGGCGCGGATACTCCGTTAAGCGCTACCAGTCCGGCCAGAGTGTGGCGTGCGGGTCGGCAGTATCGAATGTCGGTGGCGTCAGCGGCGCTCGGATGGCTGTACCGCATGAGAGCGCCCCCTCGATGACTGCGACCACTGCGCCATCCGATTCTTCGACATCTACCACCAGTGCCACAACGCCGGCTCCGCCCACGTCTACAACGAAGACAAGCCCTGCCACGACGACCACCACACCTCCGACATCGACGACGGAGACATCGGAAGCTACGGCAACCACAACCACACCTCCGAGAACTACGACCACGACGGTCGCCGACACCCCGGTAGGCGCGCAGGAGGAGTCCCAGTCCCGCGACTACTCGGCGCTATTGGTGGAGTCGGCCGAGACCTCACAGACCGAGATCGTGATCGAGGACTCGAACGGCGAAGAGCTCGAGCGGATTCCGGCGTCGGCGTCGGCGCACTACGAGTGGGATTCATCCACAGATGCCCTGTGGATTGTGGATAACGGGAAGCTCTACAAGGCAACAGGTTCCACATGGAACAAGACCGCCGTCGATCCGTCGTCCACCGACGTGCCGGCCTCCATCGCGGCCCTGATCGAATGACACCCTTGTTGCCCGGTCTCACCGCCGGGAGGGCCAATCAGGTCGGGAACCGGGAATCTTGCACGAGGGGAATGGAAGTAGTCCGATGAAGACACAGACCAAGGGCTTCAAGGTCGCTGTCGCGGTGGCGGCGCTCGGCTCCACGCTGACGCTGTCCGCTTGTGACTTCGGCAGCCTCGGCAGCGGTAGCGCCGGTGGCGGAACGACGACGACACCGTCGGCACCCACCACGACCGCACCACCCACCACGATCGGCGGTGGCGGAAACGGTTCGGGTTCCCTCGGCCTCACAGAGGTCACGCTGCCGGGCTGGAGCGATCAGAACGGTCCGATCGACATCGCGACGTTCCGGGTGGTACCTGGCGACGTCTTGACGTACCGAAGCAGCTACAAGGTCACCGTCAACGGCACCGGACTGCAGGCCAGGCTCACCGCCGACAGCATCACCTTCACGGGCGGCGGCCAACTCAAGGGCAAGCTGCAGCCGCAGGTCACCGCGACCATCGGCGGCACCGTCGTCCCGTCCGGCCCCACCGGTATCGTCGTCACCCCGGCACACAACAACGCGGTGGTCGACGTGGCGGCCGAGTTCACCTTCGATCCGCAGACGTCAGGCGTTGTCGGACAGTCTGATTCGGCAACCTTCGGCGACTTCAAGATCCGCCTCGAGCAGATCCTCTCGTAACCCCCGATCTCAGGGCCGCCGTCGGTCCCCCTCCCATCGGGCGGCCCTGATCCCCTACTTCCCGCAACTCCCCGATCCGGCACCGGAGGTCGGGTGGATGACACGCGCGGGGAAACGGGCGCGTGCGTTCCGGGTCGACGCACGCCACACAGCGCCGGTTGTTCTCTCACAGACAGGAGAACAGCCGGCGCTTCTCGTTCAGCAGTGCTGATTCACCCGCCCCTCGGGCCCCGTTGCACTGCATGCCAACGCACACAACTCGAGAGTCAGTCCCACTACAGAACGCAGCGTCCATCCGCCGTGCTGGCGGATCGTTTGCCGCCCGGAGCGAATCCAACGCATGATCTCGATCGGGGTGCTTCTCCTCGCCATCGGGACCGTCGGAACCCATCGGCTCGATCCTGTTCGGAGCCGCATTCGTCGGTCAGTGGGCGATGGCCCTCGCCGTGGTGTTCGTGATGATCGGAGTGACGGGAGCGCTCCTCATCAAGCCGCAACACCGAGACTAGGTGGCAAGTTCCGGTCGCACACGGGCGGCAGGTCCACTGGTAACAACAGTGCCGAACGCAAACAAATGGGCGGTTATCCGACCGTCGGCCGAGAGCCGAGTCGGATAACCGCCCGTTCGTTCGTCGGGGCTACCGGCGCCCGATCAGGAAGCGAAGCTGCCGGTGCCGAGGGAGCCGAGAGAGCCGAGGGAGCCGACGGGACCGGGACCGGTGGAGACGTCTCCGGGCCCGGGAGTGAAGCCGACGGACCACATCGGATTGGCGTGGCCGTTCTGCGTCTGGTTGCCGGCGTCGGCGGGCATGCCGACGACCAGGGAGATCGCCGCGGTCGCGTTCGGTGCGAGATGGATCGAGCCGAGCTCCGTTCCCGGGAGCACCGTGCGGGCCTCGGTCAGCGTCACCGGGGTACCAATTGTGCCGTCGATGTCGACGCGGGCGGTGGCGATCATGCCGGTGTCGAGCGTGTAGGGGCCCACCGAGAAGGCGACCCAGCCCGCCTCGCCGGCTACGTTGCGGACCTGGAAGGTGGTCGCGAGTTCCCGCCCGGGCACCAGCTCACCGAGATTCCAGGCGATCTTCTCCATGCCGCCCCAGGTGGCACCGTTGTCGGACGAGTACTCGACGGCGGGGGCCGGGGCGTCGGCACGAGCGACGGACGGGACCGCGATCACCGCGGCGGCCGCGAGGAAGAGCGCGAGCAGCACGCCGCCCAGAACCTTGCCCTGCCACGCGAGGGCTCCGGACACACGAGTGAAAGCAGTCATGGCGCGGAGCCTAAGCGAGCAAATGTGATCAAGCGTCCAATTCGGAGATTTTTCTCCGGCCTCACTTCGGAAGCGCGTGCACCCCGCCGCCGCGGGTGGCCTACCGTTGTGTTGTGACGAACGATTCGAACCGCAGCGACACCGACACCCCCGGCCGGACCGGCAAGGGACTGTTCTACGCAGCCATCGGCAGCTTCCTGATCGGGATCGCGGCGATCGTCGCCATCTTCTTCGTCCATTCCCTCTCCGAGGGCGACCCGGGTCTGGTGCTGTACTTCCTCACGCTCGCGTGCCCGCTCGGCTTCGTGCTCGCGATCGCCTACGCTCTGCGCTCCGGACGTCGAAGTCGCTGAGCCGGAGACTCCCGGACCACTGGAAGGAACCATCATGAGGATCCTGCTGAACATCATCTGGCTGATCTTCGGCGGCCTGTGGCTGGCACTCGGCTATTTCCTGGCCGGCCTGATCATGTGCATCCTCATCATCACGATCCCGTTCGGCATCGCGTCGTTCCGGATCGGCGTCTACGCGCTGTGGCCGTTCGGCAAGACCGTCGTCGACAAGCCCACCGCGGGCGTCGGATCGCTCATCGGCAACGTCATCTGGCTGATCCTCGCGGGCGTCTGGCTCGCGATCGGCCACATCGTCACCGCGGTCGCAATGGCGATCACGATCATCGGGATCCCCCTCGCGATCGCCAACCTCAAGATGATCCCCATCTCGCTGATGCCGCTCGGCAAGGAGATCGTGGACGTCGACAGCCGCAACCAGTCGCAGTGGACGCCGGCCTGACCGTTCCGAAATCTGGGACAAAGCAGACCACGCGCGTGTGATCTCCCTCACATAACGCGCCGATAACGGACAGGTGTCGAACCGTGACCCGAACGGGCGCGGCGCGACTACCTGGGCCGACGTCGTCTCGATCGAATCCGGCTCTCGACCAACACAAGACGCGCCGCGTTATCAACCGGTGACGTTCGGCGCCCGATCGTCGTACCGTCATGTCCGGCCGGAACCTCGGCCACATCCGGGCCCGCCGCGCCAAACCCCGTCCAGTGGATCCGGAACACCCACGAACCATCCATGGACGGGGACGGGGGACCCAAAGGTCCTCCGGGGAACAGGTCCCGCAAGGGACAACCCCGCAGGGCATCGGGAGAGCAATCTCCCTGGGGGTGAAGCCAGACCCGCTCCATCCATGAGCGGCGAGGCCGGGCGACCTCTCAGTCCGAACCCGACAGCTGACCTCGCAGGCGCGTGCGGAGAGGAACCAACCGACATGAGCGGACGCCATCGCAAGCCGTCTACCACCGGCCGCACCGTAGCCAAGGTCGCCGTCACCGGCGCCATCATGGGCGTGGGCGGTGTCGCTTTCGCCGGCACGGCCAGCGCGGCCCCCGACTCCGACTGGGACAAGCTCGCGCAGTGCGAGGCCGGCGGCAACTGGGGCATCAACACCGGCAACGGCTACCACGGTGGCCTGCAGTTCTCGCCGAGCACCTGGACCAGCCACGGCGGCGGACAGTTCGCCGCGACCGCGAACCAGGCCACCCGCGAGCAGCAGATCGTCGTCGCCGAGCGCGTGCTCGCCAACCAGGGCTGGGGCGCATGGCCGTCCTGCTCCTCCAAGCTCGGCCTGAGCAGCGCACCGACCCAGCGCAACGCCCCGGTCACCGAGGCCCCGAAGGTCGTCACCCCGGCACCGGTCGCCCAGGCACCGGCCCCGCTGCACCCCGCGCAGGGTGTCTTCGACCAGATCGACTCGCTGATCGACGCCGCCGAGGACCACGGCATCGTCATCGACCAGCCGATCCTCGACGCCTACGACGTCGCGAAGACGATCGACCTGAGCAAGCTGAACCTGCAGGACGTCGCCGGCGTGGCGAACCTGTCGCAGAGCTGAGCCGCTCCCCCCGAAACACGAAGTGGGCCCCTCGCCATCGGCGAGGGGCCCACTTTTCTGTGTGTGCGCGTCAGCGGTTGATCACGGTGTGCGGGTGCACGTAGGGCAGAGATTCCACCGGAAGGGGGAACTCCGTCTCCTCGCCGAACGGCGAGAGATTGCCGGCACGACTGGAAGACAACTCGGTCACCGCGTGATCTCCATCCGCAGTTTCCGGCCACCCTGGATCGACATAGCGCTTCTTCGAATTGTTAGCCACGCGCCCATTTTGACAGGAGCGTTCGCCGCGGTACAGCCCAGGTCACTAATCTCATAGTCGATGACCCCCACGCATGGCACCGAGGGCGCCCCGGAAACCGCAAACCCCGTGGCAGCACCCACACTGAACGGCTGGCTGAGCGCCCGCAAGGACGCCGAACTGACCGACCTGTTGCGGCTGCGCCCGGACCTCGCCGTGCCGCCACCGGCCACGGCCGCCGTCCTCGCCGGGCGCGCCGAGCAGCGGGCGTCGGTGATGCGGGCCGCCGACACCCTCGGCTCCCTCGAATTCACCGTGCTCGAGGTCCTGGCGCTGGAGCAGGCCGACCAGATGCCGGTGGCCCGTCGGCACATCGACGACGCCCTCGCCGGCCGGGTGCCCGCCAAGACCGTGGACAAGGCGCTGGACCGACTGCGTGCGCTGGCCCTGGTGTGGGGCGACGACGAGCGGCTGCGGATCGTCCGCGCCGCGGCCGACGCGATCCCCTGGCGGATCGGCCGCATCACCGCCGAGTCCGATGCGATGACCGAGGACGAGATCCGGGCCGCGCTCGACGGGATCGAGCCCGGCGAACGCGACCTGCTGGGCACGCTGGCCCGGTCGTCGCCGATCGGCCGCACCCGGGACGCCGCGCCCGGCACCGCCCCGGACCGACCGGTCCAACGTCTGCTCGCCCGCGGGCTGCTGCACTGGATCGACGCCGAGACCGTGGAACTGCCCGTCCAGGTGGGCCAGGTGCTGCGTGGTGAGGCCGTGTTCGATCCCGCGTCGCCCACCCCACCCCCGCTGACCGGACGCAAGCAGAAGCTCGCCGACGTCAATGCGGCCGCGGCGGGCGAGGCGCTGGAACTGGTGCGGCACTGCGAGGACCTGGTGGCCGCGCTCGGCGACGCACCGGCCCCCGCGCTCAAGGCCGGCGGGCTCGGGGTGCGGGAGTTGCGGCGGCTGTCGAAATCGACCGGCATCGACGAGGCCCGGATCGGCCTGCTGCTCGAACTGCTCGCCGGCGCCGGACTGATCGCGAGCGGGACACCCGACCCCGCACCGCTCACCGACATCGACGACTACTGGGCGCCCACCGTCGCCGTCGACGGCTGGCTCAACTCGGGGACCGCGCGGCGCTGGGCCACCCTCGCCGGGGCGTGGCTGACGCTGCCGCGGCGGCCGTGGATCATCGGCAGCCGCGACGCCACCGACAAGCCCATCTCGGCGTTGTCCGAGGAGGTGCGCGCACCGGGCGCCGCACTGGAACGCCGACTGCTGCTGGAACTGCTCGCCGAGGCGGGCAGCGGCAAGTCGGTGTCCTCGGCGGAGGCCAGTCGGCTGCTCGCGTGGCGTCGCCCCCGCTGGGCGGGCCGGCTCGGCCCGCACGTCGTGGAACGGACGCTCGGCGAGGCGCGCACGCTCGGGCTGGTGGCGCACGGGGGGCTCAGCTCCCCCGGCAAGGCGCTGCTGCACGGCGGCGACCCCGAGTCCGAGATGGACACCGCACTGCCCGCACCCATCGACTACGTGCTGGTGCAGGCCGACCTCACCGTCGTCGCGCCCGGGCCGCTCGTCCCGGACCTGCTCGAGCAGATCACGCTCGTCGCCGACATCGAGTCCGCGGGTGCGGCGTCGATGTACCGGGTCAGCGAGAACAGCATCCGCCGCGCGCTCGACTCCGGGCTGTCCGCGTCCGAGCTGCAGACGCTGTTCGCGACCCGCTCCAAGACGCCGGTGCCGCAGTCACTGACGTACCTGATCGACGACGTCGCCCGCCGGCACGGCCGACTGCGGGCGGGGGTCGCGGCGTCGTTCATCCGCTGTGAGGACCCGGCGCTGCTCGCGGAGGTCCTGGCCTCCCCCGTCGCCGAGCAGTTGGCGCTGCGGGCCCTGGCCCCCACCGTCGTCATCTCGCAGGCGCCGCTCAAGGAGGTGCTCACCGAGCTGCGCGCGGCCGGCTTCGCACCGGCCGGCGAGGACTCGTCCGGCGCGATCGTCGACCTGCGTCCGCGCGGGGCCCGCGTCAAGGCGGCCCGGGTGCCGCGGCTGCGCACCCCGGCCGTCCCCACCGACGAGCAGCTCGCGACGCTGGTGCGATCGCTCCGCGCCGGTGACCGCGCCGCCGCCTCCACCGGTGCCGGACTGCGCAGCGACGGCACCCGCGCGTCCAGCGCGGCGACGATGACGCTGCTGCAGACCGCCGCGCAGGTGCGGCGCAGCGTCTCGATCGGGTACGTCGACGCGCAGGGCATCGCGTCGCAGCGGATCGTGGAGCCGGTCAGCGTCGGCGGCGGTCAGCTCGACGCACTGGACCCGGCGACGGGTGAGGTGCGCCGCTTCACGCTGCACCGGATCACGTCCGTCGCGCTGGTGGACTGACCGCCGCCCCGACCGGTCAGTGCGGGAACTCCTCCCCCGTGTACTCGCGACGCTCCACGAGGACGAGCCAGTTGCCGGAGTTGTCACGCATCACGGCCTCGATGCCGTAGGGGCGGTCCGACGGCGGCTGGGTGAACTCGACCCCCTTGGCCACCAGCTCCCCGTAGGTCTTGTGACAGTCGGTGGTGCTGAGCCCGAAACCGTTCATGGTGCCGGCGGCGAGCGACCGGCGGATCGCCTCGGCCATGTCGGCGTCGAGCGGCGGTCCCGGCTTCATCAGCGTCACCTCGAGCTCCGGGTGGTCGGGGTGCGTGATCGTCACCCACCGGAACCCGTCCCCCATCGAGACGTCGGTGGCCTCGACGAATCCCAGCGTGTCGAGGTAGAACTTCTTGGCCTCGTCCTGATCCGTCACCCACAGCGTGACGAGCGAAACGTTCGTGATCATCGAAATCCCCTCGGGATGGTCGGCGTGTGCGGTTACCCCGAAACCTATGCCGTCGGCCCGGGCGCCCGCTTCTCGAGAATTGCGATGTTCAGCCGCGGTCGCTCACGACACCGCTGCCGATGCGGCCATCGCGTCGAGGTCGAGCGGTTCGGCGTAGTGCCGGTCGGCCAGATCCCGGGCGCGGCGCAGGTGCGGCAGCAGACTCTCGGGGACTCGAACCGGCGTCGTCACACCCCGAGTCTCGCACCGGACCGACGACCGGCACTACCGGAAAAAGCACCCCGAACTGCACGACTGGCTTTTTCCTGGAAATGACGTATGGTCTCGATCGAGTGATTGCCACTTCGAATTAGGAGCGACAATGGCCGAGAAGAAACCTGGAAAAAACCTGAAAAAACCCTCCCAGTCGATCAAGGAAAAGCGGGCGGAAAAGCGCGAGCGCGCTACTGATGCCGGCGAGTTGATCAAAAAGCGTAAGCGCCACTGACGGGACCTGACATGACCCGCGAGGCACCGGCGCGCGACGCGCCGGGCGTTCTGGACCACCTGCACCGGAAACTGGACCACCTGCTCGGCGACAGCACGCTGCCGGAACCCCGCTCCGACGGCTTCCGGTCCGGCATCGCGTCGGCGAAACTCTTCGTGCTCGACGAGCGCGCCCAGCATTCCGGATTTCCTTTCCCGCCGACGCACGAATAAAAGTGAAGGACCACCTACCGTGAAGCGGACCCTGCTCGCCCTGGACAAAATTCAGGCGCGACTGGAAAACGAGCTCGACACCATCTCCGTGAACAGCGAACGGGACGTCGGATATCGCGCCGGAATTTCCGAGGCGCTCGTCCAGGTGATGGAGACAAAGAAATCTCTCACGGCCGGACGCTGATCCGCTCCGGGGCCTGCGGCCCGTGCGTCTTTCCGGTAGGTCCCGCCACCGGAAAGGCGCACGGGCCGCAGGCCTACATGGCGGGACACCGCCGCCGTCTGGACAATGGTCTGGTTACCGTTGCTAGGAGGCGCACGTGACCGACGGCCCGCTGATCGTCCAGTCCGACAAGACACTGCTGCTCGAGGTCGATCACGAGCGCGCGAACGACGCCCGTCAGGCGATCGCCCCGTTCGCCGAACTCGAGCGTGCCCCCGAGCACGTCCACACCTACCGGATCACGCCGCTCGCGCTGTGGAACGCCCGCGCCGCCGGGCACGACGCCGAGCAGGTGGTGGACGCGCTCGTCTCGTTCTCCCGGTTCGCGGTGCCGCAGCCGCTGCTGGTCGACATCGTCGACACCATGGCCCGGTACGGCCGCCTGCAGCTGGTGAAGAGTCCCGTGCACGGGCTGACGCTGATCAGCCTCGACCGGGCGGTGCTCACCGAGGTGATGCGGCACAAGAAGATCGCCCCGATGCTGGGTGCCAAGGTCGACGACGACACCGTGATCGTGCATCCCAGCGAGCGCGGGCACCTCAAGCAGATGCTGCTCAAGATCGGCTGGCCGGCCGAGGACCTCGCCGGCTACGTCGACGGCGAGGCCCACCCCATCGACCTCGCGTTCGAGGAGGGGCACTGGCAGCTGCGCGACTACCAGGAGATGGCGGCCGACTCGTTCTGGGCCGGCGGCTCCGGCGTGGTCGTGCTCCCCTGCGGCGCCGGTAAGACGATGGTCGGCGCGGCGGCGATGGCCAAGGCCAAGGCGACGACGCTGATCCTGGTCACCAACACCGTCGCGGGCCGGCAGTGGAAGCGCGAGCTGATCGCGCGCACGTCGCTCACCGAGGAGGAGATCGGCGAGTACTCGGGCGAGAAGAAGGAGATCCGCCCGGTCACCATCGCGACCTATCAGGTGATCACCCGCAAGTCGAAGGGCGAATACAAGCATCTCGAGCTGTTCGACTCCCGCGACTGGGGTCTGGTGATCTACGACGAGGTGCACCTGCTGCCCGCGCCGGTGTTCCGGATGACCGCCGACCTGCAGTCGCGCCGGCGCCTCGGTCTCACCGCGACACTGGTCCGCGAGGACGGCCGCGAGGGCGACGTGTTCTCGCTCATCGGCCCCAAGCGGTACGACGCACCGTGGAAAGACATCGAGGCGCAGGGCTGGATCGCGCCCGCCGACTGCGTCGAGGTGCGGGTGACGCTCACCGACGCCGAACGCATGGCGTACGCGACGGCCGAGCCGGACGAGCGCTACAAGCTGTGCTCGACGGCGCGCACCAAGCACGCCGTCGTCCGCTCGATCCTGGACCGGCATCCCGGCGCCCCGACGCTGGTGATCGGCGCCTACCTGGACCAGCTCGAGGAACTGGGCGAGGAACTCGGCGCCCCGGTGATCCAGGGCTCGACGCGCAACAAGGAGCGCGAACTGCTCTTCGACAAGTTCCGGGCCGGCGAGATCCAGACCCTGGTGGTCAGCAAGGTCGCGAACTTCTCGATCGACCTGCCGGAGGCGTCGGTTGCGGTGCAGGTGTCGGGCACGTTCGGCTCCCGACAGGAGGAGGCGCAGCGGCTGGGTCGACTCCTGCGACCGAAGCACGACGGCGGTCAGGCACACTTCTACTCGGTGGTCGCTCGGGACACGCTCGACGCCGAGTACGCCGCCCACCGCCAACGCTTCCTCGCCGAACAGGGCTACGCGTACCGCATCACGGACGCCGACGACCTGCTCGGCCCGACCATCGGATAGGACTTCACCCCCGTGCGCCGCTTCGAGTTCCCCGTCGACAAGCATCACGCCAGGTCCGTCAACGAGACCCTCGGCGACCTTCGCCGCCTGCAGTGGTCGGCCGCGCTGATGGCCGTCCTGCTCGGCGGCGGGGCGGCGTGGCTGTTCGTCCTGGGTGAGCCGTGGTCGTACATCCTCGGAGTGGTGCTCGCCGTGTGCGCGCTGACCTCGCTGTTCATGGTCGTGTGGACGCCGCGCAAGGTCGGCAGCATCGACGAGCTGTACGCCAAGGGCAACCTGGTGCCGGCCGTGGTGTCGGAGATCCATCCGCGCGGGTACACGCTGCTCGCGCTGCTCGACATCGCCAAGCCCGACGCCGGCGAACCGCACTACGCGCTCGCGACCCGCACCATCCGCGGTCTGCCGGGCCAGGGCTACACCGTGGGCAAGAAGATCCCGTCGGTGTCGGTGCTGGGTGACCGCAACTCGCGGGGCAACGGCGACACGTGGCAGATGGTGAGCTTCATGCCGATCTCGTGGGGCACCCGTGACAGCAAGGTGCTCACCCAGGCCACCGCCCGCATCACCGATGTGGAGTGGAATCTGCTGCGCAAGAACATCTCGATGTCGGAGAAGGTGCGCGGCTCGGAGAACCAGTTCGTCCTGCTCGATCCGGCCGAGCTCCCGAAGGAATTGCACTGATGTGATTCGTCCCCGGCGCGCGCCGGGGTGGTGACGGCGTCAGATCATCAGGGCCGCAAGGCCGACGCCGCCGACAGTGACCAGAGCCATGACCATCGCGAGGGTCACCGAACCCATCAGCACGACCGTCGCGAGAGCCGGGACCACGGCGACCAGGAGCATCAGGGCAACCCACCACAGCACCGCTGGAATCGGGCTCGATCTCCTAAGATCGAAGTCCTGCAACAACGCTGGTCGAATATCTCTGGGTGTAGACCCATTCGATCGGAGTTCCATACGAGGCGACCTCCTGCTAGGGGTCACCTCAGTCTCTCGCACATCGACGATTTTCGCCGGCCAGTTCCGCATTGACCGCTGTGTCTCGTTGCGGCTCCTCACCGCTCAGGTGCGGGGAACGGCGAATCGGCGGCGGTGAGCTCGAACTCGGCCATCCCGTGCTGCACACCATTGACCTGAATCTGAACGTATTGCATCCCTGGGTAATAGCGCCTCGTCGTGATCGGTGCGAAGCTGTGGCGGCGGACGATGGACCACTCGGCTCCGGCCGCGAGGGTGCGTGTCGAGAGTTCGAACACCTTCGCCACATGGGATCCGTTGGCCCGAAGGAAATGTACGGAATAGTCCACGAGGTAGGTGGCCGGGCCGGGCCCGGTGTTCGTGACGGTGCAGTCGAATTCGAGGCCCTCACCGATCGAGACGAGCTCCGTCCGCACCGCGGGTCCCGCGACGTGCACCGGCGAATCAGTGGAGTACCCCAACAGCCCCAGAGCTCCAGGATGCCCGTTCTCGACCAGCGTTCGCAGGCCGCGGCGGAGGACCCGGGCGGTGGAGGTAGCGGGTACGAGCGCCCATCGAGTGGCGACGGCGACAGCCAGTTCCGGATGGTCGTGGCTGATGTCGTTGAGGTGGTTGGCCACCGAGCGCCGCACGTACTCGGAGTCGTCGCGATACAGGGCATCGAGGATCGGCAGCGTCGGCCGGGGATCGGCGATCAGGCCGGGGACCCGAACAGCCCATGGCAACCGGGGTCTGGTGGACTCGCTCGCGAGGCGCCGAACATGGGCATCGGGATGACGTGTCCACGATTCGACCACGGCCAGCGTGCGGTCCTGGGCGATCCGCAGGAAGGGACGAACGGCCGTCTCCGCGGTCAGCCGCGGCGTCAGTTCAGCCAGGAGTCCGAGTGCCGGTTCGACGAACTCGATGCCTCGCACAGCGACCGCCTCGGTTACCGGGAAGATCAACCATCCGGCGAACTTCTCGTCGTCGAGCCGCTGTAGGCACGGCACCGAACTCCCTTCCCTGGTTTGCCGGACCTATGCGGTGTGCAGGACGGTCGCGTGCCGCATCTCGTGGACGTCACCGATCTCGCGGAAGAACCCCCGAGCGCTCTCCTCCTCAGGCATCTCCCGCGCCGCACGCTCTGCGGCCTCCGGCGAGGCCCAGATCAGAAAGTCCATCAGCGATCCGTCATCGAATCGGGCGAGGTGCGCGCCCAGGAGGTCGCTGCCGTAGCGCTCCCCGAGAACCGACACCAGCAGGCCGCGGGCTGCCACCAGGGCGTCCGGGTCGGCAGCCTCGAATCGTACGTACTCGATCGTGGTGCTCATGCTTCTTCCAAGCGCTCTTTGTCACGGTTTTATACGTTCAAAACCATGACGTGGAGGCAACAGGTGTCGGATGGTCGACTGGCCGAGATGCCGCTGGACCGGCTCGTCGAACTCCGTTCCGTCGTGCGCGAGGCCCTCGAGGCGGCCGGAAACTCGGAACCGCTGTCGCAGCACCTACGTGCGCGGGTCAACAAACTGGCCTCCGATGCGCCATTGGTGCTCGAACTCGACCGGTCCGGCGTCCTCCGCCAGGTCGGATGCGGGGGCCCGGTCGACGCGGAAGTAGCGCGAGAGACGTTGCAGCTCATAGCCGCGCCCGATACGTTCACCGTCCGCCGTTGTCCCGCACCCAGTTGCGGGATGTTTTTCGTTCCGCGCCGCAGAAACCAGGACTGGTGCACCGTGCGATGTGGCTCCCGCGCCCGCTCGACCCGCCGCCACCGCAGCTCCAGTCGCGACGACTCCGGGAGCTAGCGCGCCGGAGCGATGCCCATCAGCGTCGCGATCGCGGACGCAATCGGGTTGAGGTTCAACGACTCCGGGGCCTGCTTCGGCTTCTGATCCCACGGCTGCGACACCGTCGGGTCGGCGAGAACCGCACGCTCGGCGTTGCGGACACCGGTGACGCTGCCCTGCGGAACGAGGCACCGCACGTCCGACGAGAACGGGAAGTCGTCACGGGTGTCGTCGAAGTCCGGGTCGCGGCGCTTCATCTCGGCGAGCGTCTCGTGGGTGCTCTCGTAGCCGATCGTGCACGCCGGCGGGTTGTTGGTCTCGAGGACGATGCCGAAGTGGATGGTGCCGTCGCCCGGCGCGACGGCCCGCGCCGCCACCGGCAGCGCCGGCAGCAGCTGCAGCGCGGTGCGCAGGTACGCCTCCCGGCCCGGCGCGAGCGCGGTGATCTGCCGGGTGTTCGACAGCACCTCGGTGAGGTCGGCGCCGCTGTCGCGGACCAGCGCCCCCACCTGGTCACTGGTGGCGGCGCCGGTGCCGATCAGCCTGCGCACGTCCGGGTCGCTCGAGCGCAGCTGCGCGGCGAGCGCGTCGAGGTCGGCGCTGAACGACCGGATCGACGACGCCTGGTCCGCCTGGCTGTCGAGCACGGTGCGGCCGTCGGAGACGAGGTCGAGGGTCTGCGGCAGCGCGGCGGAGGCCTCGCGGGTGAAGTCGGACAGCGAGTCGACGACGGTCCGCAGGTTGTCGCCCTGGCCGTCGAACGCCTTGCCCAGCTCGGTCGCGACGGTGTGCAGGCTGTCGGTGGGGACCGAGCGGGCGAGCGAGTCGACCGACGCGATGAGGTCCTCGACCGGGACCGGGACGCCGGCGTCGTCGACGGTGATCACCGAGCCGTCGGCCAGGTACGGCCCGGAATCCCGGTCCGGGCGCAGATCCACGTACTGCTCACCGATCGCCGACCGATTGGCGACGACGGCGGCCGCGGACGCGGGCACGTCCGGCCCGTCGTCGTCGAGGTGCAGTTCCACCCGGACCCCGTCGGCGGTCAGCGTGAGGTCGCCCACCCGGCCCACCGGCACGCCCCGGTACGTCACCTCGGCGTTGGTGAAGATGCCGCCCGACGACGGCAGATCCACGTAGACCGAGTACTGCCCGAAACCCATGAGGTTGTCGAGGCGGACGTAGCGACCGCCCACGAAGATCACGCTCAGGATGGCCAGCACCACGAACGCGCCCAGCTGCCACCTGGCCAGCTTCGACACCATGTTCAACGTCGACGGCCCTCCACCACTCGCCACCAGAGCATGTCGGCGAGATCACGCGAACCGCCCTGCTGTTACCCGGACAACACGCTATCGGTATCCGTTACCGATGTTCACATCAATGTGATCCGGCTTACAAAATGGACATTTGTCCGGCCCGGGGCGGACGTAGGATCGCGGCATGAGCGTCGCGCCACTCGCGGAATCGTTCGAGTCGCACCGCAGCCACCTGCTGTCCGCGGCGTACCGCCTCACCGGCAGCGTGAGCGACGCCGAGGAC
Organism: Prescottella sp. GW823-FHT02E09; assembly: GCF_058797375.1. NCBI lineage: Bacteria > Bacillati > Actinomycetota > Actinomycetes > Mycobacteriales > Nocardiaceae > Rhodococcus > Prescottella sp. GW823-FHT02E09. The sequence continues at coordinate 645,659 of NZ_JBXAJP010000001.1, forward strand.
GCCGTGCAGGACGCGTGGCTGCGGCTGGCCGACGCCGACACCGCGGCCATCCGGGATCTGCGCGCGTGGCTGACCACCGTCGTCGGCCGGATCTGCCTGGACCGGCTCCGGTCCGCGACCGCGCGCCGCGAACAGTACGTCGGACAGTGGCTGCCCGAGCCGATCGTCACCGACCTGACACCGTCGAACATGCCGGATCCGCTGGAATCGGTTGTCCGGGAAGAAGCGAACCGGATGGCGGCGATGGTGGTGCTCGACGCCCTCTCCCCCGATCAGCGGGTGGCGTTCGTCCTGCACGACGGCTTCGCGGTGCCGTTCGACGAGATCGCCGCGGTGCTGTCGGTGAGCGTTCCGTCCGCCCGGCAACTCGCGTCCCGTGCCCGGCGCGCGGTCGCCGCCGCACCGCCACCGGTCGCCGACGCCGAGCACACCGCGGCCGTCACCCGCCTGCTGACCGCGATGTCGGCCGGCGACCTCGACGCGGTCCTCGCCGCGCTGCATCCGGACGCGACCACCATCGGCGACGCGGGCGGCACCACCCGCACTGCGGTCAACGTCATCACCGGCGCCGACCACTCGGCCCGGTTCTTCCTCGGCCTCGCCCACAAGTACGGCCTCGAGACGTTCCTCGCCGCGACGCCGGTACTGGTCAACGGCCAGCTCGGCTTCCTCAGCCACGGTTCCCCAGGCGACGACACCCACCCCGGATTCCCGGGTCGGGTCACCGCGTTCACCGTCCGGGACGGCAAGGTGTGGGCCGCCTACGACATCGCGAACCCCGAGAAGCTGCGCGGGATCAGGCTTTCCGTTCCCGATCCGCCGTCTCCTGATCCGTCGCCCACGGCACCCGGCACGCGTCACCGGAGTTGAAGCCCTGGTCGTGTATCCCGAGCGCCGAGTTCATCCGGGACCGCATGTTCTCGATCCCGATCTGGTAGGTCAGTTCCACGACCCCGTCGCGACCGAACCGCCGTTCGAGGTCGGCCACCTGGTCGTCGGTCGCGGTGGTGGGCGTCTCGGTCATGGCGTCGGCGTACGCGATCGCGGCCCGCTCGTCGTCGGAGTACAGCGGGGAGTCGGCGTACTCGCCGATGTGCTGCAACCGTTCGATGTCCAGGCCCTCGAGCCGCTGGAGCATGGTGCCGAAGTCGACGCACCACGAGCACCCGACCGTCCACGCGACCCGGTACACCGCGATGTCGCGGACGTTGGGCGGCAGCACGGTCGACGCCTTCTCGGTGCCCATCTCGTGCGCGGCCGACACCGCGAACAGCTTGCGATGGTTGGCGACCACCGCGAACGGCTCGGGCACCTCGCCGAACCGGCGGGCGGCGAACTTGTATGCAGCCTTGACCAGGGGGCCGGCTTCCTGCGGGGTCACCGGGGCAATTCGAGGCATGATCTCCTCCGTCGTCTCGACCGTCGGCGGGCACCGGGGTGCGCCCGTCCACCCCTAGGACGAGGCAGCCCCCGAGAACGTGACACACCGGGTTCGTTCGACGACGTCCACGCCGCTACGCTGGACAAATGCCCGCAGCGCCACGTTCCCGCACCGTCTCGCGACTGCAACCGTTCGCGTCCACGATCTTCGCCGAGATGACGGCGCTCGCCACCGAGCACGACGCGATCAACCTGGGCCAGGGCTACCCGGACACCGACGGACCGGCCGAAATGCTCGAGACCGCGCGACGCGCCATCGCGGACGGCCTCAACCAGTACCCGCCGGGCCCGGGCATGCCGGTGCTGCGCCAGGCCGTCGTCGCCGACCGCGCCGCCCGATACGGCATCGCGCACGACCCCAACTCCGAGGTCCTGGTCACCGTCGGCGCCACCGAGGCGATCAGTGCCGCGATCCTCGGACTCGTCGAACCGGGCGAGGAGGTGGTGCTGATCGAGCCGTACTACGACTCGTACGCGGCCGCCGTCGCGCTGGCCGGGGCGGTCCGCCGGGCCGTGCCGATGGTGCGCGACGGCGACAGTTTCGCCCTCGACCTCGATGCCCTGCGGGCCGCGATCACCCCGAACACTCGGATGCTGGTGGTCAATTCGCCGCACAACCCCACCGGGACGGTGCTCACCGAGGCCGAACTGCTCGCCGTCGCCGAGTTGGCGTGCGAGCGAGATCTGTTGGTGCTCAGCGACGAGGTGTACGAACACCTGGTCTTCGACGGTCGCACGCACACCCCGATGGCGTCGCTGCCGGGCATGTCCGAGCGCACCGTCACCGTCTCGAGCGCCGCGAAGACGTTCAACGTGACCGGATGGAAGACCGGCTGGGCGCTCGGCCCCGCCGCACTGATCGACGCGGTCCGCGCCGCCAAGCAGTTCATGTCGTTCGTGGCCGGCGGCCCGTTCCAGCCCGCCGTCGCGTACGCGCTCGAACACGAGCAGGCGTGGGTGCTGGCCATGCGCGACGAACTGCAGGGCAAACGGGACCTGCTCGCGACGGCGCTGCGGGACACCGGGTTCGACGTGTACTCGGGCGGCGGCACGTACTTCCTGTGTGCCGACATCAGCGCGTTCGGCACCCGCGACGGCGTCGAGTTCTGCCGGACGCTGCCGCAGAGGGTGGGCGTCGCGGCGGTACCGATCAGCGTGTTCACCGACCGCCCCGATCAGTGGAATCACCTGGTGCGCTTCGCGTTCTGCAAGCGTGAGGACGTGCTGTCGGAGGCGGTGTCGCGCCTACGCCGGCTCGAGGTGCCGCGGTGAGCCTGGCGACGATCCCGGCCGATTTCCTCCGTCGCGCCCTGCACCTCGCCGAGACGGCCGGAGCTGACCTGTCCGCGACGCTCGAGGCGTCGGGGATCGACGTCGCCTCGCTCGACAATCCCCGCACCCGGCTGACACCCGCGCAGGTCACGGCGTTCACCCAGGCCGCGTGGCAGCTCACCGACGACGAACTGTTCGCCATCGGTGCGTCACCGGTTCCGCGCGGGACGTTCCGGCTGATCTGTCTGTCGCTGATCCACCGCCCCGATCTGGGCAGCGCCCTCGAACGGATGACGGACGTGACGCGGGCACTGCCGGTGCCACCGCTCACGCTCATCCCCGGCGACGAGTCGACGCGGCTCGAGGTTCGGGTGGATGTGCGCGACGACACCGTCTCCCCCGAATTCGCCGACGAGGCGTTCCGGCTGGTCACCGACTTCGAACTGATCCTGCTGCACCGCTTCGCGGCGTGGCTGGTGGGCCGGCGGGTCAAGCTGCGGTCCGTGCTCATCCCCTACCCACAGCCCGAGGCCCAGTTCGCCAAGCACTACGACAGCATCTTCGGCGTCCCCGTCACGTTCGGCGCCGGCGTGGCCACCCTCGAGTTCGACAACTCGATCCTGCGCGCGCCGCTCATCCAGGACGAGCAGAGCCTCGCCGAGTACCTGCGCGAGTCGCCGAACCTCCTTCTCTCCGAACGCGACTACGACAGCACGGCGTCCGCCCAGGTGCGGCGGGTGCTGGAGATGGGGGTGCGCGGGCGGACCTGCACCGCGGAGGAGATCGCGGAGATGCTGTCGATCAGCGTGCCGCACCTGCGCCGGCTGCTGCGCCAGGAGGGCACCTCGCTCAACACCCTGCGTGAGGAGGTGCTGCGCGACGCCGCCGTCGCCGCCCTGCGCCGCAGCGAACCCGTCGACGAACTCTCGGCCCGCCTCGGGTTCTCCGAGCCCAGCGCCTTCCGCCGGGCATTCAAACGTTGGACGGGCTCGACTCCAGGCGCCTACCGCTAGAAGGCCGGATCTGGAGGCGGGATCGGCACACTGTCGGCCCCGTTCTAGTCGTCCGTGCAGACCGAGTTCTCGGGCGGCAACTCGCCGTCGAGCAGATATGCGGTCGCGACGTCGTCGGCGCACGACGAGCGGTCGGCGAACGAGGCGCCGTGCCCGGTTCCCTCGAGTGTGAGCAGTCGGGCGTTGCCGAGCTGCCGCACGAGCTCCTGTGCGCCCTCGTGGGGAGTCGCGTGGTCACCGGTAATGCCGATCACGAGGATCGGGGCGTCCGGGGAACCCGAGAACGAGTCGGTGATGTCGTCCCCGCTGTTCGGTAGTGCGGCGCAGGAGAGGTCGACGAAATCTCGCAGCGTGTCGTCGTTGATCTCGGGGCCGCCCAGCAGCTCGGGCAGCCCGGTCTCCTCGATGTGCTCGACCAGCCGCGGCAGACCCGGATCGTCCGGGAAGGAGTGGCACTGCACGATGCTGCCGTCGAACCGGACCGCGGCCCCGCCGCCCGTCATCTCCCCTGCGATCGTGTCGATCTGCTCCTGGCCACCGGTGATCGCAGTGCCGACGGTCTCGAGCACCAGTTCCCGTCCCGCCGATCGCTGGTAGAGAGCCGTGACGAGATACGCGTACAGCGTCTGCCCGCTGACCTCGGTGCCGTCGCTCGCAATCATCGGCTGATCGTCGAAGCGAGCCACCGTCTCCACGAGCGCGGACTGGCCACCGATGGGGCAGGCGGTCGCCTGATACAGGCTGCCGCACCCGTCGAGGAGCGCGCTCGTCTCCCGAGCGATGGCCGCCGACTGATTGAACCTCCCTACCGGACTGGCCCAGTCGCTGGCCGAGGCACTGTCCAGGAGCATGCGCCCGACCCGCTCCGGGAAGAGCGTCGAATAGGTGGCGCCGAGCATCGTGCCGTAGGAGTAGCCCAGGTAGTGCATCGAATCGTCTCCCGTGAGGGAGCGGAGCAGATCCATGTCGCGGGCGACCTGCGAGGTTCCCATCGACAGCGCGATCGGCTGGTCGACGGCACAGACGGCGAGGTTCAACTCCCGAATGTCCGACACCTCGTCACAGTCCACCGGCGTGCTCCGTCCGATCCCGCGCGGATCGAAGCCGAGCAGGTCGTACCGCTCCAGGATCGACCCGAATCGTTCCACCGTCGGCAGACCGAACGCCAAGGCCAGCCCGCTCTCCCCGGGTCCGCCGGGGTTGCTGAGCAGCGTGCCGATCGGTTCACCGGGGCCTGTTGCCGGAACATGCATGACCGCAAGCTCGATTGTCTCCCGGTTGCCGGGGTCGTTCCAGTCGAGCGGAGCCGTCACGGTGGCGCACTCGTACGTGTCGACCGGGGCGCCGTGTGCGGCGAGCCGCTCGGCGCGGGCGTCGCCGAGACCGAAATCGTCACCACACGCACCCCACTCGATCGTCTGCGCGTAGATCTCGGGGAACGCCGCGGCCTGTCTCGCGCTTTCCGATTCGTCGGGCGCGGCCGAGCACCCACTCACGACCAGTGTCACCGTGGCCGCGGCGAGCGCCGAACTCCACAACTTGGAAAACCTCGACACGGGACCCCTCCAGTCGGACTAGCGGAGATCGTAGCCGTTTTGGGCGATTCGCGCGCTTTGTGACGGAGAGTGTCCGGTGGCCGCCGTTATCCCGATTCCGTTGCACCCGATCGCGGGGTTCTTGCGCGGCCGACCGCGGGATCGCTTGTGGGCGACGACGACACCCGATCGGAGAATCTCACCGCCCCACACGCCCCACGGCTCGGCGCGGTCGAGCGCATCGGCCAGACAGCGGGAACGGATCGCGCATCCCCCGCACAGCCCCTTGGCCCGTTCGAGATCGTCCGACGACTCGGCGAACCACAGATCGGGATCGCCCGTCCGGCAGGGCAATCCTCGACCGGCCGACCCGGCGTCGCTCCGCCCGGCCGGAAGGGCGCAGTTCCCGCGGCGTACTCGGCCTGCCTCGATGACGATCATGTCGACCCGTGCCTCCTCGATTCGCGGCACGGGGTGCTCCCGTGTCCACCGGTACCGACCCGGTTCGGCCACGAAACTCATCACGTCCCACGACCGGGTCGAGGGAGAGGTCGAGGGAGAGAAGGTCGCAGGCGTCCGACGAGTAGCGAACACCTCGACGTCAGTGTTCGGCCTCCAGCACCGTTTCGTCGCATTCCGGTTGCGGCGCCACCGGATCCGGGAACACGAACTTGCGCATCGCCCACCAGCGGAACACCGTCGCGAGGAGGGTACCGACGACGGTGGCACTGATGAAGTCGGCAAGGTTCTCCACGACGATCGACACATGCGGTGCCTGGAGCGCGAAGACATACCGTGATACCGCCAGCGGTAGCTGGTTGATCGCCAGCCCGACACCGGCAACGACGAAGAACAGGGCTGCCTCGTGTCGGCGCTCTCGACCTCCACGGGCAGTGAACGCCCACTCTCGGTTGAGCACGTAGGACACAACGGTGGCCAGGAGCACCGCCACAACGTTGGCCGTCACCGGTTTGCCGTCCAGGATCGTCCACTTCAGACCGAAGAACAGCACGCACGTGACGACGAATGCGATCGATCCCACTGTCAGGAACTTCACCAGTTCCGCGTTGCGCACGAACACGGACAACAACCGGTTCGGCATCCGCTCGGCGACGATCCGGGTGAGGAACATCGGGACAGGCTAACCGACACCTCCGGACAACTCCCGGACGTTCGGAAGACGCGCCCTACGCGACCACCACGGGCCGAGCCGCCAGTCCGGCGAACATCTCCGCGAACGCCTCGAGTGACGCCTCGACCTCGTCGGCGCGGCGATCGGCCAACCAGCCGAGGATGAGTCCGTCGATGGCGGTCGTGACCATCCGGCTGAGCACCGGAATCGGTACGGACCACTCGATTCCCGCGGTCTCCGCGAGACGCGCGAGGAAGGTCCCGGTCGACGCGTAGTACTCGCGGTACTGCCACTCGGCGATGTCGCTGCGATTGGGTTCGCGCAGGGCGCCGACCGTCAGTTCGTAGAACACCAACTGCTTCTCGGGCTGCACGCTCACCGTCTGCCACAACCCGTACAGGCCCTTGTGGATCGATTCCCGGACGTCGGCGCCGGGCGACAAGCTCGCGACCGCGCCCTCGACCATGCTCGCGACCACCTCACGAGTGAGCTCCCGCAGCAACTCCTCCTTCGAGGAGAAGCAGTAGTGGAACACGCTCTGCTGCACGCCGGCCTCGGCACAGATCGCTCGGGTGCTCGCGGCGGCGAGCCCCACGTCGGCCGACACACGAATCGCCGCATCGATGAGATCCTTGCGTCGTTGTTCGACCGAAACGTATGGCATCGCAACCCTTCCCGACCATCACACACCCATGTTGTCGGCAGCGTAGTGTCCGATCGGTTCGAGGACCAGAATTAAGATCACTGAATGTGCCGGGCCCGCCCCATCTCCACTTTCACCCTTGTTTCCAAGTCGGTCAGTTGACAGACTTCGCTTGCATACCCGGGCGCACGACGGTCGGGCCCCGCTGCGAGAGGACGAATACCGATGAAGACGACTCTGCTCGAGTCAGTGCTCGAATCCGCGGTCCGCACAGCTGCCACGATCGCCGGCTCGCTGCCCTCCCCGATTCAACGGATCCTCTCCGGCCGCCCCGTCCGCGTCGACGGCCAGGAGCTGAACACCGAGATCCAGCTGATGCTGCGCATGCTTGCGCTGCTGCCGGACTCGGACTTCGAGGAACTGCCCCTCGAGCAGTCCCGCGCCCAGATCGACATGGAGGCACGGCTGGTCAGCGGACGCCCGATCCCGATGGCGTCGGTCGAGACCGTGACGATCCCCGGTCCCGCGGGCCAGGTCCCCGCGCGCATGTACCGACCGGAGGGCCTGCCCCCGGCGGCGCCGCTGCTCGTGTACTTCCACGGTGGCGGCTTCGTGCTCGGCAGCCTCGACAGCCACGACTCGCTGTGCCGGTTCCTCGCGCGGCACGCCGAGGTCGCGGTGCTGGCGGTGGACTACCGGCTCGCGCCCGAGCACGCGTTCCCGGCCGCGGCGGACGATGCGGTGGCCGCGTTCCGGTTCGCCGTGCAGAACGCCGCCTCGCTCGACATCGATCCGGATCGTGTCGCGGTGGCCGGCGACAGCGCCGGCGGCAATCTCGCCGCGGTGGTCTCCCAGATCACCCGCGCCGACGCCACTCGACCGGCGTTCCAGATGCTGTTCTTCCCGTGGCTGGACATGACTGCCAAGCGTCCGTCGTACGGCCTGTTCAGTGACGGCTTCTTCCTCACCGAAGCCCAGATGGACTGGTACACGGGCCACTATGTGCCCGACGAACAGGACCGCACCGATCCGCGCGCGTCGCCGATCCTCGCCGAGGACCTCACCGGGCTGCCGCCCGCCTACGTCGCGATCTCGGGCTTCGACGTGTTGCGCGACGAGGGCCTCGAATACGCCGAACGACTCCGCGAGGCAGGCGTGCCGACGACCCTGCGCGTCCACCGTGGTCTGGTCCACGCCTTCGTCAACCTCACCGGCTACGGGCGCGCCGGCGTCGACGCACTGCTCGAAGCGGCCGGTGCGCTGCGGGTGGGACTGTCGTTCGCGCCCCGCACCTCAACGGCACCGGATCTGGAGGCCGCGGACGCCCTGGAGACCCTGGACTGACCGCTCAGGCCACGCAGAACTCGTTGCCCTCCGGGTCGGTCATCGTGATCCAGACGCTCGGGCCCTGCTGCCCGCGGTGAAGGATCGACGCCCCGGCGGCAACGAGTTCGGCGGCCACCTCCTCGCGGCGATCCCCCACACGGACGTCGAGGTGCAGCCGGTTCTTCACCGACTTGCCCTCCGGGACCAGCTGGAAGAGCATTCGCGGGCGTTGCGGATGCTCGGGATCGCGGATGGCCGCGCCCTCCCGCCAGACGAGTACGCCCTCGAACACCAGGGTGTCCGACTCCTGCGCGTGACCGGCGTCGACGAGACCGCGGATGAACTGCTCGTCGCTGGGCTCGACCTGCCAGCCCAGCGTGTCGGCCCACCACTTGGCCTGCTGGTGCGGGTCCTTCGAATCGACTGTGATCTGAATTTCGTATCCCATGCGCCGACGCTACTGCCGGGCACCGACAGGATCGGGCCGTACGGGAACGATCGTCAGGGCTGCACGAGAATTCGGATCGGATTCCCTTCGTGGTTCTGCAGCTTCGCGATACCCTTCGCGACGTCCTCGAGGGGGATGATCTCGCTCACCGATCGGGACAGGTCGAGGCGGCCGCGGGACACCAGTCGGGCCAGCGTCTCGATGTCGGCCGTCTGGTAGCCGAGGTGACCCATGACGTGCTTCTTGGACAGCACCAGGGCCGCGGTCGATCCCAGGGAGACGTCCTGGCCGCTCATCCCGACCACCACCAGTCGGCCGCCGACGTCCAGGCAGTGCAGGGCCTGCTCGGAGGTGACCTTGAGGCCGGCCGCATCGAACGCGACGTCGAGCATCCTGCCGTCGGTCGCCGCCTTCACCTTCTCCCGCAGATCCTCGTCCCGCGAGTCGAACGCGTAGTCGGCGCCGAGCTCGAGGGCCCGCTCGCGCACCACCGGATTGATGTCGAAGGCGATGATCGGAACCGCACCGACCAACCGCGCGAGTTGCACGATGTGTGTGCCGATGCCGCCGACGCCCCACACGCCGACCGACTCACCGACCCTGACCTGACCGGTCCCCATCACGGCACCGAACGGCGTGGAGACCGCGTCGGCCAACAACGCCGCCTGCTCGAGCGGAACGTTGTCGGGCACCCTGGTGAGCCCGCCGGCCTGCGCCACCGTGTACTCGGCCCAGGCGCCGTCGTATGCGAATGCCATCAGCTGGATGTTCAGACAATGGGTGAAGTCACCACGACGGCAGTTGCGGCACTTCATGTCCGGCCTGCCGGCGGACGGGATCACCCGATCGCCCACCTGCCAGCCCCGCACGCCCGGACCCAGGGCTGCGATGGTGCCCGACGATTCGTGCCCCTGGGTCACGACAGGCAGCATCGCCGGGAAGGTGCCGTCGAGCAGGCTCAGGTCGGAATGACAGATGCCGCAGAACGCAACCTTGACCAGGACCTCACCCGGCCCGGGCTCGGGGATCGGAACATCCTCCACCACATTGGTTTTCGTATCCGCATGAAAACGCGCCGCGCGCATCGTCCGCTTGCTCTCCGCCACCGTGCATCCTTTCCGAATCACGGGCGCGTGGCACGAGATGGGTGATGCACGCACTCCGTGGAGTCGACAGACCCGAACGGTGCTCACCCTACGCCGATGGTTCCCGTGTCAGGCTAGGGCGTTTCGACTCCGACAGGCTGCCGGTTCTGCCCCTCGGCGGAGTCCGCGAACTCCGGGGTGTCGAACACCTCGCCGCCGAGCGGGTCGGTCGCCCTCGCATCGTCGTCGAGGGTGACGACACCCGACTCCGGATCGACGCTCACCGCACCGTTCGGAACCTCGTGCACGGCAATGATCCGGTGCCGATCCTCGCCCGGGCCGGATCGCCCGGGCGGGGACGTCGCCAGCCCGGCCAGCGTCGACGAGACGGCGGACCGTCGCCCACGGTCCCCGGCCGACCGGTCCGCGCCGGCCGACGAGATGCGGATGTAGCGCGGCGCGGCGGCGACCTCGTACCGGAACGCTCTGAGCATCGAGAGACAGGCGAGGACCAGCACCACCGAGAACGGCACCGCCGTCGCGATCGACGCCGTCTGCAACACCGTCAACGACCCACTGCCACCGATCAGCAGGAGCACCGCCGCGACCACACCCTGGAGCACCGCCCAGTACACGCGCGTCACCACCGGCGTCGCCGTGTCGCCGCCCGTTGCCAGGGTGTCGATGACCAGCGAGCCCGAGTCGGCCGACGTCACGAAGAAGAAGATCACGACCACGATCGCCAGGAGACATGTCACCGTCGCCAGCGGCAGCCCGCCGAGGAGCGTGAACAGGCTCGTGTTGGTGTCGACGGCACCGTCGGCGGCGAGCATGTCACCGTCGTTGCGCTGGCGGAGGATGCCGGAGCCACCGAAGATCGTGAACCACAACGAGCCGACCAGGGTCGGGGCGAGCAGCACACCGAAGACGAACTCGCGGATGGTGCGGCCCCGGGAGATGCGGGCGATGAACATGCCGACGAACGGAGCCCAACTCATCCACCACCCCCAATAGAAGATGGTCCAGGCGCCGGCCCACCCGTCCTCCGCGAACGGAGACGTCCGCAGCGCCATCTTCGGTAGCGCCTGGACGTAGCCACCGAGGTTCTGGACCCACGACTGCATGATGAACAGGGTCGGTCCCAGCAGCAGCACGAAGACGGCCAGCGCGACGGCGAGCAGCATGTTGATGTTGGACAGCCACTTGAGCCCCTTGGACACCCCGGACACCACCGAGAACGTCGCGAGCGCGGTCACGCCGACGATCAGGGCGATGACCAGCCAGTTGTCGACCTCCACCCACCCCAGGTACTCGAGACCCGCGGTGATCTGCTGGATACCGAACCCCAGCGAGGTCGCGATACCGAACAACGTGCCCACGATGGCGACGACGTCGATCGCATGCCCGATCGGCCCCTCGATGCGACGTCGGCCCAGCAGCGGCTCGAGCAGCCATCGCACCGACAGCGGCCGGCCCTTGCGGTAGGTCATGTACGCCAGGCCCAGGCCGACGACGACGTAGATGGCCCACGCGTGCAGACCCCAGTGGAACAGGGTCAGCTCCATGGCCTGGTTCGCGGCGGCGTCGGACGAGCCGTCGAGCCGTCCGGCCTCCGGCGGATTCACGTAGTGCGAAAGCGGTTCTGCCACGCCGTAGAACACCAGCCCGATGCCCATGCCTGCGCTGAAGAGCATCGCGAACCAGGACAGGATCGAGAACTCGGGTTCCTCGTCGTCGCGGCCGAGCCGGATGTTGCCGATCCGGCTGATGCCGCAGTACAACGCGAACACCACGAATCCGGTGGCGACGAGGATGTACCACCATCCGACACCGTCGGCGATAACCCGATTGAGCGACTCGAATGCGCCTTCCGCGGCGCCCGAGTAAACGACCGCGAACGCGATCATCGCGAAGATTGCGATCGACGCCGGCACGAACACCGGCTTCCTCAGCGCCCGCCAGGCATTGCGCACATTCACTTCCGCGAACTCCCTTCCGCACGATCTGCACGCCGGAAGAGGTGACAGACGGCAGAAGGCACTTGTCCAACGTAGGGGTCCGTCGCCGGATCTGCCCGATTCGATCGACGTACCGACCACCCCGGACCACCGATATCCGCAGGTCTGCGCCGCGCCAACGGCCAATGGTGTCGTCCGCCACCGGAGGGCGCAGGGACCGTGTCAGCCCCGACGGGGGAACCGAGAGAGCCCAACGAGCCGGACGACTCCGAGCTCGGCACGAAGTCGACCGATTCCACATGCGCGCGGGGCGCGCCATCCCCGAAGGGAGGACGCGCCCCCGGTCGATCTGCCGCTGAGATCAGTTGCGGCGAGCGGCAACTGCGCCTGCGAGGCGATCGAGAGTCGCCGCGGTGGTGTCCCAGTCGATGCACGCGTCGGTGATGGACTGACCGTAGGTGAGCTCGTCGGCCTGCCCGAGGGTCAGGTCCTGACGCCCGGCCTCGATGAAACTCTCGAGCATGATGCCGACGATGCCCTTCTCGCCGGCCTCGATGCGCTCGGCGATGTCGGTGACCACGTCGACCTGCTTGTTGTGGTCCTTGCGGCTGTTGCCGTGGCTCGCATCGACCACGACCCGCTCCGGCAGGCCCGACTTACGCAGCCGCGCAAGGGTATCGGCGACCGTCTCGGAATCGTAGTTCGGCCCGTCGGTGCCACCGCGCAGGATCACGTGACAGTCCGGGTTGCCGACCGTGTGGATCAGCGCCGCCTGGCCCTCGAGATCGGTGCCGGGGAACACGTGGCTCGCCGCCGCCGCGCGGGTGCCGTCGACCGCCACCTGAACGTCGCCCTCGGTGGAGTTCTTGATGCCCACCGGCATCGACAGCGCGCTGCACAGCTGACGGTGCACCTGGCTGGCCGCGGTCCGGGCACCGATCGCGCCGTAGGTCACCAGGTCCGCGATGTACTGCGGGATGATCGGGTCGAGGAACTCGCAACCGACGGGCAGGCCGAGACGGGAGATGTCGAGCAGCAGCTTGCGCCCCATCCGCAGTCCGGTGTTGATGTCGTAGGTGCCGTCGAGGTGCGGGTCGTTGAGCAGGCCCTTCCAGCCCAGCGTCGTGCGCGGCTTCTCGAAGTACACGCGCATCACGATCTGCAGGTCGTCGCGCAGTTCCTCGGCCTTCGCGGCCAGACGGCGCGCGTAGTCCATCGCGGCCTCGGGATCGTGCACCGAGCACGGGCCCACCACGACGACCAGGCGGTCGTCCTCACCGTTGAGGATGTTGACGGTGTCGGCGCGCCCCGAGCGCACGGTGGCGGCGGCCACCTCGTCGGGGGTGTGCTCGCCGCGCACGACGGACGGCGCGACGAGCGGGCTGATGCTGACGGTGCGCTGATCGTCGAGACGCTGATCATTGGCGATAACGGTCATGGGGTTCGGTTTCCTGTTCTCAGGCCGACCCTCGAAGACTGTGAAGAATCCCAGCGAGCCGGTCTGTCATCCGGCTCTGGGGTGGATTGTCAGCGCGTGGTTACGCCGACCGACCCACCCGGGGCCGGCCTGCTAAACCAGAAATAGGTCGCTGACACGTCCGCCAGGATAGCGGGTGTCCGCCGGGGACGCACATCGCCCGCGGCGCGGGCCGTCGAAGACGACTCACGGTGCGCCGACGTCAGTCGGGGAAGAGCGGTCCATCAGGCAGTTCGGCCAGGCATGCCATCGTGCCCATCTCGACGAGGTTGACGACGAAGGTGTCGTGGTCGAGGGGGAACTCACGTTCGGCGTCGTAGGCCCGGGCTCGCGCGGCCATACCCGAGACCATGAAGTTGATCGCCAGGCGGTAACGCTCCTCCCGCACGGCGTCACTCATCCCGATCATGGATCGACGAACGAGGTCCTTCGCGATCTCACTGGCAGGTATGTACTGCGCGTCGGCCAGACCGCCACGCCGCTCGTACACCTCGGCCACGATCTGCATGAAGTCGCGCCCCCGGTCGTCGAGGAGCTTCGCGGCGAACGGGACCGTCAGCGCACCGATCGAGTCGCGCAGAGCGGACTTCGAAGGTTCGCGGCCCACGCAGTACCGCTCGACCATCTCCTCGATGCGATCCTTGATGTCCCCCATGTGGCGCATCACGATCGCTTCGAGCAGGCCCTCCCGGGAGCCGAAGTAGTAGTGCACCGCCGAATCGTTCCGAACCTCAGCCAGATCGTTGAGGTCCCGAATGCGAGCCCGATCGATACCTTCGCGCGCGAAGAGGTACTCCCCCGCCCGCAGCAACCTCTCCCTCGCGGGAATGTCCGCAGCCATGCTTGACAGCCTAACGAAGTCGGTTAATGTGTTGCACATCACTCTTAACGAATTCCGTTAAATGCTTGTTTGTCCCGGGTCGACGCCCTGGTCAGGGCCGGTCGACCCGCACTTCACACTCCCGTTCTCGCCGCTCTGCCGCTCTCCCTGCACTCCCTTTTCCGATCACGCGGAAGGAACTTCATGGGACTACCCGAAGGAATCGACTTCACCCACCCATCGACATTCGAGAACGGGATCCCTCACGACTTGTTCGCCGAGCTGCGCCGGACGGCGCCGATCTGGTGGAACCCGCAGCGTCGCGGCGCCGCCGGCTACCAGGACGACGGGTTCTGGGTGGTCTCCACGCATGAACTCGTCCAGGAGGTGTCGCGGTCCGACGGGATCTTCTCGTCGTGGGAGAACACCGCGATGGTCCGCAACGCGGACGACATGCCGCGCGAGCAGATCGAGGCCGGCCGGGCGATCATGTTGAACAAGGACGAACCCGAGCACGCCGCGCTCCGGCGGGTCATCTCCCGGGGATTCACCCCACGGGCGATCAACGGGCTTCGGGACGCCCTCGCCGCGCGTGCACGGGAGATCGTGCGCGACGCAGCCGCTTCCGGTGCGGGGAACTTCGTCGACCAGGCGGCGTGCGAGCTGCCACTGCAGGCGATCGCCGACCTCCTCGGTGTGCCCCAGGAGGACCGGCGCAAGCTCTTCGACTGGTCCAACACCATGACCGGGCGGGACGACCCCGATGTCGACGGCGATCCGCTCGTCGCCGTGCAGGAGATCATGGGCTACGCCCACGGCGTTGCGAGCGAACGCCGTGCCTGTCCCGCGGACGACATCGTCACGAAACTGGTGCAGGCCCAGGTCGAGGACGGTGCGCTGACACCCGAGGAGTTCGCGTACTTCATGATCCTGCTCGTGGTGGCGGGCAGCGAGACCACCCGCAACTCGATCACCCACGGCCTGATGGCGTTTCACGACAACCCGGACCAGTGGGAGCTGTACAAGCGCGAGCGTCCCGCGACGGCGATCGACGAGATCATCCGCTGGGCGAGCCCGGTGCTGTCGTTCCAGCGGACGGCAACCCGCGACACCGAACTCGGCGGGCAACACATCCGCAAGGGTGACCGCGTGGTGATGCTGTACGCCTCCGCGAACTTCGACGAGCGGGTCTTCGACGAACCCCGACGGTTCGACATCACGCGCTCACCCAACCCGCACCTGGCGTTCGGGGGCACCGGTATCCACTACTGCATCGGCGCCAACCTGGCCCGGCTCGAGATCGACCTGATGTTCGGCGCGATCGCCGATCAGGTCCCGGACATCACGATCCTCGGCCCACCGGTCCGCATGCGCTCGGCGTGGCTCAACAGCATCAAGGCGCTGCCCGTCGACTACGGGACCTGTCCCGTCGCCCACTGAACAGGAGACTCATCGTGCACAGCTTCGAAGGCAGAACCGTCGTCGTCACCGGTCATGCGTCGGGTATCGGGGCGGCGACAGCGACCAAACTGACCGATCTCGGCGCCACCGTGATCGGCGTGGACCGCGCGACACCCGACTCCGCACCGCGCGTGGCCCGCGCAATCGTCGGTGACCTCTCCACGCACGACGGTGTGCGCGCGATCGCCGATGCGATCGACGGGCCGATCGACGTGCTGGTCAACAACGCCGGTGTCGCGGCCACACAGCCGTGGCGAACGGTCCTGGCCGTCAACACCCTCGCGCCGCGCGATCTGACCCGGCTGCTGCTGCCCAAGTTCGGACCACGGCCCGCCGTGGTCACCACGGCATCCCAGGCCGGCTTTCAGTGGCAGCGGAACTACGCCCGCGCCGACGCGTTCCTGGCGATCGACGACTGGGACGAGGCGCTGGACTCGATCGCGGACCTGCCCGACATCGATCGACTCTGCTACTCGCTGTCCAAGGAAGCGGCCATCGTGAACTCGGGCAGCCTGGCGGTGGACGGCAAGCCCCTAGGACTGCGCTCCAACACCGTCTCCCCCGGCACGGTGGGTACGCCGCTGCTGCCGGAGTTCACCGCGACGATGGGCGAAGCGGTCATCGACGGCGCGGCGGCGTGGGCCGGCCGGCACGCGGCACCCGAGGAGATCGCCGACGCCATCGTCTATCTCGCGTCCGACGAGGCCTCGTGGATCAGCGGCGTCGACCTTCCCGTCGACGGCGGCTACGGATCTCTCGTGTTCCGCACGCTCGTCGCGCCCGCCACGAGCACCGCGCAGTGAACCGGAAAGTACTGCGATGACAAGCAATCCCGCTCCGCCGCAGGGCGTGAACACCGTCGTCACGACCACCGCAACCGATGTCGCCGACCTGCACGACGGGCTCGAGCGCTGGATCCGGGATCGGCTCTCCGACCCCACCGCAGCGGTGTCCGGACTACGCAAGCCGTCCGAGTCCGGCATGTCGAGCGTCTCGGTGCTGTTCACCGTGGACTGGCTCGAGGACGGGGCGCGGCACCACGCCGATCTCGTCGCCCGCCTCGCCCCCGAGGCCACCGCTCTACCCGTGTTTCCCGGCTACGACCTCGAGTGTCAGGCCGCCGTCATGCGTGCCGTCGCGGCCCACACCACGGTGCCGGTGCCCCGCGTCCGGTGGATCGAGCAGTCGTCCGAGGTGCTGGGGCGACCGTTCGTCGTGATGGACCGCGTCGAGGGTGTCGTCCCGGTCGACAATCCCCCGTACGTCTTCGGTGGTTGGCTGCACGAGGCCACGCCGACGCAGTGGCACGTCCTGCAACGCAGTTCGATCGAGGTGCTGGCAGGTATCCACTCGGTTCCCGAACCTCGTTCGCTGGTACCGGAACTCGGCGGCACCGCCGACGACGCCCTGCGCCGGCACGTCGACGACGAACGTGCGTACTACGAGTGGACGAGGCGCGAGGACGGGTTGCGGATCCCCCTGCTGGAGAGGGGCTTCGACTGGCTCGAGGAGCACTGGCCGGACGAGCCGTCCGAACCCGTGCTGTGCTGGGGGGACTCCCGGATCGGCAACATCATGTACCGCGACTTCGTCCCCGCGGCCGTCCTCGACTGGGAACTCGCCACGCTGGCCCCGCGAGAACTGGATGTCGGATGGTTCATCTTCTTCCACCGGATGTTCCAGGACATGGCCGAACAGTTCGACCGTCCCGGCCTGCCCCACCTGTTCCGGCGCGAGGACGTGGTGGCCCGCTACGAGGAGGCGACCGGCGTGAAGCTGCGCGATCTCGACTTCTACCTCGTGTACGCGGCGGTCCGCCACGGCACCATCATGGCCCGGATCAAGCGTCGTTCCATCCATTTCGGCAACAGCCCGGCCCCGGCCGACCCCGACGAGTACATCCTGCATCACCGCATGCTCCGCCAGATGATCGACGACGAATACTCCTGGGAGGCAACGTGAACCCCGATCCGCTCGACGAGTACCCCATCCACCAGTCGCCGCTGTCCATGGCGCGCGTCGCCAGCAGCGACCGCAACTTCTACGATCGCTACTACTTCAACGGCCACGACCGCACCGGCGACATCTTCCTCGTCAGCGGGTTCGGCGTGTACCCGAACCTCGGTGTGCGCGACGCCTTCGTCACCGTGAGGCGCGGCGAGATCCAGCGGTCGGTCCGGTTCTCCGACGCACTGGACGCCCGCTCGATCGAGGCCGAGGTCGGCGGGTACCGACTCGAGATCGTCAAACCCCTGCAGACGGTCCGTCTGACCTGCGACCACCCGGACCTGTCGGCCGACCTGGTCTGGGAGGGTGCCTTCCCCACGGTGCTCGAGGAACACCACGAACTCATGGCGGGCAACCGGCCGTCACTCGACGCGAGCCGCTTCGCCCAGGTCGGCAGTTGGTCCGGGACCCTGAGTGTGGACGGTACCGAGTTCGCCGTGGACCCTGCGGTGTGGACGGGCACCCGGGACCGGTCGTGGGGCATCCGCCCCGTGGGTGAACGCGAGCCGCTCGGGCGGATGGCCGACGAACCGGTCGGCGGATTCTGGTGGGCGTACGTCCCGCTGCGGTTCGACGACTACGCGTTGATGATCATCGCCCAGGAGGGCCCCGACGGTCATCGGACGCTCAACCATGCGACCCGCACGTTCGCCGACGGACGCGTCGAACAGCTCGGCTGGCCGCGTTTCGAGATCACCTACCGCAGTGGCACCCGCACCCCCGAGTCGATACGTATCCACCTCACCACGGCGACCGGCGATCCCCTCGTGGTCGACATCGATCCGCTCGGCTTCGTCGTCCTGCAGATCGGATCGGGCTACGGCAGTGATCCGGAATGGAACCACGGGCAGTGGAAGGGCCGCCGCTGGAGCTCCTCCTCGATCTACGACCTGACCGATCCCGCACTCGCGCCCCGCATTCCGCACGGCACCGTCGAACACATCGCCCGCGCCACCTGCAACGGCGACGAGGGCTGGGGAATGTTCGAGCACGGCGTCGCCGGCCGCCACGATCCGTCCGGGTTCCACACGGCGCAGACGATGGCGCCGTAGAACACGCGTGAATCTTGCCCCCTCAGCCTCGAAACGGAAGAAGGTTCGAATGAAGCGCTCGTCTCTCGCACGTGCCGGAACGTTGTTGACCGCAATCGCCACCACCACCGTGTTGTTGGCCGGATGCGCCGGCGGCGGATCCGGTTCGGCGACCGACGCCTCCGACGTGCGGACCGGGGTCGTCGGCGAACAGTCGGACGGTGGCGATCCGCAGTCGGGCGGCACACTCTCGTACGCCACCTACAACGGCGTGAGCAGTCTCGATCCCGCTGACCGTCAGGACGGCGGCGCCACCGGCGGCAGCGAGATGGCGGCGATCTACGACCTGCTGGTGCGCTACGACGCCGAAACGAAGGAGTACCAGCCGCAACTCGCGCAGTCGCTGACCGCGAACGCCGACAACACGGTGTGGACGTTGACGCTGCGGCCGAACGCGAAGTTCAGCGACGGCACGCCGCTCGACGCCGCCGCGGTGCAGTGGAGCATCAACCACTACCTGGAGAAGAAGGGCACCCACAGCCAGGTGTGGAAGGCGAGCGTCGCCGACGTCCAGTCGCCGGATCCGGCCACAGTGGTGTTCACACTGAAGCAGGCGTGGAACGAGTTCCCGATCATGTTCACCACCGGGCCCGGCATGATCGTGGCGCCGTCGTCGATGGCGACCGGCACCTTCTCCCCGGTCGGCGCCGGCCCGTTCCGGGTCGAGAAGTTCGCCTCCCAGGACGAACTGGTCCTGACGGCGAGAGCCGACTACTGGGACGGCAAGCCCAACCTGGACAAGCTGCGCTTCCCCGCCATCGTCAACGAGCAGGCCAAGGTCGACGCCCTGCACACCGGAGGCGTCCAGGCGGCGTACCTGCGTGCGGCCGATGTCGTGCACGGCGCCCTCGAAGCGGGCGACCCCGGTTACGTCTACACCGCCAACATGGGCGGCATCGGGCTGATCAACCAGCGCGAGGGCCGGGCAGGCTCGGACGAACGGGTGCGCAAGGCGATCGTGGCCGCCTTCAACCCCGAGTCCTACAACGAACGCTACGAGGGCGGATTCGGGCTGCCCGGTAGCGACATGTTCCAGACCGGGTCGACGTGGCACGGCGATGTGGCCGGCCCCGGCTACGACCCGGAGGCGGCGAAGAAGTACCTCGCCGAGGCCAAGGCCGACGGCTACGACGGCAGACTCACCTACGTCGGACTCAACGATCCGGCGGCCCAGCGCGGCGCCCTCGCGTTCCAGTCGATGCTGCAGGCGGTCGGGTTCACCGTCGACATCGTCTGGGCGACCAACATCAACGATCTCGTGAAGAAGACCTTCGCTCAGCACGACTACGACGTCTCGTACTCCGGATTCAACGTGCTCGACGAGTCGCCGTTCGTGCGCCTGTACGGCAACCTCTTCAGCGAATCGCCCTCCAACGCCCTCGGGTACGAGAACCCGGAGATGGACGCGCTGCTCGGCAAGCTGCAGACCGCCCCGACGGACGAGGCCCGCCTCGGAGTCGTCGAGGAGATCCAGACCCTCGTGAACGAGACGGCACCGATGGTCGTCACGGGTTCCGGCAAGTACTTCATCCCGTGGAGCAAGAACGTCCACGGCATCACGCCCAGCGCCGACGGCATCCTGCTGTTCGGAAATGCCTGGCTCACCGAGGATTCGGACTCCTGAGACCGGCACGACACGTGAGCGTCACTGTCCGCTCGGGCGGGCCCGTCACCGGGCCCGCCCGAGCGCTGCGGTTCGAGGGACGTCGCCGGCACGCACCGCATCGAGTTGGGCGCGGGGAGGCCTGGCCGCAACTCCGACCTGCCGTGCAGTGACCCAAGCCTAGGTGGTGTCGGCAACCTCCATCGGCGATACCCCGCCGGATGACACCACGAGGTCCATCAGCCGAGTTGATCTCGAGCTGAACGAGTTTCGTGCTCCATCAACGAATACCGAAGGTGGCACACCAGATATCGGTCAGCGAGTCGAGGTACGCGTCGTACTCGGGATTGGACCGGTCCCGCAGCCAACTGCGCCGGCCGGCGGGACCCACCTGGAGCATCAGCAGTTCGATCTTGCGACGCGCGTCCGCCCTCTCCTCCTCCGACCCCAGCTGCCCCAGGTACTCCTGACACTCGTCGAACAGCGTGTCGGGGATCTGCGACAGCACAGGCAGCGCCGCCTCATCGACCCGCAGAGCCTCGTCCCAGGCGGACACCATCGTGCTGTGCGTGGACCACCATTTCGCGACATCGGCGATGAACTCTCGTATCGCCGCCCTCGAACCGGATACCAACGCCTTGTCCATCGCCCGCCAGTAGTCGAGCACCGTCCGGTTCAGCAGGCGCGCCATGGCGACCTGGAGCACGTCGGTCTTGCCCGTGAAGTGGAGGTAGAACGTCGCTCTGTTGACATTCGCCGCCGTGGAGATATCACCGACCGACACCGCGGAGTATCCGGACTGCTCGAACAGTCGCGTCGCAACCTTCACGATCCGATCGTGGGTGGCGCGCTTCTGCTCCTCGCGCAGCGAGATGCGCGGCTTCGCAGCCTTCGACACTTTCGACCCTGCAGGCACGGTCATGAATCCTACCCGCCCGGTCGGGCGGTTCCGGCGTTCTCCCACACCCGAAGGTGGCGTCGGCCTCGACCCCGTCGCGGAACGACGGAGTCGAGGCCGACGGTCTGCGTAGATCAGTTGACACCCTCCGCCATAGCCGGGCACTCATCGGAATCGTCACGCCGCCGTGGAGCGGTTCGGATCAGCGAATCCCGGTCCGGCTGGATGAGAAGCATGCTGACCGCGGCGCCGATGATCATGAGAAGGCCCAGCACGATGAATCCCTGGCGATAGCCTGCGGCCGGATTCGCCGCGCCACTCAGGATGTAGCCGAGCACGATCGGTGCGATCACACCGGACATGCTGTACACGACCACGATGAAGCCGAGCACGGAACCTCGGCGGCTCGGCGGCACGATATCCGATACCACCGTCAGGATGATGCCGGCGCCGGCGCCGGCGAGTGAGGCTCCCACGATGATCAGCAGAAGGTTGGGCAACCCACGGCCGAGAACGGCGAACCCGATCGTACTGATCCCGGCGAACACCAGCATCGCGGTAGGCAGGACGCCGCGCGAGATACGGTTGGGCACACCCCGCTTGGTCATCATGTGTGAGACCACACCGGCTGCGACCATCAGCAGCGCCGTGACCGCGAAAGGTAACGCGACCAGGGTCCCGATCGCCTCCTTCTCATAGCCGAGTCCGGTCTGCAGGTAGAGCGGCAGCCAGCTGACGTTGACAGCGGTGCCCGCGTATGCGCTGAACATGAAGACCGAGACACCCAGGATGGTGCGGTTCCGCAGCACAGCACCCCACGGGACGTTCGCCGAGCCGTCGGAGACACTTGCCGACGGCGCGAGCGGTACGTTCCCCTCATTTCCTTCGCGACCCCAGTACAGCCACAGCGGCACCCACAGCAACCCGGCCACCACCATGACCGCGAATGCGGCGTGCCACGAGTGGTTGAGGATGACGTATGTGAGCACCGGCGCCGCGATCACAGGGCCCAGCCCCGCGCCCGCGCCCACCACGGACGTCGGAATCGTGCGACGCTCCGCGGTGAACCAGGTGTGCGCCACCGACATCGCCATGGCCGTCGCGGGCCCCTCGACGAAGCCGAGGAGCATTCGGGACGCGATCAGCACCGCATAGCTCTCGCTCCAGATCATCGGCATCAGGCTCAGCGCCCACATTGTCGCGACGCCCGCAAGCAGGTACTTCGCCTTCACCCGACCGATCAGGAGGCTGCCGATGATAGCGCCGGCAGCAAAGCACCAGAAGAAGCTGCTCTGCACGATGCCGAACTGCTTCGCGCTGATCTGCATGTCCTGCATCAGATCGGCGCCGGCAAGACCGACTATCACCTTGTCGGCGAAGTTGATGATGAGGAACACCGAGAGTAGGGCGACGACGATCCAGGCGCGGCCTGGCGAACGAGCGGCGCCGGCGTTCCCGGCCGGCGACGTTGACATGCTGATACTCATCGAACCTCCTGGTTTCCAGCCTCGACTGGAATCGGATTGGCTTACAAGAGAACCTGATGGATGATCAAGATCGAGCGTTCCGGGCAGTCGTGCCCGACCGTTCAGCGGACAGGGAGGCAGCCGTCGACGAGTTGATCGGCGCCGTGCACGAAAGACGCCCGGTGGGGCGGCACGAACGCGGCGATCTCGGCGAATTCAACTGCCGTGCCCGACTTTCCGATGGGATGCTGCGTAACGAAGTGAGCACGGGCGGCTTCACTGATCATCGGGATTCCGACGAAGCCGGGCCCCACCGCATCGACCCGGACGTGCTCGTCCGCGACGTCGGGCCACCGCCGACCCGATCCCCGAAGCACTGCCGGGGATCAGCGCATCCCGGCGCCGAACTGACCATCGATGCCGGTAGGCATGTTGCTCAACTCCTTTCGATCATCGAATGTTCGCTGCATCGAGCCTGGAGCGGCGATTCGGATCCGCCCCGGACTGACGAGGCCGCAAAGGCATCGACGAATGAACGTACCTTCACGGAAGCTCGGCGCCCGTCGTGATCCAGGACACATTTTCACACGACAGCATGTTGAGTCAATAGTTTGGTCAGACCGCTTCGCAAATTCGGATCTATTGCCGGAGAGTCACATCGGCAGACCAGCGGAGGATGGCGCCGACGCCGGACACCGGGACCGCAGGCCCGCGAGGTCCGGAATCGACGACGCAGCCGTCCCGGCCCTGTGCCTGGACAGACAGCGGTGCGGCTCGCCGGATCCCACAATCGGGACCCGGCGAGCCGCACCGGTTTTCAGTTTCTACTCAACCGTTCGGGAGGATGACCGCCCGACCCTCGACCTCGCCGGCTCGCAGCCGCTCGAACGCGAGTGGAGCGTCGTCGAGGGCGTAGGTCTCGGAACCCGGCCTAGGCCGAGGTGTGGGCCAGAGCCCGCTCGGTCTTGTGGAACGACTGGTACTCCTCGGCGGCGGCGTTGGCCGCGTGACCGCGGTAGGCCTCGAGGCCACCGATGTAGGTCAGCAGGACACGCGGCTTGCCGGGCACGTTGGCACCGGTGTACCACGACTCCGCATCGGCGAACAGCGATTGCTCACCGGTCTTCGCCACCAGGTCGATCCATTCGTCCTCGGCGGCGGCGGTCGGCTCGATCGCGGCGAGGTCGTTCGCGCGGAGGTGTGCGATGCAATCGGTGATCCACTGGACGTCGTGCTCGATCGGGACGTACATGTTGCTGAGCACGGCCGGCGAGGTCGGGCCCGTCACCATGAAGAAGTTCGGGAAGCCCGACGACATCAGACCCAGCAGAGTCCGCGGTCCGTCCGCCCACTTGTCCCTCAACGCCTGTCCGCCCCGGCCACGGACATCGATCTGCGACACCGCGCCGGTGATCGCGTCGAAGCCGGTGGCGAAGACGACGGCGTCGAACTCGTACTCGCGCTCACTGGTCCGGATTCCCCGCGTCGTCATCTCCTCCATCGGGGTACGCCGCAGGTTGACGAGGTGGACGTTGTCTCGGTTGAAGGCCTCGTAGTAGAACGCGCCGAGGCACGGTCTCTTGGCGCCGTACGCGTACCCCTGCGGGCACAGGTCCTCCGCCACAGCCGGATCGGCGACGATCTCGCGGATCTTCTCCCGCACGAACTCCGCGGCGAGTTCGTTCGCGTCGGCGTCGGTCTGGATGTCGGTGTAGGACCGGACGAGACCCCACAGGACCCCGGAGTTCCATGCCGCCTCGAAGCGCTCGAGCCGCTGAGCCGGCAGCACGTCGAGGGCCGACTCCGTGGGCATGGTGGGGTTGTAGCCGCCGTGCGAACGCTTCTGTTCCGCACGCCACGCCGGGTAGCTCGCCTTCACCTCGGCAACCTCCGCCGACCTCAGCGGTCGATTCCATGCCGGGAGCGCGAAGTTCGCGGTGCGCTGGAAGACCGTCAACTCCGCGGCGTCCTGCGCGATCAGGGGAATGACCTGGATTCCGGTCGAACCGGTGCCGATCACCGCGACCCGCTTGCCCGTGAAGTCCACGCCCTCGTGCGGCCACCGCGCGGTGTGAAAGGTATCCCCCGCAAAGTCGTCGATGCCCGGCACCTCCGGCCGCTTGAACTTGGTCAGCGAGCCGGTCGCCATGACAACGTAGGTCGCCGTGAGGGTCTCGCCGGTATCGGTCTCGATCGACCAGACATTGGCGCGCTCGTCGTAGATCGCCGAGGTCACCCAGGTCTCGAACGTGTAGTGCTTACGCAGGTCGAATCGGTCGGCGACGTGGTTGAGGTACCGGAGGATCTCCGGCTGGGTTGCCAGCTTCTCCGACCACGTCCATTCCTGATCGAGCTCCGGCGAGAACGAATACGAGTAGGAGATGCTCGGCACGTCGCACCGCGCACCGGGGTACCGGTTCCAGTACCACGTCCCGCCGACGTCCGATCCGCCCTCGATCCCCCGCACCGAGAGACCGAGCTCCCGAATCCGGTAGATCTGGTACAGCCCGGCGATGCCGCCGCCGACGACGACCACGTCGACATGGTTGCTTCCAGTGGTGTTGTTGTTCATGAGTTCCTCGCTGCTGGGTGGACCGGCCGACCGGTCAGTTCTGAAGTGCCGCGGTCCGGTGACGGACGATCTGGGCGCCGATCCACTCGGTCGCCGCGGTGGCGCCGGGGAGGACGCCGTACATCGTGAAGAAGCCGTGCATCTGGCCGTCGAATCGCCGATGGGTCACCTCGACGCCTGCGGCCCGGAGCGCATCGACGTACGCCTCCCCCTCGTCCCGGAGCACGTCGTGCTCGGCCGTCAGCACGATGGCAGGCGGCAGACCGGACAGGTCGGTAGCCCGCAGGGGTGCCAGCGCGGGAGTGCGCCGATCGTCGGAGTCCGGCGCGTAGTGGTCGCAGAACCACTGCATCGTCGCCCGGCTGAGCATCAGCTGGTTCCCGGGATCGAGATAGCTTTCCCGAGCGAAGTCGGTGTCGGTGACCGGATAGACCAGGACCTGCAGCGCGATATCCGGGCCACCCTCGACCAGTGCACGTTGAGATGTGACCGCCGCAAGGTTCCCTCCCGCGCTGTCACCCGCCACCACCAGGGGCACCGACCGTCCGGCGAGGCGTTCGACATGCCGATGCGCCCAGTTCACGGCAGCCCAGGCGTCCTCCGTCGCAGCGGGGAAGCGATGCTCGGGAGCGAGACGGTAATCGACCAGCACCACCACCGAATTTGTCTGTGCTGCAAGGAACCGTCCGGTGGCGTCGAAGCCGTCCAAGGTGCCGAGCACCCAGCCGCCGCCATGGAAGTAGACGAGGATCGACTCGGGTTCGCCGTGCGGAACGAGAACACGGACGTCGAACTCGGCGCCGTCTCCGGACCGCACCCGCTCGGTGGACGAGGACATCACTTCGGGACCAGGTAGGTACCGACCGCCACTCGACGCCAGTTGCGCGCGTGCCGCGACAGGGTCCTGCGAGTGAATCGGCGGCACACCGGCCGCGCCCATCTGGTCGACCAGGGCGGCGGTTGCTTCATCGAGTGCCATTTTCGTACACCTCGTAGATGGATGCGGGACGCCGCAGCGTCGCCGCATAGCGGAGCGTGACCGTGACACCGCGCACGGTCCCACCACATTTCGGATACCGGCGTACAGGAAACGGCCACAACGAATTACGACGCCAGGGCGTCGAGAGCATGGCCCCGGACCGACTCGAATCCGGCCCGAATCCACACTTGCCCTCGAATGGACTCGGACACATCACACCTGCCCGAGCCGATCGAGGATCACGAACGCCCACCGGGCGCGCGAGCACCGGAATCGAGGTGGCGCGCGATTGGCGCCTCCGTTTCCCATACGCTCTCCCGCCACCCGGATCGCATCCGTGATTCAGGACACAATTTCACACAACAGTGTGTCGAGTCAACCATCAATCTGCCGTGCGAGTCCTCGGACGCGGCGCGCGCCGACACCTGCCCCTTTACATCTCGATCATCAAGGGCCACCATGGTTCCCGCGGGCCGGTTGAAAAGCCGATTCCACGCATCACGCAGAACATTCACTGCTCGACTCGATCTTCGGCTTCAGCCGACCACCCCGACCGGACCGGCATGCGAGCGATGGTCGGCGTCCCCGGAGCGCGCGGGAGCAGAGCGCGCGTCGCCCGGAACCGATCGCGACAGACACACACGACAAGGAGTGAACGATGACAGGCATGGTGGACTACCCGGACCTCTTCATCGGAGGCCGTTGGGTCGCCCCGTCCGGATCGGCGCGGATCGAGGTCACCAATCCTCACACCGGCGAGACGGTCGGTAGTGTCCCGCATGCCGGCCGCGACGACGTCGACATGGCAGTTGCACAGGCGCGGACGGCTTTCGACTCCGGACCGTGGCCCCGGATGCCTGTCGAGGAGCGGATTGCGATCGTCGAGCGCCTCGGTGCGATCTACAAGGACCGGATTCCCGAGATGGCCCGGCTGATCAGCCTGCAGAACGGGACGCCGATCACCGCCAGCCTGCAACTGCAGGCTGGCGCACCCGCGGCGATGTACACGTTGACCGCACAAGCCGCGCGGGACTTTCCGTTCGAGGAACGCCGGGACGGCGTACGCGCCCCGGTGATCGTCCGGCGCGAGCCGGTCGGCGTCGTGGCCGCGGTGGTGCCGTGGAACGTCCCGGAGTACGTGACGTCCCTCAAGCTGGCCCCTGCCCTGGTCGCGGGCTGCACGGTGATCATCAAGCCGTCCCCCGAGACTCCGCTGAACGCCAATCTGCTCGCCGAGATGGCGACCGAGGCGGGAGTGCCGGAAGGCGTGCTGAGCGTGCTGCCGGCCGACCGAGAGGTCAGCGAGTACCTGGTGACCCATCCCGGGGTCGACAAGGTCTCCTTCACCGGATCCGTGGCCGCCGGCAAGCGCATCCTCGAGACCTCGGCGGCGAACCTGACCCGCACCACGCTCGAGCTCGGCGGCAAGTCCGCCGCCATCGTCCTGCCCGACGCCGACCTCGACAAGGCCATCGCAACGATCGTGGCGGCGTCGTTCGCTCTCAACAGCGGAATGGCCTGTGTCGCACTCACTCGCGTACTGGCACCGCGCGAGCTCTACGACGAGATCGCCGGCCGACTGGCGGAGGCGGCCGCCAAGCTGGTGGTGGGCGACCCGTCCGACCCCGCGACGCAGGTGGGCCCGATGGTCACTCGGGCTCATCAGCAGCGGGTTCTGGACTACATCCGCGTCGGCCGCGAGGAAGGGGCCACCGTGCTGACCGGCGGTGGGGTGCCGGCCGGCCTCGAGTCCGGGACGTATGTCGAGCCGACTCTGCTCGGGAACGTGCGCAACGACATGCGAGTCGCGCAGGAGGAGATCTTCGGCCCGGTGGTCTGTCTGCTGCCGTACGAAGACGAGGAGGACGCGGTGCGCATCGCCAACGACTCCGACTTCGGCCTCTCCGGCGCGGTGTTCACAGAGGACACCGAACGCGGTGTCGACATCGCACGCAGGATCCGGACCGGCACCATCACCGTCAACGGCTTCGCCACCGAACCGACCGCACCGTTCGGCGGTTACAAGCGCTCCGGCATCGGCCGCGAGATGGGTGTCTACGGCCTGGCCGGCTACCTCGAGCTCAAGTCGATCGCAGTGCCGAACCCAGCCTGAAAACTCACATCAGTTCATTTGAACAGGAGAGAACATGAAGACACGAGCTGCTGTACTGACCGGTCCCGGGCGGGATTGGGAGGTACACGAATTCGACCTCGACGAACCCCGGCCCGGTGAGGTGCTGGTGCGAGTCGTGGTTGGCGGGCTCTGCCATTCGGACAAGCACCAGCAGCACGGCGCCGCCCGCTACCCGCTCATCGGCGGACACGAGGGCGCCGGAATCATCGAAGCCGTCGGGGAAGGCGTGACAGCCTTCGCTCCCGGTGATCATGTTGCGTGCTCGTGGATCCCGAGCTGTGGAGCGTGCCGCTTCTGCATCAACGGGCAGAGCTACCTCTGCAATCTGGGCATCAATGTCGCGACCGGCGAACTCGCGTCGGGCGGGTACCGGTTCCACCGGGAGGGCCAGGACGCCGGCGGCTTCGCTGCGCTGGGCACCTTCTCCCAGTGGATGGTCGTCGATCAGCGCTCGCTGGTGAAGGTCGACAAGGACATTCCGTTCGAGTGGGCGTCCCTGGTGACGTGTGGTGTCGCGACCGGATGGGGCTCGGTCCTCCGATCCGGAAATGTGCGGGCCGGCGACACCGTGGCCGTCTACGGGAGCGGAGGCATCGGCGCGAACGCGGTAAGCGCCGCAGTGAGTGCCAATGCCGGTCTGGTTGCGGTCATCGACCCTGCCCCGTCCAAGCGCGACTTCGCGCTCAAGCTCGGAGCCGATCACGTGTACGCGACGGCCGAAGAGGCTCACGCCGACATCTGGGACCGCACTCACGGTGTGGGCGTGGACGTCTCGGTGGTCACCGTCGGTGTCGTCACCGCCGAGGTGGTGCAGTCCGCGTACCACCTGACCCGCAAGGGCGGTACGGTCGTCCTGACAGCGATCGCCGACGACAACACCGATGAGACTCTCCGGTTGTCCAGCTCGCACGTAACCAGCTTCAACAAGCGGATCGTCGGCTCGCTGTACGGCGAATGCAACCCGCGCACCGACATCCCGCGACTGCTGAAGATGGCCCAGGCCGGCAAGCTCGACCTCGACTCCCTGGTGACCCGCAAGTACGCCCTCGACGACGTCAATCAGGGCTTCGCGGACATGCTCGCCGGTGAGAACATCCGCGGCGTCATCATGCACGAGCACTGACCGTCCCAACGAAACCGCGCCGGCAGTACCCAGCGACGGTGGACCGAGTTGCCCTGTGCACCGGTCCGCCGTCGCTCGCGTCCACGTTCGGCACTGTACGAGCCGATGCCGGACAGAGCCCGATGCCCAGCACACACGCGGGCGGTGTCCCGACCAGGCCTGGGCAAGGACGGCAGCGCCGGCGATGAACTGGACGGACTGCGCTTTCCCCCGACGTTGTCGTAGAGCGGTAGGTCCAGTCGCTACTTCGCACGACCCGGGCCTTGCCGGACCAGGCATCGGTTTCGAACTCCTCGACGATGAGGTGACAAGCCTTCTCTTCGAGGGCTTATGCTGGACGGTGCAGCTGGTTCGCCAGGCGCGGTCGTGAGGAGCCCCGAAGACCACCGCCCGGCGTCGAAGCATCCGCGGTCGCGAGACCTCGAATGTGAGAGGGAACCCGGTGAGAATCCGGGACTGTCCCGCAGCGGTAAGTGGGAACGACCGCCGTCACATGCACTGGACCGAGAAGGTCTGGGAAGCGACGGCCAGTAGGTTCCGGTGGGTCCTACCCCGCCCGAGTGTCCACGAGTCCGAAGACCTGCCGACTGTGTCGGGCACGCCGTGCCCGACGGTCCACCGCCTCGTGGAATGGGCGAGTAGATCAGCTCGGTACTTCGTGCTGCCCCGTTGGCGGACGCACACCAGGGGCTCGGTCTGTTCTCGTCTGCCGGTGGTGGCCATCCACGCTGTGAGCAACTGGAGAACACCGTGACATTCGCTTTCACCGCAACCGTGCTGGGCTCCCCGCGCATCGGGCCCCGGCGCGAACTGAAGAAGGCCGTCGAGTCCTACTGGGCCGGGAACCTCGACGCCGCCGCCCTCGAGTCCGTCGCGCAGGATCTGCGGCGGCAGACCTGGACCGAACTGGTCGACGCCGGCATCGATTCCGTGCCGGTCAACGTCTTCTCGTACTACGACCAGATGCTCGATACCGCGGTCATGCTCGGAGCACTGCCGGAACGGGTCGCCGGGGTCGGTGACGCCCTGGACCGCTACTTCGCCGCCGCCCGCGGCAATGCGACCGTGATGCCGCTCGAGATGACGAAGTGGTTCGACACCAACTACCACTATCTGGTCCCCGAGATCACACCCGACACCGTCTTCTCACTCGACGCGGCGAAGGTGCTCGGCGAGGTGGACGCGGCTCTGGCGCTGGGCATTCCGGCCCGACCGGTAGTGATCGGGCCGGTCACGTTCCTGCTGCTGTCCAAGCACGAGGACGGAGCGCCCCTCGCCCGACTGGACGAACTCGTTCCGCTGTATGCCGACCTGCTGACGCGCCTCGCGGACGCCGGCATCGACTGGGTGCAGATCGACGAACCGGCGCTGGTCGCGGACCGCAGCGACGCCGAGATCGCCGCCGCGGGCGTGGTCTACGACCGGTTGTCGGCACTCGAGCACCGCCCGGCGATCCTGCTGGCGTCGTACTTCGGCGACCTCGGACCGGCACTGCCCGTTCTCGCCGAGACCGGAGTCGAGGGACTGGCCGTCGACCTGGCCGCGGGCTCGCTGGGGTCCGTCCTCACGACACCCGGTCTCGAGCGCAAGCACGTCGTCGCCGGTGTGGTGGACGGCCGCAACATCTGGCGTAACGACCTCGACGGATCCCTCGACTCACTCGAAACCCTGTGCGAGCGTGCAGGCTCGGTGGCCGTCTCGACGTCGTGCTCGCTGCTGCACGTGCCCTACACCCTCGACGGCGAGGACGGCCTCGATCGCGCGCTGCGGTCGTGGTTGGCGTTCGGCGCCGAGAAGATCCGGGAGGTCGGCACCCTCGCGACGGCGCTGCGCACCGGACGGGACGCCGTGGCCGGGGAACTGGCCGACGCCCGTGCCGCTGCCGCCACCCGCGCCGCCGACCCGCGCCTGCACGACGACGCGATCCGCGACCGCCTCGCCGCCCTGACCGAGGCGGATCGTCGCCGCAATCCGGCCGCCGAGCGGCGCGCCGCCCAGTCCGCGGTGCTGCCGCTGCCCCCGTTGCCGACCACCACGATCGGTTCCTACCCCCAGACCACCGCGATCCGGGTCGCACGCGCGGCGCTGCGCAAGGGTGACATCGACGCGGCCGAGTACGTGCGGCGGATGCAGGCCGAGATCGCCGACGTCGTTGCGCTGCAGGAGGATCTGGGCCTGGATGTGCTGGTGCACGGCGAGCCCGAACGCAACGACATGGTGCAGTACTTCGCCGAGCAGCTCGACGGCTTCTCCGCGACCGTGAACGGGTGGGTGCAGTCGTACGGCAGCCGCTGCGTGCGCCCGCCGATCCTGTTCGGCGACGTCCGCCGTCCGCGACCGATGACCGTCGAGTGGACGTCGTACGCACAGTCCCTCACCGCCAAGCCGGTCAAGGGCATGCTCACCGGTCCGGTGACGATCCTGGCGTGGTCGTTCGTCCGCGACGACCAGCCGCTGTCGGAATCGGCCGATCAGATCGCCCTCGCGATCCGGGACGAGACGGTCGACCTGGAACGCTCGGGCGCCCAGGTCATCCAGGTCGACGAGCCGGCCCTGCGTGAACTGCTGCCGCTGCGCGCGGCGGACCAGCCGGACTACCTGGACTGGGCGGTCGGGGCGTTCCGGCTGGCGACGTCGGGCATCGCGGACTCGACGTCCCTGCACACCCACCTCTGCTACTCCGAGTTCGGCGAGGTGATCGGGGCGATCGCCGGGCTGGACGCCGACGTCACGTCGATCGAGGCCGCCCGCTCGCACATGGAGGTGCTCGACGACCTCAACGCCGTCGGCTTCGACCTCGGCGTCGGTCCGGGTGTGTACGACATCCACTCGCCGCGTGTCCCGTCGGTGGACGAGATCGCCGGGGCTCTGCGTGCCGCGCTGAAGGCGGTGCCATCCGAGCGACTGTGGGTCAACCCGGACTGCGGCCTCAAGACCCGTGGCCGCGTCGAGGTGGAGGCGTCGCTGCGCAACCTCGTCGAGGCGGCACACGTGGTGCGCGCCGAAATCTAGGCGGTTCCGGGCGCATCGCCGAGCGGATCGGGGATGCGCCCGGACATCCAGTTATGGCAGGCTCGCCTAAGTGCCCCGGGCTTCGGGTGTCGACGCTGCAGAGGAGTGCCATGACCGCGCCGTTGGAGTTCCAGCTCATCGAGGTGAAGGAAACACGCCTGATCACCCCGCACATGGCCCGGATCACCTTCGGTGGCCACGAACTCCACCGATTCGTCACGGTCTCCCCCGACCAGCAGGTCAAGCTGTTCTTCTCGCGCACCGACAGCGACCCGGAGGTCCCGCCGCGCCCCGAGGACGGCGACATCATGACCTGGCACCGCGCGTACCTCGCGATGCCCGACGATGTCCGGCCGTGGATGCGCGCCTACACGATTCGGGCGCACCGCCCCGACTCCGCCGAGATCGACATCGATTTCGTGCTGCACGGCGACGAGGGACCGGCGTCCGCGTGGGCGGGACAGGCACGACCCGGGCAGATTCTGGGGATGCTGGGGCCGTCGCCCAGCCACTACGCGACCGTCGGCGAGCACGACTGGCGACTGCTGGTGGCCGACGAGACCGCACTACCCGCGGTCGCAGCCCTGCTGGAGTCCCTGCCGGCCGGGAGCCCGGCCGTCGCGTACATCGAGGTCCCGAACCCGGACGAGGAGCAGACCCTCGACACCGCCGCGGACGTGCGGGTGCGCTGGATCCACCGCGACAGCCAGGGCCGGGACGCGCTGCTCGACGCCCTCACCGCCGCCGCGTTCCCGGAGGGCCCCGTCTTCGCGTGGGTCGCGGGCGAGGCGGGTCTGGTGCGCTCGGTGCGCCGGCACCTCGTGAACGACCGCGGCATCGACAAGAGGGCGATCGCGTTCACCGGCTACTGGCGCCGCAATCTCGCGCAGGACGCGGCGCCCACCACCGAGGACGTCGCCGACGTCCGGGAAGCGCAGGCCGCGACCGTCGGCTGACGGTCGTTCAGTCCCGGACCAGACCGGCCCGCCGACGGGTCGACTCGGTGATCGCGGACCAGTCCTGGTGGGCCTGTCCGTGCGCGAGCGCGTCGAGGAACACGTCCTCGAGCACGCTACCGAAGGGCAGGCCCACGTTCACCTCGTGCGCTTGCGACAGTGCGAGCCGGACATCCTTGAGGCCCAGTGGAAGCCGGAATCCGGCGGGCTCGTAGTCGCGCTGCGCGATCATCTTGCCGTAGCCGCCGTAGACCCCGCCCGGAAACAGGCTGTCGTTCATGATCTCCATGAGCAACTCGGGCGAGCCGCCCACCTTCTCCGCCACCGTCGTCGCCTCGGCCATCGCCTGGATCGCGTTGGCGATCAGATAGTTTCCGAGGATCTTGACGACGTTGGCTTGCTTCGGGTCGTCACCGATCCGCCACGTCCGACGCCCGATCGCGTCGAGCAGCGGCGCCACCTCGTCCACTGCCCCGGCCGCACCGGCCGCCAGCACCGTGAGCTCAGCCGCCTCCGCTACCTCCGCGCGCCCGAACACCGGCGCGGCGACGTAGCGGATCCCCTTCTCCCCCAGCACCGTTCCCGACTCCGATGCCATCGCCGGGCTCACGGTCGCCAGGTTGACGTGCACCGAACCGGGCTGCGCAGCCTGCAACGACGGCGCCGACAACACAGCTTCCGCGAACGCCCGATCATCTGCGAGCGCGCTGAACACCACCGGATGGTGCAGCGCATCGGTGACGGACTCCACCTCGGTGGCGCCACACTCGACCACGGACTCGGCCTTGCCGGGACTTCGATTCCATACCTTCAGGTCATAACCGGCGCGGGCAAGATTGCGCGCCATCGGGCGACCCATCGTGCCCATACCCAGAAATCCGATGTCCACAGCAGACTCCTCGAGATCGAGAAACGCAGTCACACGGCTCGATCCACTCTATCGCGAGGCGACGGCGGCCCGGGGCTCGACGATCGTCCGCGGAACCCGGCGGTCAGGGTCCGACGCAGCAGTTCGGGTCCAGCACCACTCGCAGTGCGTCGAGAGCCTCCCGTCGCGCGCTGTAGAAGACGTTCATGCCGCGGCGAGTGGCCTCCACCATCCCGGTCTTCTTCAGCTGCCCCAGGTGATGACTGACGGTCGATTCCGCGAGATCCACCCCCGATGCCAGGTCGCACGTGCACACCTCGCCGCCGTCCGCGGTGAGCAGGATCGACATGAGCTTGATCCGGACCGGGTCCGCAAGTGCCTTCAACCGGAGCGCCAACTCCAGCGCCGCCGCGTCGCTCATCGGACCCGCGGAGACGGGCGCGCAGCAGATCGGCGCGCTGACATCGACGATCGGAAGTGTCTTCGGCATGACAACGATGCTATCGGCCTACTTGACTTATGTCGAAAAGGTGAGGACCCTGGAGTCGAGAAATTCGATATAAGCCGAATAGCTGGAGGCCGTCATGTCCCGTGCCCAACTCGCCCTCAATGTCGACAACCTGGAGGAATCGATCACGTTCTACTCCAAGCTCTTCGGCACCCAGCCGGCGAAGGTCAAGCCCGGCTACGCGAACTTCGCGATCGCCGAACCACCACTCAAGCTGGTCCTGCTGGAGAATCCCGGCAAGGGCGGCAGCATCAACCACCTCGGCGTCGAGGTCGAGTCGAGCTCTCAGGTGCACGCAGAGATCGCCCGACTGACGGGCGAGGGCCTGTTCACCGACGAGGAGATCGGAACCACCTGCTGCTTCGCAACGCAGGACAAGGTATGGGTCACCGGCCCGGCCGGTGAGAAGTGGGAGGTCTACACGGTCCTCGCCGACTCGGAGACGTTCGGCTCGAGCCCCCAGCATCCGTCCACCACCGACGGCGGGGCGTGCTGCGGCACCGCCGCCGAGGAGCCGGCCGGCGGATCCACCTGCTGCTGAACGCGTATCGGACCGGAAAACGGCGCCGCCGTTTCCCTCGACCTAACGGACCTTCGCCAGTTCGTCGAGGCATCGCTCGGCTCGACTCACGATCTCGTCGATCAGGTCGGCCACACTCGGAAGATCTTCGATCAATCCGACCACCTGACCGGAGGCGAGGACGCCTGCGCGAGCGTTGCCCTCGACGAGCCCTGCTCGCAACAGCATCGGACTGTTCGCCGACATCATCAACTGGGACAGGGTGCGGTCACCGGATCGCACCATGGTGAGGCCCTCGGTGATCATCGATCGCCACGAGATACCGGTCAGTTTCCGGAACCTGACGGTGTTGACAGCCGCGTGCGCCAATGTGCGGACGCCCCGGGTCCGCTCCAGGGCATCGACGAGTTCGGTGCGCAACACCCGGTGCGGGATCCCGTCGACCTTCGTCGTGACGACGGTGTCATCGAGTCCACGGACCAGGTACTCCCGTTTCACGGACTCCGGGACGGTGCTCTCCTTCGTCAGCAGGAATCGCGTCCCCATCGCGATACCCGAGGCACCACAGGCCAACGCGGACGCAAGCCCGCGTCCGTCGAAGTAGCCACCCGACGCGATCACCGGTATGTCCACGGCATCCAGCACCGACGGCAGCAGGAGGCTGGTGGCGACCCCACCAGTGTGGCCACCACCCTCGCCGCCCTGCACGATCACCGCATCGGCACCCCAACGCGCCACCTTCTCAGCGTGGCGCGCGGCGCCGACGGACGGAATCACCACGACGCCGGCCTCTTTGAACTGGGCGATCATCTCCTCACGCGGGGCCAACGCGAACGACGCCACCCGAACGCCCTCGCGGATCATCAGG
This sequence comes from Prescottella sp. GW823-FHT02E09, assembly GCF_058797375.1. Lineage (NCBI taxonomy): Bacteria > Bacillati > Actinomycetota > Actinomycetes > Mycobacteriales > Nocardiaceae > Rhodococcus > Prescottella sp. GW823-FHT02E09. The sequence continues at coordinate 681,874 of NZ_JBXAJP010000001.1, forward strand.
TCGACCCGCCGCTGTGCGTCCTCGGCGTCGGCGCGCAGATTGACGCCGAACGGAGCGTCGGTGCGTTCCTTGACATCCCGGATCGCCGTAGCCAGCTCGTCGTAGGTCATCGTGGCGGACGCGAGAATGCCGAGCCCACCGGCCTGAGCGGTCGCGGTGACCAGTCGGGACCCGGACACCCACCCCATGCCGGTCTGCACGACCGGATGCTCGATACCGACCAGTTCGGTGATTCCGGTGCGCAGTGTCACGACCGCACCTCCGCTGCCACGCGAACGCGTCACGCACCGGGATCAACGGACGACTTCAGCTATCCCGGGAGCAGTTCGGCGATCAGCTCCTCGATGCGCCGGCGTATCTCGTCACGGATCGGCCGCACCGCGTCGACACCCTGACCGGCCGGGTCGTCGAGCGCCCAGTCGCGGTAGCTGACACCGGGGAACACCGGGCAGGTGTCACCGCATCCCATCGTGATCACGACGTCCGAAGATTCGACGGCATCGGCGGTGAGGATCTTGGGGCTCCGACGGGAGATGTCGATGCCGACCTCCGCCATCGCCCGGACGGCTGCGGGATTGACCGTCGCAGCGGGAGAGGAACCCGCCGACCGCACCTCGATCTCGTCGCCCGCCAGGTGCGTGAGGAACGCCGCGGCCATCTGCGATCGGCCGGCGTTGTGCACGCAGACGAACAACACGCTCGGGGTCGTGGACATGATTCAGGATTCCTTCCGTACCGGTGCGGGCGCGTGCCGCGCGAAGCGTGTGCGGAGCGCGAGGGACACGTAGACGAGGCCGACCAGCACGGGCACCTCGATCAGCGGTCCGACGACACCGGCGAGCGCCTGCCCGGACGTCGCACCGTACGTCGCGATGGCCACGGCGATCGCGAGCTCGAAGTTGTTGCCGGCAGCGGTGAACGCGAGCGTGGTGGTGCGCTCGTAGCCGAGCCCCATCGCAGCACCGAGCGCATAGCCGCCGCCCCACATGATCGCGAAGTACGCCAGCAGCGGCAGCGCGATCCGCACGACGTCCAGGGGCCGGGAGGTGATCTGTTCGCCCTGCAGCGCGAACAGGATCACGATCGTGAACAGGAGACCGTACAGGGCCCACGGCCCGATCTTCGGCAGGAACGTCGACTCGTACCACTGACGCCCCTTGGCCTTCTCGCCGAAGTGACGAGTGAGGAAGCCGGCGAGCAGCGGGATACCGAGGAAGATCAGTACCGACTTCGCGATCTGCCACGGCGAGGCGTCGATGGTGGTCCGTTCCAGGCCCAGCCAGCCGGGCAGGACCGAGAGATAGAACCAGCCGAGCACGGCGAACATGATCACCTGGAAGACGGAGTTGATCGCGACCAGCACCGCCGCGGCCTCGCGATCGCCGCAGGCGAGGTCGTTCCAGATGATCACCATCGCGATGCAGCGGGCCAGGCCGACGATGATCAGCCCCGTCCGGTACTCCGGGAGATCCGGCAGCATCAGCCATGCCAGCGCGAACATCAGCGCGGGGCCCAGTACCCAGTTCAGCAGCAGGGATCCGACCAACAGTTTCCGGTCTCCGGTGACGGTGTCGAGTCGGTCGTAGCGCACCTTCGCGAGCACCGGGTACATCATGATCAGCAGGCCGAGCGCGATCGGCAGCGAGATGCCGTCCAGTTCGACGGCGCCGAGCGCGTCGCCGAGGCCGGGGATCATCCGGCCCAGCAGCAGACCGGCGACCATCGCGACGCCGATCCACACCGGCAGGAACCGGTCCAGCGTCGAGAGCCTGCCGACGACGGCGGGCGCCTCGATGCTCGTCGCCCCGCTCACGCGGTGACCTCCGCACACTCGCGCGACGGCCCACCCTGCGCCACGAGTACCGCCGACAGCTGCTGCAGCGCAGCGGGAATCACCCAGTAGTACACCCACGTACCGCGCCGCTCGCTGCCCAGCAGCCCCGCCTCGCGCAGCACCTTGAGGTGGTGCGAGATGGTCGGCTGCGACAGGTCGAACGTCTCGGAGATGTCGCACACGCACGCCTCACCGCCGGCATGGCTCGCCACCAGGCTCAGCAGCCGCAGCCGCACCGGGTCGCCGAGTGCCTTGAACATCCGGGCCAGGTCGTCGGCCCGCTCACCTGTCAGCGGCGCGTGCGCGAGAGGTGACCAGCTCGCCCCGCCCGGATCCTGATTCGACATTCTTCGATATTGACAGATATCGAATCAATTGTTCAAGTGGTCGTCCTCGGCGAGCTGACCGGTGACCCGCACGGCACGGTCGCATGTCGAGCCACCGGGTGACGTGCCGCTGAAGCGACATCAGGTATCGAGTAGCCGCGCGCACCACGGATGATCTGGAGATGTCAGCGAAAGCGCCTTGTGCAGCCAGGAGCGGCGACCGGCATCGAGGAACGGCAATGTCGCGGTGAAGTCGGCTTCGTCTTTCGCCCGTAGGCCGGCGGCCTTGTAGAGCAGCTGGATCTCCGGTTGCAAGTACGCGATCCCTTCCCTGCGCCAGAGTGCTCGCCATCGGCATCGTGATCCTCGGGTCGCGCTTGTAGACCCACAGCGTCGATGACCCCGGAGACAGCAGGAGGTCGTACTCCCATGCAGCCTGAGCATGTTCCCGCATCCATATCTGTCCGCACTGTGCAGGCAGCACGGCGTCGGCTGCCGCAGACGGATCATCCACAGGAAGCAGCGGTTTCAGGGATCCCGAGGTAGCTGTCCACAGATCGAACCGGCCGGAGTTCGCTGTGTCCAAGGGCCGTACAGCCGAATGAACTCGGCCTCGTCCGAACAGTCGGTCACCGGACGAGCCTATCGGAGCTTTGCGGGGACAATCGGGTTGTGACCGACTGGAGAAATGCACGAGTGGAATCCGCACTTCGCGACGAGAACCCGACAATTCTCGCTCGATTGCCGCAAGCATTCGCAGCGATCGGTGACGTCCAATGGTTGCCCGGCTACTGTGTGCTGCTCACCGACGACCCCGTCGTCACGCGACTGAGCGATCTCCCCAGGCCTCGCCGCCTCGCGTACCTCGAAAGCATCGACCGACTCGCCGGCGCCGTCGAGCATGCGTGCAAGCAGATCGACAGCCAGTTCCGACGGGTGAACATCGAGATCCTCGGAAACACCGATGCCTTCCTCCACACCCACATCTGGCCCCGGTACGAATGGGAGCCCGAGCAGTATCGCCGGATGCCTGTCTGGCTCTATCCGCGAGAAAACTGGACGAGTCCCACCCACGCACTCACTCGCGCCCACGCTCCACTCCGAACCGCGATCACGAACGCCCTCGACATGTGACGCGATCGATCGGACAACGAGTTCGGCCGGTCAGATGCACGAGACGTACGGAACGGTGCCGTCAGGACGCCGGCGGATACGGCAACCGACTGCTGAAGTCGACATCGACGCGAACCGGGCGTCCGATCTGCGGAAACGCGCGCTGCGCACAGTCGGTGCGCTCGCAGATCTTGCAGCCCGCCCCGATCGGGACGGCGGACACCTCCTCGTCCAACCGCAGCCCGCGCGAATAGACGAGCCGGTCGGCGTGCGTGATGTCGCAGCCGAGCCCCACCGCGAAGCTCCGCTCGGGGGTCCCGTACGGGTGCGCGCCGTCGTCGGTGGTTCTCGCGATCCACAGGTAGGTGCGCCCGTCTGGCATCTGTGCCACCTGCGTGAGGATGCGGCCCGGCCGACTGAAGGCGTCGTGCACCACCCACAGTGGGCAGCTGCCACCCACCCGCGAGAAGTGGAAAGCCGTGGCGGACTGCCGCTTCGAGATGTTCCCGGCACGATCGGTGCGGACGAAGAAGAACGGCACCCCACGGCGGTTGGGGCGCTGCAGCGTCGACAGCCGGTGGCAGACCGTCTCGAAACCCACCTCGAACTGCAGCGCGAGCATCTCGATGTCGTAGTGCAGGTTCTCCGCCGCATCGAGAAACTGGTTGTAGGGCAACAACAGTGCGCCGGCGAAGTAGTTGGCCAGGCCGATCTTCGCGAGCTCGCGCGCGTTGTCGCTCAGCGTGCTCGCCGCTGCCAGGAGCTGCTCGATCGTCTCCGATTGTGTGAGAAACGCGAGCTGGGTGGCGATCTGGAACGCCCGCTGCCCCGGCGACAGGTGTCGCGACAGGGTCAGGATGCGACCGGAGGCGTCGAAAGCCCGCTTGGCCCCGGGCCGGTCGGGTGGATCGGTCCGGATACGGACGACGATGTCGTGCTCGGACTCGAGCAGCGCGGTGAGCTGCACGTCGAGGGAGCCGATCCGTAAACCGCTGTCCGCGAACATCTGCTCGGCGGCGTCGTCCAACTCCGCGATGTGATTGTGCCTGTCGTAGAAGAAGTCCCGAACCTCCTCGAACGGCATCGGCACGCTCTCGCCCACCCCGATGTCGGACGGCGTCGCCAGGTGCGCGCCGTACTGATCGAGTTGCTCGGTCGCCGCGAGCAGCCGGCGATGGACGTTCACCAACGCGTGGCCGATCTCCGGCATACGTGCGACGAACTCCTCGACCACGGACGGGCTCGCCGCCGAAGACCCCAGCGCCGTCAGCACATCCTGCAGGTCGGCAGCAAGGCGTGCATCCGACTCCGCGGCAAAGAAGTGCACGTCCAGATCGAACATGGCATTGAGCTTGAGCAGGACGGGCACGGTCAACGGCCGCTGATCGTTCTCGAGCTGGTTCACGTAGCTCGCCGACAGGTCGAGGATGCGCGCGAGCGCGAGCTGCGTCAGACCGCGCTCCTCGCGGAGCCGACGCAACCGCGGACCGCCGTAGATCTTCTGCACCCTCGTGTCCCTTCCGATCGAGTCCACCCAAGCACAGTCACCGACATTCGCACCATTCGCAAAAATGGCCGATCCACACCACAAAACTACGCATATTCAGGGACTTTACCGCCCACACGGTCGTGCATACGCTGCGAGACACAGCAGCACCAGCTCACCGGAGGACACCGCGTTGAAATCACATCCCGTTCGTACCCACCGCTCCGCAGAGAACTTCCCGAAGGACGAACACCTGGCATGGAAGGTGGCCGAGGTCGCCACGGATGCGGTCGAGGTTCCTGCCGACACCGCGGAGATGATCGTGAATCGGATCATCGACAACGCGGCCGTCGCCGCCGCGTCGGTGACTCGTCGTCCGGTGGCGAACGCCCGCGCGCAGGCCCTCGCCCATCCGTACGGCCCGGGTTCGACGGTGTTCGGTGTCGGTGGCACGTTCTCGCCCGAGTGGGCGGCGTGGGCCAACGGTGTCGCGGTGCGTGAGCTCGACTTCCACGACACGTTCCTGGCCGCGGAGTACTCGCATCCGGGCGACAACATTCCGCCGATCCTCGCGGTCGCCCAGCACACCGGTCGCGGCGGCGCGGATCTGATCCGTGGTCTGGCCACCGGTTACGAGGTCCAGGTGGATCTGGTGCGGTCGATCTGCTTGCACGAGCAGAAGATCGACCATGTTGCTCACCTCGGCCCGTCCGCCGCGGCCGGCATCGGCACGCTGCTCGGGCTCGACACCGAGACGGTGTATCAGGCGGTGGGCCAGGCGCTGCACACCACGACGGCGACGCGTCAGTCCCGCAAGGGTGAGATCTCGAGTTGGAAGGCGTACGCGCCGGCGTTCGCCGGGAAGATGGCCGTCGAAGCGGTGGATCGTGCGATGCGCGGCGAGGGTGCCCCGTCCCCGATCTGGGAGGGCGAGGACGGCGTCATCGCATGGCTTCTCGGCGGGCCGGAGGCGGAATACGCTGTGCCGCTGCCCGGTCCGGGTGAGGCCAAGCGTGCGATCCTCGACACCTACACCAAGGAGCATTCGGCCGAGTACCAGAGCCAGGCGCCGATCGATCTGGCCCGCCGGATGCGTGAGCGCATCGGCGATCTCGATCAGATCGCGTCGATCGTTCTCCACACGAGCCACCACACGCACGTCGTGATCGGCACCGGCTCGAACGATCCGCAGAAGTTCGATCCGACCGCGAGCCGCGAGACACTCGACCACTCGGTGATGTACATCTTCGCGGTCGCGCTGCAGGACGGCACGTGGCACCACGAGCGCTCCTACGCCGCCGAGCGTGCGCAGCGTCCCGACACCATCGAACTGTGGAAGAAGATCTCCACCGCCGAGGATCCGGAGTGGACGCGCCGCTACCACTCGACCGACCCGGACGAGAAGGCGTTCGGCGCTCGCGCCGAGGTGACGCTGAAGAGCGGCGAGGTGATCGTCGACGAGCTCGCGATCGCGGACGCACATCCGTTGGGCGCGCGCCCGTTCGCCCGCGACCAGTACATCGCGAAGTTCCGCACCCTCGCCGAGGGCGTCGTCGCCCCGGACGAGCAGGACCGGTTCCTCGAGGCCGCGCAGCGCACCCCCGAGCTGAAAGCCGGCGAGCTGGACCAGCTCACCTTCACCGTCACCGGCGACGTCCTCGCCCGCGCTCCGAAGTCGCCGAAGGGACTGTTCTGACATGCCCGGTCTCATCGCCGCCACCACCTCGGCCGCCGACAAGCGGATCGCGTTCCGTGCCGGCCTCACCTCGGGCAAGATCCAGCGCCTGCCCGGCGCGATCAATCCGTTGACCGCCAAGCTGATCCAGGAGATCGGCTTCGAGGGCGTCTACGTCTCCGGCGGCGCGTTCTCCGCCGGGCTCGGTCTGCCCGACATCGGTCTGACCACGCTCACCGAGGTCGTCGCGCACAGTTCGCAGATCGCCGGAGTCACCGATCTGCCCGTACTGATCGATGCCGACACCGGGTTCGGTGAGCCGATGTCGGCGGCACGCACCGTCCTGGCCGCCGAGGACGCCGGCATCGCCGGTCTGCACCTCGAGGATCAGGTCAATCCCAAGCGCTGCGGTCACCTCGACGGCAAGGCCATCGTCCCGACCGAGGACATGGTGCGCCGCCTGCGGGCCGCCGTCACGGCCCGACGCGACCCGAACTTCGTGATCTGCGCCCGCACCGACGCCGCGGGAATCGACGGGATCGATGCCGCGATCGAGCGAGCCGAGGCCTACGCGGGCGCCGGCGCCGACATGATCTTCACCGAGGCCCTGCACACCGAGGCCGACTTCGAGAAGTTCCGTGGCGCCGTGGATATCCCGCTGCTGGCCAACATGACCGAGTTCGGCAAGTCCCAGCTCGTCCCCGCACAGACCCTCGAGGACATCGGCTTCAACGCTGTCATCTATCCGGTCACCACCCTGCGGCTGGCGATGGGCGCCATCGAACGGGGCCTGCGCGAAATCCACACGACCGGAACGCAGGAGGGGCTGCTCGACAAGATGCAGACCCGCTCCCGGCTGTACGAGCTGCTCGAGTACGAGCGCTACAACGAATTCGATTCCGGAGTCTTCAACTTCACGCTCGGAGGGAACCAATGACAAATGCAGTCCCGACGATCTACAAGGGCCTGGCCGGCGTCGTCGTCGACACCACCGCGATCTCCAAGGTGGTCCCCGAGACCAACTCGCTGACCTATCGCGGCTACGCGGTCCAGGACCTGGCGGCCAACTGCAGCTTCGAGCAGGTCGCGTACCTGTTGTGGAACGGGGAGCTGCCCACCGACGCCCAGCTCGAGCTGTTCTGTCAACGTGAGCGTGCGAGTCGCCGCGCCGATCGTTCTCTGCTGGCGCTGGTCGCGAAGATGCCGGACAACTGCCATCCGATGGACGTGGTGCGGACCGCGATCAGCTTCCTCGGTGCGGAGGACCCGGAAGAAGCCGACAACTCACCGAAAGCCAACCGCGAGAAGTCACTCCGGATGATGGCAGTGCTACCGACGATCGTCGCGGCCGATCACCGTCGCCGCCACGGTCTGGACCCGATCGGCCCGCACAGCCACCTCGGTTTCGCCGCGAACTTCCTGAACATGTGTTTCGGCGAAGTCCCGGCACCGGAACTGGTGAAGGCCTTCGAGGTTTCCCTGATCCTGTACGCGGAGCACAGCTTCAACGCCTCCACCTTCGCCGCCCGTGTCGTGACCTCGACGCTGTCGGACATCTACAGCGCCGTCACCGCCGCGATCGGAACCCTCAAGGGCCCACTGCACGGCGGCGCCAACGAGGCCGTCATGCACGACATGATCGAGATCGGCGAACCCGAGCGCGCCGCCGCCTGGCTGAAGGACAAGCTGGCCCGCAAGGAGAAGGTGATGGGCTTCGGGCACCGGGTCTACAAGAACGGCGACTCGCGCGTCCCGACGATGCGCCAGGCCTTCTTCGACGTCGCCGCACAGACCGGCGGCGACAAGTGGGTCCAGATGTACGAGATCCTCGAACGCACCATGAACGAGGCCACCGGCATCGAGCCCAACCTCGACTTCCCCACCGGACCCGCCTACTACCTGATGGGCTTCGACATCGAGGTATTCACACCCATCTTCGTGATGAGCCGCATCACCGGATGGACCGCGCACATCATCGAACAGGGCGAGTCCAACGCCCTGATCCGACCGCTCAGCGAGTACACCGGCGTGCCGCAACGCTCGGTGGTGGCCTGAGCCCACGATCAGCGCCCCGGGGTTGGTCATTGGCATCACCGTCTCCTGCACCCCGGGGCGCTCCCTTCTCGAATCGCGTCCTTCCGTCGGGCCCGACCTGTCCGGATCGCGATCTTGTACTGTGCCACTCGACGCAGGGAACACCGGTGCGAATCCGGGGCTGTCCCGCAACTGTCACCGAGGAGCGAACCCCCAACGCTCGGCCACGACCCCACCGGGTTGGAAGGCCGGGGGCGAGTGCTGATCCGGGAGCCAGGACACCTGCATCGACGCCAGGACACCACGAGGATGGAAATGAATAGTTCGATATCTACCGCCCGTCAGGGGCGGCGCTCACTGCTGCGTGCCGGTGTGTTCACCGTCGTGGCCGCCATGGCGGTCACCGGCTGCTCGTCCGGTGCGTCCGATGCCGCCGGCGGCATCACCGACGATCATCTGACGATCTACAACTCCTACAAGATCGCCGGGCTCGATCCGGCCGCGACGGGCACCAACTGGCTGTTCGACTGGGGCGTCGCAGAGAACCTGCTCCAGGTCGAGGAGGACGGGCAGATCACGCCGTGGCTCGCCGAGAGCGTCGAGCGTCGGGACGACCTGACGTGGGTGATTCAGCTTCGCGACGGGCAGACCTTCCAGAACGGCAAGCCCGTCACCGCGCAGGCCGTCGCCGCAGCACTGAGTCGCCAGATCGAGAAGTCCAAGGCGGCACGGGTGTACCTCGAAGAGGGCACACAGGCCGTGGCGGAGGGTGCCACCGTGGTGCTACGCACCCCGAAGCCCAACGCGATGGTCCCGGCCGGTCTGGCAGCGCGCGACAACTCGCTGCAGATCTACGACGTCGAAGCGATCGATGCCGCCGGCGGCGACTCCGCGAAGATCGTCGGATCCGGCGCGTACACCGGGCCGTACGCCATCACGCAGTGGACGCCGACCGATCTCGAACTCGCCCGCTACGACGCGTACTGGCAGGGCACGCCCGCGCTGAGCGGCATCAGTGTCGACGTCGTACCGGACGAGCAGGCGCGCATCGCCGGAGTCGAGAGCGGCGAAGCCGACATGGCGTTCTACCCGTCCACCGGCGCACGACTCGCCCTCGACGGTCGTCCGGGTGTCGCGGTGAAGAACTCGCCGAAGGCTCTGCAGTCGCTGCTGATCGAGATGAACCTGAAGGAAGGCATCTTCACCGACGTCGAGGTGCGCAAGGCGTTCACACAGGCGATCGACTACCAGGGCGTGGCCGACAACATCGGCAACGGCTCCTTCGACGCGGCCGAGGGCCTGTACCCCGAGGGCCTGCCGTACGCACTCGACAGTCAGAAGTTCGACCTCGAGGCCGCGAACACGACCCTGGACCGGGCCGGTTGGGCCGTCGGCGCCGACGGCGTCCGCACGAAGAACGGGCAGCGCCTCACCGTCCGATTCGTCACGCAGGCACAGGGTCCGGAGACCACGGACGTGGCGATCGGCATCCAGGATCAGGTCGCCAAGGCCGGGTTCGAGCTGAAGATCGACGTCGCCGAGGATTCCGCCGCGGTCAAGGAGAATCCGTCGGGCTGGGATTCGTCGATCGCACTCAGCGGTTCGCTGTCCGGCACCGCGGACCCCGTCCAGCCGTTCCTCGTCCGGTGGACCACCGGCGGGTCCTCGAACGCGCAGGGCCTGTCCAACCCGGAGATCGACGCGATCGGTGAGAAGCTGCGCGGCACCTTCGACGAGGATGAGCGGAACGAGCTGCTCGAGCGTGCGCAGGAGATCCTCGTCGCCGAGCAGGCGTACGTCGTCGCCGGCACGTTCAAGTACTTCACCGTGGTGACGTCGGACGAGTGGTCCGGATACGAGGTGTCCAACGTGCGCCGGCACATCCGGTACGACACCGGGGCGTGAACGCCACCTTCCGTGCGGCCGGTGGACGGCTGATCCAGGCAGTGGCGGCGGCATGGGGAGCGAGCCTGCTCATCTGGATGCTGCTGCCACTGGCCCCGGGAGACCCTGCCCGCCTGACACTGGGCGCACAGGGCATCCCGGAGCCCACCGACGAACAACTGTCCGCAATGCGTGAACAGTTGGGACTGGATCTGTCTCTGCCGCAGCAGTATCTGCACTGGCTGGCCGGTGTCGTGCGCCTCGATTTCGGGCTGTCGTACGTCACCGGCCGGCCGGTCACCACTGAGTTCGCGGAACGCCTCGGCCCGACGCTGCGTCTCGCGATCGCCGCGCTCGTGCTGGCCGTCGCCCTGTCTCTCGTGCTCGGTCTCGTTGCGGCCCGGTACCGCGATCGGTGGCCGGATTCCGTTGCCCGGGCGATCGCGCTGATCTCGGCGTCCACCCCCGGCTTCGTCGTCGGCCTGGTACTGATCCAGGTGGTGGTGATCGACATGGGCATCGGCAAGGTGGTGCTCGACGGTTCCTGGTCGATGGTCGCGATGCCCGCGATCTGCCTGGCGTTCGGGCTGTTCGACACGTGGTCGCGGCTGCTGCGATCCAACCTGGTCGAGGTGATGGACAGTTCCGTCGTCGACGTCGCTCGCGGTCGCGGCGCCACCACGCGACGCGCACTCCTGCGTCACGCCCTGCCGCACAGCATGCCGACCTATCTGCACGCGGTGGCCGTCGGCGCGGGCGCGGTCCTCGGTGGGGCAGCGATCGTCGAGACGGTCTTCACGTGGCCGGGTATCGGCGCCTACGTCGTGTCGTCCGTCGCCACCCGTGATCTCCCCGTCGTCCAGGCGTTCGCGATGCTCGCGACCGTCGTCTACGTCGGCGTGAATCTGGCGGCCGACGGTGCTGCGGCACTGATCGATCCGCGACTTCGATCGAAGGGACACCGATCGGGATGCTGATGCGTACGCGCGGGCGGGTGTCGTGGGCGCAGGACCGGGCGTTGTTGGTCGGTGTCGTGCTCGCAGTGGTCGTCGCGGTCGTAGCGGCGGCGGGGCCGCTGGTTGTCGGCACGGACGCGAACCTGCCGGACTACGCCGCCAAACTCCGCCCGCCCAGCGCCGAACACTGGCTGGGCACAGACCAGTACGGCCGGGACCAGGCGGCGCGACTGGTCGTCGGCCTGCGCCGGTCGCTGCTCTCCGCGCTGATCGTGCTCGCCGGCTCGATGACGGTGAGTCTCGTGGCCGGAGTGCTGGCGGGCCTGTCACCCCGCTGGTTCGATTCGTTCCTCGGACGCGTCATCGACGTCCTGCTGGCCGTCCCCAGTCTCGTGCTCGCCCTGGCGATCGTGGGGCTTCTCGGTCCGGGATACGTGAATCTCCTACTGGCGCTGATCGTGTCGTCGTGGGCCGCGGACGCACGTCTGGCCCGATCGTTGACGATGGACCTGACCCACCGGCCGTACATCACCGCTGCCCGGCTTTCCGGGGTCGGCACCGTCGGGATCGCGTTGCGCCACATCGTGCCCGCGGTCGTTCCGCGGCTGTCGATCGTGGCCACCCTCCGCCTCGGCGGGATCGTGGTCTCACTGGCCGGATTGTCGTTCCTGGGGCTGGGGGTCCAGCAGCCCGACGCCGAACTCGGCGCGATGCTCGGTGACGCCCGCAAGTTCCTGACGGCCGCGCCGTGGCTGCTGTTGGTACCGGCCGCCGCGATCCTGACGATGACGACCGCGGCCAACCTGATCGCCGACGGCCTGCATCGGCGCACCGCAGTGAAGGGACGACAGTGACCACAGGGACCACAGGGACCACAGGGACCACAGGGACCACAGGGACCACAGGGACCACAGGGACCACAGGGACCACCGAAACCGGAACACTGCCGGACGAAGCCGTGACGGCCGTATCCGCTCTGTCCGTCACGTACGCCGACGGTCGGCGCGCCCTCCGATCGGTGTCGCTCTCGGTGGCCCCCGGTGAGACGGTCGCCGTCATCGGCGAGAGCGGTTGCGGCAAGAGCACCCTGATCAAGGCCCTGCTCGGAATGCTGCCGTCGGGCGCGTCGGTGGAGGGAGAGATCCGCATCGGCGGATGCGACGTGACCACCGCATCGGAGACACAACTGCGCGGGATCCGCGGCAGCCGGGTGGGATACGTCGCGCAGGACGCCTACGGCGGGCTCGACCCGCTGATGCGGATCGGCGGGAACATCGAGGAGGCGTGGCGCTCGAAGTCGCGCCCGGTCCCCCACGACGCGGCGGCGCGCCGGCTCACCGCGCTCGACGTCGCCGACAGCGAACGGCGGGTTCGGGATTGGCCCCACACGTGGTCCGGAGGAATGCAGCAGCGTGCGGGTATCGCCGCGGCAACGGCGCTCGCGCCCGCGCTCGTGGTGGCCGACGAACCCACGTCCGCGTTGGACTCGGTCACCGCCGAGACGGTGCTGACCCGGTTGGTGGCGGAGTCTCGGAGTCTGCTGATCGTCAGCCACGACCTCCCACTCGTGGCGAAGTTCGCCGACCGCATCTACGTCCTGAAGAACGGCGAGATCGTGGAGCGCGGCGACGCCGAGCGTGTTCTCACGATTCCTCGGGATCCGTACACACTCGCCTTGATCCATGCCCACGATCCGCTGGTCGACGCGTCGACCGCGGCGCCCGTCGGCGAGGTGGTGCTGGACGTGGATGCCGTCAGCCACAGTTACGGGAATCGTCAGGTGGTGCCGACAACATCCCTGCGGGTGCGCCGCGGCGAGATCCTCGGAATCCGTGGGCCTTCGGGCTCGGGGAAGAGCACGCTGCTCCGAATTCTCGCTGGCCTGGAGAAGCCCGGGACCGGCACCGTCACGTGGTCGGGCGCACCCGCCCCCGCGCGCGGAGCGGTCCAGGTGGTGTTCCAGGACGCGGTGGGCAGCCTGGATCCACGGTGGCCGATCTGGAAATCGGTGGTCGAACCCCGCCGATTGCGGGGCGCGCACGGCCGCGCGGCCGCCTCGTCGGCGCTGCGACGACTCGGGCTCGAGGCGGTCCACCTCCGGGCACGGCCCGCCGCCCTGTCCGGCGGCCAGTGCCAACGGGTCGCGCTCGCCCGGGCACTCGTCTCCGGCGCCGAGTTGGTGCTGGCCGACGAACCCACCGCGGCCCTCGACCCGACCGTCGGCCGACAGGTCCTGAAGGCGCTGCGCGACCTCGCCGACGCGGGCACGGCGGTCGTGATGGTCAGCCACGACGACCGTGCCCTCACGTCAGTGTGCGACCGCGTCCTGACGATCGGCCAGTAGCGGGCGCAACTGCGTGGCGATGTTCTCCAGCAACGGTTCCCACTGCGCTGCTGTGAGATGTACCGGTTGCACGTGGCACAGCAGATCGGTGGCGAACGGCAGGCCCGCGTCGCCGCGCAGTCCGGAGGCGATCGTCTCGGCCGAGCCGTGATAGATGTGGTTGCGGTCGAGATAGTCGGCGGCGCTGAACCCCTCGGGAAATCGTCCGGTTCGGATTCCGCGCTGCACCCAATCCGTGACCCCGTCGGCGAGCAGCCTGCGCGCCGACGCGGTGTCCTCGGTGCAGATCACCGGACGGGACAGTCCGACACGTGGATTCGTGGCACGTTGCGTGTACTCGTCGAGCATCCGCGCCGAGAGCGCATCGTCGGGTCCCTGCGGCGACGAGCTACGACCGGACAACACGCCCGCGCCGAGCCGGGCGGCCAGCTCCATACCTGATCTCGACGCGGTGCCGAGCCAGATCCGCTCGCGCAGACCGCGCTCGTCGGGCACGATCCGTCCGCCCCCGATCAGGTCGATCAGCACCTCGACCGTGTCCCGCAGGTCCTCGCGGCGCCGGTCGTGATCCTTGCCGAACCTGCGGGCGGTGTCCGCGTCGGCGCCCGCACCGAGACCCAGTTCGAGCCGCCCACCGCTGAGCGCGTCCACCGTCGCCGCGTCCTCGGCCAACCGGATCGGATCCTCGAGCGGGGCCACCATCACCGCGGTGCCGAGCCGAAGGTGCTCGGTGCGTTCCGCGACGGCAGCGAGCACGACCAGGCGCGAGGGCGAATGACCCCGCTGGACGCCGAAGTGATGCTGTGCGATCCAGAACGAGTCGAAGCCCAGTTCCTCGGCACGGCAGGCTAGTTCGACGGTGTCGCGAAGCTCCTCGCGCGAACTGCGCGCGCCCGCGCAGTGGCTGATGACTCCGAAACGAGTCGTCTGCGATCTCATGGCGATCCGTGGGCGTCCTTCTGCTCGATCCGAGAGGCCGCCCACGGCTGCACACGCCTGCCGCGCCCCTCGCAGCGCGGTTGACGCGCGCTCGGTGATGCCCGATCAGGTCCGCGCACCCAGTCCTCGAGGCGGCACACCGCCGAGCGCGGCGCACTCGACACAGCGGGCAGGTCTTCGGACTCGCAGGCGCCCGCGCCCATCGGACGCGAACCTGGTGGCCGTCGCTTCCCAGGCGGATGCACAGTGCTGGTGACGGCGATCGTTCCTGCATACCGCTGCGGGACAGTCCCGGATTCTCACCGGGTTCCCTCTCGTACCTCGTCGGAGGCACTTCGACGCCGCACCACGACCCACCGGGTTCCGAACGGTCGAGCGGGCGAACCAACTGCACCGGCCAGTCTAGGCCCTCCTCGCGCCGGTCTTCACCGGCACACGCGCCGGTGGCGCGCTGCCATGATTCGACGGCCGATGATTCCGTGGCGCGGTGCGAAGAGGTAGACCACCACGAACGCGACACCCTGCGCGAGAACGATCATGGCGCCCGACGCGGTGTCGAGGTGGTAGCTGGTGTACAGACCGACCACAGCACACCCCGCGGACAGCGCCGGTGCGATGACGAGCATCCGCCCGAACCGATCGGTGAGCAGGTATGCGGTGGCACCGGGAATGACGAGCATGGCGACCACCAGCACCACGCCCACTGCCTGCAGCGCGACAACGGCGGTGAGCGCGAGGAGCCCGAGCAGCGCGCCGCCGAGCATCCTGGGACTCAGCCCGATTGCATGGGCGTGTGTCGGATCGAACGCGTAGAGCGTGAAGTCGCGGCGTTTGAGGACGAGCGCGACGAAGACGATCGCGGCCAAGACGAGCACCTGGATCAGATCGGAACGTGAGACTCCCAGCAGGTTCCCGAAGATGATGTGATTGAGGTCGGTTTGACTGGGGGTCACCGAGATCAGCACCAGACCGAACGCGAACAAGGTGGTGAAGACGATGCCGATCGCGGCGTCCTCCTTGATCCGGCTCGTGCTCCGGACCACGCCGATCAGCGCGACCGCGAGAAAGCCGAAGATCACCGCCCCGAGCGCGAATGGCGCACCCACCACATAGGCAAGCACCACCCCGGGAAGTACGGCGTGCGAGACGGCATCACCCATCAGGGACCAGCCAACCAGAACCAGCCAGCACGACAGCATCGCGCACACGACGGAAGCGACGACGGTGGTCGCGAGCGCCCGAATCATGAAGTCGTAGCGCAGTGGATCGAGGAGGAAGTCTGCCACGGTCACGTGTGAGTCTCGTTCCGATTCATGACGTCCAACCCGAAAGCACGGGCGAGATTCTCCGGCAGAAGAACTTCGTCGGGGTCGCCCTGCATCAGGACGCTCCGCATCAACAGGATCGCTTCGTCCGCAAGCCGTGGCAGCGCATTCAGATCGTGCGTGGACACCAGAACCGTCGCTCCGCCTGCGGCCATCTCGCGGAGCAACCTGGTGATGGTCGCCTCGCTGCGCTTGTCGACACCGGCGAACGGTTCGTCGAGCAGAAGAACCGTCGCCCCCTGCGCGATTCCGCGCGCCACGAACGTCCGCTTCTTCTGGCCCCCGGAGAGCTGACCGATCTGCCGGCCGGCGAACTCCGCGAGTTCGACGCGGTCGAGCGCCTCGTCCACGGCCCGACGGTCCTCGCGGGTCGGCCGACGTGTGAATCCCATACGCCCGTAGCGGCCGGTCATCACGACGTCGCCGACCGAGAGAGGAAACGCCCAGTCGACGTCCTCACTCTGCGGCACGTAGCCAATCGCACCGGATTTCCTTGCCCGAGAGGGCAACTCACCGTCAATGAGCACCCTTCCGGTGTCGGGCGTCACGATACCCATGATCGTCTTGAACAGCGTCGACTTACCCGATCCGTTCATACCGATCAGTCCACACACCCGGCCGGGCCGGAGGGACAGCGAAACCCTCTCGAGCGCAAGCACATCGCCGTAGCGAACGGTGACATCCTCGACCCGGATCACGTCGGTCATCGCGGCGCCTGCCCGGTCAGCCCCGTGATGATCGTCGCGGCGTCGTGACGAATGAGGTCCAGATACGTCGGCACTGGACCGTCGGCGGTGGAGAGCGAGTCCACATACAGCGTGCCTCCGAACCGGACGCCGGTCGCCTCCACCACCTGCTTCATCGGCGCATCCGCGACGGTCGACTCGCAGAACACGGCGGGGACGTTTCGCGCCTTGACGAATTCGATCGCCGAGGCAATCTGCTTGGGTGTGGCCTGCTGTTCTGCGTTGACCGCCCAGATGTACTTCTCGGTGAGCCCCGCGTCGCGGGCCAGGTAGGAGAACGCGCCCTCGCACGTCACCAAGGCCCGCTCGTTCTCCGGGAGCACGCTCAGCGACATGACCAACTCGTCCTGCACCGTCTCGAGATCCGCCTTGTAGGCGGCACCGTTCGCCTCGTAGACAGAAGAGTTGCCCGGGTCGAGGTCACTGAAGGCGGTCACCATGTTGTCGACGTACCGCTGCACGTTGACCGGCGACATCCACGCATGCGGGTTCGGCAGGCCCGAGTAGGCATCCTCGGTGATGCTCACCGGTGCGACACCGTCACTGACGACGACGTGGGGAACGTCGAGACCCTCGACGAACTGCGCGAACCAGGCCTCCAGATTGAGCCCGTTGTCGAGAATCAGATCCGCCTGTGCGGCCTTCCTGATGTCACCCGGCGTCGGCTCGTAGCCGTGGATCTCGGCACCGACCTTGGTGATCGATTGGACGACGAGACGGTCGCCGGCGACATTCTCCGCGATGTCGGCGAGCACGGTGAAGGTCGTCAGCACGACAGGCCTGTCTGCGCTTTCCGCTCCACCCGCGGTTCCACACGCGGCGAGCGAGAGTCCCAGAGCGGTGAGGATCGCGGCCGCCCGTAGGCGCACCGTTTCGAGCTGAAGTTTCGGCACACCGAAATATTATGATCGTGGTTCTCGAACAATCAAGTTCGTCGATCCGACTCGGGGCTCGGACCGCAGTTGCGGTCCGAACCCCGAGCTGGTGCCGAATCGTGTGGGACTACAGGTCCTGGCCACGCCGTCCGACGGTGATACCGAAGGCCAGGAGTCCGCCGAGCAAGGCCGCGCCGGCGGCGACCATGAAGGCGACGAAGAAGCCGTCGGAGCTGTACACCGGGCCGGCGGGGCCGACGGTGAGCACGTGCTGGGCCAGCAGGGCGAAGCCCACCGAGGACAGCATGCCGCCGAACATCGACTGGGACAGTCCGGTGAAGTTGGCGCCGATCGCGCGCTGGTCGGCCGGAAGGGCCATCATCACCAGGTTCGGGATGGCGGCGTAGATCATCGAGCCGAAGCCGATCAGGCCGTAGCCGAAGACGACCTGCCACGCCTGGTCCGGGGTGGTGGCGAGAAGGGCCGCACCCAGTGCAATCAGGACCGATCCGCCGATGAGGTGCTGCCGGAAGCCGATTCGCTTCGAGGTGGCACCGACGAACACGCCGCCGAGCACGATCAGGATGCCGCCGGGCAGCATCCACAGCGCCATATCGGTGACCGACAGGCCGAATCCGTAGTCCGCGGCCTCCTGGGGCGTCTGCAGCAGCATCGGGATCAGCGTCGCGGTGAGTGTCGTTGCACCGTAGGCGATACCACCCGCAAGCAGCGTGATGCCGACCTTGCGGCTGGCCAGGACGTCGATGCTGATGAGCGGCTCCGGGCAGCGACGCTCCCACACCACCCATCCGACCGCGAAGATGACGGTGACGGCCAGCGTGCCGAGAGTCCTGCCGCTCAGCCAGCCCCAGCCGGCACCCAGGGACAGGGCCAGCATGACCGTGAAGAGCGCGACGGTCAGCAGGAAGGCTCCCAGCCAGTCGACCGAAACCTTGGCGCGCACCGGAGTTTCCGGGACGAAGAACAGCGTGAGCAGACCGCCTGCAGCACACAGGGCGAAGGAGAACCAGAACACCGAGGACACGTCGGTCCGGTCGACCATGAAGCCGGTGATCAGCGGGGCGACGACGGTGACGACACCGACACCGGTGTTCGCGATGCTGATGGACATCGCCTGCAGTCGAGCCGGGAAGACGTCACGGATCAGCGAGTAGCCGAGCGCGGTGAAGGCGAACCCGACACCGGACAGGAAGCGGCCGACCAGCAGGATCGGGAACGTCGGGGCGATCGCGGAGATGAGCGCGCCCAGGCTCGCGATCGCCGCGGTCACGACGAGCATGCGCTTCTTACCGTAGACGTCGGCGAGCTTGCCGAGGATCGGGGACGAGATCGCGGCAGCGAGCACCAGCGCGGTCATCACCCAGACGACCTGCGTCGTCTCGTATTTCGCGGCGATCTTCGGCAGAGCCGGGGTGAAGAGGGCGAAGGCCAGCGCCGCCTGCTCGGTAAGCAGGACGAGGATCAGCAGAACGCGGATCCAGTACCCGTTCGAGCCGCCGGAATCACCGGCGCCCCGGACGGGGGCTTCGTCGCCCTTTGAGACGGTGACTGACATTTCCCTACCTACATTCCAGTCGCGTGTCCAACAGTGACCGGAAGCACATTAGGAGTCGAGACGCAGCTCACCTCCATCGTTTCCCGGTGAGCGGAAAACCACTCCGAACAGAAAGGCGCACCTCGGCGGTGCCGCACGAACACCCCGGGCGCCCGAACGTGTCGGCACACCTCACACGGGGGAAATCGACTGCAGCAAGTGACAATTCGCGAACTGGACACCCATGTTCCGCTGAGCTGAATCCGCTTGCACAGTTCGCCGCCCCCTGCCCTGTAATGGCCGTCACACATCAGATCGAAGTGCATCGTCCACCACAGGGAGGCTCGGATATGGCAGGGCTCACAGACGCCGCAACG
Organism: Prescottella sp. GW823-FHT02E09; assembly: GCF_058797375.1. NCBI lineage: Bacteria > Bacillati > Actinomycetota > Actinomycetes > Mycobacteriales > Nocardiaceae > Rhodococcus > Prescottella sp. GW823-FHT02E09. The sequence goes on from NZ_JBXAJP010000001.1 coordinate 701,343, forward strand.
GACAAGATCGGGGGAGGTGGCTGGTCACCGAGACTGGCGATGTCGCTGATCGCGATGACCCTCGTCCTCGAGGTCATCTCCATCAGCTCCTACATGACCGGCACCGCACTCATGCCGATCGGGGAACACTTCAAGACCGATCAGCTCGCCTGGGTCATGACCGCGTTCCTGCTCGTGGGCGCGATCGCTTCGCCGCTCGCCGGCAAGCTCGCCGACATCTACGGCAAACGTAGGCTGTTCCTGTCCTGCCTGTCCATCGCGATCGTGGGCGCCCTGATGTCCGCGCTGGCGCCGACGTTCCTGCTCCTCGTCGTGGGGCGCGGCCTGTTCGGCTGCCTCATCCCGTGCATGTTCCTGGCGTACTCCCTGATGCGCGACATCTTCCCGCCCTCGACCCTCGCCCTCGCTGTGAGCATCACCGCCGCCGGCATGGGCTTGATGTCCGTGCCGTCGCCGTTCATCGCCGGAATCCTGCTCGACAGCTTCTCGTTCCGCAGCCTGTTCTGGTTCTACGGCATCGCTCTGACCATCCTGCTACCGATGGTCCTGCTGACCACCCAGGAGTCCCCGGTACGCACTCCGGCCCGAGTCGACTTCGTGGGCGCGGTCCTGTTGGGCGCCGGACTGGCCGCGATCCTCATGGGCGTGAGCTTCGGCCCGACGTGGGGATGGACGACCACCAGCACGCTCGGCCTGCTCGTCGGCGGCGTGGCACTGCTGACCGCCTGGGTCCTGACCAGCCTGCGCGGCCGTGAGCCGCTGATCGACCTCCGGTTCTTCCGCGAGGGCCCGATGCTGAAGATCTGCTCGGCAGCCGGCATGGGCTACGGCACCATGACGCTCTACACGACGATGCTCCCGATCATGTGCATGGCACCGGCCACGCTGGCGTTGGGCTACGGCTTCGGCATCGACGCCAAGGAGTTCGCCATCCTGCAGGCCCCCATCGGCGTCGGCAGTGTCATCGGCGGGCTCGCCGTCGGACGCATGATCCGCACCGTGAACCCGGCCATGACCAAGATCGTCGGTGTCTCGCTGATGCTGGCCGCCTCGATCCTCACCGCGTTCTGGCACACCGACAAGGCGACGCTGCTGGTGTGGGTGCTGATCTTCGGCCTCGGCATGGGCGCCTTCACCGCGTCGATCCCCAACCTGGTGATCGCGTCGGTCCCCGCGACCGTGCAGGCGTCGATGTCGTCGATGGTCCAGGTGTCGCAGTCGCTCATCTCCTCGGTGTTCCCGGTCGTCGCCTTCGCGGTGCTGAACTCGCACGTGGCGACCGTCGTCGACGGCTACGCGTTCTACACCGACAGCGGCATGACGATCGCGTTCGGGCTGTCCGCGGTGGGCGCCGCGGTGTCGATCCTGGTGGCGGCCACCCTGCTGCTTCGCCGCAGGTCGGAAGGGCCCGGCGCGCCGACGTCCGCGAACACGGGCAAGGAAGCGGTCACGGCCTGACTCGCATCGATCCCTCTCCCGACGCCGGGGCCGCGCACCGCGGCCCCGGCGTCGTCGCACCCGAACACACGGCGCGCGTTGAAACGAATTCTCGTCGGGTGCTGGAGCGACGCGGCTCACGCTGCTACAGTTCGCATCACTTGATTGAACGCTTGCTCAATCACCCGGAACGCGCGCACCCATGGAGGTTCGGAACGTCATGACGACGGCAGATGCAAGCTCCCCGATCGCAGTCATCGACCGCGTCGCGTTCCTGCTGGACGCGTTCAGGGAAGCGGAAAGACTGACGCTCTCGGAACTGTCGCGCCGCACCGGGTTTCCCCGGTCGTCGACGCACCGCATGCTGCTCCAACTCGTCCGGATCGGGTGGGTCCGCCGGCGCGGGCACGCGTACGAGCTCGGTATGAAGATGCTCGAACTCGGCTCGCTGGCGCAACACCATGACCGAGTGCACCAGGCGGCTCTGCCCGTACTGCACGAACTGCACAACGCCACCGGCCTCGTGGTCCACCTCGCGGTACTCGACGGAGCCGACGCGCTCTACCTCGAGAAGATCGGTGGGCGGTTCACACTCGCGGTCCCCTCCCGCGTCGGCGGACGCCAGCCGGCCTACCGCACCGCGATCGGCAAGGCACTGCTCGCGCACTCGCGCGTGGATGCCGAAACCGTTCTTCCCGAGTCGATCTCAGGTCCGACACAGAACTCGATCGGCGATCCGGCGCGCTTGCGGGTCGAACTGGCCCGCATCCGCGAGCAGAGCATCGCGCACGATCGTGACGAGACGACCGTCGGAGTCTCCTGTGTCGCAGCAGCTATCGGGGACGGAAAGAACACCGTGGGCGCGATCTCGGTGTGCGGACCGACCAACGGCATGAACAGTTCCGCACTGGTCGCCCCGGTGCGGATGGCCGCGCTCGCGACGTGGCGGCACATGACCAGCAGCCGCACGCTGCGACCGATCCCCGCCTGACCGACCGCGGAACGAACTGTGCCCCTGCCGAATCATCGGCAGGGGCACAGTCGTTCAACCGGCAGACCTAGACGTCCGCGACCAACTCGACCGGCTTCACGCCGTTCGCGACGTTGTCCGCGACGACGCCTCGCCAGTTCTCCTGTGCGCGGGTGGTGTCGACCTCGAACTCGAATCGCTTGGTCATGTCCTCGGTGACGTCCTCGACGTCGACGTAGAACTGCTGGTACCAGCGGCGCAGTTGGTAGACCGGGCCGTCCTCCTCGGTCAGCAGCGGGTTCTCGATCCGGCTCTTGTGGTTCCAGATCGCGATGTCCTGCTTGAACTGGTGCTCGACACCCTCAGTGAACTGCTCCGCCATCGCCTTGGCGTCGTCGTCCGACAGACCCTCGGTCCGCTTGACGACGGTTCCCCACTGCAGCAGGAAGGAGTTGTTCGTGATCGGGTAGTGGCAGTTCGCCAGCTTGGTCTCGACCTTGATGTCGCCCGCGACCGTGTAGACGGTGTCCAACATGAAGGACGGACCGAAGTACGAAGCGTCCGAGATCGTCTCGGCCTCGGCCATACCCAGCTGGACGCCGGTCTGGATGTCGTCACGACCACCCGAGCGCATCACCTGGGTCGCGACGTGACCCTCGAAGATGTTCTTGAAGTAGGTCGGGATCTGGAAGTGCACGTAGAAGAAGTGCGCCATGTCCACCACGTTGTCGACGATCTCGCGGCAGTGCGAGCCCTCGACGTAGTAGGTGTTCCAACTCCAGTCGCTCCACTCGCCCTCGTCGTAGCCCTCGATCTGCGGGATCGTGACGTCGGCCGGCGGCGGGTTGCCCTGCGGATCGTTGTAGACGAAGAACAGGCCGTTGCGCTCGAGCTTGACCCACGCCTTGGTCTTGGCGACCGGCGGAACGCGCCGGGCGTAGGGAATCTCGGTGCACTTGCCCTTGCCGTTCCAGCGCCAGTCGTGGAACGGGCACGCGATGGTGTCGCCCTTGATCTCGCCCATGGCGAGGTTGCCACCCATGTGACGGCAGAACGCGTCCAGAACCTGGAGATCACCCTTGCTGTCCTCGAACACGACCAGGTCGGTGCCGAATATCTTGACCTGGTGCGGCTTCCCGTCACGGAAGTCCTGGGCACGGCCGATGCAGTGCCATCCGCGCGCGAAACGATCGGGGTTCTTCCCCGCCTCGATCTCCCGAACCGCGACGTCGTCGGCGATCTCGGTCATCTTGCCTCCTCGAATGATGTGTTGGCCTGCCCGCCCGGTGCGAGCAGCACGAAAAACTCCGGAACTGCGAATCCGCTTCCGCTGTCTAGGTGTACGAGCGGACTTCCTGCGTCGAACCGGCGACCGGCACGGTGCGGTAGGACTCCGCGATGTCGCCGTTGGCGACCGCCTCGTCGATGGTGCTGCGCAGCGAGTAGCACGTGCGCACGTACATGCTGTGCACGCCCTTCTCCGCCTGGGCGCGGAACTCGGCGCAGTTGCTCTCCGCGTCGTCGACCCACTGGGTACTGGTGTGAGTGGGGCTGAACTTCTCGACGAGAACCCGGTTACCGCACGATCCGCATTCGATCGGTTGCATTGTGCGACCCTTCCATTGGAACTGTATTCACCGAGCGTACGAGTCGACGGCGCGCTATTCCTGCCCCATTTCCGTTGAGCGGTAAAGAATTCGGCCGCTCGTCACCTGAGGAAAGCCTGCCCTCCGTCGACCGGCAGCGAATGGCCGGTGATGTACCGGGCGGAGGGGCCGCACAGGAAGACCACGGCCGGCCCGATATCGGTTTCGGCGTCCCCCAGGCGCCCCAGCGGCACGCTCCGGAGGTACTCCCCGTACGCCTGCGGATTCAGTTCGGCCCACTCGTCCATCAGGGGCGTCGACGCCAGCGGCAGGATGGCGTTGACCCGGATACCGTCCGCGCCCCACTCACAGGCCGCCGTCCGGGTCAGCACACGGACGGCCTCCTTCGCCGCGGCGTACGCGCCTGTCCCGGTGGGATCCCACTTCAGGCCGGCGGCCGACCCGAGGTTGACGATCGACCCACCACCGGACAGGTGCGGATGGCACGCCCGCATCATCCGCAGCGTCGCCAGCGGGCCCGAGTTCATGCTGCCGTGATAGTCGTCCTCACTGACCTCGAGCAGCTTGCCGTGGGCCGGAGTCTGAGCGTTGTTCACCAGAATCGACAGGCCGCCGTACTGCGCCACCACGGCGTCGACCACGGCATCGATCTCGACGGGGTCGGTGACGTCGCACCGGAGCGCGACCGCATCGCCTCCCCTGCGGACGATCTCGTCGGCGGTGTCGGCCACCTTCGACAGGGTCCGGCCGACGACCGCGACGCGCGCGCCTTCGGCCGCGAGAGCGAGGGCGATCCCCCGCCCGATTCCCTGTCCGGCACCCGTCACCAGCGCGACGTCACCCTCGAGTACACCCATCGATCACTCCTGCTGCTGCTCGCTCGGTCACAAGTCGCCGATCATTGTGATCCAAGACACCGAATTGAGCAAACGCTCAATCAATGTAGGATTGCGCCGACGGGTCGGGTACCGGCTGCGTGGGCACGGGTAGCATGAGGCGCCTCGCCCGACACAGAATCGACCCAGGTACAGGGGGAAGTCCGAATGGATCCGCAGGAACGTCGGCGTCAGATACTCGAACGTTCCGGTGAGATCTTCGCGACGAAGGGCATCTCCGCGACGACGGTCCGCGAGATCGCCGACGCGTGCGGGGTCTACTCCGGCACGCTCTACCACTACTTCCCGTCCAAGGACGCCATCGTCACCGAGATCATCCGGGTGTACGTCGACGAGCTGTACGAGAAGTGCTCCGAGGTGATCGCCGGGGGCCTTCCGCCGATCGAGCGGCTCGAGGCCCTCGTCCTCGTCGCGATCGACTCCGCCGAGAACCACCGCCACGCGACCGCGATCTGGCAGGTCGAGACGGACTACATGCGCGATCAGATGCTCGAGGCGAGCCTCGACGACAAGGGCGATTTCGCAGCGACGTTATGGCTGCAGTGCATCGAGGAGGCCCAGGAGTCGGGCGATCTCCGCAGCGACGTCGAATCGGCGACCTTCTACCAACTGATGCGCGACGCGGTGTGGCTCACCAGTCGGTGGTTCCGGAAGTCCCCGACGAAGTCGAACGCGCAGTTCGCACACGAGATCACGTCGATCTTCATCGACGGACTGCGAGTCCGCTAGATACACGAGAGGGGCGGTACAGGCGAATCGAATTCACCTGTACCGCCCCTTCTTCTACCGCGATCAGCTCACGACGAGGTCCAACTCGTCGTCCGCTACCGTCACGATGATCCGTCCACCCGCGTCCAGCACGTCGTCCAGCAGCAGATCGGCGATGCGATCGTCGACCTCGCGGGCGATGGTCCGGCGCAGCGGCCGCGCCCCGAACTCGGGCTGGTGCCCGTGCTCGGCAATCCAGTCCACCGCATCGGGCGTGAACTCGATGTCGATGTCCTTGGCCCGCAGCCGGTCCCGGCTCTCGCTCAGCAGCAGATCGGTGATCCGGTGCAACTGCTGGGCTTCGAGCTTCCGGAAGATGACGATCTCGTCGATCCGGTTGAGGAACTCCGGCCGGAACGACTCCCGCAGACGGCCCATCACCCTGTCACGCAACGGCTTCTCGGCCGCGGCGGCGTCACCGGTGGTGAAACCGAGTGCTCCACCCTTGCTCGAGATGATGTCCGAGCCGAGGTTGCTGGTCATGATCAGGACGGTGTTCTTGAAGTCCACCGTCCGGCCCTGACCGTCGGTCAGCCGTCCGTCGTCGAGCACCTGCAGCAGCACGTTGAACACGTCCGGGTGCGCCTTCTCGATCTCGTCGAGCAGGATCACCGAGTACGGGTGCCGGCGCACCTGCTCGGTGAGCTGACCGGCCTCACCGTAGCCGACGTACCCCGGAGGGGCGCCGACCAGTCGGCTCGCCGTGTGCCGCTCGCCGAACTCGCTCATGTCGAGCCGCAGCATCTTGCTCTCGTCACCGAACAGCGACTGCGCCAACGCCTTCGCGAGCTCGGTCTTGCCGACGCCGGTGGGTCCCAGGAACAGGAAGCTGCCGACGGGCCGACGCGGATCGCCCATGCCGGTCCGGCTGCGGCGCACCGCACGCGCGATCGCCTTGACCGCATCCTCCTGGCCCACGACCCGCTGGTGCAGCTCGTCCTCCAGTCGGCGCAGACGCTCCTTCTCCTGCTGCGTCATCCGGCTGGCCGGGATACCGGTCGCCCGGGCGACGATCTCGGCGATGTCCTCGGCGGTCACCGACGGGGTCCCGTCCGTGGCCGGAGTTCCGTCGCGAGACTCCGCGAGCCGCTTCTCCGCACCCGCGATCTCGTCCCGCAGCTGCGACGCACGCTCGTACTGCTCGGCCTGCACCGCGCTGTCCTTGTCCCGCTCGAGCCGGGCGATCCGCTGCTGCAGCGCCTTCGCATCCGGGTTGGATGCACCGAGCTGCAGGCGCTTTCGCGCACCCGCCTGATCGAGGAGGTCGATCGCCTTGTCCGGCAGGAACCGGTCGGCGATGTACCGCGACGACAACTCGACCGCAGCGCTGATCGCCTCGTCGGTGTAGCGGACGCGGTGATGCTCCTCGTACCGCTCCCGCAGGCCCGTCAGGATCGCCTCGGCGTCCTCGGGGCTGGGCTCGTTCACCGTCACCGGCTGGAAACGTCGCTCGAGGGCGGAGTCCTTCTCGATGTGCTTGCGGTACTCGTCGAGCGTGGTGGCGCCGACGATGTGCAGGTCGCCCCGTGCCAGCTTGGGCTTGAGGATGTTCCCGGCGTCCATCGCCCCCTCACCGCCGGCACCCGCACCCACGATGGTGTGGATCTCGTCGATGAAGACGATGACCTGTCCGTTCTGCGCGACGATCTCGTCGACGGCCTTGGTCAGCCGCTCCTCGAAGTCCCCGCGGTAACGGGTACCGGACAGCATGCCGGCCAGGTCCAGCTGGACGATCTTCTTGTCCGCCAGCACTTCCGGAACATCTCCGTCCACGATGCGCTGCGCCAGGCCTTCGACGACGGCAGTCTTGCCGACACCGGCCTCGCCGACCAGGACCGGGTTGTTCTTGGTCCGGCGGGCGAGGATCTCGATGGCCTGCTCGATCTCGTCGGCGCGCCCGATGACCGGGTCGACGCCGCCGGAGCGGGCACGATCGGTGAGATCGGTGCCGTACTTGTCGAGAGTCGGTGTTGCCGAATCCTGCTGGGGTTCGGCAGGACCCGCGTTGACAGCGGATTGCATCGACTCGGGAGTCACGCCGGCCGAGGCCAGCACACGTCCGGTCGCGGAGTCTCCGTTGGAGACCAGCGACAGGAAGATGTGCTCGGGGTCGATGTAGGTCGAGCCGAGTGCGCGTGCGATCTGGTGAGCGTCGAGCAGCGCCCGACGTCCCGCGGCAGTCACCGTGGGAGGCGTCGAGATCGCCACACGGCCGCGCGGCAGGTGGGCCTCCGCGGCCTTCGAGATCGCCTCCGGGTCCCCGCCCACACGCTTCACCATGTCGCGAACCGGGTCCTTGACCGCGGCCACGTGCAGGATGTGCAGTGCGTCGAGGCCCGCATCACCGCGTCCGGCCGCAAACTGTGCAGCCTCCGCCATGAGCACCTGAGCTTCGTTGCTCATCAGCCGGGTGATGTCGATGCGCCCGGGCCCCTCGGGCCCGAAGAATGCCGGCATTCGCAGCCTCCTCCAAAGTTGAGTCTTATCGACTCATGGAACATGCCTGGATCGGATTCAATTCCCGACCGTCCAGAATCTTTCGCCCGAGGGCGTCCGACGATCCGCGCGCACCACGCCCATCGCCTCCGCCGTGGCCCTGACCTCGACGTTTCCCGGGAGTCCCGGCCGAGGACCCGACGACTGTGAGAGCCGACACACTCTCGGCGCCGGACACCGGATCCGCCTTGACCTCGAGCGCACTCGAGCTTCTACCTTCGGGTCCATGAAGACCCGACCCGAGACCGCCGGTACCTGGGGTCAGCTGCTGACCGGACGACATCTCGGTGTCGCCGTCGTGTTGGCCGGCGGCGAGGCGTTGTACGCGACCAACGTCTATCTGACGAGCAGCCTGCTGCCCACCGCGATCGCCGACATCGGCGGGCTCCGCTACTACGCCTGGACGTCGACCGTCTTCCTCATCGCATCGGTGTTCTCCTCGATGACCGTCAGCCGCACGCTCGCCGCCCGCGGCCCCCGTGGCGCCTACCTGATCGGCCTCGCGCTCTTCGCGTTCGGAACCGCGGTGTGTGCGCTGAGCCCGACGATGGAACTGCTGCTGGTCGGGCGTGCCGTGCAGGGTTTCGGCGGCGGTCTGCTCGCCGGTCTCGGCTACGCGGTGATCAACTCCGCATTGCCCCGACACCTCTGGACCCGCGCGACCGCGCTGGTCTCCACGATGTGGGGTGTCGGCACCCTGGTGGGTCCCGCGGTCGGCGGGGTGTTCGCGCAGTTCGGCGCGTGGCGCTGGGCCTTCGGCGCGCTGATCGTGTGCACCGTCGCGGTCACCGTCCTCGTGCCGATCGTCCTGCCACCGCGCACCGGTGAACGCGACCGCGTCGTCGCGCCCGTGCCGATCCTCCCGCTGACGCTGCTCACCGCGGCGACCCTGCTGGTGAGCGTCGCCGGCCTGATGTCCGATGCCGCGATCGCCGGTGTCGCGGTCGCCGGCGGAGTGGCGCTGGTCGTGTGGTTCGTGGCAGCGGACCGGCGCAGCTCCCACGGGGTGCTGCCGCCGTCGACGTTCACCCGGTCGCCCCTGAAGTGGATCTACCTGACCATCGCGGTCCTCGCGATGGCGTCGACGGTCGAGACGTTCGTCCCACTGTTCGGGCAGCAACTCGCGGGGTTGGCCCCCGTCACGGCCGGATTCCTCGGTGCCGCACTGGCACTCGGCTGGACGGTGGGCGAGATCCCGAGCGCATCGGCCGCCGCGCCCCGGGTGGTCCGCCGGATCGTGCGGTCCGGACCGATCCTCGTCGCCGCCGGGCTCGCGATCATGGCGGTGGTCCTGGCCGAGCAAGCCGACAGCGGACGCGTCGCGCTCTGGGCGGCCGGACTGATCGTCGCCGGCGCGGGCATCGGCATCGCGTGGCCGCACCTGGCGGTCGGCGCCATGAGTGCCGTGGCCGAACCCGCCGAGGGTGCCCGTGCGTCCGCCGCGATCAACACCGTCCAGTTGATCGCCAACGCGTTCGGCACCGCGCTGGCCGGTGTGCTGGTGAATCTCGGCGGCCGGTCCGAGATGCGCTCGGCGCAGCTGCTGCTGTTCGGCTTCGCAGCGCTGGCGCTCGTCGGCGGCTGGACCGCGTGGCGGGCCGCGCCGCGGGACGCCCCGACGAGCGGGGCCGCTCGTCGAGACGTCGAGGCAGTCGCGGGCTGATCAGCCGCGAGCGCGCGCCGCGTGCACCCGATCCCAGAGGTGCCGGTCAGTGCGCGGGCCGCCGTGGGTGTCCGCGCCGTAGCGGGCGATCTCGGCGGCGATGTCGAGCGGACGGGTCGGCGGCCGGGCCGGAACCAGTTCGTCGATCGCGAGGGCGTCGGGCACCAGCCAGCACACCTCGAACTCGATGCCGTCCGGGTCCGCCCCGTACAGCGCCTTCGTGGAGCAGTGGTTGCTGGCGCCGGTCAGCGCACCCGCGGCCAGCAGGCGGTCCCGCATCTCGGCCAGTCCGGCGAGCGTGTCGACCTCCCACGCCAGGTGGTACAGGCCGACGTTGCCCGGGGTGACGCCGCTGCTGGGGTTCGGGCTCTGGAACAGACCCAGGTCGTGGTCGTTCGCCGAGTCCGCTGCCTGCAGGAAGGCGGCGCCGGGGAATCCCCCGGGAAGTGCCTTGAACCCCAGCACATCCTGGTAGAACGCCAGGCTGCGCTGCAGGTCCGACACGAACAGGACGGCGTGGTTGAGTCGCTCGATCGCCAACGCGGTCAGCCTCCGAAGTTGTAGTTGACGCCGGTCAGTTGCTCCGACAGCGTCCACAATTGTCGCGCAACGCTCCGGTCGTGCGACTTCCGGTTCGATCCGACCACCTTCGGGTAGCCGCGGCTCTCGAACATCGACGACGGTCCGAGGTAGCTGCCCCCGGCCGCGTCGGGGACGGTGGCCGCGTACAGCATCGGCAGCGCACCCATCTCGGCCGACTGTGCGACGAACGGGTCGACCAGAGCCATGATCCGGCTCGAGATCGACTCGGTGTGCGACTGCAGATTGGTGGACGAGTACCCGGGGTGCGACGCGAGCGACTTGACGGTGGACCCCGACGCCGCGAGCCGTCGTTGCAACTCGTACGCGAACAACAGATTCGCGAGCTTCGACTGCCCGTAAGCCGGCCAGCGGCGGTACGTCCGCCGCTCCCAGTTGAGGTCGTCGAGGTCGATGCTGCCCATCTTGTGCATGTTGCTCGACATCGTCACCACCCGGTCGCGCACCTTGCCGAGCAGCAGTCCGGTGAGTGCGAAGTGGCCGAGGTGGTTGGTGCCGATCTGCATCTCGAAACCGTCGACGGTGCGGCGCAGCGGAACCGCCATCACCCCCGCGTTGTTCACCAGGACGTCGAGACCGTCGACCGAGTCCGCGAACTCGCGTACCGACGCCAGATCCGCGAGGTCGAGCTTGCGGACCTCGGCGTTGTCCCCCAGTTCGGCCGCGACGGCACGCCCCTTGTCGACGTCGCGGCACGCGAGCACGACATGCGCACCCGCCTTCGCGAGCGCCTTGGCGGCCTCGGCGCCGAGGCCGCTGTTCGCGCCGGTCACGACGAACGTCCGGCCCCGCTGATCGACGATGTCCCGTGCGGTCCATGTGGTCATGGCCACAGACTACGGAAATCACGATCAGCGGGGCGGCAGTCTTACACGTGTCGTTCGCTCACCACGCGTTGAGGGCGTTCAGAATCTGCGGCCGGGCCTGCCACAGTTCCGCCGACCAGTACGGCCACGCATGAATACCCGTGGCGTTGAACTTGAAAGTCGCAGGGATGCCGAGCGTGTGAAGTCGCACCTGGAATGCCCGCGAGGTGATCATCGAGATGAATTCGAGGCCCATCCCCATCGTGGTGTTCCAGTAGCCGATCGGGTCGGACGGATGGTCGTACACGCCCGGGAGTCCGCTGCCCGCCGAGACGTACAGCGACAATCCTTGCAATTGCGGCGCCGACACGAACGGGTCGTTGCGGAGCCACGCCGGGTCCCACGGGAAGCCCCACATCGAATCGGCGTTGTACCGGCCGGCGTCGTACATCGCCAGCCTGATGGCCTCCCGCATGCCGGGGGCCGTCGTGTTGAGGTAGCCCGACAGCGAACCCGCGAACTTGAACTGGTCACGGTGGTAGGCGGCGAGCGTCATCGCGGCCGTTCCGCCCATCGAAATTCCCAGAATTCCGGTATTGGTCCGGTCCACACCGAATCTGGCGAGATAATCCGGAAGTTCACGGGTCAGGAACGTCTCCCACTTGTAGGTGACCTTCTGGTTGTTGAAATTGCTGGGGTTGTACCAGTCCGAATAGAAACTCGCCTCGCCACCGACCGGCATGACAACGGTGACATTGTCGAGTGCGAACTGTTCCATTGCGTTGGTCTCGAAGGTCCAGGCATTGCGATCGTTCCGGGCACGCATGCCGTCGAGCAGATACAGCGACGCACTGCCTCCCCGCGCGGCCCACTGGACCTGAACCTTGATGTCACCCATCGAGGACGGGACCCACAGTTCCTGGTAGCCGCCGCGCTGCACCTGCCGACTCGTCTCGGTCGCCGCGATCGGCGCTGCACCCACCGCCACCCCGGCGAACACGAGCAGCGCGGCGAGCAGAACCGCCACGGGGTTTTTCCAGATTCTCTGTCGATTTACGGCGAGATACATCCAAACTTCTTCCTACACGAGCCGCCGATCTCGACGAACAAAACGAATCCGACCACACGGTTGATCTTCGCAGTGCGGCGCTTCGTTAACACCCACACAGTGTGGCGAACCTCTCGAAATTCGCATTCATGAGAACTTCATGAGAATTTCGGGGAATCTGCAGAATTCGTGCTAGGCCCTACCGGCCCCTCGGCAGCGCATGCGGTCGCGATCTCGCGACCGCAGCGCACCGGCGTGACGACAGCGCCACCACCCACCCCTCGAGGGCGGCCGACGCTGCAACTTACCGAAGGGTAAGTTATGGAGGTGTGCACGTCAACGAGCTGCGTACAACTCGCGTCGGCACCGGCCCCCGACCGTGCGGGTACCGTCGGAACGTGCCCGCCGCTCCCCTGCCCGTCCGCGACGGCCTCAACCCCACCAGGCTCCGGTTGCCGAACGACGCGACCTGGCCCACCACGGTCGCCTATCTACTGGACCGCTTCCCCGACGATGCGACGCGACTGCTCGAGAAGATCGGTACCGGCGAGATCGTCGACGAGCACGGAACCCCGGTCACTCGCGACACCGAGTACCGTCCGCACGGGTTCGTCTACCTCTATCGCGATCCCCCGATCGAGAAGCGGGTGCCGTTCGAGATCGAGATCCTGCACCGCGACGAGAACCTCCTCGTCGTCGACAAGCCGCACTTCCTCGCGAGCACCCCGCGCGGGGCCTACGTCGTCGAGTCGGCGCTGGTCCGCCTGCGCCGCGACCTCGACCTGCCCGAACTCACCCCCGCGCACCGCCTGGACCGGATCACCGCGGGCGTACTGGTGTTCACCGTCCGACAGGAGGCGCGCCGGGCCTACCAGTCGCTGTTCGACGAGCGCCGCGTGACGAAGGAATACGAGGCGCTGGCCCGCCACGATCCGACCGTGCAGCTGCCCGTCACCGTTCGTAGCCGAATCATCAAGGAACGCGGAGTCTTACAGGCTCGCGAGGTCCCCGGAACCCCCAACGCCGAGAGCCGGATCGAACTGGTCGGGACACACGACGGCATCGGCCGCTACCGACTCCTGCCGCGCACGGGCAAGACCCACCAGCTGCGACTGCACATGAGTTCGCTGGGCATCCCGATCCTCGGCGACAACTTCTACCCGACGTTCCACGACGTGGCGGGCGACGACTATTCGGCGCCCCTGCAACTCCTCGCGCGCAGCATCGAGTTCGGCGACCCGTTCTCGGGCGCACGACGCCGCTTCGAGAGCCGTCGCACGCTCGAGGCCTGAAAGCGGCCTTCTCCCATCCTGCGGGTGAACCCGAGTCGACGAAACCAAGCAAGTGCTAGGTTGCCTAGGGATTCGCGAGAACGCCCTTACCCCCACGACACCCGGGAGCACACCGTGACCACATCATCGTCGAGTTCGACGCCCACCACCGCCCTCGTCACCGGCGGCACCGGCGGCATCGGCGCCGCCGTCGTCCGCCGGCTAGCCGCGGAGGGGCACAACGTGGTGCTCACCTACCGGTCCAATGCCGAGGCCGCAGCCAAGCTGGTCACCGAGATCGAAGAACTCGGGGTGCGAGGCGCCGCGCACCGTGTCGACCTGTGCGATGTCGACCAGTTGGGCGAGCTGGTCCGCACCACCACCCCCGATTTCGGCGACCTCTCGATCCTGGTCCACGCGGCCGGGCCGCACGTGCCGATGGTCCACCTGTCCCGTGTCGAACCGTCCACGTACGCACAGCATCTCAACGACGAGGCGACCGCGTTCTTCGCCGTCGTGCAGGCATGCCTGCCCGCATTGCGGGAAGCGTCGGGTTCCGTGGTCGCGGTGACCACCGCCGCCACCGACCGCTACCCGGTGCGCGACGGCCTGTCCGCCGGCACCAAGGGTGCCGTCGAGGCCCTGGTGCGCGGATTCGCGGCCGAGGAGGGGCGGTACGGCGTCCGCTTCAACGCCGTCGGCCCGGGCATGCTCACCGACGGGATGGCCGAGCGCCTCATCAGCTCGCAGAGCCTCGACCAGCGGGCACTGGACGTCACGATGAGCCGCATTCCGTTGCAGAGGTTCGGCACGGCCGTCGACATCGCGGAGGCCGTCCACTTCCTCGCGAGCGACAAGGCCGGATTCGTCACGGGTCAGAAGCTCAACGTCGACGGCGGCTACACCGTCTGAGCGCGGAACCGGCTCGGGGTCACGGCAGGATCATCCGGGCCGCACCCTCGAGCCGGTCGGCAATGTGCCCGTACGAGTCGTAACCCATACCGGCGCGCAGCAGTGCGCCCGCGTACAGCATCTCGAGCGCCTCGAGCAGTTCGTCGTCGGGCTCCGGACCGAGGGCGTCGAGCAGTCGCTTCCGGATCTCGAGTGCGATCCGCACCCGCAGGTGCATCACGTCCGGGTCCCGGCCGAGCAGCGCGGTGGTGACCGCGGCCGCCAGTTCGGGCTCGTCCGACACCAGGAGCGCGACGCTGCGCAGCACCCCGACGACCCGCGTCGTGCGGTCGTCCGACGGCACGGCATCGCTCGTCATGGTGGACAGCCGACGCCAGAACACCTCCGCCACCAGGTGTTCCTTCGACGAGAAGTAGGTGTACGCCGTTGCCGGCGCGACGCCCGCCCGCGCCGCCACCAAACGAACAGTCAGTCCGGCGAAACCGTTCTCCCGTAGTACCTCCACCGCACACCGGGTGAGCCGGGAGACCGTCTCCGCCTGCTTGGACGTCAGACGGCGGCGGGTCGATTCGTAATTGCCAGACACATGTCCGGAGGCTACGCGACCGTGGAGTTCCGGGCGACGACGGCCCCCGCGCGACGACCCGAGTACACGCAGTCCGCGATCGACAGACCGCTGACGTACGACTGCGAGCAGATCCCCACCGCGTTGCGACCGGCCGCGTACAGGCCCGGGATCGGACGGCCGTCCTCTCCGGACACCGCCCCGGTCCACTCGTCCACGACGAGACCGCCCAACGTGAGCACCGGGCACGGAAAACCGGCCTGCACACGGATCGAGCAGTCGAACGCGTAGAAGGGACCGTCGACCAGCGGCGTGACATGAGCGGAGTCCTTACCCATGGCGTCGGGTCGACCGTCGCGCCGGTCCGCGTTGTACCGGTCGAGGGTGCGTGCCAGCCCGGCCGGATCGATCCCGGTGCGGCGGGCCAGGTCCTCGGCGGTGGCCCCCTTCTTGTGCCCGGTGCTGAAGAGATACGTGGTCTGCAAGCGCTGGAACCACAGCGTCTGCTCGGGCACCTGACGCTTGGCGTCGGCCAGGACACGGGAATCGACGACCAGGTACGCGGCCACATCCGTCTGCTCGGCGATGTGCTCACCGATCTTTGCGCCGTAGTACAGCTCGTTGCAGATGCGCTCGCCCTCCTTGTTGACGAGGATGCCCTCGGTCATCGCGATCGGCGGATTGAAGAACCGCCACGCCGACACCCGCTCCATCCGGTCGGTCGCGCCACCCACCGACTGCCCCAGCCGGATGCCGCTGCCGTCGTCGCCGATCGTGCCCAGCGCGGTGCCGCCGAGGTACCTCGGCGCGTGTTCCTTCAGCATCTCCCGGTTGAACGCGAACCCGCCGGCGGCGAGGATGACGCCCTTGCGGGCCCGGTACCGCCGCACCACCGAGTGCTCGCGCTCGAT
The DNA here is from genome assembly GCF_058797375.1 of Prescottella sp. GW823-FHT02E09. Lineage (NCBI taxonomy): Bacteria > Bacillati > Actinomycetota > Actinomycetes > Mycobacteriales > Nocardiaceae > Rhodococcus > Prescottella sp. GW823-FHT02E09. The sequence goes on from NZ_JBXAJP010000001.1 coordinate 717,293, forward strand.
CCGGCCGATCGGACCGTCCATGAGCCGGCCGATGGGGCGGTAGTAGAGGTTCATCTTGCGGTTCCACGAACCGAGCAGCCGGTGCAGCGCACGGCGCACGGTCGCCCGCGGATCCACCTCCCGGCACTCGATTCCGATCACGGTGCCGGCGTCGTCGGTGACGAGCGACGTGACCGTGGTCTGCCGGCGCACGTCGATCCGCCGCTTGCGTGCGGCCTTCTCCATCGCGGAGAAGAAGACTTTGCCCGACGTCCCTCTCCCCTTCGTGCGGTGACCGCGCGGCGCGGGCTCGGCGACGTCCTTGTACGGCGGCGCCAGTTCGTTGCCCGAGTAGTACAGGTAGTAGTCGTTGGTCGGATACGACGTCTTCCGCGGCGCCATGCTGCCCTCGAACGGCACCCCGAGCCCCTCGAGCCACTGCAGGTTCTCGACGCTGCGCTCGCAGAAATCTCCGAGCAGTTCGTCCGAGACCACACCCGACGTCTCGAGCTCGAGGTAGTCGAACATCGTCGCCGGGGTGTCGTGGTCGAATCCGGCTTCCTTCTGCTGCGTCGTCCCGCCGCCCGCGTAGTAGATGCCGCCACTGATGGCCGTGGCACCGCCGCCGTCGAAACGCTCCACCACCAACACCTGCGCGCCCCGGTCGGACGCCTCGATCGCCGCGCTCGCGCCGGCCGCACCGAAGCCGACCACGACGACGTCGGCCTCACCGTCCCAATGCTCGGACCCACTGCGTACCTGCATGTTCCGCCTCCTCCTCGATCCGATCGCCCGACGCGTCACACCCACGCGTCACGAATGTCATGTCCCAGTTCGCTACGCCCGAAGAGCGCCAGCGCTTGATGCGGGTCGTTGATCACATGTGCCCGTCCCGCGTGCGCGTCGCGCCAGAACCGCTGCATGGGCGTCCCCCGCCGCAGCGCCGCACCACCCGCATGGTCGAACAACCGGTCGATCGCCGCGACCGCCATTCCCGTCGCGCTCACCTGATCACGACGCACCTTCGCGCGCAGGGACAACGGCAGCCGGTCGCCGCTCTCCGCGAGCGCGGTCAGCCTGGAAACGTTGCTGTCCAACTGCATCCAGGCGAGCTCGATGTCGCGGGCAGACTCGGCGAGGGCCACGTGCACATGGTTCCCGTCGGCGCCCCGCCCACCGATCGGCGTCTGCACCCGCTCCGCGGTCAGCGCGGTGAAGGCGGAGTACATCCCGTCGGCCATCCCCACGATCGGCGCCGAAATGGCGGTGGAGAACACGACGGAGAACGGAAGACGGTACAGCGGAGACGGATTGACATCCTGCCCCGGGCCGGTGCACTGCACGGTCGAGGCAAAGCTCAGCGTCCGGTACTCGGGGACGAAGGCGTCGTCGATCACGATGTCGTTGCTGCCGGTGCCCCGGAGTCCGACCGTGTCCCAGACGTCGTCGATCGAGTAGTCACGCGCCGGCACCAGAAAGGTGCGGAAATCGATCGGATCCCCGGCATCGTCGACGACCAGACCGCCCACCAGAACCCAGTCGGCATGCGCCGACCCGGACGAGTAGCTCCACCGCCCCGAGAAGAAGTACCCACCGTCGGACGCGATCGCGCGACCCATCGGCGCGTACGCCGAGGACAGCAGGGTGTCCGGGTTCTCGCCCCACACGTCGTCCTGCGCGCGGGGATCGAACAGCGCCAGATGCCACGGGTGTACCCCCACGACCGATGCGACCCACCCCGTGGAACCGCAGGCGCTCGCGAGGCCCCGCACCGCCGCGTAGTAGTCGCGCGGATCCGCCTCGTGACCACCGAACCGACTCGGCTGCAGCAGTCGGAAGTGTCCGGCATCGGTGAGGGTGCGAACCACGTCGACGGACACCTGCCGCGCGTCCTCGACCTCCTGGGCGCGCTCGCGCAACTCCGGCCGGAGCGCCTCGATGTCGCGCAGTACATCCGCGACTTGCCGGTCACCCATCGAGCCCCAATCCCCGCCGAGGTCACCCGCGGCCACGTCCGAACCGACCGATAACTCGGACGATCACTCCACTGGCCCAGAGATTAGAACAGGGTACAGATTTTGTCGATGATCAGTGCGAGCGCCCACCTGAAGATCGCTGCCGGCCGACCACCGATCCGCGACGCTTCACACCGCCGAACTGGGAGAACAGCCCGGACAGCGCACAGAGCCAGCACCGCGGGCGTCCGCCTGAGCGCACCGCAGAAAGGTGGTGGAATCTGTTCTAGATTCCTGCTTCGAAGTGAGGGCGCCCCCGCCCGGAGCTCAGCTGTGGTCGGCGAGCACCAACCGGGCGACATCCTCGACGTTGCGCACGGCCTGCGCGTAACTGATCCGCCCCGCGATCCAGAACGTCATGGCCGACAGCATGGCCCCGTCGATCGCAAGGATCGCCGTGCGCGCCACGTCGTCGGGGACCCCGTCCATCAACTCGCGCACCGCGGCGTGATTGTCCGCGGCCCGGCACTGCATGGACGCACGCACGAAGGGATCCGACGACGTCGCGAGTTCGAGGTCGAGTCGCGCGAAGTTGGGCCCGCGCTGAAAGGCCCGCAGCTGCCGCCGATACAGTGCCACGACCCGCTCGACGACGCTGCGAGGATCGGTCGCCCCGGATTCGCGGGCTCGTCGACGCTCGGCGTCGAGCTTGCGCGACAGCCGATCGTTCCAGGCGACCATGGACGCGGCCATCAAGTGCGCTTTGGTCGGGAAGTACCGGTACAGCGTGCCCAGCGCCACCCGCGACCGCTCGGATACCTCGCGCATCTGGATCCGGTCCGGCTCCACCTCCTGCAGCAGCTCGATCACGGCCTCCGTCAGCGCCGTGCGCCGTGCCCGTTGGCTCGCCGTCATCTCCGCGGTCGGCATCGGGGCCTCACAGTCAGGTCGCACCCGCTCACGGTAGCCGAGGCGCGCCCCCGCTCGACGACTCCGCCCCAACCGTAGATTTGAAACATTGTTCTCGTTTACTCTGAAAGGCGGTTCGCCGATATAAGTTTCGCCAACCACTTCGTACCGATGGGTAACCGGCCGACGGACACCCTCAGTCGCCTCCAGCTTGGCGCGACGGCTCAGAGGTGGGTATAACTCAGGTATTACTCGACATTGCTCGGTATTGATCGGTATTCGTCAAAGGCCCGGATCCGCGACTCGGCCGGCGATTGGAGGGCACGTGACTGTCATCGACGACGACCTGGGCGTCTCGGCTTCGAGCGTGCCACCGACCATGGCGGAACGGATCACACTCATCCTCGATCAGTTCGACGGCGCCGGCACCCGGCTGACCGCGGAAGACCTGGTCCAACTCACCCATATTCCCCGGTCCACGACACACCGGATCCTGGACCAGCTCACTCAACTGAACTGGCTTCGCCACAACGGATTCGGATACCGCCTCGGCTGGCGGGCGATGGCCCTCGGACGCAGCACCGAACGCGACGAACTACGCGCCGTCGCCGCCCCCCACCTGCATCAACTGCACCTGCGGACGCGACTGATCACGCACCTGTCGGTGCTGGACGGCCGCGACATCGTGTGGCTGGACAAGGTGGGTGGACGCTGCGCGGACACCATCGCCACCCGGGTCGGCGGCCGCAGCAGGGCCGATCGCACCATCGAGGGTCGGTCCATGCTCGCCCTGCTGCCCCCGGAGCACGTGGACGGGCTCTATCGGGATCTACTCGCCCCGGCGGCACTGTCGGACCTGCATCGGTCGCTGGGGACCATCAGGACGCGCAGCGGCCGCGCGTGGGACACCGACCCGTCGGGAGTGCTGTCCGTTGCCGCGGCCATGCACTCCGGCGAATCCGATTCGGCCCAGCTGGGTTGCATCTCGCTGCGCGGACGCGTCCACACCGACCAGTTGCAGCGGGTGCTGCCACTGCTGGCGGGGGCTACGCGGATGATCTCGACACGACTCGCCGAGGGATGAGGGATGAGGGAAGACCGAGAAGGAGCTCGACACTCGAAGTGGTGGCCAGAGCCGGGATCGAACCGGCGACCTTCCGCTTTTCAGGCGGACGCTCGTACCGACTGAGCTACCTGGCCGGAAGGCACCCGAACGAATGCCTGTCGCATCGAATCGTTTCCGACTCGAGTGAGCGACCCTGACGGGACTCGAACCCGCGACCTCCGCCGTGACAGGGCGGCGCGCTAACCAACTGCGCCACAGGGCCTTGCTGTTACTGCTGGTGGAACTGTACTGCCATCACGGGAGCCGGTGCACGCAAGGGCTTGCATGCGAAGACTCCGCGATCGAGTTGTCATCCTCGTTGCGGAGTCCATCGACTTCCTGTGGTGGCCAGAGCCGGGATCGAACCGGCGACCTTCCGCTTTTCAGGCGGACGCTCGTACCAACTGAGCTACCTGGCCGGACGGCACCCGAACCGAATGCCTATCGCGCCCCACCGTTTCCGGTGGGACAAAGCGACCCTGACGGGACTCGAACCCGCGACCTCCGCCGTGACAGGGCGGCGCGCTAACCAACTGCGCCACAGGGCCATGCTGTTACTGCTATTCAACTGTACTGCGCACTTCGACGAGCGAAGTGTACCCCCTACGGGATTCGAACCCGCGCTACCGCCTTGAAAGGGCGGCGTCCTAGGCCGCTAGACGAAGGGGGCCCGCCGAATTGCTCCGGCCAGTACCCCAACGGCGTTCCGTTGGGAGCTTGCATAGCTTAGGGCACCGATTTCGCAAACCACAAATCGCCTGTTCAGGCCCCACAAAGCGGAATCACTCCGGCGCCGCGGCGACCGTCTCCACCGGCCAACCCTCACGACGCCACTTCTCCAGCCACGCCTCCGACGCCATGCCGGCCAGCACCACCTCGAGCGTCTCCTCGAACCGCGCCCGCAGGTCGACCTCCTGCGCCGTCAGATCGGACATGTACCGCTGGCCGGCCAGACCGGCCGCGAGGACACGCGTGAACTTCTCCGTGTCGGCACCCTCCCGCACCAGACCGTCACGACTGGCCCTCTGCACCAACTCGCGCGCGGACCCACCCCACACGCTCGCCCCGCCGTTCTGCACGTCGGAGTAGAACTCCGGCTCGATGATCAACCGGAACTCCGCCTGCACGATCGCGTCGGACAGGAACATCCGTGCCACGTCGTCGATGAGACCGTGCAGGATCTCGAAGGGGTCGAGATCCGTCCGGCTCATCCACCGGTCCGTCGTCTCCTTGAACTTTTCGAGGGCGGCGCCCAATACCGCGCGCCCCAACTCCTCCTTCGATTCGAAGTGGAAGTACATCGCGCCCTTGGTCGCGTGCGAACCCTCGAGGATTGCATTCACCGACGCTGCCGCGTATCCGCGCTTGCTGAACTCGACTGCGGCCGCTTCCACGATCGCAGCGCGAGTCCGCCGCGCACGTTCCTGTTGACGTGCCATTGCGCTACTCGCCTCCGAAAGCCGTAACGCCGGCCGATTTGTCGACCAGCTGCCACCCGCCCGAAAACCAGACTAGTCCCCTTGTGCCGGGGTCCGAAACAACAAACCCCTGACCTCGGACGTCGACGACAAAGCCCAAAAACACACCGAGTGGTATAATTTTCCCGGCTCGGGTGTGGCGCAGGGGGTGCACACCCGAGCCGTTCTCCGTTCCGGATCGGGCAGCTCGGGTCGAGCGCCTACAACCATCCACGTCGTTTGAAACTCACCCACAGACCGGATGCCAGACCCACCAACAGCACGGCACTGAGCCAGAAGCCCAGCGGATCGGAATATCCGGGAAACGGGATGTTCTGCCCGAAGTACCCCGTGACGCCCGTGGGTATCGCGATGATCGCCGCCCACGCAGTGAGTTTCTTCATGATCTCGTTGAGCGAATTGCCCTGCATGGCCAAGCTTGTCGAGAGGATCGACTCGATCGTGTCCCGGAGTCCGTCGATGCGCTCCATCGCGCGCAACGCATGGTCGTACACGTCCTGGTAGTACGGCACGATCTCGGCGGACATCGCATGGACGCCCGGCCGCAGCAGTGCGCTCAATGCCTCGTTCATCGGGAGGACGACGCGGGAGAGCTTCACGACGTCCTTGCGCAGCGCGAAACTCTGCAGCTGGATGGCCCGGGTCGGGCCCGTGCCCTCCGACGATTCGTCTTCGAGGGCCTGGATCCGATCGTCGAGAACGTCCAGGACCTCGAAGTAGCCGTCGACCAACTGATCGAGCAGCGAGTGCAGCAGGTACCCGACGCCGCGTTCGCTGAGCGCCCCGATGTCGTCCCACTCCGCGAGCAGCGGCCCCAACGGGAACCCGTCGTCGGAACGAATGGTGATCAGCGCCCGCTGCACGATGAACGCGGCGACACGCGTCGAAGCCGGGGTTCCGTCGTGACCGTCGACACGTACCGCCCGCGCGTGCAGCAGACTGTGATCGCGGTACCGCACCAGCCGAGGACGCTGGCTACCCTCGGCCGCATTCTCGATCGCCAGGGGATGCAACTCGGCCTCGCCGTCCACCAGCGGCGCGAGGGCGAGCAGATCGGCCAAACGTCGGCGCGAGGAGGTCCACCCAGATCACCGCATCGGGGTCAGTTCGGTGCTCGGCGAGCTTCTCCAGCGGTAGATCCGATGCGACCAGCATGCCGTTCCGGTACAGCCGGTTGCGATGGGCGCAGCTCACCTGGACGGAATCGCGCGCCCCTGCCGAACGGTCGGGTTCCTGCCGTGTCGTTTCACCCACGTCCCGATCATCGCGCACATCGGTCACGGATCCACCGCTCCGACACCTATCGGCGCCGGACGGAAAAAAGCGAAACCCCTCACTGATGCGCCTGCTGTCGACCAACATGCACCACCGGACGCGAGTGATGATCCTGCTCGGCGCCCTGCAGGGATTGCGTGTCCACGAGATCGCGAAGTTCCGCGGCGAGGACATCGACCACGAGCGCGAGATCGTCACCGTGCACGGCAAAGGCGGGAAGGTGAAGCCCCTCCCCCTCCATCGGATCATCGCCGCCACGTGCCCGACGATGCCGGCGCGCGGGTGGTGGTTCCCAGCGAACGCCACGCGCCCCGGCGAACACATCCATTCGAAGTCGGTCAGCCAAATTATAGGGAAGGCTATGCGGCGCTGCGGGCTTCAGCGCACAGCTCACGGCCTTCGCCACTGGTACGGCACGACACTGCTTGACGATGGTGCCGACCTCCGCGTTGTCCAGGAACTGCTGCGCCACGCGTCGCTATCGACAACACAGATCTACACGAAGGTTCCCGACGGCCGGCGGCGGGTTGCGGTCGAGGCACTGGATCCGTGGAGGGCGATCGCGTAGTCCTACTGCTGGCCCCTACTCGTCCGCGTGAGGGGCGGGAGAGCGCCGCCACGAGGCCCGTTCTCATATCCGATCACGTGGTTGCTGATGCAGTATCCGCCCGCATTCGGCGGGTCCCTGGTGTGACACCTCCGTCAGCCGCCCCATTTTCGGAGCGAGACAGAACGGCAGGGTCCGCCCGATTTCTCAGTTACAGTGCCATTCTGCAGTGGGCCGACCATCCGGTTTCTAAAGTTCCGTGTGGTGTACCCACCAGGACCATCAGCTCGCAGCCGACGGTCACTACCCCTACACAAAGGAACCGATGACGATGGTGCTCGCCGCCTCGACCTCACCGCATGGTGGGGATGCTCCGCCTCAACACTCGATCGGTCGCCGCACGCCCCGATTCCGGCGTGCCGTGGTGACAGGACTCGCCGCGGTCGGGGTCGTGGTCGCACTGGCCACCCCCGTAGCCGCGGCCCCGGTCGGGGTCCCGGTTCTGCCCGGCGGCCAGGTGATCACCTGGGGCGCACCGTGGTGGCTGGCCGACGAGCCAGCGCCGCCTACCGGGCAGACCTACACCGCGATCGCCGCCGGCCTCTCCTATTCGCTGGCACTGACCTCCTCCGGGCAGGTCGTCGCCTGGGGAGAGAACGGCAAGGGCCAGAGCGCCGTGCCGGCGCCGCCGGCCGGGCAGACCTACACTGCCGTCGCCGCCGGCGCCTTCCATGCTCTGGCCCTGACCTCCGCAGGGCAGGTGGCTGCCTGGGGAGACAACGGCGCTGGTCAGACCACCGTGCCGACGCCGCCGGCCGGGCAGACCTACACCGCCGTCGCCGCCGGCGGCTACCACTCGCTGGCCCTGACCTCCTCCGGGCAGGTCATCGCCTGGGGCGCCTGGGGAGGCAGCGGCAACGGTCAGACCACCGTGCCGACGCCGCCGGCCGGGCAGACCTACACCGCCATCGCCGCCGGCGCCTACCATTCGATGGCCCTGACCTCCTCCGGGCAGGTCATCGCCTGGGGAGACAACCGCGACGGGATGACCACCGTGCCGGCGCCGCCGGCCGGGCAGACCTACACTGCCATCGCCGCCGGCGCTGCCCATTCGCTGGCCCTGACCTCTGCTGGCCAGGTGATCAGCTGGGGAGTCAACCTCTACGGGCAGACCGACGTGCCGGCGCCGCCGGCCGGGCAGACCTACGCCGCGATCGCCGCCGGCGGCTCCCATTCGCTGGCACTGACCTCCTCCGGGCAGGTCGTCGCCTGGGGAAAACCCGACAACGGGCGGACCGACGTGCCGGCCCCGCCTACCGGGCAGACCTACACCGCCATCGCCGCCGGCGACGTCCATTCGATCGCCGTCGCGTCGACGCCGCTGCAGGCCCCCGCGATCACCGGCACACCACCCGCCGCAACCACCGGGAAGCCCTACACCCACGCCTTCACCGTCACCGGCAACCCGACCCCCGTCGTCACAGTGATCGACCCGGCCATGTTGCCGCCGGGCATGACGTTCACCGACGGTGTGCTGTCCGGAACACCCACCACAGCAGGGGAATACACGTTCATCCTCAAAGCATCCAACGGCGTCAATCCTGATCCGACACTGGCCGTAACCGTCACTGTCACCGATGCTCCGAACACAGGAGTCGGAGGGTCCGGATCGCTCGGATTCGGCAGCTGATCCTTCTGCCTGCAGCAGACATACCGAGTCGACGTTGCCTCCACCCTGTGGGCGGAGGCAACGTCGACTCTGGGTCGCCCCACCGATTAAGGCCCCAATATCAGCCTTGAACGAAACCGCCCCGACAAGGGTGAGGGGACCCTTGGAAGGCGAGCGACCGCGTCCACGGGTACGTAGCAGACTCACGACACCGACTGTCGTGCTTGTCACCACCACCGGCGCCTGAAGTGGCGCCGCTCTGGAGGGGCTGGCACGTCCCACCAGCCGAGTGGACGTTCGACAACTGGCCGGATGTTCTCGGGTGTAACCCGGTCCTCAACGTGTTCGCGTGTGAAGACCCGCGCATTGTTCGAGTCACCGGCGGATTCAAGGCAATCTAGGGCTCTCGTCAGCAGTTCGTCGAGCCGTTGCACCTCCGCTTCGGCCGCAAGCAGCCGCTCCTGCAACACGACCGGGCGGTGACCGCACCACTGCCGGAGGATCTCGTGTCGTGGACGAGTCCACTGGAGGTACCATTCGTGCTCCTCCTCAGCCGAGTAGCGTTTCTCGTCCTCGCCACCGCGTCCAGGCTCATTTCGTCCATGCTTCGAGTGGTGGCGAGCCTTCTTCTCCTCCTCGATGACGTTGTCGAGGATCGGCATTGGGTTCTTTCTGCATGCGAGTTCAGCGATAAGCAACGTCCCTCGCGGCGAGACAACCGTTGCCCCTTCATCGTCGACCAACCACTCACAACGGCCCAGCACGAAGTCGAGAGGTTCGGCGAGTAGCCCCTCCAACGCTTCTCGGTCCGTCACGACCGTCATCGCCTCAACCGGCCCGTAATGATGCTCGGCAATCTCTGGCGGAATCAGCCTCTCCAGCGCGACGATCGCCGCATAGTCCTCCACCGGAGTCAGCGTGATCTCGCGAAGGCGCTCCCACTCCGCCATTCGGTGGTCATACGCAGCAACATCGCTCCACAGCGCCTTGAGGCGCCGGCCCGGGACGTTCTCGCGCACCCCGACGCGCTCGTCGAGGAACTCCACGTCGGCCCGAAAGCCCTGTCTCTTCTCCTCTATCGCAAGGATGCGAACGCGCTCCGATGGATCCTGATCGCGTTTCCGATAGACCCACTCCTCTCCAATCTCCACGCAGACCCCCTCCGAAATCGCCAGCCGCAGTTGTCGACCCAACTTAGACGGAAGTCCATGTCGAGTAGTCGCCCAAGGGTAGACATTAAACCCTTAAGGGGGTAATGTATTCCCTGTAAGGCAAACAGCCTCACAACAATTCAAGAGGGTGGGAGCAGAGATGCCCGACAAGTCGGATATCTACTTCGTAGTAGCAATGGCCACCGCGTGGTGGTTCGCCTACCGGGAAGGGATAAAGCATCGACTCCGACAGTGGAGGTCAAAGCGCCGCAAACGCCGAGGCAAACACTGGAAGAGATAGCCGAAAGGGGACCGGCCCGGAAGGTAGCCGGGCCGGTCCCCCACCGGTCAGTCTCCCGCTCTCTCGGATGACACGCAACAATCGAACAAAGGAGGACGACATGAAACGACTGACCCCGCCCGTCGCGGGCCTGATCGTGTTCACCGGCCTGGCCGCCGCGCTACTCGCGAACGACTTCACCCCCACCCGTGCAGCGGTATGGGGCACCGCGTGGGCGATCACCGCCGTCGCGATCGTGCGGCACGAACTCAAGCGCCCCGCCGTCCGGTCGGAACGATGATCGAGTACCTGAGCCGCGGTGAGATCGCCGAGCGGTACGGGTACAGCCTCGACACGATCAAGAGCTACGACCGACGCGGCTACCTCCCAGCGCCGGACGCGAAGGTCGGCCGGAACTACGGTTGGCTGCCCGCAACGATCGACGCCTGGCACGAGAATCGGCCCGGCCAAGGGTCACGCACCGACCTGGACGGTGCGGAGTGACGCGCCAACGCGGGACCGTCGACGTCGTCGCGTGCTTCGTGCTCGCGGTGGCGGCCCTCGGATTGATCGGCTGCCTGACGATCGGCGCGTACGGCGGCGCACTTGTGTGGATCATCGTCGGCGGCGTCGCCGGGCTGACCCTCGCAGAGCGTCGACGGCGCCGATCGGCGGCTGCTGCCGCCGAGGTCGCGGCTCGTGCCGACCGTGAGAATGAGCTCTACCTCGACGGCGACAGCACGGGCTTGTACGGGCAGCATCGGCCGCCGAGCTGAGTTGTCGGCCGGTACGCGTACTGAACACGTCATGGAGCGAGGAAGCGCCACCCGAACGCCCCGGCAACCCCGGGGTGTTCGGCGTTTTGCCTCCAAGCCCAGTTACGTGCTGCTGTCAGCTGCTGGGAGGGCGCTGACGTATCAGCTCCGGTTCGCACGGTCGGCCAATCGAAAAGACCCGCCAACCACCAAAATCCGCGTTCACAATGTCCGGGCATCGCTGCATGGTCGCGAAGATAGTGTCCGGCGGCAAAGGGGTCGGGCCGGTCGCACGGAGCTGGATGCCAGGGTCTGGAGGCAGCTTCACGTAGGCGATATCCGGAGCTGCGTAGTGCGGGCGCGTCGTCATTCCGCGAGACTCGAGGTCTCCACGGATGGCGCGGAAGTCCCTTTTGAAGTGATGAACCGTTTCTGGAACGACAATGGTATGCAACAGATGCCTATCACCGCGGCCAACGATATGGGCGAACCGCGAATACGCACGAATGACGTTGGCTGCCCCCTCTGCTTCGACCTGACTCCACATGTCGCCGTGGCCGGGCACATAGCCCTGGCCCCACTCATGCCGGAAATTTAGGGCCGCAAGCGCCGCCGCCGGCGTGTAGATGAACACGCCGGGGTATTCGATCTGCTGCACAAGCTTGTCGCCGGTGACGAGCATTGTGCTGTCGGAATCGAGATAGAGCGCTACGAGAAAGTTGTCGTCTGGATCTGCGCAAACCTGCGGAACCTGATCGGATGGACGGTCCGAGACCTCGGTGGCCAGGAGTTCGATCGCGGCGACAAAGTCATCTACCTCGTCGAGGGTGAGCCATCTGCGGAACTTCTCGCGCTGCAGACGTGAGTGCAGTTCATCAAGGAGTGCCGCTGATACGAAGAGCTCGACCAAGCCATCGATTGCGAGGTCTAAGAATTTGGATGCGGAACCCTTCGGACTGAGGGCGGCCGAGATGTATACGTTGGTGTCCAGAACCATCTTCGGGCGATGAACTGGACCCTGGCTAGGGTCTTCCACTTCTAGCGCGACCCACTGCCAACCGAATCACGGGAACGTTTTTCGATTCGCATAAGGCGAGTCTCGGCTTCCGTGAGGGCCTCGGCTTCGGCGTCAGTTAGGGGCTGCCGTTCAGCCACGCGGGAGCGGAGTTCAGTCAGCGCGCGGGCAGCTGCCACGCGATCATCGGCAGAGGCGCCGTACCGCCTCAGTCGACGGCGGGCACTCGTACGCCGGGATTCTTGATCGCGGGACATTTCCTTCACCTCTTCCTCAGTCCAGTTCGACGATACCTGCACGGCATTCCTGGCGGTAGGCCTGCCGCCGCTGCCTCCGGCGCTCGTGCGGATCATCGTCAGCGGTATCGCTGGGCTGAGCCTCGCCGAGCATGGGCGGCGCGAGCACGAGAACGAGCTCTACCTCGACGCCGACAGCACGGGCCTCTACGGGCAGTATCGGCCGCCGTCGAACTGATCTGTCAGATCCCGCGCGTACTGTGCGCGTCGTGGCTCGAGGGAAGCGCGCCACACACGAACGCCCCGGCTATCGACCGGGGCGTTCGTTCGTTGTTGGGCGATCTGTCAAGCTTCCTCGGCGTCACGGGCGGACGCGCTGCAGGCCGCGGAGGATGTCGTCGACCTTCCCGCCCATCGCGCTGCCGCGGTCGTCATCGACGAGGACGTCGAAACCGAGAGCGCGAAAGAACGCCGTGCGCTCGGCGATTGAGGCATCGTCGTCTGATTCATCGACGTTGAAGGCTACGAAGGTACAGCCTTTTCCCCTCGCGACTTCTACGAAGTGCTGCACCAGAGCCGTGCCGACACCCATCCTGCGGCTGTCGCCGCGAACTGCGAGCGTGTAAATCCAGCCCTGCGGCCACTTATGGTCCGGAACACCGAGACGTTCGGCGTATTCGGAATTGAAATGCCCCTCGACAATGCCGTGCAGCACTCCGGCGTCGTCGGACGCGACGAAGAAGGGGAACGCAGTCTCACCGTTTCGCCCGATGTCGTGAATCTGATCGGGTTTGTCAGCGTCTTCGAACACGATCTGGCGCGCCTGCTCAGTATCGCGCGGTTCGAATGGTCGCACGGTAATTGTCATGACCGAGATGGTCGCATGACGGTAGTCGGCCGCGATCGATCATGGCGGCGGCTCGCCGTGCTCGCGCATCCACTCGTCCATCTCGAGCTGCCAGAGCGCGAGATCCCACGCCGCTGTCTCGTCCGTACTCCGATTGGACGCGGAGCGGGCTCGTTCGGTTCCACGAACGACGAAAGCCCCCACCCTCGCAAGGGTGGGGGCTTCCTCATTCCAGCTGCGCGTGCCGCGCCTCAAATTTTCGAGATGAACAGGTTGAGTCGGCCCGCGTCGATGGTGAGCTCGCTGCTGTTGCTGGTCTTCACGGTCGGCACGACGAATTGAGCGGACGGCACCGTGATCGTCTGGACGGGCCGGTTCCATGAGTTGCTGCTCGCCGCGCCCGCGACGACCTGGTTCTGTTCTGCGCTGACCCGGCAGCCGACGGACCAGTACGCACCCCAGCCGATCGTGTAGAGGTTCCAGATCAGCTCGTAGGTTCCGGCCTCGAGGTAGATGCCGGAGCCCGGTACGCGCGGCCACTCCGTGGCAGCGTTGGCCGTCAGGGTCGCCTCGGTGATCTGGTCGCGGACCAGGGTCCGCGGGGTGAGCTGCTCGTAGTATCCGCCCGTCCGGTAGGACAGCTTCGTCGTATCGGCAGCGAGGACGCGGTACGAGGTGATGGACGATCCCGCGCTCGCGTACAGCTCGAGCAGGACGTCGGTACCGTCCGGAACCACTACCTTCGCGGTCCGCGAGCTCGTGGCGCTCGTTCCGTCTGTCGTGCCGAGGACCGTGCCGCTGCCGCGGAGCTGGACGCCTCGGCTCTGGTTGGCGGTGGAGGACGTCGCTATCGCGCCCTCGGCGACGAAGGCCGCGCGGCCACTGACCAGGAGCCCGTTCGCCGCCGCCGCGGCTGCGATGTCGGTGTCGGGGTACTCCGGGTCGATCTTGAATCCGGTCACCTTCTCGTAGTTGTTCTGCGAGAGCTGCTGGGTGCCGGACTTGAGCACGCCTTGCCGCGGAATGGATGACGTCCACAGCACGGCGCCGCCGCTGCTGATCTTCTTGACCGCCATCCCACCGGCGCTGGCCTTCTTGATCTGGCCGACTCCCGGAAAGCTGATCTTTCCGGCCATCACGCACCCCGCAGGTAGATCGTGTTGGCGGCCTCGTTCGCACCGTTGTTCGTTGCCGCGTTGTACTGGGCTTCGGTACCGACCCATACCGTGAGCGCGGCCGGCGTGCCGTTCTTCGATCCCTGCATGGCGGTCGCCGCCTTGTTGAGGTCGTCGTGCACGTCCTGGGTGAAGTTGTCGCGCGTCCAGCCGCCGTTCACATCGAAGGTGGTCAGGATCTCGGCAGCGAAACCGACCGCGGCCTTGACCGACGGCGTCGCCGGATACGGCTCGACGTCCGACAGCTGATCGAGATCGACTGCGCCGATCGCCAGGTCGTCACCGGGGATCCCCATCCCCGGCTTGATGTACGCGAACGCCGCACGGGCAACGGCATCCTGAATGTCCTGACGGAACAGCCCGATCGGTAGTCCGACGTACTCGTCGATGTCGTTCTCGTCATACGACGCTCCTCGGAGTAACGCCGCGAAGTAGACAGCGCGACCCATCTCCTCGGTGAAGTGGCCGAACTCGATCACTCCGTTGGCGATGCGCGGATCCGACGCGGTGCCGGCGAGGTGTCCGGCGATCTTGATTGCGCCCGGCGCTTCCGGGGTCGCGACGGGCATCTCCTGCAGCGCCGTTCGAGCGCGCTGCAGATCGTCCTGCACCGCTTGCTCGAGGTGGGCGCGCAACCACCCGCCCGACGGTGCGCCCTGCTGCGCGTTCTCGGCAGCGTCCTCGGCGAGCTGGCGCGCGGCGTCGGCGGCCTGAGCCGATGCGCCGGCGGCCGCCGCGAAGCCCTCGGCCGCGTCCTCATGGCCGGCCGCCGTCGTCGCCGCTGTCTCCGCCCCGCCGCGCGCGGTCTCCGCTGCCTGCCGATCCGCTGCGACGGCCTGCTGCAGCGTCGTCGTTACGTCGGCGGTCGCATCGATCGCGGCGGACTCTGCCGCGGCCTGTGCCGCCAGCGCAGCGTCTTTCGCTGTCGCCGCACTATCCCGTGCTGCCTCGCTGCCCTCCCTTGCCACCTGGGCGGCATCCTTATGAGAGCCAGCTTGCCCTGCAGCCGAAGACGCGTACGTCGCGTACTGGACCGTCTCCTGTCTCGACGTGTGCGCAGCCGCTGCGGCCTCAGCCGCCGCGACGCGATCGGCCACCGCCTCCGCCGCAGCCTGCTGTGCGCGATCCGCGTCCGACTCAACCAACGCGCGAACCCCGTCCGCGGCGGTGCCCATCACCTCGGCGACGTTGTCCGCGGCAGCGTCGGCGCGATCGGCCGCGTCTTCGGATCGAATCGCGCTCGTCTCTGCACGGTCCGCGTGTGCGCGGACCTCGGAGATGACACCTGGTTCGTGTTCGATGTAGTTGTCGAGCAGCGTCTTAAAGGTGATCGGTTCTGACGAGTCCGGGATGTTCACCGGCCACTCTTCGTCCCAAGCGCCCATCCGAATCCCGAGTTTCGCGGGACCCGGATCGAGGTTGGTCATTGTGAACTTGCCGTCGACGATCTTGACGGTGTGACAGAGTACGGGTGCGATGGTGCCCGGCCGCGAGTTGGCCGGCCGTAGCACGGTCGACGTCATAGTCGCGTATCCGTCGCCGCGGCCGCCACCGATGTCGGTGATGTCGGCGTGAAGATCAGTCATAGTTGCCTCCGTTCTCGGTGGCGTCTCCTGTGCCACCCATACGGCCGCCGCCGTCAATGTCCCAGCGACTCACTGAAAGTCGCGACAGGCGGTCACCGCCGAGGATCGGCCACCACAGCGCACCGTGCGCAACCGAACTGCACACGACGTATCGATTGGCCTCCGGAACGATGAAGCTCTGCATGACGGTGTTCGATCGCCAACCACCGCCAGACACGGTCGAAGTGGCGTGCATGCCCTCCGACGCGAGGGATCGAGTTTCGAGATCCCACAGGGACAGGTAGATCTCCATCTTCGTTCCACCCGACAGCGGTCCGGCGGGCCCTGCCGTGACGCGCGTGTCCGCTTGCCAGGTGCCCGGCGCCTCGAGGAGTATCCCGTGCCGCTCCTTGTTCGACGGCGTGAATCGCCCCTTGTATGGCCGCGCGTTCTTGAACTGGCCCAGGTGATCGTCGAACGGGATCGGTGTCGCCGAGTTGCCTCCACCTGCGACTGTCCAGTTCTTCTTCATCACGAGGTTGCAATAGCCGGACACGTTCTTGAGGTAGTCGATCTGTGCGTCGAGTTCACGCTGGAAGTCCCGAAACGTGTCCGTCGACGTGAAGTTGGTGTTCAGCCAGTTCCCGAGAAACTCCTTGATGAACTCGTCGGCCATCCCTCCCATGTCGCCCCAACCGGGATCCGGCCGGCCAGAGGACCAGCCGTCAGGTGACGTCACCGTGCACCCCCTTCCGCAGGTTCGCGGGAGCCTCGGGCGGCGATTGGCCCGGTATCCGGGCCTCGATCCACTCGAGGAGCGTCCGGATGAAATCGAGTGCCGACGTGAGCAGTGTTCGGGTCTCGGCGTTCTCGGACTTGATGTCGGCGTTCTCGGACTTGATCTCTGCGTTCTCCGTTCGCAGTTCGCCGACCTCAGTCTCGAGTCGCGTCACTCGCTCGCCGAGTGGCGCGACGAGACGCACCGCGGTGTCCGCGATGATCTCGGCAGCTTCGGCGTCGAGCTTCGTTTCCTCGGTGCCGGCGCGGGAGGCTTCGGCCGCGGCCTTCGACGCTTCCGCGGCGTCCTTCGCGGCGGCCGCGGTCGTCGCTCGGCGCGCGAACATCCCGTTGACGACGGCGCCGACGACACCACTCGCGCCGGAGGCTGCGAGCAGCGCCGCCGCGTCCACCGCGCTCAGGCCCACCGGTTACCGCCCGTCGTAGCGGAGGCTGCGATGCCGGCCCGCCAGTTGGTCGGCCTGCGCGCGCGACAGCACCTGCTCGGGATCGATGCCGACGGTGATCGTGGTGTCAGAGCCGCTCGAGGTGGCCGGCAGAGCGATCACATCTGGTTGGACCGGGGCGAGGGAAGGCAGCCCCTTCGCAGATCCGAGGTTGGTCGACAGGATCGAGGTGATTGCGGAGACGACCGCGGTCGTTGCGGCGATGGACAGTGCCGCCTGCCAGTCGATGTCGGCGAGCGTGCCGGTGGCGGGGATCGCGCCGACGAGGGCGCCGACGAATGTTCGGCCGACGCGGTCGGCGAGGTCGATCAGGAAGTTGCCCGAGCTGATCGCGGTCGCGGTCGACAACGCCAGCAGGAACGAGACGAGCGCGGCGAGCGCGGCCGACGACAGCGCGGTCGTCCAGGACACCTCGAGGATCGTCGTGCCGACGCTGAGGAAGACGAGGACGTTCTGCAGGAATGTCCGGACGGTGCGGTCGGTGAGGTCGAGCCAGAACGCGCGGGAGTCGATCGAGTGGGCGCCGACGACTTCGACGCCGACGGTGATGGATGCGTCCGAGGTGGTCATGAAAGTCCCTTCGACGGCCAGGCCCCGGCGTCGACCGGGGCCCGGAATGGGTTCGGAGTGGTAGTGCCCGCGGCGTCAGTGCGAGATCGGGAAGTGCTGATCGGGGCCGTCGGCCGGCTTGAGCGCAACGGTGCCAGTGGGCGACCAGTAGATGTCGCCGCCTTCGAAGTGCTGGACCCGGTCGCCGTTGTCGAGCACGACCTCGTCCGAGGTCGGCCAGCCGAGCGGGCCGTTC
Source organism: Prescottella sp. GW823-FHT02E09 (assembly GCF_058797375.1). NCBI lineage: Bacteria > Bacillati > Actinomycetota > Actinomycetes > Mycobacteriales > Nocardiaceae > Rhodococcus > Prescottella sp. GW823-FHT02E09. The sequence continues at coordinate 735,283 of NZ_JBXAJP010000001.1, forward strand.
TCGAAGCCGCTGCGCCGCCACGTCGCGTAGATCAGTCCGTGGACCCACCAGCCGCGGTCGGCGCTGTATCGGCGGTACAGGGTGCCGCCCTCGAAGTGCTGGACGTCGCCCCACGCCGTCCCGGTCGCAGGTTCGGTGAGGACGGTGTGGTCACCGATCGGGTAGCCGAGCGGGCCGACCTCCCAGTCGTAGAGGCCGTACGTATCGAGCAGCGCGTTCGGGACGATCTTCGCGCCGGTCTGCGCCGACCAGTACGCCTGGCCATTCTCAAGTTTGACCCACTTGCCTCCGCGGTCGCCGCGGCAGTCGTTCTCGCCGACGGTGATCCGGGCGCCGAGCCAGTCGTTCACCTCGCGGACCCGGCGGATCTCCTCGTCGATCGCGGGCACCACGGGCGCCGGCAGCGGTGCCGGGGCGAGGTACTCGGCGAGGACCTGCGCGGCGAACCACCACGGGAAGTTCATGCCGAGGTCGGTGTGATTGCCGATCCCGAGGACCTTGGTCACGTAGTAGTGATCGGCGATGCCGGACATCCGGCCGCGGTACCGGCCGCCGCCGAGCGCGATGATCTCGGTCGCGATGGTGCCCTTGCGGCGGGCGACCTCGAGCGTCAGCCACACCGCGATGCGGATGTCGTCGGCGCGGGCCATCCACTGCGCCTCAGTCCAGGCAGCGCGCGACCCTGCGAAACACAGGTTGTAGGTGTACGGGTTCGCCGCCAGCGCAGACCACGACGCGAAATCGTCGTCGACGACGTGCGCGACAATCCGGTCCCGGACGATGTCGTGGTACGACGCATTGTTCGCCGGGTTGCCGCAGTACAGGGCGAGGGCGACGGCGGTCGCGTTGCCTTCCTCGGTGTGCCACAACGCGTTTGTGACGGCCGCGCCGAATCGGCTCGATCGGGACAGGCTGAGCATCCACTTTTCGTCGAACGCCGGGCGCGGGGGCAAGGTGACGGTCATCCGCTGGTCTCCTTCGAATCGGTCAGCGACGCAATAACTTCGGTGCGGTCGCCCTCGGGTAGTTGGCCGATCGCCGCGACGAACCGTTCGGCGACCGTCGGGGCTGCCGCCGAACGCGGCCGGGACTTCGGGATCCACTTGCCCGGGTTGTGGGGGTGGATCGGCCCGGACTTCGGCGGCTCGTATCGGTCGAGTTGCTCGGCGACGGGCCGGAATCCCAGCCGTTCGAGGTGCCGGCCGAGCGCGTTCATCTCGTCGGGCTCGAATTTCGGGGTGACGCCTTCCATCGACGGGTGCATGAATACGTACGCGTACGGGTGCATGTCCGGTGGGATCGCGGCGAGCAGTTCGGCATTGAGATCGGGATCGGGTTCGGGCACGTGGACGCTCCTGTCAGGTTGAGCTCGAGATCTGCCGGACCGCGCCGGTCAGGGTGCCGATGTAGCGCAGTGCGCGGGTGCCGTCCGGCTCGAGGGCGCGGTAGTCGCCGACTGCGATCTGCCATGCCGGCGCCTGGGTGCGGGACCACGAGCGGCGGCCGGCGGAGATGTTCGACAGCCAGATGCGATTGCCGACCTCGAATCCGGCGCTGATACCGACGTCGATATGCCGGCCCATCACGTGTGGGGCTGCGTCGTCGACCTCGGCGGCGAAGCTCACGTATCCGCGAGCCTTGTGGAGCCCGACGCGGCCGACCTGCAGCCCGGATGGGGAGACTGCAACGCCGCCGCCGGTCTCGAATCCGGACTTGTGTGAGTAGCGACCCATGCGGGCCTTGCGTTGATGGTCGGTGAAGATCGCCCACGCGAGGATGACGTCCTCGACGGCCTTGTCGAAGATGCCGAGCGTGAGCCATGGCATGCCGATCGCGGTGCCGAGCAGCCCGAGCAGGATGTTCGACAGCAGTTTCGCGCCCTGGTTGATGGCGTCGGGGCTCTTCCCGCCCGTGGTGATGGTGTGCTCGATCGGCTTGTGGATCGTCATCTTCGACCGCAGCCCGACGTGCTGGCCGCGCCGGAGAATCACCCACGGGGCCGTCGGGTCGGCGTTGTTCGGGTCATCGTTCGGATCCGCGATCGTCACCGTCTCCGAGGTGCCGTCGGGGGCGATGATCCGCACCAGGTCCCGGATCGGATCCACGATGGTTCCGGTGACGCCTGCGGCGACCCGCCGCCGGACGACGTCGAACACGAGGGTCGGCCGATCGAGAAGGAAGTGGCTCGGGCACGGTTGCGGATCGCCGGGGAACCACACGTCGGCGGTGAGCTGCAGACCCGCGTCCTCGAGGGTGTGGATGACCAGGTCATAGAAGTTGTCCATGCGGGAGTCGAGGGCGCACCATTCCGCGACACCGTCCCGTTCGGCGATGTACGGGATCATCACCATCGGCCACTTCGCGTTGTCAAAGTTCGCTTTCCAGTTCGCCGCGTTCCAGATGTCGAAGAACGGGATCCACCCGGGCTGTTGCTCGCGCAGCAGGTTCCGGTGGGCGTACCCCTTGATCACCTTGATCGCGTTCCCGAATTGGGTGTCGGACTTGGGGAATTGCGCTCCCAGCGGTGCCATCGTGTTCGGCCAGCACTGCCAGTGCTTGGCCTCGTCCAGGACGTGGAGCGCGATCGGCCGCACGACCATGTTGCCGTGGTCGTCCTCGTCGATCTCGATGTCCTTGACCTTGTAACACTCACGTTTCCAAGGGGTTTGGAAGACGAGGAACACATCGTGGTCGACGGTTTGCGCGTCGATGAGCCACTGCGCGAGGTCGTCCTCGCCGGGGATGGTGACCGCGGCTTCGCCGGCGTCGTTGCAGATGTCCTCCCAGTCGGCGTCGTTCTCGCCGAACACTTCTCCGACAAGCTCGAGGTTCCGGTCGTAGATGAACACCCGGTCGCGTTCGTTGCTCGCGGCCTGTTCCGCCTCGAACCGGGCATCGATGGCCGCGAGGCCCGCGTCGAGATCGACGCTCATGGATCACCCCCAGGGCATTTGGTGGTACCGCGGCATGAAGCAACGCAGCTCGGCCTTGACGGGCGCGTTCTCCACGCGCACGGGAAGCTCGGTCGGCGTTGTGCCGGGCGGGATTTCGAACTGGAAGTTGACGCCGCGCATCTTCGGCCACACGAACTCCCCCGACGCCGAGGACGGCGTTTCGAAGTTCTGCCGAGTGCGGACCTTCCACACGTCGTTCTGCACCGGGATCGGCACGACGCGGCCCGACAGTGCGTCGGGCAAGAACCAGCGGCCCGGGGTACCGCCCCACTCCACCCACAGCGGTACATCCGTCAGGTTCGACACGAGGACCGTGCCCTCATGTGTGCCGGCCGGACACTCGAACTTCTCGACGTCGACCCCGGAACGCAGGTACGGCCAGCACGCGACCGCAACCATCTCGAGGTCGAGCTTGCGGGCCTGCATCGAGATTCGGCTCGCAGGCTTCATCTGCCGGTCGAGACGCAGGCTGATCGTGCGGGTGCCGCCGGTCTCGGTCCTCGTGTCGAGGTCGAGATCGGCGTCCTTCGACCAGGCGCGGTTCCACGCAGCGAGCAGCTGCTCGAAGTCGCTCCGGGTGCGGCCCTGCAGCCGCACCCGGAAGTCGAGCAGCCGTTCCTCGACCTTCGTCATCCTCGGTGTCGAACCGATCTGGTACGCGCGTGATGTGCGTGCCGCGGTGAACGGCGGTGGCACGAACAGCGCGTCGAGGCCGCCGACGATCCACGCATCCTTCGCGAGGTTGCGTGGACCGCCGAGCGGCCACACCGATCCATCGACCCCACGGGCCCGGACGGAGTCGACCAGGCTCACCGCTGCCCCCTGTCGTAGCGGCGGCTGCGCGTGCGCTGGTTCGACCAGATACCGACCTCGTTCATCGTTTCTCTGTCCGCCTTTCCGTAGACGTGGAACGTGTCCCCCTCGGCGCCGACGGGCGCGTACTCAAGGGACGACAGAGCCGACGCCGGCATGACGTCGGCGGGCGCGGTGGTCGACTGCTGCATCCGGTCGAGCATCGGGATCAGCTGCTCGAACGTCGCCGTCTGCCGCGGCGAGAGGACCCGCTCGGGATGGATGATGTCCTTGAGCAGGTAGCCCTTACCGCGCGCGATTCCGCCCTGGTCGTAGAAGCCGTTCTTCTCCCAGAACGACCGCGCCCGAACGGGATCGCCGTAGCGGTCCCGGATGTAGTCCCGGCCCGCGAGCCCCTGGATGTACGGATCGGGGTTCTCGTCGGGCAGGTACTGGTCCTTCGTCGAGCCGAGGAACTGGAACAGCGAGAACGCACCCGACTGCGGGTTACGGGCGAGCGGGTTCCAGCTCGATTCCTTGCCGACGATGAAGTCGACCGCGGCCCACTGCTCGCCGGTGTCCCATCCGAGCGGTGCGAACGCCCGCTTGACGACGTCGACAACGGATTCCGGATCGCCAGCAGGGTCGACCGGTGCCGGGGCAGCCGCCGACGCCGGAGCGGTGCCGGAGTCGCCGACCGGATCCAGGTCGCCGGTCGGGCCGTCGTCGAAACTGGCCTCGTTCCGTGCACCGGCCTCGTCGGAACGGCGCCGGCCGGTGTCGTCAACGAGCTTCATACCCTCGAACCGGTTCGAGAGCCCCACCATGCCGAGCAGGCCATTGCCCCACTCCGCGAGGAGCGAAGTGCCGATCTGCGCACCGACACCACCCCAGTCGATCTCGGACGCGTACGTGCCGGTCGCGTCGAGATTCGCCTGTGCCGCGAGGATCCCGTCGCGGGCGCCGAGAACAGCGCCGACGACCGGGTGGTCCTCCTCGATCCCGAACTGACGCCGCACCGCGGGGGTGTAGTCGCCGTTCACGATCAGATCCCGCAGCCCGAGGACCGCGTCGACGTACGGGTGGTCTTCCTCGATCCCGACCCGCGACAATGCGCTGGTGTAGTCGCCCGTCTCGAACAGATCCCGCAGAGCCATGATCTGGTCCCAGTTCAGGACCGCCTCCGGCTTGCCGGTCTCGTTCCGGACGATCGAGAGCCCATTCGGGATCCAGCCGCCCTGGTCACGGAACAGCCCGAATCCGTCCTTGGCCCTGCCCCACACCGACGACAACAGCGATCCGAGGCCGAGAACCTTCTCGGACAGGAACGCCGACGCCTTGTCGCGACCGTGGTCGAGGAAGCTCGGCGGAATGCCGAGCCACTCCGGCGGCGGTGTGCCGATCGCGGCACCGATTCCGGCCTTGATCGGGTTCAGGAAGAAGTCGAAGATGCCCGCGATCTTCTGCTGCAGCCACGACGTCTTCTGTTGCGGTGACGGACCACCCGCCGATTCGAACGCACCGTCAGCGCCGATCGCCAGGTGGAACAGGCCCGGCGACTTGCCCGCGAAGATCGGTGCATCCGCGCCGACCGCGGGGCCGCCATACGCGACATAGTTGTGCGCACCACCCGATTCGACGTTGGTCGTCGAGTACGGGCCGACACCGGTGAGGGTGCCGGCGGTGTGGCCGCCGCCCGGCCCGCCCGGGTCATCCCACACGCCGACCGAGAATCCTTCGCCGAGACCGGGTGCCCACGGCTGCCCGCCCGGGAACGATCCCGTCGCCCACTTCCACGAGCCGTTGCCGCCGTTGAGGATGGCATCGGCGATCGCCGACACGTAGCCCGAGCAGTCCTCGAAGCCCCACGTGTACGGGTTGCCGTTGCGCATCTTCGCGGCGCGGTGGCCGTTCTCGAGCTGCGATTCCCACGCGGGGCGGATCTCTCCGCCGTCCTTGTACTTCGGGAGCAGCCAGTCGAACATGCCCTGCGGGTTGACGTTGCCGAGGCCCTTGACCGCGACCTTGGCGCCGTAGGCGTTGACGTTGTCGCGGCCGAGCTCGCGGATGATCTGCCCGCCGTCCCAGGTGAACGGGACGCCGCGCATGATCATGTCGCGCAGTGCGTAGACGGCGTTGTGGCCGCCGACGCGCTGCACTTCCTTCGTGGTGAGCATGTGCTCGCCGTTCGAGCCCCACATCAGCACGTCGTCGGACGTACCGGTGCCGGGCCCACGGATCGCGCCACCGGTCGCGTGTTCCGGGATGCTGGCCAGTTCCTCGGCCTTGTCGAGCCCGAGGAGATCGGCCGCCTTGTTCCAGGCCTTCAGGATGCCGCCGTTCCAGACGGTGTTGATCAGGAAGTTGATCGGCTTCGCGAGGATGGCCTTGAGACCGTTCCACTTGCCCTGGATCCCCTTCACAACCTCCCCGAAGAAGTCGCGGACCTTGCCGAGAGCGCCGGTCATCGCGTCCCACGCGGGGCGGATCACCTTCTCCCAGACCCACGCGATACCGGCGCCGAGGCCGTCCCACGCGGGCTTGATCGCGTTGTCCCAGATCCACTTGAAGAAGTCGCCGAGAGCCTGCAGCGCAGCCTTGAGGCCGTCCCACGCGGGGCGGATCACGTTCTCCCAGGCCCACTTGATTCCGGCCGCGAGGCCGTCCCACGCGGGCTTGACGAGGGAGTTCCACACCCACCCGAAGAACGCGCCGACTGCCTGCAGCGCGGCCTTGAGCGCGTTCCAGGCGGGCTGGATCACGTTCTGCCACACCCACGAGATGCCGGCACCGAGGCCGTCCCACGCGGGCTTGATCAGCGAGTTCCACACCCACCCGAAGAACGCGCCGAGAGCCTGCAGCCCGACCTTCATCAGCGCCCAGACGGGCTGGGCGACGTTCTCCCACAACCAGGTCAGGATCGCGCCGACCATCTCGATGTAGAGCTTGACACCCTCCCAGAGCAGCAGGAACTCCGTGATGACGACAGCCAGCGCGATCTTCAGTCCGGTGAATACCGGCTGCACGATGTTCTCGTACAGCCACGTGAAGATCGCACCGATCGCCTCGAAGATCGGCCGGATGAAGTCCCACGCCGCGGCCATCGCGGCCTTGATGCCTGACCACACCGTCTCCCAGATCCGCTTGCCGGTCTCAGTTTTGGTGAAGAACCACACCAGCGCGCCGACGAGCAGGGTGATCACCGAGACAATCGCCATGATCGGGTTCGCCTTGATCGCCGCGTTCAGCGCTCGGACGCCGACGGCGGCGCCCTTCGATGCCGTCGACGCGACGGTCTGGGCGATGCCCCACGCACGCGTCGCGATCGTCGAGGCCTTCGTGGCGATTGCGTGCGCCTTCGTGGTGATCATCGACCGCTTGGCCCACACGTCTTGCACCTTCACGGCGGCCGTCGCCGCAACCACGGCACCGCGGTAGGCGGTGTAAGCGCCGACGACGAGTGTGACGACCCCCGGGTGCGCGGCCATCAGGTCGGCGAGCGTCTGCACCGCCGGGACGAGGATGTCGCCGATCACAGGCAGCAGCGCCTCGAGGACGTCGAGGAACACCGACCAGGTGCTGATGCCGATCGCTGCGGAGGCCTGTCCGAGCGAGCCGACGATCTGCCCGACCGGTGGGCCGAGTTCGACGAGGATGTCCTTGACTGTGCCGAAGATTCGGCCGATCTGCTCGCCCCAGCCGCGCACCATCACGCCGGCGTCGATGACCTTGTTCATCCAGGGCAGGTCGACGTCGGCGCCGTCTCCGGCGATCACGCCGAAGAACAGCTTCACGGTGTCGCGTGCCTGCTCGATCGCTTCCCGCGTCCGCAGGATGCGGTCGACGAGCTCGGAGTCCTCACTTACGCCGAGCGCACGCCCGATGTCGGTGGTGAAATCGCCGGTCGCGAACAGCTTCGTCGCGGCGAACAGCGAGTGGATGTTCTCGCTGATCGTGACGATCCCGCGCGCGAGACCCGAGTTCGAGAGGTCCTTGCCGGGGAATGCCTTCTCCCACGCCTCGCCGAACGCGCCCGTCGTCAGCAGCTCGAGGACGCCCTTGGTCTTGGCGTTGATGTTGTCGATCCCGCCGGAGATGCCCTTGAACACTCCGGGTGCGGCCTTGAACGGTGCCGACAGTAGGGTCTCGCCGAGTCTGCCGAGCGCGGCACCCATGTTCTTCATCGAGCCCTGGAAGGTGTCGCCAGCGGCCAGGGCGGACCCGCCGATCGACGACTCGAGCGCCTTCTGGAAGGTCTCGAAGTCGATCTTCCCGTCGGAAGCCATCTTTCGGACTTCCTCGGCCGTCTTGCCGGTGACCTTCTGCAGGCCGGCCATGATCGGGATCGCGTTCTCACCCATCTGGGTCAGGACGGCGCCGCTGAGCTTTCCAGACTCGGCGACCTTCATGACCATCGGCGCGACCTCGCCGAATCCCTTGTTCGCGAACGCTGCGGAGTCGCCGACCAGCTTGAGGGTGCGCTGCAGGTCCTTGCCGGGCTTGATGCCGTTCGACAGCGCCATCGCCGCGGCGTCGGCCGCCTCGTTGGTGCCGAACGCAGTGCCCGACACCGAGGCGCTCACGTCGCCCATCACAGACTTGACCTCGTCGGCGGCCAGGCCGAGGCCCTTGAGCTTGGCCTGCGCGTTCTCGATCGCGGTCAGCCGGTTGAAGCCCTTCGTCAGGGCGGTCCCGAGAACCGTCGCGACGGTCGCCCCGACGGCTATCGCCCCGGTCTTCATGGCCGCGCCGATACCGCCGACGAGCTTCGAACCGATCCCATGGCCCGACGTCTCCGATTTCGCTGCGAGACGCTGCAGGAACGACTCCGACTGCGCGTCGGCCTTGCTGCCGTCGAACTGCGCCTCGATGCGCTGCACGCGCATGTCGCCGGCCTTGCGCTTGGACTCGGCTTCCGCCAGCGATTTCGACGCGGCTTCACTGCTGCGCTTCGCCTTCTCGACCGCCTCCTCGGCGGCGGCGAGCCGTCCGACGTCGGTGACGCCCTTCTCGCGGAGCGCCTGCAGCTTCGCCTCGGCGACGGTCTGGGCGCCGGCTGCATCGGCGGCCTTGCGGCGTGCTGCCTCCTCGGCCTTAACCATCGACTCGAGGTCGCTCTTGGCCTTCGCCAATCGGCGTTCGTTGATCTTGACGTCGACGTTCTGCTCGATCGGGTTGCCCTGGATCTCCGAGCGGATCCGCTTGAAGTAGCCCGTCATCGACGGCAGGACGTTGAGGAATGTCTGCCCACCCTGTAGGTCGGCCATGGGGCACCCCCTAGTTTTCGGAGTAGCGCCGCGTGTAGCGGGCGCCGAGGAGCTGCGACGAGATGTCGTCGTGCTCGCGGAGTGCGACGCGTTCTTCGGCGCGGTCGTGCGCGGTCTCTGGGCGGGGCCGACGCTGGGGCGGCTTGCCGCCCTTGCCCTTGAACTTCGGACTCGCGCCCCAGACGGCGTGGACGACGTGCTCGAGGAGTTCAGCGACCTCGGTCATCAGCTCGCGTTCGGGCGTCCACCCGATCAGCGAGGGGCGGTTCGAGCGCGGCGGTAGTTCGCCGCGGGCTTCCATCTCGAGGATCTGGTCCGCGCGTTCGTCGTCGTCGGCGATCGCGGCGTAGTACCAACCCCCGACGGGGAGGGTGGGGAGCATGCGCATGAAGTGGTTCCACGGCAGGTCTTCGTGGTCGCGCACCCAGTCGTACAGGCGCGCGTCTCCGGGCATGCCGAACAGGTCCCGGTCGATCGCTATGCCGTAGCGGTCGATCTCGTCGACGAGGTAGGCCCAACCCTGGTCGGGTGGCGTCAGTAGCGCGAAGTGTGCGCGGATGTCGTCGACGAGGTCGGCGAGTTCGCTGATCGGCCGGCGGGCGTACGCGTCGGCGATGGTGTCGGCTGTGTCTTCGTCGACGAGGAGATCGAGGACGTCGTGGATGGAGGTTGTGGTGTCGAGGTCGGCGACGTCGTCGGCGGCGGGCACCTCGATGACGAGTTCGGTTCCGTCGTCCAGAGAGACGAAGAACGGGCCGACGGCCTCGTCGAGAAGTGTCTCGAAAAACGATGCCGTCGACCCGTTCTCGTCTGCGTTCATGGTCAGCGGCGACTACGGCCGCCGCGGCGGCGGTCGCGGCTGCGGCGTTCGGCGCGGTTGATCGCGGAGTCGGCGTCGAACAGGCCGAAGTGCTTCGACATGTCGCGTGCGATGTCTACGAGCACATCGGGATCGAGCGGTCCGATGTAGTCCTCGAGGTCCTCGTACTGGTCCCCGAGGAACAGCTTGAGCACGCTGCGGGAGGTCTTCGCCTCCTCGATGTCCATCACGGTGTAGCCGTCGGGCTCCTCGACGACGAACTCCGGCGAGTCCGCCACTCGGAAGGTGAACGGTTCCTTTTTCGGCCGGGTGGAGTCGTACTGCCTTGCAGCAGTGCCATTTCGCGGCTCGAAGCTGGTCACGGTGTCGATGTCCTTCGCGCTCACTGCGCACCTCCGTTACGTCGGCTGGTCTTGGGCTTGGGGGCGTCCGCGGCGGTGGCCGCGGCGGCTGCGGATTCGGCCGTGCTTTCGACGGCGTCGCGGGCCTGTTGGGCGTCGAGCGCGAGCTTGCCGTCCGGATCCTCGGCGGCCGCCGATGCAGCGGCAGCGGCGACGTCGGGCACGGACGGCGACGACTCGGCCGGTGCCTCGCGGTAACCGGAGGCGAGCAGCTGTCGGTGCTCGGAGTGATCGCCTGGCGTGTAGGTGCGGCCGTCGGGTGAGACGAGCGTGACGGGCCGCCAGCCCTCCATGCTGAGGGTGGGCATCGTTCCCATTGATTTTCTCCCGTATCTACGACGCTGATGGCACACTCTTCGTGTGTTCAGACGTGTTGAGTTGTATGAAGCAGTAATTGATGCCATCGAGAGCGAGCTCGAGGCCATTGATTCGGCCGACCCCACAGACGAGGCGGTCGTCGCCGCGCTCGAGGCAGACCTCGGCGAAGCGAAGTCGCATGCTCACCTCAGGAATGGTGTTGTGGTCCCTTCGAGCCCAAAGCTGTGCGCTGTCGACGGCGAACCGGCGCCATGCCAGCGCATGCAGGAGCTGGGGCAGAAGTACAACATCCCATTCCAGCCGACGCTTTAGCGCGGCGACGAAACTAGGGCCCGCCGGGGGTGGCGCCCTTCTTGAAACCGGCGTCCTCGAGGACGCGGTTCCAGCCGGGGCCGCCGAAGAAGTGGCGTACAGAGACGCCGTGGACCGGGTCGACCATCGCGTTGACCTTCGTCGGCCACACCAGTGCGCCGCCGGCATCCGACAGGGTCTGCTCGCCCATCTCGGCGACCTCGCCCGCGTAGAGCTGCCGGCCGAGATAGATCCGGTCGACGCCGACGCCGAACTGCGACAGCAGCAGGTACCGCAGCTGACGGATCTCGGCGATCGCGGGCTGGTCGAACGCGACCTCACCGGTGACCGGGTCGGCGGTCATCGCCGACAGGTCGATACCGAGGTTGTTCTCGATGTTGTAGCGGTTGGTTTCGAGACCGGTGAACTGGATACCGGAGATGTCCGAGATCCAGTCGGACATAACCGGATTCGAGTACCCGATCGCGTTGATGTCGTCCTTCTCCATCTCGCGAGTGAGCGTGATGGCGTCGTCCTTGAGGAGCAGGCCGAAGTCGAATGCCCCCTCGGGCAGCTCGGCGAGAGCGGAGTTCGGGCCTTCGGTGATGAACTCGATCGGGTCGACGGACATGGGCATGCCGAAGATGTGCATGCGCTTGGGCTTGAGGATGAGCTCGCGCTGGTGCCGCGCGACCTCGAGCTTGCCGATATCGGTAGCCATGGGTGCCTCCTGGGCATGAGAAAGGCCCACAACGAATGTCGTGGGCCTCGTGGATGTTCGGGGTGGGTCAGCGCCGCCAGGGCTTCGACAGGCTCAGCGCGTAGTAGGCGACGACGCGGCGGACGTCCGGGTTCTCGAACGGTTCCGCCTCCGGCGGGGTATCGACCCGGCACGAGTCGACACCGATCGGCTTCGGCTCGTCCTCGACGTCGATCTCCGCGTCGACGATTCGTTCCATGTAGTTCGCGACCTGCCGAGCCAGCTTCGACGCGGCCCGCGGATCCGGATCGTGGCAGACGATCATCACGCGCGGGTAGTCGCTGATCCCGTCGTCGTGGCCGCCGACGCGGTTGATCTGGATCCCGCGGCCACCGTCGTCTTCGACCGGCGGTTCGGTGTCGGTGTCCCCCAGCGGCGCGAGGTACGCCATGAGCACGTCCTCGACATCCGGGAACAGGGTGTCATCGATCTCGACGACCATGTCAGTACCTCCGCTTCTGGCTCATCGCCTTCATCGCCGCCTCCTGCGCGCGCACCGGCCGCGAGCGGCGGGTGCCGAACAATGCGGACTGATTTCCACGGCGGGACGCGACGATCCGCGATCCCGGCCGCCCGTCCCATCCGGTCGCAGGTTCGACGCGGACCTTGTAGGCGAGCTGACCGGATCGCTTGTGCCGGCGCGCTTCCCTCCGGAACGCGTCAGCGCCGACCTTCGCCAGCCGAGCAGTCGCCACCTGTACCTGCCTCGACGCCATGATCGCCTTAGCGTCCTTCGACGAGAACCGGATGCTGCCGGGCTTACCGCTAGCCATTGGTCCCCTTCCCGTTCCAGCGTTCGAGGTAGCCCCAGACGTACTCGGCGACGCCCTCGTCGTCGAACCACGTCTGCAGGTCACCGTCGACGTGCAGCCGGTCACCGATCCCGTCGACCGCGAGGATGTTCTCGGACGACTCCGGGAAGCCTGGAGGGGCGTAGAGGACCCACCGGGTGTGCCGCTCGAGGGGTACGCCTTCCGCCGAGTCGACCGGTTGGACCGAGCAGCCCGGCCACACTGCGCCTGGCCGCTCGGTCATGACTCCGCGTTTGCCGCGGGCCCGTTCGATCACGCGCACGGTCTGGGTTCCGAGGTCATCCATGTCAGTCTCCGAAATGCCACTGCGGCATCACTGATTTGGAGATGCCGAGGAGCTCGCGGTGGAAGTCGCTGAACACAATCAGTTCGCCCGGGTTGGCCAGGGTGCCGCCACGGGAGACGCCGCCGGTTGCCTTCGTGAAGGAGACCAGGCCGCGGAACTTCTCGGTGTCCATGGCGGTTCGCACCACCTGGACCACAACGAAGTTCGCGGCCTGGTCGCCGTCCGCGATATCGGGTCGCTTCTCGCGGATCCACAGGCCTGCGGCGGCGATCATGGCCTCGACGTTGACCCGCTCGTCGCTCGAGAGGGGGCGCCGGCCACGATTGACCTCGTCGGCGGTGGCGAACTCTGCCATCGTGCGCCCCCTGTTCTACTGCGTGTCGAGTTCGTCGACGGCGGCGATGATGGCGTCCTTGTTCGCCATCGCGGCAACCTTCTCGGCGGGGATGCCGCGGGCCTCGGCGTACGCAGCCCACAGCTTCATCGAGGCGGCGGGTCGCGGTCGTTCCGGATCGGCCCCACCCGCGGCCGTCGGCGCGGTAGACGCGTCGGAGCCGCCAGCGGCGTGGTTGGCGTCGTCGGCATCGCCTGTGCCGGCGTCGCTGTCGCCGTCGGATTCGTCGTCGTCGGCATCCACCTCGGACGCGGGGACGATCGCGCCTGCGTTGAGCAGGCGCCGGGCCTCGAGCTCGTCGAGGTCGGTGATCAGTGCGCCGCGGCGGTGCCGGATCCGCCTGGTGGCGTTGCCCTTCTCGTCGACATCGAGGATCTGGTCGAAGCGCAGCGCGGTGAGGACGTAGCCAGTCACGGGCCAACCTCCTCCACGAGCCCGGTCAGCCACAGGCCAGCGTTCGGCTGATCGATGCCGAGGGCGCGTTCCTGGGTGGAGTCCGTCCGCCAGGTCTCGCGCGGGCCGCCGTTGGGGCCGTTGCCTTCGGGGTAGAGCTCGGTGTGCTGCAGCGGGCGGGCGTCGCCGTAGAAGCCGATGGTGCCGCGCTCGAGGATGAACGCACGGTCGATCGGCCAGCTACGCGACTGGATGACCTGCAGCCCGTTGATCTTCGCGGGCAGCGCACCGGTGTACGCGATGTTCTGGTCGGCGATGTTGCCCTGGTAGACCTTCAGGACGTCATCGTTGTCCATCAGCGTCGCGAGCAGGCCCGGGTGCAGGACGATGGTGTCGGGCACGAAGCCGTAGTACTCATCTTCGCTGCCTCCCTCCGCCTCCGTCGGGGCCGCGCTGGTGACGATGCTGATTGCCTCCGCGATGTCCTTGCGCGGCTTGCCGCCAATTGCGTCCCATGCCTTCGGCACGGGCACGGTCGGGACGGCGTCAGCCTGCAGCACGAGCTTGGCGGCGCGGTCGTTGGCGCGGATGAACGTGTTGACCAGCGCCCGGATCTGCTGGTTGACGTCGTCGACCTGGTTCTTGCGAATCATGTCGTAGGTGACGCGAACGCCCTTGCCGCGCTTGGTGCCGAAGGCGATCTTCGGGATGCCACGTGCGGTGTGGCTGACGGGGATCTCGCCGAACTCGGCGAGCTCGTCGATGTCGTCGACGAGGAACATCGGGTCGCTCTCGCGGTAGGCATAGATGCCGGCGACGTTCGATCCGGCGTTGCGCAGCAGGGCCTCGGCGATGAACTGGTTCGCGAGGAGCTGCTTGAGCCGGGTGGGGATGAACAGCGGGTTCTTCACGAAGTCGGCGACGGTGATGCCGGCGCCGTCCGTTCCGCTGACAACGTTGCGGATCGTCATGGTGGGTTACTCCCTGGTGGTGGTGGTCAGGCGATGCGGATCAGGCCGACACCGTTGGCGGCGACGCCCTTCGGTTCGGTGCAGCGGCCGACGATCGCGGCGGCCGGCGCGTCGGCGGGCGCGGGGCCGACCTTGCCGTCTCCGGTCGAGACGAGTGCCTCGCCGAACTTCGCTGCCGCCGAGTAGGTCACCTTCACCTCGGTGCCCGAGTAGGCGACCGAGACAACGGTCGGGATCGGCATCGCGTTGACGACCGGGCGGCCGATCGCGTCGGTGGTGGGACCGCTCTGCGCGGTGTCGGGGCTCTGCCCGTCGGTGATCGCGACGCCGAGGACGCGTTCGCTGTCGGCGGCCGCGACGCCGATGCGGCCGTTGTCGCGACCCTCGACGAGCTGGCCGCCGAGGATCACCTCTGTCGGGGTGAACGACTTCGGGCCGCCCTGCGTGATCTGTGCTGCTCCGGCCATCAGATGCTCCAGTTCTTGAAGAGGTCGTTTTCTTCGACGCTGTCTGTGGTCTCGGCGGCGGCGTTGTGGCCGTGTCCGATCTCCTCGAGCGGCACGAGGCCCTTGGCGAGGGAGTTGATCGCCTGCGTGGCGCCGTCCCGGTCGGCGGCGAGTGCGGTCAGCCAGTGCTCGCGGCGCGCGGGCCCGAACTTGCCGTCGCGGATTGCTGCGTCGACGAGGGCCTCGTCGGCGTCGCGGAGCTGCTGGACGCGCGCCTGCTGCCCGGACCGCGCTTCGGCGACCGTGGTCTCCCACTGGGCGCGGTCGACGGTGACCGTGTCGGCGGTGTTCGATGCGCCGGCGGCGCCGGTTTCCGCCTGCTCGGCGAGCGCCTCGTCGATGGCGGCGAGAACGGTTGCCTCGTCAGCGTCGGCGTTGACGCCGAGTCGCTCGCGAAGGCTCTCGATCAGGGTGGACATGGTGTCCTCCTTCGTGTTGTTGACCTCCGCCTTCGCGGCAGAGGGGCCTGGGGGCGCGGGTGGCGGCGTCGGAGCGGCCGAGCGGCCCGCGTAGTTGAAGATCGACAGGTCGAACGCGTTCTTGGCGTCGGTGTCGGCGCGCTTGGCGGCCGCCACCTTGTCGGCCAGTCCGGCGTCGACGGCTTCCTGCGCCGAGTACCAGGTTTCGGAGCGCATCGCTGTGCGCCAGGTCTTCGCGTCCCCACCCGCGCGTTCGGCGTAGATCGACGCGACGTTCTCGCCGACCTGTTCGAGTCGTTCGGCGGCCGCGCGCATGTCGTCGGCGTTGCCGGCGCAGCCCATCATCGGGTCGTGGATCATCATTTCGGCGTTGCGGCTCATGATGATCTCGTCGCCGGCCATCGCGATGAAGCTCGCAGCTGACGCGGCGAGGCCGTCGACGTGCACGGTGATCGTCGCCTTGTGCTCGCGCAGCGCGTTGAGGATCGCGATTCCGTCGTAGACGCTGCCGCCGGGGCTGTTGATCCGGACGGTGATCGCGTCGGCGTCGAGGTCGGCGAGCTCGCGGGTGAAGTTCTTCGCCCCGACGCCGTCGCCCCAGTAGGTTTCGCCGATCCGGTCGTAGATGAACACCTCGGCTGGCTTGTCGTCTGCCGCAGCGTGGATCCGGTACCAGCCTGTGCGGTTGGTGCTCACGCGGATTCTCCTTGGTTGTCGTCCGCGGAACCCGGTTCCGGGACAGGAAGGTTGAACTTCTGCCGCAGTGCGACGCGCAGCAGTTCGTCGGGCTCGAGCAGTCCGGCCTGCGCGAGGATCGCCAGGGCCGAGGCGGTGGCGTCCTGCTGGGATCCGATCTCGTCGAACACGATTCGCGGTGCGGGCTCGTCCGGGCCGAACTGCAGATCGACCAGGTCCTCGACGACGTGCGCGTTCGCGACGTCGCGGATGTCCTCGCCGACGGCTTGCACGGAGTCGTTGAACGTCTTCGACAGCACCGACGCGAGACTGTAGGAGCCGCCCTTGTCGAGGTTGAGGAAGTGCGCGAGCGCGGTGAGTGCCATCTGCTTGTCGTGGTACTCGATGGCCCGCTGCATGTCGGGCAGGTTGCCCTGCACGCCGAGCAGCGCGAGGGCCTGGCCGGGAGCGAGGCCGACGCCGGCCGAAATCCCGCCCTGGTACGCGGACGCGAGCCGACGCATGTGCTCGACTTCTTCCTTGTCGGCCTTCGCTGCTGTGCCCACGGGCACGCCCATGCCGTTGCGGCGCGCGGTCGCGGCCTGGATCCGGATCAGTTCGTCCTTGAGTAGCCAGTGCTTGTAGGCGGGCCGCAGCAGCGACTCGCCGGTCCAGTCGCCGGGCTCGGGATCGCGCACGTATGCGACCAGTCGCGAGACGGGGATAACTCGCCCGCCGAGCCCGTGCACAACTTTGCCGCTGTTCGCTGGTGGCAGCTGGGTGATCGATTCCAGTCCGCCGTCCATCGCGACGGTGATCTCCGAGATTGTGCGCTGTGGGCGCGGTGCGAGCTTGCGCAGCCACAGGCGTCCGGCATCGTCGATGCGGTAGACCTGCTCGAAGTAGCTGTGGCCGTACGGGAGCATCAGCAGCGCGGTCTGTAGGTGCTTGCCCCACGAGAACCGTCCGCGGATCCGTTCCTGCGGGCCGACCGCGACGCCGTCGATCGTCAGGCCGAGGTTGCGGGCGACGTATTCGGTGACCTCGTCGCGGGCACCATTCTGGGTCAGGCGCCATCCGGCGCGGCGGATCGGCAGCCCGATCGCCTGCACGACCGACTTGATGCGGCCGTCCTCGCGGTTCATCCGTCCGTAGACCTGATTGCACTGCGGCCACCGCAGTTCGGGCACCTGCTCGTCGGTGTTCCACTGCTGCAGGTCGGTCGTGCGATCGGTGACGTACCCGATTTCGTAGGACGGTGCGACGGGCTTTTCGTCGTCCACTCGTCACCTCCTCTCAGAACGCTGCGGCCAGCGCGTCGAATTGATCGGTCGACCAGGCGCCGCCGAGGCCGGTCGACTGCTGCGGGTAGGCGGGCGCGACCGAATCACCGGCCGCGCGGGACTCGAACGTCAGCAACGCCCACCGCGCGGTGACGAGCACGCTCAGGGCCGCGGTGACCGCGCCGTCGCTCGTGTCGACGACCCAGTCGCCCTGTGGCAGCTTGCGTTTGCCCGCAACCTCGAGCGCGTCCTCGACCACTCGTTGTCCGGTGTGGCAGAGCAGGGCCGCCTCGACGTCGTCGAAGAACCCCTTGCAGGCCATCTGGGCCTGGTTCGTTGTGGACTTCACAAGCTCGAGGCCCGCGGTATCCATCAGCGGTTCGAGCACCGCTGCCGGCGAGCGGCTGTCGGTGGCGATCACGCACGGCTCGAGCGCGTCAGCCGCGCGGGACAGCAGCGCGACGATCTCGGGGTTCGAGGCGACCCTCAGATAGCCGACCTCGACGTGGATCCGGCCGTCGGCGGTGCGCTGCGCCGCGCCGATGGCCCACTGCTCGGCCGCTCGCGCTACCGCGAGCGCGACCGTGCCGACCCGCTGCGCGTCGTGGTCGACGAGACCCATCCACTGGTCTCTGTCGGTGAGCGCCCACGTCTCGCGTTCCTTCTCCACCGGCCAGTCGCCGCGGCCGAGGACCTCGACGTCGAAGCTCTTGCGGCCCTTCGGTGTACTAAATCCGCGCATCAGCTTGCGGATCTTCGGCGCGGTCTGGATCACACCGTAAGACGGGTTCGCGTACTTCCAGGTCTCCTCTTCGTCGCGAGACATCCCGTCCGGAGCCATGAACTCAGCGAAGTAGAGCCCTTCCTCGCCGCCGAGCCCGCGCTGGCGGATCGCCGCGAGCACACCGCCGTTCGGGTGCTGCTCGGCGTTGACCGCCGACGACGCGTAGATCGTCTGCGGATTCGACGAAGCCATCTGCGTCGGCCCGAGCGCCGCGGTCTCGCCCTCGGTGAGGTTGTATGCCTCGTCATAGATGACCAGGTCGACCTCGTCAAAGCCCCGGCCGGAGTCGTTCGAACGCGTGCAGAACACGATCTTGGCGCCGGACTCGAGCTCGATGTAGCCCTTGCCCTGCGAGCAGGTGTTCTTGACGACCCGATTCCGCAGGCTCGGACGCGACTTGATGATTGCCCACAGTCGCTTGTACGCGTCCTCGGCCGTCGGCCACAGCTGCGAGGTGTAGATGATCCGCTCGCCGAGCTTATAGAGCCCGAACAGGCACCGCAGCACCAGAATCAGGGACTTGCCGTTCTGCCTCGGAACGATCAGGCAACAGTCGGGGTGTGTCCACATGCCGTCGCGAGCGGTCGACAGGATCGCGTGCATCGCGTCGCGCTGCCAGGGCATCGCCTTCTTACGGGCGCGGCCGGCGAGAATGATCGCCTTCTCCCCCAGCTCGATCGAGCCCGGAAACGCGGAGAGGTGGTGCGGTTCTTGGCGGCCGGTGAGCGTCGGAAAGTCCTCACAGGCCAGCGAGGTCGTCATCGTCGTCTCCGCCCGCCCGGACGTCCTTCTGCCGGCGGATCTCGCCGAGGATCTGCCGCAGCACACCGGCCTGCTGCCGCGACTCCTGCATCACCGAGTCGATCCGGATCTCGACGACCCGGTCATCGCCCCGCGCATCGACCAGCTGGGCCCAACTGCCGGCGTCCCCGCGCAGAAGCTCGTCGAACTTGTCGAGGCGGTCCTTGATCCGGGCCGCTTCGACGACAAGGACTGTCAGCGAGTAGGGATCGGTGTCGTCGTGCAGCGCGTCGTAGAGGCGGCGACCAGCGGGACCCAAAGCCAACTCGCCAATCGATTCCACGTGTCACCCCTCCCGTGCGGCTTATAGGGTTCCCGTTCATGTCTGTCTTGAACTGGGTACGAGACATCGTCGAAACAGTCGGAGGCGTCGCAGTACTCGTCGCAGTCGCGACGCTCCTGTATATGGAGTGGTCTCGTCGCCAACTCAAGTTCGCGCAGGAGTCCCAAGGACTCATCCTCACGCGAACGAGAGCTCTAACCACCATGGGATATGACCTCGAGACAGGGAGGATGTACACGCTGCGAGTCGCAGCTCGAGGTCCCGGCGTCCGCTACGACGTGCGCCCTCGTATTTGGGCCAACATCGATGACCTTGCCGAGTCAATCGACGCCCAGAATCGTGCTTCAAAGCGAGTGCCCCGCTTCGACAACAGTTCGAAGCCCCTGACGCTGGTGGTCAACGTTCCGGACGGGAAGGAAGGCGAGTTCTGGCTCGGTATTACCTACCAGGTAGCTCACGGCGATGGCGTACGCCTGTCGGCTGCACGAATCAATCTGGAAACGGGCAATCTGCAACTCTGGAGGTGGTGCCGATGCCAGACGCTCCGAAGCTGGTACGAACGCCAACATCGACTCTCGATCATCGGTGGTGGAAAGCGCCGACCTCGCGGACGATGGGAGAATCGGCCGATCCGTGAGATGGACGAGAGTCAGGGTCCTCGCGGCGGCTCCCCCCTCGGGACTTCCGACTGAAAAACGGCCCCGTAAAAAAACCCTGACTAGGGGCCGGCCAGTCAGGAGACCCACACCCCTCAACAATTTCGGGGGTGGGGGTGCCGGTCTGCGTCGCCGCAGGTCAGGGCCAGGGCAGGAGCCGGACGCCGAGCTGGTCGTCGACAGCGCGAGCGTCTGCGACTTCCATGCCTGTGACCGCCGGGCGTAGGTGGTCGTTGCGACCGGCTTGGCGTTGCTTGTTGCATATTCCGTGGAGCAAGCGGTCCGCCTTGGTGCCGCCGTGGGCGCGGGCGTGCGAGTGGTCAGCTGCGAGCGATCCGGACGCGCGATCGGCCGAGTCCGGGTTGTAATCCCAGTTCTGTGTCCGATCGCGATACATTGGCTTGTCGCACCACCAGCACGAGCTACCATCGATGTGGACGCGGAATAGTGTGGCGCGCCCCTTCTGATGTGCCCAGCCGAGTCCCCGCTCGGTGGTCGTTGTTAATGACAAAATGCCCCCTTCGCGCGCAGACTCCGCGGTCAAGCGACTCAGGAGTCGATTGTCGGATCGTCCTCCATTTCAGGCAGGTACGAGTCATATGCCTGACGCAAATGCCTCAACCCCTCTTCCTGATTCGATTGGTACTTCAGCGAGTCTTGGACGAAGTTCATACGGAAGCGTGCGTCAGCGATGATCTCCGACCAGGTACGCACCTCGATCTTGTAGGGATTCATCTGCACACACCCGAAGGGAAAGGTCGATTGACGACGCTGGTCATCGACGACATCTGATATAGAGTTGCCGACTAGAACGAAGCGCCATTCGACACCTTCGCGAGCAAAACGCTCATCTTTGTATATCGCGCTCGCATAGCTACGCAGCTGGGCCACGTCCTCGTCTTTCAACTTATGACTGGGACGCTTCAATTCGACAACGAGAAAATTTGATCGATTCTCACTCACCCGCATTTTCCTGCCCAATACAAGGTCAGGAATCGCGATGGAACCATCTTCGCGCAGAGGCTCGACGACCGGGGACGACGAGTCGGCAACCTCAACACCGGCCTCGTCCGATGAAAGGAATTTCTGATACTGCCTAAGGACTTTACCAAGCGATACATCATCACCCGTTGTCGACCACTCTTCGCCAAATATCCAAGTCTCATGAGCAAGGATCCTATGGAGCTGCCGCCGCTCCTGGAGTCGCTTCCGTGTCTGACGCTCGAACAGAATTGCATTAAGACCATTTAGAAAGTCAATTCTGGTGCCAATCTTGTGGCCGGACTGAATTAGATGCGCTAGAGAAGTGCGATCGAGCACATTCTGAAGCTCATCAATTCTCGCACTCGGCAGGTTTGTGAGCTGCTTCAGGAGTGGGAACAGCCGATCAGGGTCGGTCTCAAAAGTTTCTTTCAATAGTGCTAGCGCCAGCGCCTTCGTCTGCCTTGACTTCGACTCATCTATCGTCCGGGATGCAGCGAGCGCCACCTGCTTGAAGGCCTCCTGTGTGGCGACTTGAACTGGGTCAAGAGCGCATTCCTCAGATTCGGAACCATTCGAGGAGTACGGGTAGATGCCCTCGGATTGCCAACGCTTCAGCGTCTCGGCTTCGCGCCTGCGCGCCAGTACGGAAAGCTGTTCGCGCAGTTTCGTGCGCGCTGCCCGAATGACGCGTTCCGCGTCTGGCGCATCTTCGTCCGGAACGTCACTCTCCAAAGTTAGCTCTCGCTCGGAGAATCCATCCCACTCCAGGTATGCACTAAACTGCAACCCCGGCGCCTGCACCCTGGCATATACTTCGTCAAGCACCGAACCGTCGGAATTACATAGGTAGATTCGACGATCAACCGCCGGGATGTCCCATTCAATCACAGTTAGATGAGCTTCACCCGCTATGCCATCAGGCAAGTCGACCGCGAGTCGATCCTTAGAAATTATCACTTTGCTCGGATCAACTTCAATGCCGAGTAGTTCAATCTTGAAATCCGGGAATCGTTCGATATGAAGCGCAAATTCTGTTGTAAGTCGAGTACGCAAGGACTCTGGGTCGTCGAACGCCTTTTGTGCAGCCTTCGAAATCACTTCAGATTTGACGATTGTTCCCTGCCGAAATCCTGGTGGAACAGCCGTGGTGTCGATATCGAACGTCTTCAGATCTGACCTGGTTCCGGTAGCCACTACAGTGCAATACTGCCCGCCGGATGACACCGTCGTGCTCTCCCAGGTAACTCGATCCCCGATGGAGAACGCGGAGTAACGTCCTCGTCCATACCGGCCATGGACCGGCCGTCCGCCATCGGATTTCGTTCCGGTAGCTGCCTTCCAACTGTCTCCCACGCGGGCAAAGGCCCGATTGATGGTCGTGCCGTCCATGCCCCGGCCGTTGTCCGCAACGAGGACACATGCGAGTGCGCCCATCTCGTCGTTCTCGACGGATACGCTGACGTGCGTGGCGTCCTCGTCGAACGCGTTCCAAATCAGCTCGCAGATTCCCACCGCCGGCGTCTTTACGTAGCCTTCGAGAAGACGGTCACCTGCAACAACCTGGATCTTTGCCATCCGTGCATGTTCCCATAGCCAGGTCCGCGGTGTATGTCCGTCCACCCAATTGCAGTGTCAGATCGCCAACCGCGCTCCTTGACAGCACTGACTATCGGGCCACCCCTGCAAACTCCAAGGACCCGTCCGGAAGTCTGTGCGCCCGCCGACGGCAGAAGTGTCGGCGGGCGCGTGTCCCCCGGGCGCCGTGCGGCTGCACCTTGGGGCCGGGATCAACCTCCGGCCATCCGGGCGCTCCAAGCTGCCGCAGCCGTCGTCCTGTCCCGGAAGTTGAGACACCGCGTGCCGGGCCTCGCAGCTCGCGTGCGGTGTAGATAATCAATCGTCATGACGGACATATGGCTCCCACTGGACGCGGGCGACACCGACGCTCCCTATTCGGTGCTCCACAAGAAGGTGACGCCGTGGTTGCGTCCCTCGCTGACTGAGTGGATCGCGAAGCGCATCGGTTTCGACGGCTACACCCACCCAGAGGTCCTCCGTCAGATCGAACGGGTACTGCGGGTGCAACTCACCGCGCACAACCTCGCAGACATCGCGGCGATGAACATCTTGACGTACTTCGAGAACGCTGGGCGAGAATGGGTCCTCGTCGACTTCTTGCTCGCATCGAGAGCTACTGCCGCCGACGTGCAGACACTGGAGCAGATTCTCCTTCAGTCAGGCTCCGCTTGGGGAACGAGCAAACGAAACGGCAAGAATGCACTGGCTCTTCGGATGACAGAAGGAGCTGCAGAGGCAATCGAACGGACTATCGCTGTGAGCGGCCATCCGGGGGCGCGGCTCGCTGAGGCTTTCCAATCAGCGTATGGGGTTCAGCCAGACCCGTCTCAGGCCTACAGCCTCGCAGTGAAGGCCGTCGAGGACGCTTCGATTCCTGTCGTGCTCCCGCTTGATTCGAATGCAACCCTCGGCAAGGTGATCTCGTCGATGCGCCAGTCGGGCCGGTGGAAGTTGCCGAACACGCGTGAGCATGGAGACCACCCGACGTCAGAAGTGGTGATCGGGATGATGCAGATGCTGTGGACGGGGCAGCACGACCGCCATGGTGGCGTTATTCCACCGCCGCCACCTGTCACACAGGCAGAGGCCGAGACTGCGGTGACTGTGGCCGCCGCGCTGGTCGAATTGTTTGTCTCGCAGAAGATCCAGAAGCTTTGACAGGCGGTTCTAACGCCGAAGGCGCGAGGGGATGGTTTCACCTCTCGCGCCTTGCGGCGTCAGCTTAACACGGGGATCGGCCGTCGCAGGTCACGCGCCCTTTGGATGTTTCAGGTGCGCGTCGAGGACATCGCCGAACAGAAACACGCGCTCGGACCTTCTGCCTGCCTTCGCAATCCACACCGGCGTAATGACCTTCTCGTCGGCGAGGTACTTCACGCGACGTTGAGTGAGGTCGGCATACTCGCCGCCCATGGTGTGCGCCATCTGAACGCACGATCGGGCGTTCAGGTTGAGGCGGCGGGCCTCTTCCCACCTCGCTTCATCGATCTGCCGGGGCGGTTTCTCGGCCGGCCGGTCGACGACGGCGACGGCCCAGTTGTAGCTGTCGAGGATCTCCGTGTAGGCCTCGTGAGCGTCGTCGGTGCGGGCGACGTCGTAGACGTGTCGGGACAGCCAGCGGGCGAAGTGCGGGGCGCGGCCGTCGCCGGGCCACTGTAGATGACGCTCGGTCGCAACGTAGTTCGTCCACGATCGCAGTGTGCCGAGCAGCTGGTGCCCGCAGTCGGATGCGCGTTCGTTGAACGCGAGGGGCACCTCTTCGTCCTTGCCGACGCGGGTGATGGTCTTGTTCGTGAACGCGGTCTGGCAGGTGATCGCGTTCTCGAGCTCGGCGGCCACCCACTCGACGATCTTGTCGAGTCGGTCGACGAGCAGGCTGATCTCCGAGCGGTCCAGCTTCATCTGGTCTGGTTCGGTCACCACAGGGTCAGCTCCTTGGGTCGGTGTCCAGGGCGGGTGAGGTTGAGGGCAGACTCGAGCACCCGGTCGATGTCGTCGGTGCGGGGCCCTCTCGGTTCGTCGAGCGCGCGGAGATCCGCGACGACGGGGTACGGGAGACTTCGTGCATAGGCGCGGAGCTGCTGCCTTGTGACGGTGACCAGGACGTCGCCGAACGCCTTGGCTTTGAGCTCGAGGCGCGGGCCGTTGCTGTTCCAGATGTGGAAGCGACGAGACGGCCCCTCGCCAGTGGGCATCCATCCGTTCGCCTCCGCTGCCCAGCTCGGCTCGATCGGTCCGCCGTGGCTGCTGTCGCCGTTCGGGAGGAGTCGGTCGACGCCGGCGCCAGATCGTGCGAGGGCGGGCACGATCCAGAACGGGCTGGCGCAGAACAGAAACGCGCGCTGTTGGGCGTTGAGGGTCATGCGAACCCCCTGCGCTCGTAGGCGCCTTCGACGGCTCGGTCGCGGGCCGCGATCGCGTAGGCGATGAGTGGCGCGCTGTCGGCAGACTGCAGCATGTCGCCGAACGCGGCCCGGCACCCGTCGCACGGTTCACCGACCGTCGCGACGGGCTGCCGGCACCCAGGGAGCACGCAGTCGGGCAACAGTGTGACGAGGTAAGTGCGTCCCATCAGCTACCACCTCGGGTTATGGTCGGACCAAGATCGTTTTCGGGGGCGGGACGTTCTAGGGGGAAGTCCATGAATAGTGATCTCGTGCTGGTGCTTGGCATCGTGTTGATTGCGTTGGGGGCCGCGGGCACGCTCGTCGCACTGCTGTTCCTGGTGTGGATGTTTGGTCCGGGCGCGATGGTGTTCGCGGCCGGGTTCGCGATCGTCGCAGTCGTCGGGGCGCTGATGGTCGGCGTCGCGGAGTAGCTCACGGCTGGTCACCGCCCTTCCCGGTATCGGTCCGCGTTGCGCGGATGACGAGGGTTGATGAACACGAAACGAAGGCAGTCACACTCAGCGTCGACGCTCGGCAGCGGCCGCCAGCACCGGCCGCACTGGACGTGGACGACGATCAGGCTTGACTTCTCACTCATGGCTCGGGGACCGCCGTCCACGTCCAGGCGCCGTCGGCGTCGGCGATGCGGTAGGTGCCCGGTGGCATGGGTGCCTGGTTCATCGCGGTGAGTCTCTGGTGGAGGCTGCAGCGGGTGAGTTCGCCGTCGAGGCGTTCACGGAGCGGGTGGAGGATCGTGCAGTCGTCGGTCGTCAAGGTGACGATGTGATCGGGCGTGGGGTCCGAGAGGATCCGGTCGACAGCGTAGGGACTCGGGCAGTCGACGTTCGAGCACTCGATCCGGCCGCCCTCGTGCGCGAACGCGATCAGGGTCTGGCCGCAGCCCATTGGGCAGTAGCCCTTGATGTCGGTCATCCGAGTCTCCCTCCGAGAGTGTTGATCTGGTCCGCGATCCAATCGGTGTAGGTCACGCCAACCGGACGCATCTCGCGGAGTGCGTAGCTCGTATGGTCGCCGCGGCGCAGGTAGCCGTCGAGGTCATGCGCGGCCTGTCGGTAGATCGCGTGGACCTCGTCGCGGTTCCGCCAGTCGATCGCGACCTGCTGCCACTCCTGCCGTTTCAGCCGGCCGACGAGGTCGATGCCCCAGCCGAGCAGGTTCGAGAGGCTGAACGCGCGGGTCTGGTCGGCGAGCGTGCGGAGCGGGGAGTTCACCGGGCAGCAGCAGATCGCGTCGGCAGGGTCCGCGGCCCACAGCGTCGGGACGGACAGGGCGACGTGGCGGTACCCGGCAATCCCCCACGCTCCGCGGGTTGGCGACGCGTACTGCGGCATGAACGGATCCGAGATCAGCCCGCAGCCGACGACCTCAAGCCGCGGGTGGTCCCCTCGTGCGACCTCGGCGGCCACGTTGCCGGCGAGCGCGGCGCCGCCCGAGTAGCCGAGCAGCAGCACTGGATTCGGGTCCTCGTCGATCATGCGCAGCAGGAGCTCGCGGCCGGTGCGTAGCGAGTCGTCGAACGCGGGCCCGAGCGGCAGCGGCACCGGGCCGTATGACGCGGTCCACGGGACCTCGATCACGCGGAAGCGCGTCGGGTCGAGGCTGCGGGTCACCGCCGAGCACATGTTGCCCTGCAGGGGTTCGCCGATGCCTCGGCAGGTGAGCACGGTGATCATGCCTGGTCTCCGATCTTGTTGTTGGCGCGGGCGTTGGCGATCGCGAGGGCGCCGCGGATCACGGCCCGCAGGCGGGCGGCGATCTCCTGGAATCGCGGGTTGCTGTGCGCGGTCGGCGTGCACAGGACGAGGTCTTTGCGGATCCGGACGCCGCCATCGAGCTGGCCGGGGTGGGTGACGATCAGCGGGTTCTCGACCGGGGCCTTGCGGTCGCGGAGGAACTTCTGTCCGTCGAGGAGCGTGCGGGCAATGACAACGGTGCGGACCGGGAACAGTTCGGCGTACGAGCGGAGCGGGGTGTCTCTCATCGGTTTCTCCATGCCTTCGCGTCGGGGCAATTGACCCAGTGCGGTTCGTAGAGGGGGCGGGTGGATCGGCGGACCGCGGCGAGCTGCGCGCCGACGAGGACGCCGGCGTAGAGGACTCCGCCGTGGACGTCGAGCGCGACAGTTCCGGATTTCGCGGGTGTGGTGTCGACGGGCAGGTGTTTTCCGGCCGGGGTTTTGCCCCAGTGGATCTCAGCGCGGCACGAGCGGCACCGGGACGGCTCGGGTAGTTCGGCGCTCATGCGTGGATTGCCTCCTGTCCGGCGAGGGCGACGTCGTAGGCGGATCGGGCGTGCCGTAACTGCCCGCCGCCGATCCGTATCTGCCATCCGTCCTTGCGTCGTTCGGCGGGCGAGACCAGCTCG
The DNA here is from genome assembly GCF_058797375.1 of Prescottella sp. GW823-FHT02E09. Taxonomy (NCBI): domain Bacteria; kingdom Bacillati; phylum Actinomycetota; class Actinomycetes; order Mycobacteriales; family Nocardiaceae; genus Rhodococcus; species Prescottella sp. GW823-FHT02E09. Next base: position 762,483 of record NZ_JBXAJP010000001.1, read on the forward strand.
GGTGGGTACTCGCCGAGCGCGCGGGACCCGTTGCCGCGTGGGCGGACGAGCGCGGTGCGCATGCATGGGTCGAAGGCGAGGACTGCGCCGAGGATCTGCGCGGTGGCGAGCAGAGCGGACGGGTCGGCGGCTGCGCGGCCCTTCATGTGCCAGCTCGGCCGGACGACGTCCTCGACGGCGATCGTGACGCCGTGGCCATGGCGGGGAAGGTCCGCGGTGATGGTGGCCATGGCGCCGAGGACCTCGTGCACGTAGGCCAGCTCGATGGGCAGCATCTTCTCGGCGGCGTTGACGACGACCTGGTGTTCGACGACGTCGCGGCCGGTGATCAGGCACAGGCCCGTCGAGCGTCCGCCGGGGTCGATGCCGAGGACGACGGTGTCGGTAGTGGATTGCATGATGGTCATCTCCTGCCTCAGAACGGCGGTTCGTCGTCGTAGCTGCCTGCCTGTGAGGCGTGGCCCCACGGGTCGTCTGCCGGGGGCCGTTCGCGGTCCTGGTTGCCCGCGTAGCCCCCTCCGGAGCCGTTGCCGGACCGGGAGACCTTGTTGACCTTCGCGGTCGCGTAGCGGAGCGAGGGGCCGATCTCGTCGACTTGGAGTTCGACGACCGTGCGCTTTTCGCCTTCGCGGGTTTCGTAGCTTCGTTGTGTGAGTCGGCCCGAGACGATGACGCGCAACCCGCGGGTGAGGGTCTCGGCGACGTTCTCGGCGGCCTCGCGCCAGATGTTGCAGCGCAGGAACAGCGCGTCGCCGTCCTTCCACTGGTTGCTCTGCCGGTCGAAGATGCGCGGTGTCGATGCGACGGTGAAGTTCGCGACGGCCGCGCCGGCGGGGGTGAATCGGAGCTCGGGATCGGCGGTGAGATTGCCGATGATCGTGATGACGGTGTCGCCAGCCATGGGGTGGTTCTCCTAGTTGATGGCGCGAAGTTGTGGATAACTCGATGCCTGCTCGCGCGGAAAGAATTGGTTTCTTTTGGTTTTGGAAGGACTGGGCGCCACTGTGGTGTCGCCTTTGGTGCGCTGTGGTGTCGCCTTTGTGCGCTGTGGTGTCGCCTTTGCGTCCGCCAGAGCCGCCACTGCGGTGTCGCCTGTGGATGAATCGCTAACAGGCTGTGGATCATTCAAAGGCGCTGCTGTGGTGCCGCCTTCGCGTGCGGAAGGTGACGCTGTGGTGTCACCTTCGGAAGGCGTTGCTGTGGTGTCGCCTTCGTGTCCGTCGATGGCGGTCATGTACGGCAGTCGGAACGTGGTCGTGCGGCCCTTGTACGCGTAGACGGGCGAGCCGTCCGCGGCGAACGCGATCGGAACGCGTGGGTCTGCTCCGACGGCGGCGAGGCGCGCGAACGCGGCGCGCAGCCCGGATGCGGTCATGTTGACTCGCAGTCGCAGTTCCTCGTTCAGTCGCCAGCACGTGCGCGTCTCGACGTCGCACCACTCGGCGATTGCGACGAGCACGAGACGCTCGGGGGCCTTGAGGGACGGCGGTGCACCGTCGAGCACTTCCTTGACCAGCTGCCATGCCATACCGGCAGCACCTCCGTTCCCTCTTGCCCTGCTGATTGCCGCTGACCGGTCACGGCGTGCCCCGGTCGCCCCTCTGCTCGAGTGCGGCGTGCATGCCGGCGTCGTCGACGAGGACCTCGCGGGCCTTCGATCCGTCGGCCGCCGAGACGATCCCGAGCGTGCTGAGCTCGTCGAGGAGCCTGGTCGCCTTCGCGAACCCGATCCGCAGGCGCCGCTGCAGCATCGATGCCGACCCGAACTTGGTGGCGAGGACCATCTGCGCGGCGTCGCGCAGCAGGTCGTCCTCGCCCGCGGCGACGAGCTTCTCGACGTCGAGCTGGTCGTCCTCGGCGGCCGCCGGCGCGTCGGCCGCATCGTCGGGGCCCGGGTCGTCGAGCGCGGGCTGCACGACCTCCGGCGCCGCCCCCTCGGGCTGTGGATCGGCCGGTTCGTCGGGGAAGTCTGTCGAGCCGATGAACGCGCCCCCGCCGTACCGGAGCAGCCACGCGCCGTCCAGCCGGTCAGGGTCCTCCAGGTAGAGGTCGGTGTTCGGGCGGTCCGGGTCGTCGTGGTCCCACCCGGACACCGGTGCGATCGCCCCGACCCACTCGTCGCCGATCTGCGCGAGGTGGATCTGGTTCGAGTGCCGGCGGAACAGGTGCAGTGTCTTGTCCCGTCGGGTGGCGATCTTGAGCAGAGTCGCCAGATGGCTCGGTGCCCAGGTGGTTCGAGCGGTGTCGGGCAGGTCGTCCCCGCCGTCGTTGCGCGGGATCGGGAGCGGATCGCCCGCGAGGATGCGGTGGATGCGCGCGAGCGGGTACCCCTCGATATCGGAGACCTGGAACTCGAACCGGTCGCCGTCGTCGAACAGCGTCGCGGTCTCCATGACGGTGACGGTCTTGTCGTCGAGGACGACGTCGACCGCGTGTCCCTTGTCGCCCTTCGCGAGCGATTTGAGCGCGCCGATGATGACCTTGCAGTTCATCGTCGGCCACACCATCGGGGGCAGTTCGCCCGCGCAGCGGGTCCAGGTGTGCCCGAGGACCGCGCCGTTCGTCGACGTGCCGACGAGGAGTGTCGTCTCCTCGGGGTCCTCACCGAGGTGGCCGCGGGTGGTGCGCAGGTGCACGCCCCGGATGTCGGTCGCGGTGAGCACGAGGTCGGTCAGGAGCTCGATGAGCGACTTGGTCGCGATGGTGATGCTCACTGGGCACCGCCTCGCGCGGCGGGCTGCCCGCTGGCTGCCTTGATTCGGCCTGCCGCCTCGGTGAGCAGTTCCCGCGCGGTGCGGCCGCCGGGCAGCGCGACGTCGAGCATCGCAGCGTCCTTCGCCATCGCCCAGGTCTCGTTCACCCACTCGGCCGAGTCCGCGGCGAGCGCGAAGCCCTCGAGGTCGACGAGCGAGATCGGCGCGACGAGATCACGGGCGGTCGTGTCGGATCCGCAGCCGAGCAGATCGAACACGAGCCATTCGAGGGTGAACTCGGGGCGCATCTCGAGGCGATCGACGCCGGGCCGGTATCCGGCGCGGGGCGAGCGGACGCCGACCACGCGCGGTCCGGTGTCGTGCGAGTACCGCACCCACGCGCTGACGTCGCGGGTCAGGGTCTTGTGGGCCTCGATCTTGTAGTCCCGCTCACCGGGGATCGGGCGGCCGTCCTTGTCGAGCGCGACGGTCTCGGTGCCGATGGCCGTCACGACCGCGATGCCCGGGAACGTCTTGAGCAGCCGCATCAGCTGGCCGTGCCGGTCGGCGCCGTCGTTCCACAGGTTGCCGGCCTTGATGTCGGCGTCCGGGTCGTCCTGCAGGATCTTCTGCGCGGCCTTCGTCTGCCGCGCGCGGCGGTTGACCCAGTCCTTGATCATTTCCCACTCGGTGGTCATCGAGTCGAACACGAGCATCACCGGCGGCTCCCCGGCTGCTGCGGCCCGCGCGGCGACGGCGTGCACCTGCTCGACGGCGGCGAAGATCGACGGCCACGAGCCGTTGTGCACGACGATCTCGAAGTCGGCGCCCTCGATCGCGCCGTACTCGTCGGCCGCCCCTTCGCCGAGGTCGAGCCAGAACGCGCGGCCGACACGCTCGCTCGCGGTCAGCTCGGCCGCAGCGTACGTCTTGCCGGTCTTCGACGGGCCCTCGAGCAGGATCAGCGGGAAGGGTGGGCGTCCGGTGGGTTTGCGGGTCTGCAGTTCAGTCACAGGTGGTCTCCTCGAAGTCGATGACGGGGGCGCCGGCGGCGATCGCGTGGGCGTTCGCGCGGCGCTGTTCGATCAGCAGCGCGTGGGCACTGCGCAGGCGGGTCTCGGCGAGCAGGTCGCGCTCGATGTCGTCGATGCCGCTGTCGCTCATCGGCGTTCGCCGGTCAGGCGCAGGTTGTCGGGGTGGGTGGCCAGTGGGCCTTGGCTGCCGGAGTAGTGGACGTACACCCAGCGGTCGTCGACGTGCGAGACGATCCCGGTCTCGGCCGGTTTGCCGGTCGCGACGCTGAGGTAGACGACGCGCTTCCCTGCGTGACGCCGGAACTCGTGGAGGGTGCACGCCTTCCACAACGACGCCGGCGTCGTCGGTAACCGAGGCTCAGCCGGCGCGGTCATGCGGCGAGTCCGAGCAGGGGCAGGGTGATCGCTTCGGTAACGCCGGCCCACGCGATGCCGCCGAGCGCGATGCCGAGGACGATCGCGGCGAGCCACGCCTCGCGGCGGTACCGCTGTGCGCGGTCGATTCCGGCGCGGCCGTCGTCGGCGGTCGCGAGGATCGCGGCGTCGCGGTCCGCGGCGAGCTCGGCCGCGATCTCGTCGGGCCGGGCGTTCGTGGTGTCGATGACATCGACCGGTGTGGCCGGGGTCTGGCGGGTGAAACCGAACATGGTTGGGCTCCAAAGGGTGCAGTTGACCGCGCGATGGCCCGAGGGGACTCGCGTGATGTGTCGGTGGGTGGTGTTAGAGGATGGCGCCGGTGAGTTCGGCGGCGAGATCAGCGGCGGCCGCTGGCGTGAGGGTGGCACGGAAGCTCGTTGCGTCGGTGCGAGCGATCAGTCGAATGGTCCCGGCCAGTCCCGGGCGGACTGTGAAGTCAACGCCCGGCGTTCCGACGGTGGCCGCGACGCCGTGGCGGACGGTGAAGTGCTGCGGGTTCTTCACGCGATCGATGTAGACGAGTGCGTCCCGTTTGCACTGGTGGTGTCCGCCCTGCTGCTCCCACTCGTCGCCGATGATAAGTTCCTCGACGGCCCATACCTTCCCGGTGCGGACGAGGCGGAACTGCCCGTCAGGGAGGTACTCGACGAGCGCCGATCTTGCGGGGAGGTTCCGCGGTCCGACGGGCGACGCCGCGGCCTGCGCAGCGTCGACGCTCAGGAGCTCGGCAGCGACGGCCTGATCGATCAGCCCAGCGGAAAGCATGCGCGCCAACAATTCTCGGAGCGTCTCCCGTGCACGGAGGACGTCGGTTGCATCAGTCACGGCTGTTCTCCCTTGAACTGGTTCACGAACTGCTCGGCGATCGCCGAGTGATGGTCGATCAGGGCACGCGCGCGGCCGGATGGCGGTACGTGCTCGAGAGTCGTGTCGAGGACGCTGTCGGCGTGATGGTCGGTCATGCCAGCGCCACCGCCGATCCGGTCTCGACGTCGAGGCGCAGCGGCCGGGTGCCGCCGAGCTTCCCGTGCAGGTAGCACAACCCAGAGACGGTGATCCGCAGCTGCGACGAGAGTTTCGGTTCGCCGGAGTGCGGATGCGTGTATGCAGTCGGCCGGCGGCGGACATGCTGGATGTGGGACTGGTACGGCTCGCCGCGACGGTCGAGCAGCCCCAACTCGCGGAGTGACTTCGCGAGGCGGTTCTGCCCGGTGTTGATCGCCGGGTCGCAGCTGAGGATCTGCGCGGCCTCGCGGAGCGAGTAGTCGCCGTCGGCGTCTGCGAGCGACTCCCACGCTGCCGCAGCGGGTTCGAGCTCGGCGACCGTCGCGGTCAGGGCTTCAACCTTGCGCGTTGTGATCGCGAGAGCGCGATGGACGATCTCGTCCTCGGTCAGCTCACGACGAACCGGCGCCACCTCCGCTTGGCGGGTGCGGATAGCGAAATATGCCTGCGCGGCGGCAACCTCAGGCTTGCGCGGATCGCCGTTCATCGCCACCAAGTAGCAAGCAAATCGCGCCAACTCGTAGTTCTCACGCGGGCGGCCTCCGGACTTTTCCGAGGAGGCTCGGAAAAGTCCGGAGGCAGCATGTCCGCTGGCAATCGCCGACGCCTTCGCGCGGTCGACGACCTCGGGGACGCGATCCCATCGGTCGTAGCCAAGCAACGGCATGAGGTCCCGAGCAGACCAGAATTCGGTACCGTCCGTCCTAACCTGCCGAATCTGGTCGAACGGGGACTGTTCGGCATCGAACAGGTTCAGCTCACTCATCGCGCACCGCCCGTGGTGTCGGACTCGGCGGCGACATGCGCCGCCGAGTCGCACCCGTCTCCTACGCTCGGGGTTCCCACACCATCCGAACAGGGAGAAGATTCGTGAGTGGATTGACGTTCGAAGGAGTGATCGCGGACGACCTGCCGATCACCAAGCGTGCCATCGAGGCCGCCCGGGAGGTAGCGGACGCTGCGGCCGTGAGCGGCGACTTGCAGGCCGCCTACCGAGCGCCGCTCGATGGCCTCCTCAACGCCATCGCCAACCTCGAACGTGAGGTGATTGCATTGAAGGCCAAGGCCGCCGGCTAGTACCTGAATCATCTCCTCGCGCACGATCTCGCGGATCTGCGCGACGAGGCCTGGGTCCGACGGTGGTCGTGTCGTAGAATCCGACATCAGATTTCCTTTCGTGGGGATCAGTGCCCGCTCGGTGTTCCAGCACCGGGCGGGCTTTTTCGTGGGATCAGGAAGCGAGTGCTGGGGGCTGCGGTATGTCGCGGAACCAGCTCCGGAGGGTCTCGCGGCTGACGATCACGCCCGTGAGGTCTCGGACCTCATCCGCGATCGCCTGCCAGCTACGACCGGAACGGCGTGCGCTGACAACCAGGCCCCGGAGCGTCTTCCCCTTGAGCTGAACCTCGATGAGGTGTCGGGTAGCTGTGGCCATGACCGAAAGCTTGCAATGCAAGCTGTTGAATGTCAAAGATGTCATATAGAACGCATTACATCCGCACCAGGTCAGACTGCCAAAATGTTTGCGAATGCGACCAAGCATGTGTAATCATTCGTTGCATGACCACTGCACTGAACAGTTCGTGGCGACCGGCCGATTCGCTCGCCAACCGCATGAAGCTCGTGCGCGCAGAGCTCGGCATGTCGCAGCGCGAATTCGGCGCCAAGTGCGGGATTCCGGCGTCGCAGATCCAGAGCATCGAGGACGGCAAGAGCCCCCGCGGCCTGGACGTCAAGGTCAAGAAGATCTCACTGGCCTTCGGCGTCGACCGCGACTGGCTGATGTGGGGCGGCCCCTTGAACGACGAAACGCCCCCGCCCACCGGTGCGGTGGACGAGGGCGACTCGAGCGGTGCCCCCAGTAGGGCTCGAACCTACGACCTGCGGATTAAAAGTCCGTAGCTCTACCAACTGAGCTATAGGGGCGTGCGGGCAGCAGTCTAGTGGGATCGGTCGGCCTGTGGGAACTTCGCCCCCGGCAATCGGGATCACGACGAGGATCGGTGCAGCGCCGAAGTATCCGGCCGTCGGCGCACCGGCGAGGGAGAGTGCCGCACCGGTGCACCGACGACCACCCTCCCCCGAGGGTTCGACGAAGGGCCCTCGTCGGGAAGAAGTGGCGAACGCCCCGTCTCCAGACTGACGGGGCGTCCAGCAGAACCGTCGACAGCACCCGAAACCGACGGTCGGCCTCTGCGCGAAGAGGCATCAACAGATCACCACACCGTATGGAGCCACGGAAGAGCTCGGGCGGATGTCGGGCGCAAGGACCCACGAACGAGGGACGAAGGACCCACGCTCCCGGACAATTTCGACTCAGGGCCGCCGGCGAGCCAGTTCGGCGTCCAAGCGCTCGTCGTACGCGGTCGCGAGTTCACGCAGCGCCGCGGGGCAGTCGCCGTGGTAGGCCGGTCCGTGCATCAAGCCGAGCGCGGCCGGTTCGAGGTCGGCGAGTTCGCGAAGCGTGGATCCGAGCGCCGGTGTCAGCGCCGTCGCATGCCCGAGATCCTCGGCGGCCAACGCCGGTTCGACGATGTCGTGCTCGGTCTGCGCGGGCGGTCGGCCGAATGCGGTGAAGAAGTCGCCGCACAGCAACGTCGACGTCGTCTCCTCGTACAGTAGGCCGGCGTCCCAGCCGTGCGGAACGTGCGGGGTCTCGATGCGCCGCAGCCGGCGGCCACCGATGTCGATGACCTCGCCGTCCTGCAGCGGTCGGGGTGGCCGGTCGGCCAGGTAGTCGATCTGGACGAAACACCCCATCGCTCCGTGTGCCACCACGGCATCGGGGGCCGCCGCCAACCACCGGTTCATCGAGCCGCTCTCGTCGGCCTCCACATGTCCGAACGTGATCCAGCGCAGCGTGTCCACGGGCAGCAGACGGGCGGCCGCATCCGCGACGGACGGGAACAGCACCGGTAGACCGGTGTGGAAGAGCAGCGGCTCTTCGCCGAGGATCAGGAACTGGTTCATCGCCAGATCGGCTTCGTCCACGAACGTCGACAAGCGGAAGACGTCGGCTGCGATCTCGGTGATCTCGGTGGGCTCGGTGACCTCGGTCGGCATGGTTCCGCCTCTCGAATGCGCCCCCGGCCCAGACTGCGCCGCCGGTGGACTCCGCGCAAGGCCCGAGCGATCACATCTCGGGTCCCGGCGCCTCCCCGGACGACTCCGGCTCCCGCTGATGAAGATTGGCGCGCAACTCCGTCAACTCCTCGCCGCGCTTGCGGTACCGGACGTTGAGGAACACGACGGCCGCAAACACCAGGACACCGATGATCGCTCCCCACAGCGAGGCCCCGCGGAACCCCGGCGCGTCGACGTCCATCGTGCGCTCGCCCGCGTGCGCTGCACTGTTGCCGCCCAGGACCACTGTCAACGTCAACAGGTTCGGGATCGCGACCACGATGCCGAGCACCAGCAGGGCGATCACCCAGACCTTCGCGTGCTTGCGACGACGCGAGCGCCACGCGAGATAGAACAGCAGCAACGGAACCGCCGTGCACAGCGCCCCGTACAGCAGACCCCAGGTGATGCCCTGCGAGAAGCTGCCCGACGCCAGTGCGCCGACGCGCTGCGCCCACCAGCGCGGCAGGAACGCCGCCAGGATGAAGTACGCGATGACCAGTGCAGCCAGGATCACGCCGGCCCAGATCGCCTTCTTCGCCCACGGCGGCAACCCTGCCCTGGACGGTGTGGTGGTGGCGGTGTCGCTCACGTCGGTCCTCCCGTCGTCGGCGCCCCGTCCTCGGCGAGAACGATGCGCGCCAAGCTCTTCGGTGCGATCAGCGTGTACGACGTGCGCACCCACTCCCGAAGCTGGGACCACCAGTCGTCACGACCGGTGTGCGGGACGGTCACGGATACCCACCCGTGCCGGCCGAGCCCGTAGCCGGCCGGTTGCACCCCCGATTCGGTGGCAACCACCGCGGCCGCCTCGTCCTTGGGGAGCTTGATCGACAGGCTCGTCGCCTCGGGGTCACTGAACACGAAGTTCTTGCCGCGCACGCGGAAAGTGGGGTGCCCGCCCCACTCCTCGATATCGACCCGCTGTGCCTCGGGCAGTTCGTCGACGATCCGCTGCAGGCGGCTCATGTTCGCGACCATGGCGCGATTGTGTGCCTCTTCCCTGCACGGCCGCAAGACTTTCGACAGGACGATGCCGTCTCCCGATGGTTCGATGGGACGGTGACTGCCACACCGCCACCCACGAACACCCGAACTCGCGGCATCACCGCAGTGATCGAGGGGTTCTTCGCCCTCATGTGGTTCGGCTGGGGGTCGGCCGAGGCGCCCGACCGGCTCCGCGCCGTACTCCTGGCCGGGCAAGTCGTCGCCGGACTCGTCATGATCGCGGGCATCGTGACCGCGATCCGCAGCACCGGGGAACAGACGCCGATGGCCGATCCGCAGGTCCGACGGCGGTACAACGTGATCGTGGGCGCCGAGTTCGGGGTCCTCTTCGCCGGCGCGATCGCGCTCGGAGCGCTCGGGCTCGGCAGCTGGACCGCGGTGTGGGTCTGCGCCGGTGTCGGCATCCACTTCGTCCCGCTGGCCCGGCTGTTCGCCGACCTGTGGCTGGTCCCGCTGGGCATCGCGGTCACCGCGATCGCGGGGGCGGCGCTCGTCGTCGGGCTGGTCACCGACGTCGCACCGAGCACCGTCACCGGGCCCGGCGCCGGACTGCTGCTACTCGCCGCCGCCGTCGCGGTGCTCTCGACGTCCCGGGCCGACGCGCGACTTCCGGAACATTCCTGAGGCCCCCGCCACCGCGATCAGCAGCAGCACACCGACGAACCCGACCGTTGCCGGCCAGCCGCCCCACGCGTAGGCAACGCCCGCCCCGGCGCCCGCGACACTCGAACCCAGGTAGTACGAGAACAGGTACATCGACGACGCCTCCGCGCGATGCTCGGTGGCGAGCAAACCCACCCACCCGCTGGCCACCGAATGCGCGGCGAAGAATCCGCCCGTGAACAGCAGCATGCCGAGGAGTACCAGCGGCAGCAGCGTCGTCAGCGTGATCGTGAGCCCCGCCGCCATCACGGCCACCGCACCGAGCAGGACCGTCGCGCGTCCGAAGCGGTCTGCGGCCGTGCCCGCCGCAGCCGACGTGTACGTGCCCGCGAGATACATCACGAACACCAGACCCACCAGCGCCTCGGGCAGCGAGAACGGCGCCGCGAGCAGTCGGAAGCCGAGGAAGTTGTAGACGGACACGAAGCCGCCCATCAACACGAAACCCAAGGCGAACAGCGTGGCGAGCGCCGGATCACGAAGGTGCCCGGCCAGATTCGCGAGCACGATCCGCGGATGCACGCGTTGCGGCCGGAAATTGTGTGACGGCGGCAGCGTGCGGGTCATGACCACGGCGAGCACCAACGCCAGCACCGACGCCGCCTCCATCGCCCAGCGCCACGATGCGACGTCGAGCACCGCCGACGGGACCAGTCGGCCCACGAGTCCACCGATCGTGGTGCCCGCGATGTAGCGGCCCATCGCCGATCCGAGATCCCGGGAGCCGACCTCCTCGGCGAGATAGGCCATCGCGACCGCCGGAATCCCGGCCAGCGCCATCCCCTGCACGGCCCGCCCGACCACCAGCACCTCGACGGTCGGGCTCAGCGGCACCAGCACGCCGAGCACGCTCGACACTGCCGCGGACGTCACCATCACCCGGGTCCGGCCGAAGCGCTCGGACAGCACGCTCGCCGGGATGATCGTGACGGCCACCATGCCCGTCGTCACCGACACCGCGAGCGCGGCCACCGCCGGGGCCACCCCGAAGTCGTCCGTCAGCGCCGGCAGCAGCGCCTGCGCCGAGTACATCGAGACGAATGTGGTGAGCCCGGCCGCGAACAGCGCGAGGGTGATCGCACGGTACTCCCGTGATCCTCGGGTGGGGCGGGCGTCCGGTGGGTGTGTCGACCCCACGACCGGTTCTCCCGCGAGCGTGTACTTCATGCATCTGCCTCCGTCGACCATCATCGCGATGCCCGACAGCCAAAGGAAATGCATTTATAAACAGCTGTTGATACATCTTGTGCATAAGCTTGTCGGGTGGAACTGATCGAGAGCCTGCGCTGGTTCGTCGCACTCGCCGAGACCGAACAGGTCACGGCCGCGTCGGACATGCTGCGCATCTCCCAACCGACGCTGTCGCGCCGGCTGGCCCGGCTCGAACGCGACGTGGGTGTCGCACTGTTCGACCGGCACGGCCGGCGGCTCGAGATCAACGACAGCGGGCGGGTGCTGCTCGAACACGCACGCCGGGCCCTGACCGAGCTGTCGACGGCGCAGCGGGAGATCGCGACACTGGGCAGTCCCGACGGCGGCACCGTGCGGCTGGGCTTCCTGCACTCGTTCGGAACCTGGCTGGTCCCGGAGGTACTGCGGGCCTATCGCGACGAACGTCCCCAGGTCACGTTCTCCCTCTACCAGAACGCCGCCCAGGCCCTGGTCGACCGTGTCGTCGAGGGCCGCGACGACCTGGCATTCGTGTCTCCGCGGCCGCGGACCCCGCAGGTCCACTGGGCGGCCGTCACGCACCAGCGGCTGGCCCTCGCGGTCCCGGCCGGTCACGCGCTGAGCGACCGGACCGTCGTCGACCTCGGCGCCGCCGCCGACGAACCGTTCATCGGGATGCACGAGGACTACGGGATGCGTCGCATCTTCGACGAGCTCTGTGCCGAGGCGGGCATCGTGCCGAACGTGGTCTTCGAGTCGAGCGAGCTCGCCACCATCGGCGGCCTGGTGTCGGCCTCGCTCGGCGTCGCGGTGATGCCGTGGCAGGAGCCGCACGCCTGGCCGGAGGGCGTGACTCTCGTACCGCTGCGCGGCGCCGGACGCGACATCGGCATCGTCTGGGCGAGTGGGCGGCCGCTACCGAACGCCGCGGAGCGGTTCCTCCGATTCACAGCAGATTCCCGGCGGGGAGAAGCGTGGAAAACGGGCTCCCCGAAGGTCACCGACGTGTAACGTCCGACACAGTCGACACGGTGGGCTCGATAACGGCGAGACCACAGGGAACGTGCCGCCCCGGGGGATTACTCAACAGCATCTGCTGTCACTCGAGCCTCCCCCTTCCCCTCTAACCTACGGTACCGTAGGTTGGCAGCACGTTCCCCGAGGAATGCGTGTCCCCCAACTCGTTACGGAGGCAGAATCGGATGTCGCGGGATCTCACCCAGCTCGAGCTGCTGCAGGAGCTGCAGCCTGTTGCCGAAGAGAACGTCAATCGCCACCTGTCGATGGCCAAGGATTGGCATCCGCACGATTACGTCCCGTGGGACGAGGGCCGCAACTTCGCCGCGATGGGCGGTGACGACTGGGATCCCGAGCAGTCCCGCCTCGACGAGGTCGCCAAGGCCGCGATGATCACCAACCTGCTCACCGAGGACAACCTCCCCTCGTACCACCGTGAGATCGCCGAGAACTTCTCGCGCGACGGGGCCTGGGGCACCTGGGTCGGCCGGTGGACCGCCGAGGAGAACCGGCACGGAATCGTGATGCGCGACTACCTCGTGGTCACCCGCGGCGTCGACCCGGTCGAACTCGAGAACGCCCGGATGATCCACATGACCAACGGTTACAGCTCACCGGCCGGCGACAGCGTGGGCCTGCTGCACTCCGTGTCGTACGTGACGTTCCAGGAACTCGCGACCCGCGTCTCGCACCGCAACACCGGCAAGGCCTGCCAGGACCCGGTCGCCGACAAGATGCTCCAGCGCATCGCGGCGGACGAGAACCTGCACATGATCTTCTACCGGAACATCTGCGGCGCAGCGATGGACATCGCACCCGACCAGACGCTCAAGGCCGTGACCGACATCATCATGAACTTCGAGATGCCCGGCGCCGGCATGCCGAACTTCCGCCGCAACGGCGTGCTGATGGCCAAGCACGGCATCTACGACCTGCGTCAGCACCTCGAGGAGGTCGTGATGCCGGTGCTGCGCAAGTGGAACGTCTTCGACCGCACCGACTTCTCCGCGCGAGGCGAGGACACCCGCGAGGGGCTCGCCGCGTTCCTCGAGGACCTCGAGAAGAAGGCCACCAAGTTCGAGGAGATGCGCGACCGGTCGCTGGCCCGCGATGCCGCGCGCGCCGAGAAGGCCTCCTGACAGGTCGCCACCTGCCCCGTTGCGGCTATCCTGTGCCCGGTACCGGATTCGGTACCGGGCACAGTCTTTTCTCCAGTAGCAGTTATCCCGAGGTCTTCATGTCACCCCTTCGCATCGGTCCCCTCGAGCTCGGCAGCCCCGTCGTGCTGGCCCCCATGGCCGGCATCACGAACGTCGCGTTCCGCACCCTGTGCCGCGAACTCGAACTCGAGCGCGCCGGGAGCACGTCGGGTCTGTACGTGTGCGAGATGGTGACGGCACGCGCGCTGGTCGAGCGGCACCCGGTGACGATGCACATGACCACGTTCGGCCCCACCGAGACTCCGCGGTCATTGCAGCTGTACACCGTCGACCCCGAGATCACGTACGCCGCCGCGAAGATGATCGTCGACGAGAACATGGCCGACCACATCGACATGAACTTCGGCTGCCCCGTCCCCAAGGTCACCCGCAAGGGAGGCGGCTCGGCCCTGCCGTACAAGCGCCGCCTGTTCGGGCAGATCGTCGCCGCCGCGGTGAAGGCGACCGAGGGCACCGACATCCCTGTGACGGTGAAGATGCGCATCGGCATCGACGCCGAGCACCACACGCACCTCGACGCGGGCCGCATCGCCGCCGCGGAGGGCGCCGCCGCCGTCGCACTGCACGGCCGCACCGCGTCGCAGCGCTACTCCGGCACCGCCGACTGGAGCGAGATCGCCCGGCTCAAGGAGCACGTCACCGACATCCCGGTCCTCGGCAACGGTGACATCTTCGCCGCCGAGGACGCCGAGAAGATGATGGCCGAGACCGGCTGCGACGGCGTCGTCGTCGGACGCGGATGCCTGGGCCGTCCGTGGCTGTTCGCCGAGCTCAGCGCGGCCCTCAACGGCAAGGAGATTCCGACCCCGCCGACGCTCGGCGAGGTCGCCACGATCATGGTGCGGCACGGGCGTCTGCTCGCCGACCACCACGGCGAGGACCGCGGCATGCGCGAGATGCGCAAGCACATCGCGTGGTACATGCGCGGGTTCCCGGCCGGCTCCGAACTGCGCAACGGGATGGCCCGGGTGTCCTCGCTCGCCGAACTCGAGGGCTTCCTCGACCAACTCGACCCGACGGTGCCGTTCCCCAAGGACGCCGAGGGCCCGCGCGGCCGCCAGGGCTCCCCCGGCACCGTCGCACTGCCCGACGGCTGGCTCGACGACCCCGAGGACACCCTCGTCCCGGTCGGCGCCGACATCATGCATTCCGGCGGATAACCCCGGCCGATGAACGCCGACGCCTAGACTCCGGAGAAGCTGCAGTCCTCGAGGATTCTTCCGGAGGGAGATGTCGTGGCCACTTCACCCGCCGATTCGGAGGCCTGGCCCGCACTGCGGGTCGCGGACTGGGAACCCACCCGCGACACCCTGCACATGTGGACGCAGATCGTCGGCAAGGTCCGCCTGGCCCACACCCCGCTCGTCAACCACTGGTGGCAGGTGCCGCTCTATGTGAGTGCACGGGGGCTGACGACGTCGGCGATCCCGTACCGAAACCGCGTCTTCGACATCGAATTCGACCTGTGTGATCACCGTCTCCGCGTTCGCGACAGCAGCGGCGCCGGGATCGACTTCGCGCTCGAACCGATGTCGGTGGCACAGTTCTATGCGCGGACGGTGGCGATCCTCGACGAACTCGGCATCGAGACGCACTTCCTGACCTCGCCCAACGAGGTGGACCCGGCGATACCGTTCGCGGAGGACACCACACACGCGTCCTACGACCCGGTCGCGGCCAACCTGTTCTGGCAACAGCTGATCCAGGCCGATCGGGGCCTGCACGAGTTCCGGTCCTACTTCACAGGCAAGGTCAGCCCGGTGCACTTCTTCTGGGGCTCGTTCGACATGGCGTGCACCCGGTTCTCGGGACGGACCGCGCCGACACATCCGGGTGGCGCACCCAACTGCGGCGACTGGGTGATGGTGGAGGGCTACTCGCACGAGTTGTCGAGCTGCGGCTTCTGGCCCGGCGGCGGTGAGGAGGGCGCGTTCTACGCGTACGCCTACCCGGAGCCGGACGGGTTCGCCGACCACCCGGTGGCGCCCGACCAGGCGTTCTACAGCAGTGAGCACCGTCAGTTCCTGCTGCCCTACGAGGCCGTCCGGACCGCGAACGACCCCGGCGCGACGCTGCAGCGTTTCCTGCAGACGACGTACGAGGCGGCCGCCGACAACGCCGGCTGGGATCGCTCGGCACTCGAATGCGACCCGCGGCGTTGGGCTTCGGACCGCTGATCGGTCACGCCCGTCGCCGACTGTGACGAAGAAACTCCCGGCCGCGCACTGATGCCGCGGCGGGCATCCATCAGTATCATTGCGACGTCGTCGAGCGACGGTACTTTTTTGGAGGCGGAGAGGTCAGGGCGAATCGGTGGGTGACGAGCACAATCCCGGTCACGCCGCGCCGGAAGGCCGAGCGCCCTGGGAGCGCCCCCTCGCCGACAGCACCTATCGCGACGCGCAGACCCGCCGACACGGACGGCACGAGTGCGGCCCGGACGCGATTGACACCCCGGGATCCACGGGTCGACGCGCTGATGACGGCGAACCCAGTGAACGGCTGTCCGTCGCCGAACTGATGGAGAAGATGGGCCGGCCCGCCGGCCGGTCCTCCCGCGGGCGGCGCGCCCGGGCAGACGAGCACGACGACCGGGTGACCGGCGCCGGTTCCGACGCCGAGCCCTTCGACGATCCGGACTCGACCGAGATCATCCCCGCCGTCCCAGACGACGATTACCTGTACGCCGAGGACTTCGACGACGACTCCGAGCCGGCCGCCCCGAACTGGGTGGAGGCGGCCGTGACTACCGCGTCACCCCAGGCTGTCGGCAACCCTCAGTCGACCAGGCTCGCTGCGAGCAAGAGCCGCAAACAACGCAAGCTCCTGATTTTCGCGCGGTCCGCGGTCGCGTTCGTCGCGGTGATGGCGTTGCTCTCGACCGGCGTCGTGTGGGGCTACGTGCGGTCCGCCGAGGGCGGCTTCTCGCAGATCGCCGCGCTGGACACCGACTCGACCGACATCATCGACCCGGGCGGGCAGACCGGCGACGAGACGTATCTGATCGTCGGCACCGACACTCGGGCCGGCGCCGCCGGAGCGGTCGGCGCGGGCACCGTCGAGGACGCCGAGGGCGCCCGCTCGGACACCGTCATGCTCGTCCACGTCCCGGCCGACCGCAGCCGCGTCGTCGCGGTCTCGTTCCCCCGCGACCTCGACGTGGAGCGCCCGGTCTGCCAGGGCTGGGACAGCGCGACCGGCGAGTACACCGACGAGACCTATCCGGCCGCCGACGGCGACAAGCTCAACGCCACCTACGCACTCGGCGGTCCGAAGTGCCTGGTGAAGGTGATCCAGAAGATGTCCGGCGTGAAGATCCGGCACTTCGTCGGCATGGACTTCGCCGGTTTCGAGAGCATGGTCAACGAGGTCGGCGGCGTGAACGTGTGTGTCCCGCAGCCGCTGATCGACGGCGAGCTGGGCGCGATCCTGCCGACGGCGGGCAATCACACCCTCGACGGCAAGAAGGCGCTCGACTACGTGCGCGCCCGGCACGTCGAGGCGGAGGGCAACGGCGACTACGGCCGGATCAAACGCCAGCAGCTGTTCCTGTCGGCACTGCTGCGCGAGGCGATGTCCGGCAAGGTGCTGTTCGATCTCGGCAAGCTCACCGGCTTCGTCAACGCGTTCACGAAGGCCACGTTCGTCGAGAACATCGACACCAAGTCGCTGCTCACGCTCGGCCAGTCGCTGCGCAACGTCGACGCCGGCGCCGTCACGTTCATCACCGTCCCGACCGCCGGAACCAACGAGTGGGGCAACGAGATCCCCCGCCTCGACGACATCAAGGACATCTTCCAGGCGATCATCGACGACGAGCCCCTCCCCGGCGAGAAGCGCGGCGAGGACGACAAGAAGGACGCCGTACCCGCCCCGGACCACACCGCCGAGCAGCTCGCGCTGAGCCCGGAAGAGGTGACGCTGCAGGTGTCCAACGGTTCGGGTGTCTCCGGGCTGGCCGCCACCACCGCCGACCGGTTCGCCGCGTACGGGTTCCAGATCTACAGCGTGGGCAACTACACCGGCACCAGCACGCAGAACGTCGTCCGGTTCTCCCCCGGCCGCGAGGCCGAGGCCGCGACCGTGGCGTCGTCCATCCCCGGCGCGGTGCTCGAGTCGGCCTCCGGCCTCGGCAACATCGTCGAAGTGGTCCTCGGCAGCGACTTCGACCGCACCCTCGTCGCGCCCGCCGAGGCCGGAACGCCCGTCGCATCCGGCCTCGCACGTGTCGGCGCCGACGAGGAGATCGAGCTGCCCGCCGACCTCGCGGTCACCAACGCGACGGACAATCCGTGCATGTAGCCGCCGGAACTGTGCCTGTCATTCACCCGGCGTTCACCTGACCGTGGTGACTTGGTTTCCGCTGCACCGTAGGCTGTGACCTCATGCGCGTCGCTTACAACGAACAGATGACCGAGCTCGCCGACACCCTCGGCGAGATGGCGGGCTTGGCAGGGGCGGCCATGGAGAAGGCCACCCAGGCCCTCCTCAATGCCGATCTGGGGCTCGCCGAGCAGGTGATCGGCGAACACGAGAAGATCACCGAGCTCAGTGTGGTGGCCGAGGAACGGGCGTTCGCCCTGCTGGCCCTGCAGGCCCCGGTCGCCGGTGACCTGCGGTCGGTCGTCAGCGGTATCCAGATCGTCTCCGACATCGACCGCATGGGCGCACTAGCGCTGCACGTCGCCAAGATCACGCGCCGTCGGCACCCCAACCACGTCCTCCCCGAAGAGGTCAACGGCTACTTCGCCGAGATGGGCCGGATCGCCGTCGCCCTCGGCGCCGGCGCCAAGGAAGTCCTCGAGACCCGCGACCCGGAACGGGCAGCGCGGATGAACGAAGAGGACGACGCGATGGACGACCTCCATCGGCACCTGTTCAGCGTCCTCATGGACCGCGAGTGGTCGCACGGCGTCGCCGCCGCCGTCGACGTGACCCTCCTGGGTCGCTTCTACGAGCGCTTCGCCGACCACACCGTCGAGGTCGCGCGCCGGGTCATCTTCCTCGTCACCGGCAAGATGCCGGTCGAAACGCGCAACGAATCCGACGACCTCACGTCGTACCCGGAGCTGTAGACCACGAGCATCGACGCACCCGCCGGGCATGCCCGGCGGGTGCGTCGTTTCTCCCGACCTTGTCGATCCGTTCTCCGCACGCCGTATTTGCCTTGCTGTACCGGCCGGCGGTCCGGTTCCATGGAGGACATGTCCGATTCCGCCGCCCTCGACGACGCTTCCTCCTCCTCCCGACGCTGGGACAACGTGCGAGTTCTCGCCGGATTCGCCCGCCCGCATCTTCGCTCGCTGATCCTCGGCCTCCTGATGGCGCTGGGCGGCTCGGCCGCCGCGCTCGCGACGCCCATGGTCACCAAGTGGGTCCTGGACACGCTCGGTACGGGCGCCTCCCTGCGCAATCCGATCCTCGTCCTCGTCGGTCTACTCGTGGTCGGCGCCGTATTCGGCTGCGCCCAATGGATGGTGCTCGGCGCCGCGGCGGAGAAGGTCGTCTACGACGCACGCACATCGCTGGTGCGCCGATTCTTCGCTGCGACAGTGCAATCGGTGCAGAAACGGTCGGTGGGCGAACTCGTCACGCGCGTAACCTCCGACACGGTGCTCCTCCGGGAGGCGGCGTCCTCTGCGGCCGTCAACATCGTCAATGCGACCGCGCTGACAGTCGGCACCGTCGTCTTGATGGGGGTCCTGGATCTGCCGCTGCTCGGCGTGACCCTCGCGGCCATCGCGGTCGTCATGGTCCTGTTCGGCGCCCTTATGCCGCGCATCGCGGCGGCCGAGTCGCGCACGCAGGAATCGCTGGGCCGACTCGGGGGAACCCTGGAGGGCGGTCTGCGGGCACTGCGCACGGTCAAGGTCTCGCTCGCCGAGGACCGGATCGGCGACCTCGTCACGGCGGACGCCGCGGACGCCAAACGCCATGCGGTGACGGCCGTCCGCGTGTCGGCGACCGCCTGGACCGTCGCTTGGACCGGCATTCAGGGAGCGATCATCGCGATCCTCGCTTTCGGCGCGTGGCGCGTGGCGGACGACAAGATGGCCGTCTCGACCCTGATCGCCTTCCTCCTGTACGCCTTCACGCTGATGGGCCCGATCTCCGATCTCGCCCAGAACATCACGGCACTGCAGTCCGGGATCGCGGCCGCCATCCGCATCCGGCAGATGCAGGATCTGCCCGTGGAGGAGGACGGGGTCGACCGCGCCGTGAGCGTCTCCCCCGACCTCGACGGTCATCTGATCGAGCTGCGCGACGTGACGATCCGCTACCACGGCACCGACGACCCCGCCGTGCGCGAGCTGAACCTGTCGATCCCGGCGCGGGGCCACACCGCGATCGTGGGTCCGTCGGGCGCCGGGAAGACCACACTGCTGTCCGCGATCCTGCGGTTCGTCGAGCCCGAGCACGGCACCGTCCGGCTCGACGGGATCCCGTATGCCGAGCTGAGCCACCACACCGTGCGTGCCCAGCTCGCGTACGTGGAGCAGGAGACGCCGGTGCTGCCCGGCACCATCCGCGAGAACATCCTGTTCAGTCACCCGGAGGCGTCGGAGGAGGAGGTCCGGGCCACCCTGCGACTACTGCGGCTCGACACCGCCGTCGACGCGCTGCCCGACGGGCTCGACACGCCGCTCACTGCGACATCTCTTTCCGGGGGTCAGCGGCAGCGCGTCGCGATGGCCCGTGCCGTGCTGCGCCCGAGCCGTCTGCTCCTGCTGGACGAGGCGACCGCGCAAGTCGACACCATCACCGAGGCGGCGATCGTCGACGCGATCGAGACCCGGGCCCGGACCGGCGCGGTGGTCACCATCGCTCACCGCCTGTCCACCGTCCGCAACGCCGACCGCATCGTGGTGATGGACCGCGGGCGGATCCGGTCGATCGGCACCCACGACGAACTCCTGATCAACGACGACCTGTACCGAGAGATGGTCGACGCCGGACAGCTCGAGTCGGCCTCGTGACGCTCCGCCGTCCGGTCGGGTGATTCTCCAGGGAACAGCGGTGCGAGGCCCGGTCGCCGCGCCCGGGCCTTTGTTATCGCCGTTCCCCTTTCATTCAAAAAATCGAGTCGCGTGTCGGTCTCTGTGGTTGCCGTATCCTTCAAAA
>NZ_JBXAJP010000001.1:782964-871490 GCF_058797375.1 Prescottella sp. GW823-FHT02E09
GTTGCGAGCCCTGTTCCCCCCCCCCGCCCCCCCCACCGTCCGCGCTACTGGGTGCGCAGGTCGAACATGTTCGGATCGGTGACCACCACGTCACCGTCGAACGTCATCTTGTACATCATCGAGTTCGACACGCGCTGGAAGATACCGAACGGCTCCACCGCGTTCGGGGTCCATGCCGGAACCAGGCCCAGCATGTCGATGTCCGTCGCGCCCTGGAATCCCTGCATCACCGTGGCCGCATCGACGGTGTCGAGGTTCTGTGCGACCTCGGCGAACGCGCGCACCGACAACCACGAGAAGATCTCGGTGCCGTTGAGGTCGGAGCGTTCCAGGTCCTTCTCGCCGGACGCGGACATGTCGTCGAGGAACGGAACCAGCCCCGGGAAATCGTCGGTGCTCGACGACGGCGCCGGCACCGGGCTGGTGTAGATCGACGACGTCGCGAACGTGCCGAGATCCTGAAGGTCAGCCTGGGTGAATCCGGTTGCCGCCAAAGCGAATCCGAGGCTCGACCCGAGCTGTTCGAACGCGTCGGCCATCTGGTTGGACTCGGTGGCGGGCAGCGCCATGATGACGCCCTGCGCGCCGTTGCGCTCGGCCGCGGCGATGAACTGCGTGTAGTCGGTCGCACCGGTACCCACCGCGACCTCGTTGACGATCTCGGCACCCTTCGCCTGCACCGCTGGGGTGAGCATCTGGCTGAGCATGGCCGCGACCGGGACGTCCGGACGCATCAGCGACAGCTTGGTCTTGCCCTGCGCAACGAGCGCGTCGACATTGGCGTAGAGCGTGAGCAGCGACCCCGCGAACGGCGTGAACACGTTGGGTGCGGTGAAGTCCGCGATGTTCATCGGGTTCATGCCGATGCGTGGGATACCGGCCGTCGCGAGGATCTGCGACACCGCCTCCGGGGACGCCGGGGTGAAGTCGGCCAGCGTCGCGGTGACGCCCGCGGTGACCATCTCGTTGGCGCAGTCGACCTCCTTGTTGGGGTCGCCCATCGAGTCGCATTGGATCAGCTCGAGCGGCCGACCCGACACGCCGCCGCGGGAGTTGAGGGCCTCGATCGATGCCGTCATGCCGGCCGCCTGGCTGGCCACCGACACGCCACCGGCCTCGATCGTGACGATCTGGCCGACCTTGATCGGATCGCCCGTCGCGGCGTCCTCGGTGGCGTCGGCGGAGCTGTCACTGCTGCAACCCGAGGCCACGAGGCCGACGGTGGCGAGGGCTGCGATCGCCGGAGCAAGGGTCTTCAGTTTCACGTGATGTCCTTCTCGATAGGCGCTGCGTTTCCGGACGAGATGTGAAGCCGAACCGTCCCCCTCCGGCGCTGACCGCACCTCCCATCCGGCTTGCCGCAGGAGCGTAGTGAAACTTCGAGCAATGTTTGGGCGATTCGGACAATTGCAGCGAACACCCAGATGGGTGCCGCCTCCAGAATCCGAGTAAGATACAGGGCTTATCTTTGGTTACCACCTCGAACGATCCGCCCGCGGAACGCTGCGGCCGAACTCGCCTGCAGCGGGCATGATCGAACCGTGATCGATTACCGGACCGCGCGCCTGACCGCGGGAGTCTTCGCCGCGGTCTGCGGACTGTCGGGTGCGCTCGGCCTACTGGCGTCGGCGGTGAGCGTGGAGAACCGGGTCGTGGTCCTGCTCGCCGGGCAGACGCCGACGCTGCTCGTTCTCGCGCTGATCGGAGCGGCGGTCGCCGCGGTCGCCCGGCAGTGGGCCGTCCAGGCGGCCTGCCTCGTGGTCTGCGCCGTCGGCATCGCGGTGCTGGCCCCGCTCTACATCCCCGGCGCGGGAGGCGCCGTGACCCCCGGCCCCTCCGGTCCGACGATACGAGTCATGCAGGCCAACACAAAGATCGGCCGCGCCGACCCCGACTCCTTGGTCCGCACGGTGCGCGACCGCGGCGTCGACGTCCTCACCGTCCAGGAACTCACCGACGAGTCGATCGACGGACTGCAGGACGCCGGTCTCGACGATCTGCTGCCGTACCGGTTCGTGGTGTCGTACGGACCGGGCGGCGAGGGCGGCGGGATCTACAGCCGCTTCCCGCTCTCGAACACCCGCAACCTGGACGGCTATCTGTCCGCGAACCTCACCGCGGATCTGGATGTGGGGCTACGAGAACCCGTGTCCCTGTTGGCGGTTCACCCCGCGCCCGCCTACCTGTTCCCGGCACAGTGGTGGGCGGCGGAGCTGCGCGGTCTGCACGCCGAGATGCTCGCGGACGCGCAACGCGACAACGTCATCGTCAGCGGAGACTTCAACGCGAGCTATACCCAACGCCAGTACCGCGCGCTACTCACCGGCGGCTACGTGGACGCGGCCGACCAGGTGGGCGCCGGCCTGGTGCCCACGATGCCGGCCAACCGTCGACTCCCCGCGTTCACCGGCATCGACCGCATCATCACCAAGGGCGCCGCGGTGACCGCCCTCGACCGCATCGAGATCGTCGGGTCGGACCACCACGGACTCGTCGCCGACGTGCGGTTGGCCGACGTCCCTGCGCCGCAGCACGGAACGCGGGCCGGGACCTAGCCGAAGCGGCCGGAGATGTAGTCCTCGGTGGCCTTCTGCGTGGGGTTGGAGAAGATCTTCTCGGTGTCGTCGATCTCGATCAGCTTGCCGGGCTTGCCGGTGGCCTCGAGGTTGAAGAACGCCGTCTGATCGCTCACACGCGCGGCCTGCTGCATGTTGTGCGTGACGATGACGATCGTGAAGTCCTGCTTCAGCTCGGTGATGAGGTCCTCGATCGCGAGCGTCGAGATCGGGTCCAGGGCCGAGCACGGCTCGTCCATCAGCAGCACGTCGGGCGAGACCGCGATGGCGCGCGCGATGCACAGACGCTGCTGCTGACCACCGGACAGGCCACCGCCCGGCTTGTCGAGCCGGTCCTTGACCTCGTTCCACAGGTTCGCGCCGCGCAGCGACTGCTCCGCGACCTCGTCGAGCTTCTTCTTGTTGCGCTCGCCCTGCAGCTTGAGGCCGGCCACGACGTTGTCCCGGATGGACATGGTCGGGAACGGGTTGGGCCGCTGGAAGACCATACCGATCGTCTTGCGGACGCCGACCGGGTCGACCGACGAACCGTAGATGTCCTCGCCGTCGAGCAGCACCGAGCCCTCCACGCGCGCACCCGGGGTCACCTCGTGCATGCGGTTGAGGGAACGCAGCACCGTCGACTTGCCGCAACCGGACGGGCCGATGAACGCGGTGACGCTGCGCGGGGGCACCGACAGCCCGACATCGGCGACGGCGTGGAACTTGCCGTAGTAGATGTTGACGTCCTTGAGATCCAGACGCTTGGCCATTTACCGGCTCCCTACTGATGTGAGCGCTAGCTCGAGTATGTGCTGACGAGATTCGGGGGATGCGGCGATCGCGGCGATCGCCGTCGATTCGGTGCTCACTTGTTGCGCACCGAGGCGAAGTGTCCGATCGTCTTGGCGACGATGTTGAGGACCGCGATCAACAGGATCAGGGTCAGCGCCGCGCCCCAGATCCGGTTGGATCCGGCATCGGTCGGGTTGTTCATCTCCGCGACCATGACGCCGGGCAGCGTGCCCATCTCGCCACCGAACAGGTTGAAGTTGATGAACGGCGCGTAGCCCACCAGGATCAGCAGCGGCGCGGTCTCGCCGAGCACGCGGGCCAGGGCCAGCATGACGCCGGTGATGATGCCCGGCAGCGCGGTGGGAACGACGATGCGCGCGATGGTCTTCCACTTGGGCACGCCCAGCGCGTACGACGCCTCGCGCAGATCGTTCGGCACGATCCGCAGCATCTCCTCGGTGCTGCGCACCACGACCGGAACCATCAGCAGCACCAGCGCGAGCGACACCGCGAACGCCGACTTGGGGAAGCCGAACGTCGCGATCCACAGTGCGTAGATGAACAGGGCCGCGACGATCGACGGGACACCGGAGAGGATGTCGACCATGAACGTGGTGAGCTTGCCGAGCTTCGAGTTGCCCGCGTACTCCACCAGATAGACGGCGACGAACAGGCCGAGCGGAACCGACAGTGCGGCACACACCAGTCCCTGCATCAGGGTGCCGATCAGCGCGTGGTAGACGCCGCCGCCATCGGCGGAGGCGGACAGACCGCTGAGCGAGTGGGTGAACCACGTCTGCGACGTGATGGCGCCGATGCCCTTGACGATCACCGTCCACAGCACCCAGACCAGCGGCACGAGCGCGATGAGCACGGACAGCGTCACCAGCACGGTGGCGGTGACATCGGTGAAGCGGCGGCGGAATCCGACGCCCTGGAAGGCGGGCGCCTTGATGGGCTTGTCGAGAACGCTGGTCATCGGTCAGTCCCGCTTTCCGGCGATCGCGGCGCGGGCCGCCGCGTTGACCACGAAGGTGAGCACGAACAGGACCAGGCCGGCGGCGATGTAGGCACCCGCCTGGATGTTGTTGTTGAACTCGGCGTAGCCGAGCGCGATCTTGGAGGCGATCGTCGAACCGCTGTCGAACACCGACCAACTGAACGCCTGCGACGTCGTCCGCAAGATCATGTACAGCGCCATGGTCTCGCCGAGCGCGCGGCCCAGGCCGAGCATCGAGCCGCTGATGTAGCCGGACTTGCCGAACGGGATGACGGTGGTACGCACCACTTCCCAGCGTGTGGCACCGAGCGCGAGAGCGGCCTCGATGTGCGCCTTGGGTGTCTGCCCGAACACCTCGCGGGTCACCGCGGTGATCACCGGCAGGATCATCACCGCGAGCACGATGCCGGCGGTGAAGATGGTGCCGCCGCCGCGGATGGAGCCGGTGCCGTCCTGGAAGATCGGGATCCAGCTGAGGTTCTCGTTGAGCCACACTGCAACCGGGGCGATCGCCGGCGCGAAGATCAGCAGGCCCCACAGGCCGTACACGATCGACGGCACCGCCGCGAGCAGGTCGATGACGTAGGCCAGCGGCCGCGCCACCTTCTTCGGTGCGTACTCGGTGAGGAAGATCGCGATACCGAGCGCCACCGGCATCGCCAGCACGAGGGCGACCAGCGAGACCATCACCGTGACCTGCAGCAGGTCCAGGACGCCGAACGCCATCGAGTTGATGTTGTCGGTGTCCCACTCACGGCTGGTGAGGAAGTTGACCTCGTTGCGCTGCAGCGCCGGAACCGCACGCCAGATCAGGAAGATGCCGACAGCGGCGACCAGCAACGTGATGAAGACCGCCGATCCCGACGCCAGCGATCCGAAGATCCGGTCGCCGGGACGGGTGACCGTCTTGCGCTTCGTTGTGTCAGGGGAAGTGATCGGGGCCTCCGGGGTACCGTTCGGACCGCCCACCCCGGCCCCGCCGTCCGCGGGGCCGGAGGCGCGTGGTGTTGACCGTGTGCTCGCGTCAGTCATCTGCGCTCACATTCTCTGTCTGAATATAGATGGGCGGTCCGAATGGTGACGGATTCGATCAGGCGATTGCGGAGATCGACTCGTTGAGCTTGGCGCGGAACGACTCCGGCAGCGGCACGTAGCCCTGCTCCGCGAGGGTCTGCTGGCCCTCGTTGGCGGCGCTGGTCAGGAAGGACTTCACGGCCGCAGAAGTGTCGGCGTCGTAGCCCTTGGAGCACACGATCTCGTAGGTCGCGAGCACCAGCGGGTAGGCGTCGGCTTCGGTCGTGCCGTAGATCGACTTCAGGTCCAGCGTGAGGTCACCGGTTCCCGAGCCCTTGAACGACGCGTTGGCGATGGCCTTCGCCGCCGTCTCCTGCGACAGCTTCACCGGGCCGGAGCCGGTGTCGATCTGGGCGGACTGCAGCTTCTGCTGATCCGCGAAGGACTTCTCGACGTAGGTGATCGAACCGGGCGCGGTCGCCACGGCCTGCGCGACACCGGCCGAGCCCTTGGCACCCTCGCCGACGCCACCCTTGAAGTCCGAGCCGGCGCCCTGAGTCCAGGCACCGTTCGAGGAGGCCTCGAGGTACTGCTGGAAGTTGTCGCTGGTGCCCGACGAGTCCGAACGCACGATCGGGCTGATCTTCTCGTCGGGCAGGTCGACGCCGGAGTTGAGCGCGGCGATGGCCGGGTCGTTCCAGCTGGTGATGCCGCCGTTGAAGAT
The DNA here is from genome assembly GCF_058797375.1 of Prescottella sp. GW823-FHT02E09. Taxonomy (NCBI): domain Bacteria; kingdom Bacillati; phylum Actinomycetota; class Actinomycetes; order Mycobacteriales; family Nocardiaceae; genus Rhodococcus; species Prescottella sp. GW823-FHT02E09. Next base: position 789,053 of record NZ_JBXAJP010000001.1, read on the forward strand.
CTTGGCGATGGTCTCGCCGTTGAGCACCAGGTTCTCGACACCGTCGAGGTTGTAGGCGATCGCGACCGGGCCGAACACGAGCGGCAGGTTCCACGCGTCGTTGCCCTGGCAGCGCGCCTTGGCCTGATCGGCCTGCTCGCCCTTGATCGCCGAGTCGGAGCCGGCGAAGTCGATCTGGTTCGCGATGAACTGCGTGCGGCCGTCACCGGATCCGCTGGGGTTGTAGGCGACGTTGACGTTCTTGCCCTTCTGCTGGCAAGCCGCGATGTAGGTCGAGGTGAACTCGTCCATCGCGTTCTTCTGCGCGGACGATCCCGCGCCGGAGAGCTTGTCCTTGCCGTCGCACAGGGCGGTCGACGCCGACGTGTCGACGGTGGACGACGCGGCATTGTTGTCGCTGCCGCAGGCCGTCAGCGACATCGCCGTCACGGCACCTACTGCCACCATCCCGAGCAGTGCGCCGTTTCGCTTGAGGTTCACCCTTGTCCTCCGCTGGTCTAGCGTCTCGCCCGACTCCGGGCGGCATGGGAAGCGCGAATCACGCGTGACTCGCACCGGGCGACCGTCTGCCACCCAGGCCAGAAAGGTAGGGGGCGACGGTAGCCAACTGGACCCGGTTCGGTGAACGGAAGGTGAACACCCGAGAGAAATCTCCGGAGGGGTTCGTCACACCCACTCCGCACCTGCACGAACAGTCGTTATCGAGGCGGGGTGGCGTACGCGACATCGACGTGGAACCGGTCGAACGCGAGCCTCTCGTACGTGCGCAGCGCGGCGGTGTTGTCGCCCTCGACGTACAGCAGCACCGTCTCCAGGCCGCGGTCGCGCAGGTAGTGCAGGCCGGCCAGCGTCAGCACCCGGCCGAGACCGCGTCCCTGCGCGTCGGGGTCGATCCCGACGACGTAGACCTCGCCGAGAGCCGGGCCGCCGTTCTCCGGTGCGTGCACCTTGGTCCAGTGGAAGCCGAGGAGTCGGTTCGGGTCCCCCGCAGCGTCCTCCGACGGGTATGCGAGGAACAGGCCCGCCGGATCGAACCACGGTTCGGCGCGGCGCTCGTCGACATCGTGCTGCGTCCAACTCCCCTGTTCGGGGTGCCACGCGAACGCGGCGGCATTGACGCGCAACAGCTCGGCGTCGTCCTCGGGGCCGCGATACGTGCGCAGCGTGACCCCGTCCGGCACGACGACGTCGGGCAGTTCGGGGGTGGCCAGGGGCCTGCGCAGTTGCAGCAGCTCCCGGGCACCGACGAGTCCGAGCCGGCGCGCGACCGCGACGGCGGCCGGGAGGTTGCCGTGCGCCCACACCCGGGCGCCGGGACCGCCGGCCTCCAGTGCCTCGGTCACGAGCCGTCCACCGATCCCGGCGCCGCGCGCGGCGGGGTCGACCACGACCTCCGCCATCGCGGGATGCTCGCCGTGGCCGGGCTCGAGTTGCGCGTACCCGACGACCCGACCGTCCGACGTGGACACCAGATGACGGACCTGACCGGTTCCGGTGAGCGCGCGGACGGCCTGCTCGGAGATCGGCGCGGTGCCGTCCACCGCGGTGGCCCGTTCGATCATCGCCCGCACGGCCCCTGCCGGGGGTGAATCGATCCAGTCGAGCTGCTGCGTGGCCATCAATACGCCGATCCGTTGGTGGGGGTGAGGTCAGGGTCGTCGGAGTCCGCGTCGCCGACGTCGTCCGCCGGGACGGACTGCCCCGGCCGGTTCGACGGCCGTGCCGGACGCACAGCCTTGTAGCCGACGTTGCGGACCGTGCCGATCAGCGACTCGTACTCCGAGCCCAGCTTCGCGCGCAACCGGCGTACGTGGACGTCGACGGTGCGGGTGCCGCCGAAGAAGTCGTAGCCCCACACCTCCTGCAGCAGCTGCGCCCGGGTGAACACCCGGCCGGCGTGCTGCGCGAGGTACTTGAGGAGCTCGAACTCCTTGTAAGTCAGATCGAGGGGACGACCCCGCAGTCTTGCGGTGTACGTCCCCTCGTCGATCACGAGCTCGCCGAGTGTGATCTTGCCGGCGGATTCCGGACTCGCCACACCCCCGTTGCGGCCGACCAGCAAGCGCAGTCGCGCGTCGAGTTCGGCCGGGCCGGTTGTCGGCAACAGGATGTCGTCGAGGCCCCAGTCCGAGTTGACGGCTACCAGCCCGCCCTCGGTGAGGACCGCCACGACCGGCACTGCCGATCCGGTGCTGCCGAGCAGCCGGCACAGGCCGCGAGCTGCCGCGAGGTCGGTGCGGGCGTCGACGAGCGCCACGTCCGCGGATCCCGCCTCCAGCAGGGACGACACCTCCGTCGGAGCGGGACGAACGGAATGCGACAGCAGCGCCAACGAGGGCAGCACCGTCTCGGGGTTCTGGTCGGAGGTCAGAAGCAGTAGCTCCACTCCACCTCCCTCTCTCGCGCCGCGAATGCCGGCGGGAGGGCCGACACCGAGTGGACCGACGTTCTTGTTTCGGGGACAGATTAGCGCGAGTTTGCGCAGGACCGCCGCACCGGTCCTCCGAGACGCCGGTAAGAATGATGGGGTGCGGAAACTCATCATCGGACTGGTGTGCCTCGTCGGACTCGTCGTCGTCGTCGACTTCGGCGCCGCCGCCTACTCCGAATACCGCGTCTCTCGGGCACTGCGCGAGGGCGGCTCCCTCACCGCCGATCCAGAGGTCACGATCCACGGCTTCCCGTTCCTCACTCAGGCGTGGAACGGGAAGTACGACAACGTCGCGGTCCGGGCCCGCCAGGTCCCCAACGACATGATCGGCGAGGTCACCATCGAGGCGACGCTGAACGGGGTGTCGGTGCCGGCGTCGGCCATGCTCGACGGCTCGGTCCGCACCGTTCCGGTCGATCACCTCGAGGGCCGGATGATGATCGACGCCACCGACCTGGGACAGTTCCTCGGCATCCCCGACCTGCAGGTTTCGGCACCTCCGGCGAGCAAGTCGGACGGCACCGGCGGCTCGGGCGGCTCCGGCTCGCCCACCACCGGCGGGATCGTGCTGACCGGCACCGTGCCGGTGGGTCCGCTGCAGACGTCGGTCAGCGTGCAGGCCGACCTCGTGCTGCGCGGCGAGCAGTTGGTGATCGTGGCGACGGACTTCTACTTCGGCCCGGAGGGCGAGGCCGACTTCACGGTGCCGGCCCCGCTCCGACAGGGCGTGCTGGACCTGTTCACCAAGACGATCGATCCGCAGTCCCTGCCGTTCGGCGTGATGCCCACCGACGTCTACGCGGAGGGCTCGCAGATCGTCATCGAGGGGTCCGGCGACAACGTCGTCGTCAACCTCGACGAATTGAAGACGAAGCCGTGACCGCAATCACCATCCTGGCCGTCGCCGTCGTCGCGACGCTGGCCGTCGGGTTGATCCTGCGCGGCCGCGCCGGCAAGGTCCGCGCCTCCACGCCCACGTCCACCGCCGACACGGAAGACGACGCACGGGCCGCGCAGCTCGCCGCCGCCGGCGTGACGGCCACCGAGCGACCGATCGTCCTGCACTTCTCGGCCGACTGGTGCGGACCGTGCGCGGCGGTGCGACGCGTGATCGGCCAGGTACTCGAGCGCCTCGAACCCGCCGCCGACGGCGCCCCCGCCGCCACCGAGGTGGAGCTCGACATCGACGAGCACCCTTCTCTCGCAAAGACACTCGGCGTCCTTTCGCTGCCGACTACGTTCATCCTTGACGGCGCGCTGGTGGAGCGCTTCCGAATCTCCGGCGTGCCGCAGGCCGCGGACCTCCAGTCGTCGATCGAGACGCTCCTCACACCCGGGGATCCAATTTCCTGAGAAACCGGGTACGCTGCACCACGTGTACGCCAACCATGAGCTGATGCTCACCCGTCGCCGCGCAGTCGATCTGTGCCGCCTCGGTGGTTGTTGCTGTCCCTGCTGTTGATCACGCAGACGGTCGATCTCCCTTCCCAGCGTTCTCGCTGACGGCCCCGTCCGTGATCGGTGAAACCCCGAAATCCGGTCCCTGCCGCGTTCCCACGTCGGCATGTCAGCACTCGGTAGCCCGCAGGAGCACTCTCCGATGTCCACTCCCACCCTCCAGAACCAGCAGGTCGACGTCCGCGGTCCACGCTTCGCCGCCTGGATCACCACCGCGGTCCTCGTCGCGGTGCTGGTGCTGTCCACGGTCTCGACCCTCGCCGCCGGCCTGCTGCTGGCAGCGCAGGCGGTCGTGTTCGCGATCGGCGCCGTCGTCGGTCCGCGCCGCAGCCCGTACGGGCAGCTCTTCGCGACGCTGGTCGCCCCGCGCCTGAGCCCCACCGTCGAACGCGAACCCGTGGTGCCGCTGCGGTTCGCACAACTCGTCGGCCTGGTCTTCGCGGTCGTCGGCACCGTCGCGTTCCTGTTCGGCGCGGGCATCGTCGGCGGAATCGCCACCGGCTTCGCACTGTTCGCGGCTCTGCTCAACGCCGCGTTCGGGATCTGCCTCGGCTGCCAGATCTACCCGCTCGCCGCCCGCCTGCGCGGCGGCGCGACCCCCAGCGCGGCCTGACCGCAGTACTTCGCTCCACCCGTGCGGGCCCTCAACCGCACAGCATTCCCACGCTCCACCCACGCCGTTTCCCACACCGAAAGGACAACCCATGGCTCGCTCCGACGTCCTGGTCTCCGCAGACTGGGCAGAGCAGAACCTCAACGCCCCGAAGACCGTTTTCATCGAGGTCGACGAGGACACCGCCGCGTACGACGGTGGCCACATCGAGGGTGCGATCAAGCTCGACTGGCGCAAGGATCTGCAGGACGGCGTCCGCCGCGACTTCCTGAACCAGGAGCAGTTCTCCGCTCTGCTGTCCGCGAAGGGCGTCGCCAACGACGACACCGTGGTCCTCTACGGCGGCAACAACAACTGGTTCGCGGCGTACGCCTACTGGTACTTCAAGCTGTACGGCCACCAGGACATCAAGCTGATCGACGGCGGTCGCAAGAAGTGGGAACTCGACGGCCGTCCGCTGTCGAAGGAGACAGTCACCCGTCCGGCCACCGAGTACAAGGCCGCCGCAGCCGACACCTCGATCCGCGCGTTCCGTGACGACGTGATCGCCGCGATCGGTTCGGCGAACCTGGTCGACGTCCGCTCCCCCGACGAGTACTCGGGCAAGATCCTGGCTCCGGCGCACCTGCCGCAGGAGCAGGCGCAGCAGCGCGGCCACGTCCCCGGCGCCATCAACATCCCGTGGAGCACCACCGCCAACGAGGACGGCACCTTCAAGTCCGACGAGGACCTCGCGAAGCTGTACGCGGACAAGGGCTTCGACGAGACCAAGGACACCATCGCCTACTGCCGCATCGGCGAGCGCTCGAGCCACACCTGGTTCGTGCTGCAGGAGATCCTCGGCAAGCAGAACGTGAAGAACTACGACGGCAGCTGGGTCGAGTACGGCTCGCTGGTCGGCGCACCGATCGAGTTGGGAGCATAAGAGATATGTGCGGAGCACCTGTTCAGACCCAGACCCTGCCCGCGGGCGTCGACGTCGAGAAGGAAACCGTCATCACCGGCCGCGTCCTGGCCGCTGACGGCCAGCCGGTGGGTGGCGCGTTCGTGCGCCTGCTCGACGGCACCGACGAGTTCACCGCCGAGGTCGTCGCGTCGGCGACCGGTGACTTCCGGTTCTTCGCCGCACCCGGTACCTGGAAGGTCCGGGCACTCTCCAGCTCGGGCAACGGCGACGTGACCATCAGCCCGGACAGCGCCGGCGTGTACGCCGTCGACGTGACGGTCGCCAAGTAGTTCCAGACCCTCGAAAGGGGCGCCACTCCAGTTCATCGGGAGCGGCGCCCCTTTCGTCGTTCGACGATCCCCCGAACCGGTCGAAGAACCCGAAATGCCCTCGAAGACCGGGCGAGGGTGGTCACAAGAGCGCGCGTCCGCCGCCGGCCGCCGCACCGCTCGACCCGACCGCCGGCGTCCCGAAGGATCAGCTGCCGGACGGCCGGTTCGGGACGTACATCCTCGTGGATTTCGTTCCGGTCGACCCGAACACCTCGGTGTAGCAGCGGCCACCACGCGAGGCCTTCGACGCCGTGTGCCGGTCCAGCGGCTGGGAACGGAGCTACCAGTAGTCAGGAGCCGGACGACGGCGGGGAGCCGGCCGATCCGCCGGACGTCGGGGTCACCGGCGCGTCCTCGCGGGCGAGACCGCCGATCCAGTCGACCACCTTCTCGCTGTCCCAGTACCAGGGGTCGTTCGGGTTGGAGTTCCAGTACAGGATGTGCTGGATGAATCCCAGGAAGATGTAGGGCTCCAGGATCAGGTTCACGATGCCGCGGTTGTCCTCGAGGAAACCGGCGCCCTCGGCACGCAGCTTCTCGCGCACCACGTCGGCGCCCGGTCCGCGCGCCCAGTCCGACATCGCGGTGATGCGCTCGGGCGTCGCCTCCGCGGCCGCGGCGTCGTCGCGGTAGGTCTGGTCGGCCACCGTGCGCAGCACGTCGAGCAGTGACTCGTCCGAGGTGAACCAGTCGTCCCGCGTGACGATGTGCGCGATGGCGCGCGCCGACATCTCCGACACCACACGACCGAAATCGGCGAACGTCTGCACAGGGTTGAGCACCGTGAACCGCATCTGCCCGAGCACCCCGAGCGCGAGTTCGAGAACCGCGATGTCCGGGGGCGCGTCGCACGCGATGTCGTAGGGCCGGCACGCGTAGAGGATCTTGCCGTCGAGCGCGCCGTAGTCGAACGGTTCGGACGACATGAATCCGCCGCCGCGCGGGCCCGGCTCACCCAGCGACGGGGTGCCGGCGGGACGGTACGGGTCCCCGACGAGCGCAACCCCCGCGATGTCGTCGGCCGTGACGGTCGCAGCGCCGTCCCGGTGGCCGAGCTCGCGGGCGACCCGCTCGGTGACCTCGGCACCGACGCTGTAGCCGAGCAGCACGAACTCGGTGGCGTCACCGCACTGCGTCTTCTTCTCGTCCAGGATCCGGTTCATCGACGCGACACCCGCGGCTACCGAGTCCTGATAGGTGAGCACGTTCTCGAGCAGACCGAGGCCGTACGTGGACGGGTAGGGGACATACATCCAGCCCACCGTGCCCGGCTGATCCCGATTGGCCTCGCCGAGCGGGACGGTGACCTGATTGAGCCAGTTGGACCACGCGGCCCGTTCCCCGTCGTCGAACGGGTCACGATCCACCGTCGAGTCGCCGGCACCGGACACCGCGACCACCAGGATGTCGGGGCAGCCGTCGCCGAAGTTGTTCGGATCCTTCACCGGCGGCTGCAACGAACCCGAGCCGGAACCCTCGGCGCTCCCGGCCGCCCCGGATCCCTCTGCCATCGCCGGTCCCGCGCAGACCGACAGCATCACTGCCGCGATCACCGCACCGAACGCGGATACGATTCCCCGACGAGCCATCGACACCTCCGACCGTGCGCACCCCCGCAGGCGTGACAGTTCGTGATTCGTTCGCGATTCCGCGAGCACCGTATACCGCAAATCCGGTACTGATCGGGAATCGACGAGATCGATGCCCGGAACCGCCGCATTGCTGCCGATTTCGAACGCCCCGGGGGTGCGGTCTAAGATGGGCGCGTGGTCATCTTCTTCGAGGTTCTCCTTGCCCTTGCCGCCATCCTGATCACCTGGTTCTCGCTGTACGTCATGTACCGACTGGTCACCGACAAGCCGTGAGTCAGGATCCGGACGCGGGCTCGGAAACGCAGCCCGACGACACCGAGTCGCACGTTGTCCGTGGCAGCGGCGACCGAGCGGTCGCGGCTGCCGAAGAGCGTGCGAAGGAAACGGCGGGACGCAACATCCCGACCCTGCCCGATCTCCCCCTGCCCGAGGACACCGCGAATCTGCGGCTCGGGCCGGACCTGCACCCCGGTCTGCTCGCGCTTCTGCCGCTCGTCGGCGTGTGGCGCGGCGAGGGCGAGGGTCACGATCCGGAGACCGGCGACTACCCGTTCGGCCAGCAGATCGTCGTGTCACACGACGGCGAGAACTACCTGGCCTGGGAGTCCCGCACGTGGCGTCTGGACGCCGACGGTGGATACATCGGTCCCGATCAGCGCGAGAGCGGCTACTGGCGCGTCGCCGGCGACGGCATCCCCGGCAGCACCAACGAGGAGGTCGTCGAACTCCTCCTCACGCACGCGTCCGGTGTCGTCGAACTGTTCTACGGCCAGGCACTGACGCAGTCGTCGTGGGAACTCGCGACGGACGTCGTGATCCGCAGCGAATCCGGTGAGCTCATCGGCGGGGCCAAGCGCCTGTACGGCATCGTCGAGGGCGGCGATCTGGCGTACGTCGAGGAGCGCGTCGTCGCCGACGGCCCCCTCGCGCCGCGGTTCTCGGCTCGCCTCCAGCGCTACATCGGCTGACAACCCTCATACAGCAGCGACCCCCGGGCCCGTCCACGAGACGAAACCCGGGGGTTTCGCTGTTCGTGGGTTCCGGTCTGGACGCGACCGGAGGGCTCGGGGGTCGGGTAGCTGCCTGGGATTCGCCAGCCGCGAGGCGGTCAGTGAATTCCGAGAGCATCGTGGCTAGCTGACAGCCACCTCACGTGTCCGTTTGTCATTCAACTTCAGACCACCTCCTTCCTCGTGTACGCCCGAAGCTACGCCCGGCCGCGGCGCTCGGCAACGGGTTTTCCGGTCGAAGGTGTCCCGTCGAACGACGCGAGCCCCGCACCGGAGTCGTCCGGTGCGGGGCTCGCTGCAGTTCAGCCTGCTCGACGGCCTGAACGGGAACTCACGGCACGGATTCGATCGCGGACCGTGCGCTCATGTCCCGGTGGTGGGCCGGCGGGCGATACTAGCTTCCGTTCTTCAGCACGTTGCTGATGATGTCAGCGATGAAGCCGGCGGGATCGTTGATGATCGCCGATCCTGACGAGCCGCCGGCGACAGGACCGGAGGAACCGAAGCCCGAGGAGTCGAGGCTGCCCGAGACGGCCTCGCCCGGGTTCTTGGCGCGCACCTTCACACAGACGTCGATCGGGTTCCACTTCTGCTCGCCCCAACCGTCGGGGGTCATGGACGCTCCACTGTTGAGTACCGTGCCGACAGCCACGTTCTCCGGGACCTGGTAAGTCGTGATGTACTCGGCGGTGTTGCCGATGTCGATGCGCCAACCCAGACCGGACGTAACCGTCGCGCTGTTCGCATTCGTGTCGACCGAGGGCGTGACACCGCTACCGTTGACCGTCGCCGACTGGAGCACGAATCCGGCCGGGAAGTAGTCCGCCATCTTGCGCAGCAACGGAGGCGTGCCCTTCGCCTTCGACACCGTCGTCTTGTAGGTCACCGTGCCTCCAGGCGCAACCGTTCCATCACCAACGATCTCCTTCGTCAGGGTGATGCCGACGATGCCTGCGGCTCCGTACTGGGTCTGCGTGGCGGAAGTACCACACTCCGCGGCGGACGCGACGCCGGCACTCGCGCCGACGCTGAAGGCAGCACCACCGACGACGACGGCAGCGGCAGCAACGGAGGCCGCGACGCGGCGGGTCAACGTTCGAGACATGTACATGCTCCTTCGATCGTTCCTGAGGGGGAGGCAGTTCTCGGTAGAACGCGTTTCAATTCAATCCGCGGAGTCGCGGCAAATCGCCCATACAGTGGTGAAGACGATCACATACTAACCAGTTTTTCGGACGTTCGTCCAGCGGGTAGTTGCGAGGTGGCGCAACACTTTTTGGGTCCGAACACCCTGTAACGGGCCACCCCGGAACGACGATTACCCGCCTCGCCTAGAACATGTTCCACATTTGGGTCCGGACATGCCGGCGGCGTCGCCCGTGCTCAGGCGTGCTGCGCCGGATCCAGTCCGACATTCTCACTGACACGATCCCCATCACGACCGGTTCCGTTACCGACGGTCACAACGCGATCGGCGCCAACGTCCGGCGGCAACTGATGCGTGACGAGGACCACGGTCCGGTCCCGATCGACCAACCCACCGTCCCGTTCGAGCAGCGCCCGCTGGATCTTCGCGCCGTCTGCCGCGTCCAGGTGCTCGGTCGGCTCGTCCAGCAAGAGCACCCGTGCGGGCGAGACGAGGGCGCGGGCCAGCAGCAGGCGTCGGCGCTGGCCACCGGAGACCGCCCGCGCGCCGCCACCCAGCGGCGTGTGCACGCCACGCGGCAACTGAGCCACCCACTCCCCCAGCCCCACGGATCGCAACACGTCGACAGCGCTCTCCTCGTCCAGGTCGCCGCGGGCCACACGCAGATTCTCGAGGACCGACGTGTCGAACAGATGCGCGTCCTCGGCGAAGAAACCGACGTCGTGACGCAACGCGTCGGACCGGAGCCGCGCGACAGGGATTCCGTCGAGCGACACGGTGCCGTCGATCGGTGGCAGCAAACCTGCCAGCGTCATGAGCAGCGTGGTCTTGCCCGCTCCGCTCCCACCGACGACGGCCACTCGCGCCCCCGGCGCCAGATCCAGGTCCACGGGCGCGGTCACCTTCTCGCCGCCCGGCCAGCCACACCGCAACCGCTCGGCACGAACCCGACCCGGACCCGACGGCACCTCGACTCCCTCGGATACCGAATCACCGGCCCGGTCGAGCAGCGCCAGGATCCGACCCGACGCGATCCGCGCCCGGGTCAGGGCGAGTGCGGCCGCCGGCAGCGCCCCGGTCGCCTCGAACGCGGCGAGCGGCACGAGCACCAGGATCGCCAACGACATCGGCGTCATCGCGCCCGACGTGCCACCGTCCGGCCCGTACAGCGTGATACCGATGAGCAGCGACCCCAGCACGCTGGCCCCGATCGCGAGCGGCGTCGCAGCCGCTGCGAATGCCGAGGGCAGAGCGGCGCGGTCGGTGGCCCGCACCGCATCACGATTCGTGGCCTCCGCACTGACGAGCACGTCGTCGAGGCGTCCGGCCACCCGTAACTCGGCCGCATGGTCGAGTGCGGTCACCGCCGTCTCGCTGAACAGCGCCGTCGCTGCAGCGCTGTTCGATTCCGCGATTCGCGACGCGCGCGCCGACAGCCACGGCGCCAGCACCCCCGATACGGCGAGGGCGACGGCGAGGACGAGCGCGGCGGCCGGCGAGATGAGTCCGAGCAGGACGACGGCGGACACCGCCATGATCGCGGCGACGGCGATCGGGATCAACGCCCGCACGACGACGTCACCGAGTGCGTCGACGTCGGCGCCGGTGCGGGCCAACAGGTCACCGCGCCGGAGTCCCGAGGCCGCGGCCGGGTCACCGTCCGCGAGTCGGCGGTAGATCACCGTCCGCGCCGACGTGGTGCCGCGCAACGCGGCATCGTGCGTCGCGAGGCGTTCGAGGTACCGGAAGACACCCCGGGAGATGCCGAGTGCGCGCACGGCGACGACCGCGACCGTCAGGTCGAGCACGGGCGGCATCTGCCACGCCTTGGTGATCAACCACGCGGACAACGCGGCCAGCGCCAGCGCACTACCGAGCGTTGCGACACCCGCGGCGATCGCGGCAACCACGCGTCGCGGCTCGAGATCCAGCAGCCGTATCGCCCGCACCAGGTCACTGTTCATGGTGCAGCGCTCCCCGCATCCTCGTCGGCCACGACGTCCTGTCGCGCCGCGACCTCGATCACCCGATCCCCCACCGCCAGCACCGTCGGCCGATGCCCCACGATCACGACTGTGCGGCCGTGGCGGGCGAGCTCACGTAGCGAATTCAACACTGTCCGTTCGGTTTCTTCGTCGAGGTGCGCGGTCGGCTCGTCGAGCAGCAGCACCGGCCGCGAGGACACCAGCAGCCGGGTGAGGGCCAACCGCTGCCGTTGTCCGAGCGAGAGCCCCAGTCCCCCGGCGCCGACGACGGTGTCCCATCCGCGCGGCAACTCCGCCAGCACCTCGTCGAATCCGGTTGCCCGGCATGCCTGCTGCAGTTGCTCGGCGTGCGTGTCGATGTCGCCGACGAGGGCCAGGTTCTCGGCGAGGGTGCCCGGGACGATCACCGGATGCTGGGGCAGCCACGCGATCTGCGACCACCAGCCGGCCGGGTCCAGGTCGCGGACGTCGGTACCGTCGATCCGGACCGATCCCGCGTCAGGGTCGGTCAACCCCAGAATTGCCTGCAGGGCAGTGGACTTTCCGGACCCGTTGGCACCGGTCAGTACGGTCACCGCTCCGGGCTGGCAGCTCGCATCCAATCGGTCCGGCGCCGTCCCGGAGCGGGACTGCACGCTCACGCCCGTCAATTCGACGACGGCACCGTCGGCCACCACCGTGCGGGTTCCGTTCGGCCGCTGCTCGGCAGCCTCGTCGAGCACGCCGAACGCCTTGGTCGCGGCGGCGACACCGTCCTCCGCGGCATGGAACTGAGTGCCGACCATGCGCAGCGGCAGGTACACCTCGGGCGCGAGGATCAGTGCGACGATGCCGGGTTCGAGTTCCATGTTGCCGTACACCAGGCGCAGGCCGATGCTGACGGCGATGAGCGCCACCGACAGCGTCGCCAGTAGTTCGAGCACCATCGACGACAGGAACGCGACCCGCAGCGACGACATCGTGGTCTTGCGGTGCGCCTCCCCGAGTTCGCGTACCCGCTTCGCGGGACCGCGCTCGCGGCCGAGTGCCCGCAGCGTCGGCAGGCCGGCCAGCAGGTCGAGCAGTTGCGCCGACAGACGCGTCAGCGCCGCCAGCGTCTGTTCGGACTTCCCCTTCGTGAGGACCCCGATCAGGATCATGAAGACGGGGATGAGCGGCAGCGTGACCACGACGATCATCGCCGATGTCAGGTCCTGCAGGAGGATCACGACCAGCGTCGCCGGCGTGAGTGTTGCCGCCAGGATGAGCGCGGGAAGGTAGCCCGTCAGGTACGGCTCCAAGGCGCGAACGCCACGGGTGAGCACGGTCGCGATCTCGTCGCGGCGCGGGTCGAGGGTGCGTGGTGGCATGCGGACGGCCGCCTGCAGCACCTCCACCTCGAGTTCCGCGACCACCCGATTGGCAGATCGGTGTGCGTACCGCGCCTGCAACCAGGCCACCAGGACGCGCACGGCCACTGCCGCCGCGAGCCACATCAGGTCGGTGCGCCAGTCCGCGATACTGCGCCGATCCGAGGTGATCACCCCGGCCAGGATGGTGCCGATCAGCACGGCCGAGACGATCACCATCGCGACGTTGATCGCCGACAGGACCACCGTGAGGATCAGGTAGCCACGCGCCGACGCCGAGTACTTCCACAGTCGGGGATCGACCGGTCCCCCGCGGCGCCCCGCCCGTCGACTCGACCGGGCGGGGCTGTCGATCTCGATACTCATCAGACCTTCGTGGATCCGGCCTTGCGGGTCAACCCGATCGACGGCGGGATGTGCTTGGTGGAGATCCGCTTACGGAACACCCAGTACGTCCAGCCCTGGTAGACCAGGACGATCGGCGTGAGAATCACTGCCGCCCAAGTCATCACCTTCAGGGTGTACGGGCTCGACGACGCATTCTCGATCGTCAGGTTGTACGCCTCGCTGGTGGTCGACGGCATCACGTTCGGGTACAGCGACGCGAACAGCAGCACCACGGTGGCGATCACCGCGAGCGTCGTGAACGCGAACGCCCAACCCTCGCTCTCCGCCCGGGTCAGGAACACCACCGCGATCACGGCAATGGCCGCGAGCGCCACCAGAATCCATGTCCAGTCCTTGCCGTGGGCCAGCTGCGTCCACAGCACGAACCCGCCGGCGATGGGCACCGCCGGGATGGCGAGCTTCTTCGCCAGCTCGGCTGCGTCGATCCGGACGTCGTCCGTCGTCTTGAGTGCGATGAAGACCGCACCGTGCAGGGCGAAAACGAGCGCCGTGGTGATACCGCCCAGCAGCGCATACGGATTGAGCAGGTCGAAGAAATTGGACGTGACCTTCTTGTCCGCGTTGATCGCGACACCACGAACGATGTTCGCGAACGCGACGCCCCACAGCACCGCCGGGACCCACGAGCCGATCATGATGCCCAAGTCGGCGCGGGCCCTCCACTTGTCGTCGTCGATCTTGCCGCGCCACTCGATTGCGACGACCCGCAGGATCAACGCCACCAGAATGATCAGCAGTGGTAGATAGAACCCGGAGAACAGCGTCGCGTACCAGTCGGGGAAGGCCGCGAACAGCGCACCACCACCGACGATCAACCACACCTCGTTGCCGTCCCAGACGGGTCCGATGGTGTTGAGCAGCACGCGACGACGGTTCTCCGTCTTGCCCAGGACGGGCATCAACATTCCGACACCGAAGTCGAACCCCTCGAGTACGAAGTACCCGACGAAGAGCACCGCGATGAGAATGAACCAGAATTCCTGCAGTCCCATGACGGATCTCCTAGTACGCGAACGACAGTTGCTCTTCGGCCTCCGGCTCGCCCGGTTCTCCCGGGCCGCCGGCCTTCGGCTTGGGCCCCTTGCCCGGCGGATGCAGATCGTGTGGCGACGGTCCCTCGATCGCGTAGCGACGGATCAGGTAGAACCACACGACACCCAGTGCGCCGTACAGCAGTGTGAACACCACGAGCGAGGTGACGACCAGCCCGACCGGGTGATCGGAGACGCCCTGGTCCACGGTCAATCGAATCAGGTCCACGCCGGTGGGATTGGGGTGCACCACCCAGGGCTGACGGCCCATCTCGGTGAAGATCCAGCCCGCGCTGTTGGCGAGGAACGGCGTGGGAATCGCGATGAGGCACAACCACTTGAACCATTTCTGGTCCGGGACCCGGCCACGCCGGGTGACCCACAGTCCGGCCAGCGCCAGCGCCAGCGAGCCTGCGGCGAGGCCGATCATCGCGCGGAACGACCAGTACGTGACGAACAGGTTCGGACGGTAGTTGCCGGGGCCGAACTGCTCCTCGTACTGCGCTTGCAGATCCTCGACGCCCTGCAGGGTCACGCCTTCGAACTTGCCCTCCGCGAGCCACGGCAGCACGAACGGCACCTCGAGCACGTGGGTGACGCCGTCGCAGTTGTTGTGCGTGCCGACGGTCAGGATCGAGAAGTCCGGATCGGTCTCGGTGTGACACAGCGATTCCGCGGACGCCATCTTCATGGGCTGCTGCTGGAACATCAGCTTGCCCTGGACGTCACCGGTGTAGACCAGGCCGATACCGGCGATGATCATCACGAGCATGCCCAGACGGGCAGCGGGCCGGAACATCTGGCGCGCGTCGGTGGTCAGTGTTTCGGCGTCCTCCGGCCCAGCGGTCTTGGCCTTGCGCATGTTTCGCACCATCCACCAGCCGGCGATGCCGACGACGAAGGTCGAGGCGGTGAGGAATCCGCCCGCGATGGCGTGGAAGTACGCCGCGATTGCCGTGTTGTTGGTCAGCAGCGCCCAGATGCTCTCGAGCTCGGCGCGCCCCGTTTCCGGGTTGAAGCGAGCACCGACGGGGTGCTGCATGAACGAGTTGGCGACGATGATGAAGTACGCCGAGATGTTGGCACCGATCGCCGCGATCCAGATCGCGGCCAGGTGCACGCCCTTCGGTAGCCGCCCCCAACCGAAGATCCACAATCCGAGGAACGTCGACTCCAGGAAGAAGGCAACAAGGCCTTCGAGGGCGAGCGGCGCTCCGAACACATCACCGACGAAGCGGGAGTATTCGCTCCAGTTCATGCCGAACTGGAATTCCTGCACGATGCCTGTCGCGACACCGATCGCGAAGTTGATCAGGAAGAACTTGCCGAAGAACTTGGTGAGGCGATACCAGTGATCCTTTTTCGTGATCACCCACATCGTCTGCATGATCGCGACCAGCGGGGCCAGTCCGATCGTGAGGGGAACGAAGATGAAGTGGTAGACGGTGGTGATTCCGAACTGCCACCGGGAGACATCCAAGACATCCATGGCTACTCCGAAAAGTCGGCCCGTAGGACAGGCTTCGGGGTCGAGACGTGGGCGTCCGCTCGATCCCTGTTCACAAAGTTACTGCGGGGAGAAGCTCCCCGCAGCGGATTGCTACTACGGAATGTAGTAGACCTTTCGGTCAGCGCCTAGTCCGGGCCTAGTCCGACCCCACCGTCTCGACCGCCAACTCGACCATCGAGGCCACGTCGTCGGCCGCCGGCGACATCGGCAACGACAGCCCGTCGAGGGTGTGCACACGCGCCGCCAACGTGACACTCGAGACCAGCCAGATACCCTCCGAGACAACAAGATCGACCGGATTCAAGGGTTCGTATCGACACGTGTACCCCTTGGCCGCGGCGACCTCGAACAGGGCCCGCTGCGTGGTGCCCGGAAGGATGCTCTGCTCGGGCGGCGGAGTGATCAACGTCTTACCCCGGGCGATCACGACCGTCGACCGGGGACCCTCCAGAATTCGTCCTTCACTGCTCGTGAATATGACATCGTCGACGCCCTGCGCCTGGGCATGCCTCAGGGCCGCCATGTTCGTCGCATACGACAGCGTCTTCGCCCCCGACAGCTGCCACGGCGCCGACGCCGCCAGGTCGACCGAATACCCGCGCGGCAGTGTCATGACGGAGACCCCGTCGCGCCTCGCCCGCAGCACACGCTCCGCGACCGGGCCCACCGACACGAACGCGGTCGCCGGGCCCCCGGTCTCCCGACCACGGCTGAGCAGAAGGCGCATCCACCCTTCCCGGTCGCGCCCCCACTCCCGGGCCGCGGTCTCGACGGCGCGGCGCCAGAGCCCGCGGCCCGGCAGGGGCAACTCGAGGGCGTTCGCCGATGCCTCCAGGCGGTCGAGGTGCAACCCGACCTTGCAGGCCCGCCCGTCGCGGACCAGCAGCGTCTCGAACACGCCGTCGCCGCGCACCACGGCGAGGTCGTCCACGTGCAGGAGCGGTGCGTCGGCGTCGCGCACCTGCCCGTCGAGCGTCACCAGCACGTTTCCACCCTGCCCAGCCATGTCGCCCACCATAGCCAGAACTGGCGCGACCAGCAGTTCCCTGTGTCACGCGGCGCTGTCCCCGCCCGCTCATAGAATGGGGCCGTGGCCGACATTCCGCTCGTTGCACCCAGTCCACTTCTCTCCACGCCCGGTGCGGTCCCGCCGCCGGAGGGCTCTCCGGATGCCGGCGTCGCCTGGCACTACGGCGACCCGTTCGCCGAGCAGCGTGCCGCGGTCCGCGCCGCGGCCGTCGTCGACCGGTCCCACCGGTTCGTCATCGCGATCCCCGGCGAGGAGCGGCTCACCTGGCTGCACACCATCTCCAGTCAGCACGTCGCTGCCCTTCCCGACCGATCCGGTGCCGAGAACCTCAGCCTGGACCTCAACGGCCGGATCGAGCACCACTTCGTGCAGACCGACATCGACGGCGTGACGTGGATCGACACCGAGGCCGACCGCGGCCCGGAATTGTTGAGCTTCCTGCAGAAGATGGTGTTCTGGTCCAAGGCCGAGCCGCGCGACGGCAACGACATGGCCGTGCTGAGCCTGCTGGGGCCCGACGTCGCGTCCTCCCCCGCATTCCTCGAGGCGCTCGGCGTGCCCGCACTGCCCGGCGTGTACGACGCGGCCCCGCTCGCCGGCGGCGGATTCGTGCGCCGGATGCCGTGGCCGACCGCCGACTCGTTCGACCTGGTCGTCCCGCGCAGCGACCTGAGCCGCTGGTGGTCCGTCCTCACCGCCGCCGGGGCCCGCCCGGCCGGATCGTGGGCGTTCGAGGCCCTGCGCGTCGCGGCCCTGCGCCCCCGGATCGGCGTCGACACCGACGACCGCACCATCCCCCACGAGGCCGGCTGGATCGGCGGTCCGGCCGAGCACGGCGCCGTGCACCTCGACAAGGGCTGCTACCGCGGCCAGGAGACGGTGGCCCGCGTCCACAACCTCGGCAAGCCGCCGCGTCACCTGGTGTTGCTGCACCTCGACGGCTCTGCCGAGGGTCGCCCCGAGGTGGGCGAATCGGTGACGGCGGACGGACGCGCCGTCGGCCGCATCGGCACCGTCGTCGATCACTTCGAGTGGGGGCCGATCGCGCTGGCACTGGTGAAGCGCACCGTGCCCGCCGAGACCGCGCTCGTCGCCGGGCCGTGCGCCGCCTCGATCGACGCGGACTCGGTGCCGCGGCACGACGAGGTGCAGGCGGGCCGGGCGGCCGTCGACCGGTTGCGCGGCCGGTGACGGCCGCGACGGACGGCCGCCTCGATGCGGTGTGCGTCGTGTTCGCCGAACGCGACGCACCCAGCAAGCGCGCGCCGCGCACAGCCATCGACAAGCGGCCCGTGGCGGGCCCTGTACGCGTCGGAACCGGCGGGGTGACCGGGGACCACGTCTGCGACACGAAGTTCCACGGAGGGCGCGACAAGGCGGTCTACGCCTACTCCACGGAGGAAGCCGGGCGCTGGGAGACGGAACTGGGCCGGACCCTCGCGCCGGGCTGGTTCGGCGAGAACCTTCGTATCAGTGGCGCGCCGACCACCGACGCGGTGATCGGCACCCGCTGGCGCATCGGCGGCGTCGAGCTCGAGATCACCGAGCCGCGCGTGCCGTGTGGCACCTTCGCGCACTGGGCCGGTGAACCGCGGTGGGTCAAGCGGTTCACCGAACGCGCCGACGTCGGCGCCTACCTGCGGGTGCTGACGCCCGGACACCTGCAGGCCGGCGATCCGATCGAGATCCTGTCGGTGCCCTCGCACGGGGTGACCGTCCGCGACGCGTTCGTCGGCGACGACCCCGCCCGGCTGACGCGTCTGCTCGCAGAGCAACCCGATCTCGCGGACACGGTCGAAGCACGGGTCCGGAAGTTCCTCAACCGTCTGGAAGAACAGGTGCCGTCGTGAGCGTCGAACTGGTCGAGGTCGTCCGATCCGGATTCCGCGAGTGCGTGCACCGCGGCTCGCTCGTCGTGCTGACGCCGGAGGGCACCCCCAGCCTCGAACTGGGCGAGGTCCACACGCCGATCTATCCGCGGTCGTCGAACAAGCCGATGCAGGCCGTCGCGCTGCTCCGCAGCGGGTTCGTGCCCGAATCCGGCGAGCAGCTGGCGATCGCGTCGGCGTCGCACGAGGGCGAGCTCGCGCACGTCGAACTGGTCGAGCAGTTACTCGAACGCCACGGCCTCGACGAGCGGCAGTTGCAATGCCCCCCGGACCTGCCGGCGAACGAGCTGGCCCGCGCCGAGGTGCTCGCGGCGGGTCGGCCGCCCCGGACGGTCTACATGAACTGCTCGGGCAAACACGCGGCCATGCTCGCGGCGTGCGCGGCCAACGACTGGCCGCTGGACTCGTACCTCGACCCGGCCCACCCGCTCCAGCGCATCGTGATCGCGACCATCGCCGACCTCAGCGGCGAACCCGAGACCGAACTGGGCATCGACGGCTGCGGGCTGCCGATCATCCCGCTGTCGCTGACCAATCTGGCGCGGGCGTTCTCCCGCCTGGTGACGGCCGCACCGGGATCGGCCGAGCGATCCGTCGCCGACGCGATCCGCGCGCACCCGCACCTCGTGTCGGGCACCGGCCGCGACGACGCCCGCCTGATGCCGGCGGTGCCGGGACTGCTGTGCAAGGCCGGCGCCGACGGCGTCCATGCGGGCGCGCTGCCCGACGGCACCGCCTTCGCGTTCAAGATCGACGACGGGCACGAACGGGCCCGGCTGCCGTTGACCGCAGCGCTGCTCCACCGGCTCGGCGTGACGTGGTCGGAGGACCACGCGGCGCTGGCCTCCCAGCCGGTCCTCGGTGGCGGCGCCCGTGTGGGGACGATTCGCGCCGTCCCGGGTGTGTTCTAGCCTGCAGGAATTCGCCATCACTCCAGCTCACGGGCCCTCTGAGACAAATCAGACACCACCGGGAACCATTCGTGGAGGCGGAAGCGACATTTGCACGCTAGAGTGTGGGTCAGGAAAACATCAACACTCACGCGGGGCCGCCAAATTCCCCAGGCCGCCCCGCGAAAGCGCGAGGGGGTCAGCCATGGGCCGCGGCCGGGCTAAGGCAAAGCAGACCAAGGTTGCACGGGAGCTCAAATACAGCTCTCCGTCCACGGATTTCGACAGCCTGCAACGAGAGCTCTCGAGCGGCGGTGGATCCGGCTCGTCCCGTAACGGCGGAGTCATCGCCGACAAGCGCTCCGACGAGGACAACCGCTCCCCCTGGGAGGACGACGACTACGACGATTGGCGTCGTTGACTGTCGTCCTGACCCAGTCGGACAATCGCGAATGAGGGGGAGCCCGACGGCTCCCCCTCATTCGTGGTATTTCCGTGAATTGTTCACGGCCTTCCAGCACACGTGGCGCTGACGCATCTCCGGCGTCTCGGAGCTGCACCGGCACCGCTCTGCCCGGACCGCCCGTAGAACGACGTCGTCCCCGGAACCTCGTGGAGGTTCCGGGGACGACGTCTACGTGCGGTCCCGGATCGGGACGGCCGCTCAGAAACGCGGGTGGTCGCCCAGCAGCAGTGCGCGGGCGGCGTCGGCGTCCGATGCCTTCTTGACGCTGCCGAGGGTCCAGCAGTCGATGTGGCGGGCCGTGAGCACCGCCAGGGCGCGGTCCACGTCCTCGGGCGCGACGATCGCGACCATGCCGACGCCCATGTTGAACGTCTGTTCCATCTCGGCGCGCTCGACACGACCGCGCTGCGCGATCATGGTGAACACGGGAGCGGGACTCCAGGTACCGCGGTCCAGCTCGGCGACGAGGCCCTTGGGCATCACGCGTGCGAGGTTGTTGGCGAGGCCGCCACCGGTGACGTGGCAGAAGGTGCGCACGTCGGTCTCGGCGGCCAGCGCCAGGCAGTCCTTGGCGTAGATCTTGGTGGGCTCGAGCAGCTCCTCGCCGAGGGTGCGGCCGAACTCGTCGACGTGCCCGGTCAGCGACATGCGGTCGATCTCGAGCAGCACCTTGCGGGCCAGCGAGTAACCGTTGGAGTGCAGACCCGACGCGCCCATGCCGATCACGACGTCGCCCGGACGGACACGGTCCGGCCCCAGCACCTGATCGGCCTCGACAACGCCGATGCCGGTCGCGGACAGGTCGTAGTCACCGTCGGCCATCACGCCGGGGTGCTCGGCGGTCTCGCCGCCGAGCAGCGCGCAGCCGGCCTGGATGCAGCCCTCGGCGATGCCGCCGACGATCTCGGCGACCCGCTCGGGGACGACGCGGCCGACCGCGATGTAGTCCTGCAGGAACAGCGGCTCGGCACCGCACACCACGAGGTCGTCGACGACCATCGCGACCAGGTCGAGGCCGACGGTGTCGTGCTTGTCCATGGCCTGCGCGACGGCGAGCTTGGTGCCGACGCCGTCGGTGGACGCGGCGAGCAGAGGCTCCTTGTATCCACCCTTGAGGGAGAACAGGCCGGCGAAACCACCGAGACCACCCATGACCTCGGGGCGGCTGGCCTTCTTCGCCAACGGGGCGAACAGTTCGACTGCCCGGTCGCCCGCTTCGATGTCCACTCCGGCGGCGGCGTACGAAGCGCCCTGCGTGCGGGTACTGTCCTCGGTCATTGGGTTCTGGCTCCAGCCTTGATACTCGGTGAACGTCTCAACTGCCGCATCCGCAGCGGTCGCGAATGCGTGTGCGCATGCGCAATCACCTCGATTGCGCCCTTACGCTACCGGAGTTGCTCGGGCATCCCCGGACGGTCGTGCGAACTAGGGACGGGACAGCGCGTCCGCGTTGTCGTTGTCGTGGGTGAGCGCGCTGCCCGCCGCGGACTCCAACATGCCCTCGAGGACGTTCTTGCCGATGCCCTCGTTCGGCAGCGCGATCGGGTAGGTGCCGTCGAAGCACGCGGCGCACAGGCGCGAGCGCGGCTGCTCGGTCGCGGCGACCATGCCGTCGATGGAGATGTAGCCGAGGGAATCGGCACCGATCGACCGGCGCACACCCTCGAGCATCTCGTCGAACGTGTCGGTGGTGGGCCCGCTGCCCTCGGCGCCGTTCGCGATCAGTTCGGCCGGCGACGCGAAGTCGATGCCGTAGAAGCACGGCCACTTGACCGGCGGCGACGCGATCCGGACGTGGATCTCGAGCGCACCGGCCTCGCGGAGCATCCGGATCAGCGCGCGCTGGGTGTTGCCACGGACGATCGAATCGTCGACGACGACGAGGCGCTTGCCGCGGATGACTTCCTTCAGTGGGTTGAGCTTGAGGCGGATACCCAGTTGCCGGATGGTCTGCGACGGCTGGATGAAGGTGCGGCCCACGTAGGCGTTCTTCATCAGGCCCTGGCCGTACGGGATACCCGAGCCCTGCGCGTAGCCGACCGCGGCGGGGGTACCGGACTCCGGCACCGGAATCACCAGGTCACCCTCGGCGGGGTGCTCCTTGGCGAGACGCCGACCGATCTCGACGCGGGTCGAGTGCACCGACCGGCCGGAGATGACGCTGTCCGGGCGGGCCAGGTACACGTACTCGAACACGCAGCCCTTGGGCTCCGGGTTCGCGAACCGGGACGACCGGACACCGTCGGCGTCGATCGCGAGCAGCTCGCCGGGCTCGATCTCGCGCACGAACGACGCACCGACGATGTCGAGCGCGGCGGTCTCGCTGGCGACCACCCAGCCGCGGTCGAGACGACCGAGGCACAGCGGACGGATGCCGTGCGGATCGCGCGCCGCGTACAGCGTGTGCTCGTCCATGAACGTCAGGCAGAAGGCGCCACGCAACGTCGGCAGCAGCTTCATCGCGGCCTGCTCGAGCGTGCTGTCGGCGGCGGCGTGCGCCAACAGCGCACCGACGATGTCCGAGTCGGACGTGGCCGCACCGGGACGCTTGTCGTTGATCAGTCCGGCCTCGCGGGCGCGCTGCGCCAGCTCGGCGGTGTTGACGAGGTTGCCGTTGTGGCCCAGCGCGACGCCGGTGCCGGCGGCGGTGGTGCGGAAGATCGGCTGCGCGTTCTCCCAGGTCGTGGACCCGGTGGTGGAGTAGCGGCAGTGGCCGACGGCGACGTGCCCCGGCATCGCGCCGAGGGTCTGCTCGTCGAACACCTGGCTGACCAGGCCCAGATCCTTGAACACCAGCACCTGCGCGCCGTCGGCGACGGCGATGCCGGCAGCCTCCTGGCCGCGGTGCTGGAGGGCGTACAGCCCGTAGTACGTCAGCTTGGCGACATCCTCGCCCGGCGCCCAGACACCGAAGACGCCACACTCTTCACGAGGTTCGTTCTCGTCCTCGTCTGGTGCGGTCGTAGCAAGAAGATTCCGACTGTTGACCGACAGTTCGGCACGAGTCACGGCAAGCGCTCCCTAAGGGGATTCGGTGAGGGGGGCGTGCCCCATTCTAACTACCGATCCACGCGCACTCGACCGTCGGTGTACCGGATCACTCCGATGCGACCCCCGTCACACCCGGTCACAGTCGTAGCAGTGGTAGCCAGTGGGCTATCTCTCCGGCCCGACTGCCCGACGAATCGAGCGAACCGGCACCGACGGCGTCGTCGAATCCGAGCAGCCCCGTCACCAACAGCAGCCAGGTCCGCGGGTCCGTCTCGACGACATTCGGCGGCGTGCCCCGGGTGTGCCGGGGACCCTCGATGCACTGCACCGCGACGAACGGCGGCACCCGCACCTCGACGCTGGAACCGGGTGCGATGTCCTCGAGCGTGCGCGCGCTCGATCGCACGGCGGCCGCCAGTGCGGCGCGGGCCGGCTTCGTCTCGTCCTCACCGCGCAGCCACGGCCCGACGGCGAGCAGCGCACTGCGGAGTTCGGCAGGGTCGACGGCGCGGCGGGCTGGCATGGACATCGAATCTACCGAGCCGGTCCGCGGCGACGGAACAAGCCTCCGCGCACCGCAGTTGCACCATCCATGAGCATCGAAACCAGCACCCCGCAGCCGCTGCTCGACCTCGTGGCGTCACAGAATCGAGGCACTCTCGTCACTATCAAGCGCGACGGCCGCCCGCAGCTGTCCAACGTTCTGTACGCGTGGGATCCGGGTACCGACACCGCGCGGGTCTCGGTCACCGCAGATCGCGCGAAGACCCGCAATGCCGCCCGTGATCCCCGGGTGTCACTGCACGTGAGCACGCCCGATTTCTGGGGCTACGCGGTGCTCGAAGGAGACGCCGAACTCAGCGCCGTCGCCACCGATCCGGACGACGCGGCCGCCGACGAACTCGTCGCGGTCTACCGCGCCGCCACCGGACGCGAGCACGACGACTGGGACGAGTTCCGCCGCGCGATGGTCGCGGACCGACGTCAGGTCCTGCGCATTCGCGCCGGGCGCATCTACGGGATGGCGCAGTAGCCCTCCCGGGGCATCACACCAGCGGTAGGGGCACCTCGGCCGGGCCGGTGGCGACCTGGATGCGGCGCTGCAGCAGCGCGCCGCCGACGTTGACGGCCAGGTGCAGCAGCGCCGGTGCGACGACGCTGCCACTGACCGAGCGCAGTCGGTCGAAGAGGATCGACGCAGCGGCGGTGAAGGCGACCGTGCCCGGCACCGAATCCTGTGCGACGTGGGCCGGGTGCACGTGCCACAGCCCGAAGGCCGCCGCTCGGACCGCAGTCGCGGCCGGTGGTGGGAACGCCCGATCCGTCAGCGCGGTCAGCACACCGCGGAACAGCAACTCCTCCGTGACGACGGTGCCGAACGGAATGTGCGCCGACACCCACTCGGCGAAATCGTGTCGCACCTCGTCGGGCACCGCGAACCGGCTGTGCAGCGACGGCGACGCGAGCGCCACCGCGTATCCGACGACGGGGACGGCGGCGGCCGCGCTCCCCCACTGCAGCCCGGCGCGGATGTTGCCGAACCCCAACTCGTCCCGGCGAAGACCGCTCGCCAGGCCGATGCCGGTCGCACCCAGGGCCACCACGGTGCCGGCGGTCGCCCGCGCCCGCGACGACAGCCGCAGCGACGGCAACACCCCGTTGCTCCACGCGACGAGCGCGCCCGCGGTGGCCAGGGCCGCCGCCCGGCTCACTTCTCGGGCCCGTCGTGCCCGCGGAGGTCTTCGAGCGTGGCGCGCACCCGTTCGGTGTCGGCCGGCGTCCAGCCCTCGGGTGCCGTGACCGCCACCCACCCGTCGAGGATGACGGTTCCGTAGTTGTGGCCGTGTCCGTCCGGGACGCCCGCCGCGTTCGCGAGGTCGGCGCTCACCTGCCAGAACGTCACGAACGGGAACCACTTCATGGACGGCAGCCGGTCGAAGCCCGGCGGCTCGGACAGCCAGTCCGGGCGGGTGAACGCCAGATCGGTGGACCACCACACCACGGGATCCGACGGGTGCTGGATGTAGAGCACCCGGGGTTCGAGCCACGGCCCCTGGTTTCCGGGGATCGCCGACGCGTTGTCCGCGAACCGGACCACCAGTCCGTCCGCGTACACCGGTTGAACTTCGGGGGTGCCCGGGTCACGCCGGTCGGTGAGCGCACTCCACAACGGATTGGAGTTCGGCGGGCCCACCCACAGCACACCGTCCACGGTCTCGCGGATGTCGGCGAGACCGTCGAAGGCGCCCTCACCGGCCTGCGTCCCGAGGCTCTCGCCGTACACGTAGAGCTTGGGGCGGGTGGCCTCCGGTTTGGTGAGCCAGCGGTCGTGCACCGCGTGGATCAACGCGTTCCCGGCGACCGCCGCCTTCCCGCGGTCGGCGATGAACGAGATCCAGCTCGGCAGGTACGAGTACTGCGCGGCCACCAACGCGCTGTCTCCGTTCTCGACGAGCTCGATGGCCTGCGCCGCAGTGGGATTGACCCAACCTGTGCCGGTGGTGGGGATGATGACGAGTGCCTTGCGCTCGAACGCGCCGGTCCGTTCCAACTCGTCGAGCACGACGTTCATCCGCGCGACCGTGTCGTCGGCGGTCTCGAGACCCGCGTACACCCGGATGGGTTCCTTGGCGGGTCTGTCGTTCGCGGCGGACAGTTCGTCGGCGTGGATGCCACCGGAGACGAAGTTGCGGCCCTCGAACCCGAGGGTGTCCCACGGCGCCAGCGACGCAGGGCTTCCGGAGCGCTCGGGCAGCAGGGGCTGCACGGCGCCGGGCCGGGTCTCGTTGTTCTGCAGACTGAAGATCGAGTTCACCGCGGCGTATCCGACGCGGAGCAGGATTCCGTCGACGAGCATGAAGACGAGCACGAGCACGACGGCCAGTCCGCCCGCGGACGCGGCGGGCGGCGGGATCTTGAGCCGCTTGTTGAGCTGATGTGCGACCCAGCGGACGAGGTCGCGCAGCACGCGCCACAGCGAGATGAGCGCGGCCGCAACCAGCAGGCTGAGCCCGCCGGTGCGGATGTATCCGGTGGTGGTGGTGCCCTCGGCGTTCATGAGCGCCGACAGCTCACGCTGCCATCCGGCCGCGTACACGAGCATGATCACCGCGGCCAGCGCGGACGCGACCGGCACGAACACCTTGACCGGGACCATGATTCGGTCCGGGAGCGGCCACCAGGGGCGGCGGGCGAGGCCGAACTCGTAGACCACCCACCCGACGGCGGCGCCGACCGCGTACCCGATCGCCGCACTGATGCCGCCGATAAGGCCCTGGAACAGCCAGTCGCGCGGAAGCAGCGACGGCGTCAGCGACCAGCAGAAGAACAGTGATGCGAACGCGATGCCCGTGAAGTCCAGCTTCAGCAGGCCCCACGCCCAGACGACGAACGGGTGCCGGTCGTCGAACCTGGGGGCGGCGGCAGGCATCACCGGCTGCGGATCCTCCCGCAGCTCAGTGACCGCCTCCCGCTCGACCCCCGAGTCCGTCACACATCACCCAAAGAGTGCCGGGAGGGTCGCTTCGGACGTCTCACGCAGTTCGGCCATGGTGACCGAGAACTGACCCTGGACCTCGACGGAGTCGGATCCCTCGTCGACGACGCCGATACGCACCCACGGTAGACCCCGCGCGGAGCACATTCCGGTGAAGCGGGTCTCCTCGGTGCGCGGCACCGCGACCAGCACACGGCCGGCCGACTCGGAGAACAGCGTCACGAACGGGTCCGCGTCCTCCGGGAGCAGGATCCGGCAGCCCGTCTCGCCCGCCAGCGCGGCCTCGACGACCGCCTGCGCGAGGCCGCCCTCGGACAGGTCGTGGGCGGCGGAGATCAGCCCGTCACGGGATCCGGCCAGCAGGATGTCGGCGAGCAGGCGCTCACGCTCGAGGTCGACCTTCGGCGGCACGCCACCGAGGTGGCCGTGCTCGACCTGCGCCCAGATGGAGCCATCAAGCTCATCTCGAGTCTCCCCCAACAGGATCAGCGTCTCGCCGGGCTCGAGGCCGAGACCGGTCGGGATGCGACGGTGCACGTCGTCGATGACCCCGAGGACGGCGACGACCGGCGTCGGCAGGATCGCGGTGGCACCGGTCTGGTTGTAGAAGGACACGTTGCCGCCGGTGACCGGGATGCCGAGCTGCGCGCAGCCGTCCGCCAGGCCGCGCACGGCCTGCTGGAACTGCCACATGACACCCGGATCCTCGGGCGAACCGAAGTTGAGGCAGTTGGAGACGGCCTTGGGGGTGGCGCCGGTGACGGCGACGTTGCGGTACGCCTCGGCCAGCGCCAGCTGGGCACCCGCGTACGGGTCCAGCATGGTGTAGCGGCCCGATGCGTCGGTGGCCAGCGCGATGCCGCGTCCGGTCTCCTCGTCGATGCGGACCACGCCGCCGTCGGCGTTCTCGGCGAGCACGGTGTTGCCGCGCACGTACCGGTCGTACTGCTCGGTGATCCACTTGCGGCTGCACAGCGCCGGCGACGCGATCATCTTCAGCAGCGTGGCCTTGAGCTCGTCCGCGGTCTCGGGGCGCTCGAGGTTCGCCGTGGTGTCGGCGATCAGCGCGTCCTGGGTGGCCGGACGGGCGACCGGACGCTCGTAGACCGGTCCCTCGTGGGCGATGGTGTTCGCCGGCGCGTCGACGACGGTCTCGCCGTGCCAGTCGATGACGAGGTGCTTGCCGTCGGTGACCTCACCGATCACGGTGGCCAGCACGTCCCACTTCTTGCACACCTCCATGAACGCGTCGACGTTCTCGGGGGTGACGACCGCGCACATGCGCTCCTGCGATTCGCTGGAGAGCACCTCGGCGGCGGTCATGCCGGCAGCGCGGGTCGGGACCAGGTCGAGGTCGATGTGCATGCCGCCGTCGCCGGCCGCGGCCAGCTCGGAGGTGGCGCAGGACAGCCCGGCGCCGCCGAGGTCCTGGATGCCGACGACCAGCTCGGCCTTGTACAGGTCGAGGCAGCACTCGATGAGCACCTTCTCGGTGAACGGGTCGCCCACCTGGACGGCCGGGAGCTTCTTCGGGCGTCCGCCCGAGCTCTCGTCGAACGTCTCCGAGGCCAGGACGGAGACGCCGCCGATGCCGTCGAGGCCGGTGCGCGCACCGAACAGGATGATCTTGTTGCCGGCTCCGGACGCGAACGCCAGGTGCAGGTCCTCGACGCGCATCGCGCCGGCGCACAGCGCGTTGACCAGCGGGTTGCCCTGGTAGGAGGCGTCGAAGACGGTCTCGCCTCCGATGTTGGGCAGGCCGAGGGAGTTTCCGTAGCCACCGATGCCGCGCACGACACCGTCGACGACGCGGCGGGTGTCGGCGTGGTCCGCGGCACCGAAGCGCAGCTGGTCCATGACCGCGATCGGGCGAGCGCCCATCGCCATGATGTCGCGGACGATGCCGCCGACGCCGGTGGCCGCACCCTGGTAGGGCTCGATGTACGACGGGTGGTTGTGCGACTCGACCTTGAAGGTGACCGCCCAGCCGTCACCGATGTCGACGACACCGGCGTTCTCGCCGATGCCGGCCAGCATCGAGGCTTTCATCTCGTCCGTGGTGGTCTCACCGAAGTACTTGAGGTGCACCTTGGAGGACTTGTACGAGCAGTGCTCGCTCCACATCACCGAGTACATCGCAAGCTCGGCGTCGGTGGGACGGCGGCCGAGAATCTCCTTGATGCGGGCGTACTCGTCGTCCTTGAGGCCCAGCTCCTTGAACGGCTGGGCGACGTCGGGAGTCGCGGAAGCGTGCGTGACGGTATCTACCTGCGGAGACACGGGGCTTATGGTCCCTTCCCTCTGGGATCGAATCGGCAGGCCGGGCGGCGCGCTGCCAGGGCAAAGTCTAGCCGGGCGCACCGACACGACGCGCACCCACTACGCGCCGGTACGTCCGATCCACTTCGCGAAACCCGGCCGACCGGGCTCCGAAGCAGAAATCGCCCCCGGAAGCACTGCTTCCGGGGGCGATTCGGGATGTCCGGTCGGCGCCTAGCTGCCGTTCTGCAGGATCCTGGTGATGGTGTCGCCGAGGATGTCGCTGATCGAACCGGTCGACGACATCTGGCCCTCCGACGAGCCCAGGCCGGCACCTTCGAGGCTGCCGGTGACGGACTCACCGGCGTTCTTGGCCCGGACGGTGAAGCACGAAGTCAGGTTCGAGAAGGTCTCCGCGACGCCGACCGTGCCGCCGGTCGAGATCCCGCGACTGGTGATCAGGTCTCCCACCGAGACATTGTCGGGAACCTTGTAGGTGATCTCGAGCGTCACGGGATTACCGGAGTTGACGAACCAACCGGTGCTGGTGACCTTCCAACCGATACCGTCGACGACCGGGGTCACGGCCTCGGACACCTGGCCCAGCGGCAGGTGGTAGGCGGTCACACTTGCCCGGACAGGCGCGCCGAAGCCGACCGGCGGAACATCGGTGATCCGGTCGACATAGGGGTTACCGATTCCGGTCGTTCCCACCACGATCTTGTAGGTGACCTCGTTGCCCGCCGCCGCCTCGGTCACGTTCACGGTCTTGCTGTAGGTGTGGGTGACACCCCAGGTGGAGAGGTCGTTCTTCGTCGAATTCGACGACTGTGAGCAGGTCGGGGCCGCGCCGGCGACACCCGAGCCGAGCCCGACCGTGACTCCGGTGGCGACGAGGGCGGCAGCGGCGGTGGCGGCCGCAACGCGGCGCAGCGAAGGACGAGACATGCAGATCTCCGATCGAAGGGGGCAACAGCTGCGTGTCGGGTCTCCCCGCAGAGCCGACGTACGGTGCACCGAGATAGTCGAGCGAATCGCTTCGGCACAGCCGCGCATCCTTCTTACTGAACTACCGTCCAGTTTCGCAGCAGAACGCGAAAACTCACCCTTACTGAACAGGCGTGAGAAACGCCGCGAGTGCGTCGGCGTACATGCCGATGTCGCGGGCGCCCATCAGTTCTCGCGCCGAATGCATCGCCAACTGCGGGGCGCCGACGTCGACGGTGGACAGCCCGGTCCGGGACGCGGTGATAGGTCCGATCGTCGATCCGCACGGCAGGTCGGCGCGATGCACGTAACGCTGCAACGGCACTCCAGCGCGATCACACGCGAGCGCGAACTCCGCGGACCCGCTCGCGTCGGTGGCGTAGCGCAGATTCTGGTTGACCTTGAGGACCGGACCGCCGTTGATCTCGATGCGGTGCGCGGGCTCGTGCCGGTCCGGGTAGTTCGGGTGGGTGGCGTGGGCCATGTCGCCGGAGGCGCACACCGAGCCGGACATCGCCCGCAGGAAGTCCTCGCGACCACCACCGCGGAGCAGGACGATCCGCTCGAGGACGGAGTTCAGCAGATCGGAGAAGGCGCCGCGGTCCGACATGCTGCCCACCTCCTCGTGGTCGAACAGTGCGAGCACCGGGGTGCACTCGCCCGGTTCGGCGACAGCGGCGAGCAGCGCCTGCGTTCCGGCGTAGCAGGTGCCCTGGTTGTCGAGTCGCGGCGCGCTGACCAGGGACTGGTCCTCGCCGACCACCACGCTGGGCGCCAGGTCGTGGGTCATCAACTCCCAGCCGAGCACCGATTCGGCCGCCACTCCCGCCACGCCGGCGAGGAAACCGATGAACGACCGGGGTTCGGTCCCGGTCCCCCACACGGCGTTGACGTGCCGCTGCGGGTCCAGCTGCACGCCCTTGCGTTCCTCGGACAGGTGGATCGCCAGCTGCGGCACCCGCAGGATCGGCCGATCGACGCGGACCAGCACCTCCTCGACCGCGTCCCCCGACCGGACGCTGAGGCGGCCCGAGATGCCCAGATCGCGGTCGAGCCACGAGTTGAGCCACGCGCCGCCGTACGGCTCGAGGCCCACCATCCGCCAGCCGGCCGACACCAGATCCGGGTGCTGCTTCACCCGCAGGTTCGGGCTGTCGGTGTGCCCGCCGACGATCCGGAACGGCCGCGAAGGAACTGCCGCGCCGGCCGTCGCCTCAGTGCTCCATGCGATCAACGACCCGCCGCGGATCAGGAAGTAACGTCCGGGCGCGGACGGCCACGCCTCGGTCTCGCGCAGCTCGGTGAAGCCGTTCTCGGTCAGCTCGGCCGCGACGGTCGCGCACACGTGGAACGGAGACGGCGACGCGTCGACGAAGGCGCACAGTCCCTGGGCGTCAGCCTGCGTAATCGATGGCATACCGACAATCATGCAGTACCCGGATCAGTGCGCTCCCGAGACACAGAACTGGTTGCTCTGCGGGTCCGCGAACACCACCCACCGGAACCCGTCCATGGTCTCCCGGTGCACCTCGGTGGCGCCCGCCGCGAGCAGCCGCTCGACCTCGGCGTCCAGCTCGGGGGCGACCAGGTCCAGGTGGACCCGGTTCTTGCCCGGCGTCGGGTCGTCGACCTTCTGGAATCCGAGTTTGTGCCCCCAGCCGGGAACGCCGACCACGTAGAACCAGCCGTCGTTCTCCTCTTCGACCGCGCCAGCCGTCAGCCCTGCCCACCACCGCGCGAGCGGCCCGGGATCCGTCGAATCGAACGTGATCATTCCCAGTGTCAGCGTCATGGTCGGACGTTAGCGCGCGCCTCCGACAATCCGCCGTCGGACGCGGCCGCTAGATTGGCCACGCCCAGATCGACTGCACGAACCGGAGTCCCGATGAACGACACGTCCCTCCACCGGTCCCAACCGGTGGCCACCCCGCTGTCCCCGGCCGCGATCTTCCTCGTCGCCACCGTGTCACCCGGCGGGGAGTCGACGGCCCGGGACCTGCTCGCGGAGGTCACCGGGATGGGTCGGGCCGTGGGTCTGCGGGTCCCCGGCTCCAACCTCGAACTGGTGGTCGCGATCGGATCCGCCGCATGGGGCCGGTTGTTCACCGGGCCGCGACCGGCACAGTTGCACGAGTTCGTCGAACTGCGCGGCGACAAGCACGTCGCACCGTCGACCGCGGGTGATCTGCTGTTCCACATCCGGGCCCAGACGCCGGACGCGTGCTTCGAGCTGGCCCACCGGATCGTCAAGCGTCTCGACGGCGCGGCCACGGTCGTGGACGAGGTGCACGGATTCCAGTACTTCGAGAACCGCGACCTCATCGGGTTCGTGGACGGTACCGAGAACCCCAGCGGGCAGCAGGCCGTCGCGGCGGTCACGGTCGGCGCGGAGGATGCGGAGTTCGCCGGCGGCTCGTACGTGCACATCCAGCGCTACGTGCACACGATGACCGACTGGGAGGCGCTGCCCGTCGACGAGCAGGAACGCGTGATCGGGCGCAGCAAGATCGACGACGTCGAGATGACCGACGACGTCAAGCCGGCCAACTCGCACGTCGCCCTCAACGCGATCAAGGACGAGGACGGCAACGCGCTCGAGATCCTGCGGGCCAACATGCCGTACGGCCGGGTCGGCGACGAGATGGGCACGTTCTTCATCGGCTACTGCCGAACGCCCGCGATCACCGAGCGGATGCTCGAGAACATGTTCCTCGGCAGCCCCCGTGGCAATTACGATCGGCTGCTGGACTTCTCGGTCGCGGTCACCGGCTCGCTGTTCTTCGCACCCAGCGAGGACTTCCTCGACGCGCTGCCGCCGGCCCCGGCCGTCTGACGCGGCTCAGCTGCCGGGCAGCGCGCAGACGGTGTCCAGCCCCAGCACGTGATTGAGCCGGCCGAACGCGATCCAGGAGCCGAGGCACATCGACAGCTCGACGATCTCGGCCTGGCTGTACCGAGCGCTCATCCGCTCCCAGAACTCGTCGTCGAGGTTGTGGTGGTCGAGCGCGTACCGCTCGGCATACTCGGCGGCCAGTCGGACACGGTCGTCGAACGCGTCGGTGGTGCGCCAGTTCTCGACGGACTCGAAGAAGTCGTCCTCCACCTTCTGCCCGTCGCGCTCGGTGCGCCAGTCCATGCAGACGATGCAGCCGTTGATCTGCGCGATCCGCAGCCGGGCGGCCTCGAACTCGCGCAGGTCCAGCGTCGAGTTCGCGTACACGGACAGCGAGAACTTCGAGGCGGCGACCCCGATCTCGGGGACCATCTCGCCCCACACGTAGCCGACCGGGTCCTTGCCTTCTGGAATGTCTATGTTCATGGCGCCCAGTGTGCTCCGCCGAGGCCGTCGTGTGGTGCCGATTCTCACCACTCGTCGACAGCGTCCGCTCGGGGGCTCAGCTGCGCGGCAGCATCGACGGCGACGGTCGCAGCGGCACCTCGAGCGCGTCGTACAGTCCGGGTTCGGCCGCGACGAGCCAGTCGATCGCGTTGACCAGGCGCCCGACAGCCGTGGAGTTGCCGCCGGCCGCGCGGCTGCCGCCCTCGTCTGTGGCTTCGACGGTGACCTCGATCCGCGGGCGCCCCTCGATGATCACGCGGTGTGCGCCCGCGCCGCCGTCGGGTGGTGTCGGCCAGTCGGGCGCACACGACGGATGGATCCGGGTGACGTGCTCGACGATGATCCGCGGGATGCCGTCGACGATGCCCTGCACCTCGAACCGCAGGGCGCCCTGGGTGCCGGCGGCGAAGTCCCCCATCGACGTGGTCGTGACATCCGACTCGAGGGCACGCCGTTCGACGGTCTCGCCCACCTTGTCGAGGTCGAGCCCGAGTGCCCGCGCCATCAGCCGGATCTGGCCGCCCCACACCATGGTCGGGACGGTCGGCGCGATCATCGGGGGCGCGTAGTCCATCGGCTGGCCCATCCCGACCAGGTAGCGCACCGAATCGGGCTGGTCGTAGTCCGCGTAGTCGAAGATCTCCTGGCAGCGGATCGTGTCGACGGTGGAGCCGAGCCCGCTGATCAGCAGCGGCAGCACGTCGTTGCCCCAGCCCGGGTCCACCCCGGACACGAACAGCGAACCGCCGCCCAGCCGGATCGCCTCGAGGACGGGATCCCGCAGCTCCGGCGGCGCGCTGCGGTGGTCGTAGAGCGGGTACAGCGACGGCGTCACCACCACCGCGCCGGTGCGCAGCGCGCGGACGATGTCGGCGAGCGCGTCGTCCGGCCGGATGTCGCCGGAGGCCGCGTAGACCACCGCGCCGGGCCGGGCCGCGAGGACGTCGTCGATGTCGGTAGTGGCTGCGACACCGAGGTGCTCGCCGACGTCGCCCAACTCGCCGGCGTCGCGTCCCACCTTCTCGGGGTTGTGTACGACGACCGCGGACAGCTCCAGGTGCGGGTTGGCGTGTACCGCGCGGATCGCTGCGCGGCCGACGTTGCCGGTGCCCCATACGACAGTGGTGATCATGCGCGGGACGCTAGCGAACCGAGTCGGTTCGCGTACCCACTTCCGCACAGACGACGGGACCCTTCGGTCGCTCGCAGCGGCCGGAGGGTCCCTTCAGGTCTCGAAATGCTCGCGCCAAGACGACCACGCCGGCCCGCGAGCCAACTGCCCGCGGCGACCATCGGGTCACTCGCGCACGCAACCGGGTCAGCGGAGCCTCTGCCGGCGCCGTGGTCGCCACCGTGATCACCCGCATCCCCCGACGGGTTCCCCTGATCGCCGCAGTCGTCGGCGCCGTGCCGAACCGCAACGAAACGACAGGGGCGGACCGGAAAACCGGTCCGCCCCTGTCGACGTCGTTGTGCGGAACTCAGGCCGTCAGCACACTCTCGAGCGCGGAGTAGAACATGCCCAGGCCGTCGTCGCTCGGGCCGGTCAGCGACTCGGTGGCGTGCTCGGGGTGCGGCATGAGGCCGACGACGCGACCGTTGGCCGACGCGATGCCTGCGATGCCGCGCTGCGAACCGTTCGGGTTGTCGCCGGCGTAGCGGAACACGACGCGGCCCTCGCCCTCGAGCTCGTCGAGTACCTGCTCGGACGCCTGGTAGCGGCCCTCACCCGACTTGAGCGGCACGAGGATCTCGGCGCCGACCTCGTAGCGCGAGGACCACGCGGTCGAGTTGGACTCGACCTTCAGCCACTGGTCGCGGCAGATGAAGTGCAGGCCGGCGTTGCGGGTCAGTGCGCCCGGCAGCAGTCCTGCCTCGCACAGCACCTGGAAGCCGTTGCAGATGCCGAGGACCGGCATGCCACCGTCGGCAGCCTCGACGACCTCACCCATGACCGGCGCGAAGCGCGCGATGGCGCCGCAGCGCAGGTAGTCGCCGTAGGAGAAGCCACCGGGGACGATGACCGCGTCGACACCCTTGAGGTCGGCGTCGCCGTGCCACAGGCTGACGGCCTCGCCACCGGCGAGGCGGACGGCGCGGGCGGCGTCGACGTCGTCGAGCGTGCCAGGGAAGGTGATGACTCCGATGCGCGCGCTCACTGGACTCGCGTGACCTTCCAGTCCTCGATCACCGTGTTCGCCAGCAGCGACTCGGCGATCTTGGCGAGCTCGTCGTCGCTGACGGTGTCGTCGACCTCGAGCTCGAAACGCTTACCCTGGCGAACATCCGACACGCCGGCATGACCGAGTCGGGACAGCGCCCCGACAATGGCCTGCCCCTGCGGGTCGAGAATTTCGGCCTTGGGCATGACATCGACAACGACACGGGCCACGTGCTGCTCCTCGCTATGGCTGGTTTGCGCCCGGGATCGCACCGGGCATCCAGGAGTTTACCGGGCTGCCCGGGGCGGCTCCGCATCGAGTGAACGTCGGACGGAACCCCGCCGCCCGGTGTGATCCCGCATACTCGTCTCATGCGACTGACGCACTTCGGCCATTCCTGTGTCCTGGTGGAGCTCGACGGCGCGAAGATCCTGTTCGATCCAGGCAATTTCTCGCATGGATTCGAAGGGATCACGGGCCTCGACGCCATCCTGATCACGCATCAGCATCCCGACCACGCCGACCCGGCTCGGCTGCCCGCGCTGGTGGACGCGAATCCCGGCGCCGGTCTGTACGCCGACCCGCAGACGACAGCGCTGCTCGGCGAGGCGTGGACTGCGGTGTATCCCGGCGACGTGTTCAACGTCGGCGAGGTGCAGGTCACCGGCACCGGCGGCACGCACGCGGTGATCCATCCGGAGATCCCGTTGATCGACAACACCGCGTACCTGCTGGGTGACGCCGAGAACCCGGCCAAGCTGATGCATCCGGGCGACTCGCTGTTCGTTCCCGAACAGAAGGTGGACGTCCTCGCGGTGCCGGCGGCGGCGCCGTGGCTCAAGATCTCCGAGTCGGTCGACTACCTGCGCGCGGTGCACCCGCGGGTCGCGGTCCCGATCCACCAGGGTGTGGTGGCGAAGGAGGCCCGGGGCATCTACTACGGCCGGCTCACCGAAATGGGCCCGGGCGGAACGGAATTCCGAGTCCTGCCCGAGGAATCGAGCGTCGAGGTGTCCTGACCCGCCGGTCTGCACGATGTGAAACCCCGGGTGAATCTCGAACCGGAATCGCCGATCGGGACACCCGGGGCATTTCCGTATGTACTGTGCTGCACGAATGCCGTGCTCAGCGGGGTTGTTCGGCATCTCGGTCGACGATCGGCCGTGGCACTCATCGGTGATGCACGGCGAATTCGCTTCTCAGGGGAGGATATTCGCATGGGGAATTCGACGCTCGGGTGCGCCCGCGTCCTGGCCGCCGCGGTGGTCGTGTCCGCGTCGCTGCTCGCGGTGCCGGCGACGGCGTCCGCCGGTGGTGACACGTCCGCCCCGAAAGTGACCGCCGC
Organism: Prescottella sp. GW823-FHT02E09; assembly: GCF_058797375.1. Classification (NCBI taxonomy): domain Bacteria; kingdom Bacillati; phylum Actinomycetota; class Actinomycetes; order Mycobacteriales; family Nocardiaceae; genus Rhodococcus; species Prescottella sp. GW823-FHT02E09. The sequence continues at coordinate 825,720 of NZ_JBXAJP010000001.1, forward strand.
GACGGACGTTTCGGGTTCCTACCTGGTGAGCACCACGAAGAACTCCGACCGCAAGGTCACCATCTCGGTGTATTCGCCGTCGATGGACCGCAACATCCCGCTCGAGGTCATCCTCCCCGCCGACCGGAGCGTGCCGCGCCCGACGCTGTACCTCGTCAACGGCACCGGAGGCGGCGAGGACCGCGCCACCTGGCAGCGGCAGACCGACGTCATGGACTTCTTCGTGGACAAGAACGTCAACGTCGTCACCCCGCTCGAGGGCGCGTTCAGCTACTACACCGACTGGGTCGCCGACGATCCGAAGCTCGGTCGCCAGAAGTGGCAGACCTTCATGCTCGAGGAACTCCCGCCCGTCATCGACGACGCCTTCGGCACCAACGGGGTGCAGTCGATCGCCGCGATCTCGATGACCGCGACGTCGGTGCTGAACTACGCGATCGCCAAGCCCGGCTTCTACAAGAGTGTCGGCTCGTACAGCGGCTGCGCCGAGACCAGCACGTGGGCGGGCCAGAACGCCATCAAGGTGGTGACCGGTGTCCGCGGCGGCGTCGACATCACCAACATGTGGGGCCCGCTCGACGGACAGGGGTGGATCGACAACGATCCCGTGGTCAACGCCGAGGGCCTCCGCGGCACCGAGCTCTACATCACCACCGGCTCCGGCCTGCCGGGTCATCACGAGACGTTGGACGGCCCCGGCATCGACGGCCGGCCGATTGCACTGGCCAACCAGATGATCGTCGGCGGTGTGATCGAGGCGGCCACCAACTACTGCACCCGCAACCTCGCGAATCGTCTCGCGCAGTTGAACATCCCGGCAACCTTCGACTTCAAGCCCGGCGGCACCCACTCGTGGGGCTACTGGCAGGACGACCTCCACAACAACTGGCCGATGATCGCCCGGTCGATGGGGATCTGACGCCTCACGCCACCTCGCGCACGCCCTCGCGCAGCGGCCAACGGTAGACGTCCGGCCGGGCACCGTGGTGCAACGACAGGTCGACGGCGTCCAGCACGGCCTGCCGGGGACCGACCTTGGCCAGCTGCTTCGCGGAGATCGCCAGCCGGACCAGTCGTCCCCGCCGGGCGCCGCGGGACGCGCCGAGCACCATGGCGCGGCACCGCCACGGCTCGGCGCGGAAGCCGTCGCCGAGACCGATCACGTGGCTGCGCACACTCGTCCCGTTCGCGAGGTCACGGACCGCGCTCATCCCGGCGAGCAGCCGGAAACCGTTGGTCGGCAGGACCGCGACGGCCCCGGGCGAGGCCACCCAGCGCGGCGCCGCGAACAACCGGGTCCGCAGCCCCACCTCCTCGAGCACCCGGTCTGCGGCCAGCAGCCGCAGCCGTGCCTCGTGCTCGGGCAGCAGCGCGAACTCGGCCCGACGCCGTTTGGTTGCGGCCTGGTCGTAGCCGTGCAGAACGATTGCGTCTCCGCGGTCGCGTCGGCCGCGGAGCCATTCCTGCGTGCCCGGGTCCGAGACCAGTCGGTACTTGTCCTTGAGTCGCGGCGCGACCAGGAGCGACAGCGGGACGGCTCGGCGGTCCATCTCGGCCGCGAACTCGGCGACGACGTCGAGCGTCTCGTCTCTGATCCCCGACACCGACACGATCACCTGTCCGGTCATGACGTCGAGGGTGGCAGCTGCAGGTGAACGACAGACGGCGCCCACACACACATTCGGTGGACGAATGAGGGTGGGCGCCGTCTGAAGGGAACGGACGACCTAGCGGGGCAGCACGGCCTCGATCGCCGCGATCACCTCGGGGGCGTCGGGCTCGGTCCGCGGACGGAACCGGTTGGCGACGGTGCCGTCGGGGGCGATGAGGAACTTCTCGAAGTTCCACTGAATGTCGCCGGCCTCGCCGTCTGCGTCCGCGGCCTGGGTGAGCTCGGCATACAGCGGGTGCCGGTTCTCGCCGTTGACCTCGATCTTCTCCGTCAGCGGGAAGGTGACGCCGTAGGTGGTGGAGCAGAAGGTCTGGATCTCCTCCGGCGTGCCCGGCTCCTGGCCCATGAACTGGTTGCACGGCACGCCGATCACGGAGAGGCCGCGCTCGGCGTACTCCGAGGCCAGCTTCTCGAGGGCCGTGTACTGCGGGGTCAGACCGCACTTGGAGGCGACGTTCACCACGAGGACGGCGCGGCCGCCGTACTCGCCGAGGCTGGTCGGCACGCCACCGAGGGTGTCGATCGTGATGTTCTGGAGGGGGCTCGTCATGGGCACCAACCTAGCGAAACCGTCGGACTCGTGCCGCGGCCACGCGCGCTCGCCCTGCGTCGGAAATGCCATCCGTCCCACGAACATCAGGCGTGCACCATCTCCCGTTCGACGGGAACCGGTGTCGGCGTGTGACCGCCCTCCCTCTCGGCGGGAGCCGACGGCTGGTCGCCGTGGCCGTCGTCGACCATGCTCGCCTCGTCGAACGGCAGTTCACCGGACAGCACGGCGCGGACCCGTTCGGTGTCCACGGACTTCGTCCACGTGCCGACCAGCAGTGTCGCGACGGCGTTGCCGGAGAAGTTGGTGACCGCTCGCGCCTCGGACATGAACCGGTCGATGCCGACGATCAGGCCGACGCCGTCGAGCAGTTCGGGGCGATGGCTCTGCAGGCCGCCCGCGAGGGTCGCCAGTCCCGCGCCGGTCACGCCGGCGGCACCCTTCGAGGCGATGATCATGAAGACCAGCAGCGAGAGCTGTTCGGTCAGCGACAGCGGCTGTCCCATCGCGTCGGCGATGAAGATCGACGCCATCGTCAGGTAGATCGCGGTGCCGTCGAGGTTGAACGAGTAGCCGGTGGGCACGACGACACCGACGGTGGTGCGGTCGACACCGACGTGCTCCATCTTCGCGATGAGCCGCGGCAGCGCCGATTCCGACGACGAGGTCGCGAAGATCAGCAGGTACTCCCGTGCCAGGTAGCGCACGAGCTTGAAGATGGAGACCCCGGCGACGGCGCGCAGGATGCTGCCGAGCACACCGAAGACGAAGATCAGGCACGTCAGGTAGAAACCGAGCATGAGCGCGCCGAGTTGGACGACGGCACCGAGACCGGTCTGACCCACGACGTTCGCGATCGCGCCGAACGCACCGATCGGCGCGAGCCACAGGATCATGGACAGGATCTTGAACACCAGCTTCTGCATGTAACCGATGCCGCGCAGCACCGGCTCGCCCTGCTTGCCCATCGCCTGCAGGCCGAACCCGACGAGCAGCGCGACGAACAGGGTCTGCAGCACGCTGCCCTCGGTCAGTGCCGACAGCAGCGACGTCGGGATGATCGACGCGATGAAGTCCATGGTGCCGCCCGCGGCGTGCGCCTGCTCCGCCAGTGCCGCACCGCTGCTCGCGGTGTCGGCGGAGATGTCGAGGCCGGTGCCGGGGTCGAGCAGATTGCCGACCACCAGTCCGATGCCGAGCGCGACGGTGGACATGCCGATGAAGTAGGCGAGCGCGAGTCCGCCGACCTTGCCGACGCTCGCCGCCGCGCGGACCGATCCGATGCCGAGGACGATGGTGCAGAAGATGACGGGGCTGATCATCATCTTGATCAGATCGACGAACATCGTGCCGAGCACACCGAACGACCGGCCGACGTCAGGCAGGAGCCATCCGACGAGGATGCCGCCGATCACGGCGACGACGACGCCGACGTACAGCCAGTGGGTGCGGTCGCGCGACTTCTTCTTGTCGGCCGGTTGCGGCGTCGGTTGCGCGGCGCCCGGTTTCCCTGTTGCACTCGTGCTCATGAGGTGTCCTCTTGCTCGGGTGGTTTCTCGACGAGCCGAGGCGAATGATCTTCGAGTGATCGCGGTCACGCCGGGCTCGTCAGAGAATGCTGGTCGCGATCGAGGTGCCGGTGAAGTTTGTGTTCATTAGTTTCACGAGAGGAATGCCGTGCCCGGGGCCGTGTCCCGCAAGCCGATGAGCGTCGCGCGACGGCTGCTGATCCTGCAGCTCGTCGTGTTGACGGTGGTCATCGGCGCACTCTCGGTGCTCGCGATTCTCGACCAGCGCTCCGATTCGGACGACGCGATCCGCCGGGAGGTGACGGGCATCGCAGAGACCGTCGCACTGTCCGGGTCTACGATCGACGCGCTGCGCAGTCCCGATCCCAGCGCGCTGCTGCAGCCCGAGGTCGAACGGATCCGCGCCGCCACCGACACCGATTTCATCGTCGTGATGGCTCAGGACCGCACCCGCTACACGCACCCCGACGCGACGCTGATCGGACAGAAGTTCGAGGGCCACACCGAGCAGGCACTCGCGGGTGCGACCTTCACCGAGACGTACACCGGATCGTTGGGGCCGTCGATCCGCGCCGTCGCCCCGGTTCGTGACGGCGACGCCGTGATCGGACTGGTCTCGGTCGGCGTCACCCGCGACCGGATCGGGGAGGAGTTCGTGCGGGGTCTGCCGTCGCTGCTGGGGATCGTGGCGATCGCCGTCGGGCTCGCCGCGCTCGGCGCGACGCTGGTGAGCAACCGTCTCCGGCGCCAGACGCTGGGGCTCGATCCGGACCAGTTGCGCCGGCTGTACGAGCACCACGATGCGGTGCTCCGCTCCATCGGCGAGGGCCTGATCGTGTTCGGGCGGGACCGCGACGGGGCGGTCCGAGTGGACGTCGTGAACGACGAGGCCCGCCGTCTGCTGTGGCTACCGGAAGGGCCGATCACTCTCGACCAGCTGCCGGAGACGCTGCGGCGGATCGGCCCGGATTCCGACGAGGAGCACGACGAGGTGCACGTGACGGCCGACCGCGTCCTGGTCGTGGGCCGCGCACCGGTGCTGTGGGAGGGCCGACGGATCGGCACCGTCGTGACGCTGCGCGACCACACCGAGCTGCAGAATGCGCTGGGCGAACTCGACTCCGCGCGCAGCGTCGCCGAGTCGCTGCGTGCGCAGGCCCACGAGTACGCCAACCGGCTGCACACGATCGTGACGATGGTGGAGCTGGGTCACCACGACCAGGCCGTCGCCTTCACCACCGCCGAGTTGGCGACGTCGCAGCAGTTGATCGACCGGCTCATCGCGGCGGTGCACGAACCGGCGCTGGCCGCACTGCTGCTCGGTAAGGTCAACGAGGCCGCCCAGCACGGGGTGGAACTGACCGTCACCGAGGACACGGCCCTCGGCCCGCTGACCACGCTGACCCCGCTGGAACTGGTCACTGTGGTGGGCAACCTGCTCGACAACGCGATCGACGCCGCCCGCTCCGCCGACACGGGGGACGGCACCCCGTGGGTGGAAGTGACCGTCGCGAGGGAGGATTCGATGCTGGTGATCCGAGTCGCGGACAGCGGACCCGGCATGGATCCCGACACGCTCGCGCGTGCCCTGACCCGCGGGTACTCGACCAAGCAGGTCGACGGGCGACCCGCGATGCAGCGCGGTCTGGGACTGGCGCTCGTGGCGCAGGTCGTGACCAGTCACGGTGGACGGCTGCGGACCGAGCCGTCACTCGCCGGCATGCTGGTGGTCGAGATCCCGCTGAAGGGGACGGCAACCGGCGGCGGTGAGCGATGATCCGGGTCCTGATCGTCGAGGACGAGCCGCTGATCGCAGAGGCTCACCGCTCGTATGTCGAACGGATGGAAGGTTTCTCGGTCCACGGCGTCGTCCACACCGCGAATGCCGCGATGCGCGCCGTCACCGATGCGACCGTGGGCGACGACCCGATCGATCTCGTTCTGCTCGACATCGGACTGCCCGACGCGAACGGGCTCGATCTCGCGAGCGCGCTGGGCGGGCTGCGTCCGAGCCCGGACGTCATCGCCGTCACCTCCGCCCGGGATCTCGAGGTGGTGCGCACGGCCGTGACCCGCGGTGTGGTGCTCTACCTGCTCAAGCCGTTCACGTTCGCCGCGCTGCGCGACAAGCTCGAGCACTACCGGGAGTTCCGGGCGGCACTGTCACGGGGCGGTACCGCTGCGAGTCAGCGCGACATCGACCGTGCGATGGCAGTGCTCCGCACCGCCGACGAGCGGGCCACAGCACCGAAAGGTGTTGCACCGCAGACTGCGGACCTCATCGGGGTGTGTGTCCGGGACGCCGATCGGCCGATGACGGCCGCGGAGGTCGCCGCGGCCGTGGGGGTGTCACGAGTGACGGCGTGGCGCTACCTCGAACGCCTCGCCGACGACGGCATCGTCGCCCGGCAGACCGAGTACGGCCGCGCCGGGCGGCCCCAGGTGCGTTACACCTGGGCGAGCGCACCGCGGTGACAGCCGTCGGTCAGCACGTTCCGGCGAACTCGACGACCGTCGATCCCCAGCCGAGTGCCCCGAATCTCGGTGTTCCGCAGCCAGTTTCCGCTACGAGCGCGGACAGCTCGGCCGCGGTCCGCCGGCCTGATCCGTGCAGACACAGCTTCAGCAGATCAGCCTCGGTGTCGTGGTCGTCGGTGGTCTGGGGATCGAGCAGATCGGTGACGAGCACGACCCGGCGCGCGGAAGCACCGAGCGCGCCGAGCAGCATGCGTGCGTCGGGGTCGGGGTGACTGTCGATCAGGTCGACCACGACGGCAAGATCGACGGACTCCGCGAGCGTGGTGAACTCGCTGCAGTCGACGCGCTCGATCCGGTCGCGGCGCGACGCCGCCACATCGCCCAGATTCCTGGCGTTCGACGCGGGCAGTCCCACCAGGGAGATTTCGAGCTCGGGCCGCAGACGCGCGAGGGTGTCGGCGTACACCCCGGCTCCCTCTCCGTAGATCGCGACTGTACGCACGTCCTCGAAGTCGACCGAATCGGGTAGTGCGGGCGCACGGTAGACCGCGCCCGCCGCGGCCTCGTCGTGGAAGTCCTCCGCGAAGCCGGGCTCCTGCTGCTTGTCCACGAAGCCGTGGCCGACCGCCGGAGCGCCCGTCCGGACCGACTCGAGCAGGCCCAGAAACGCCATGTCGAGCCTGGTGTGGATCTTCCCGAAGTGCAGGACCTGGCTGGAGAACGTGTCCGGGTCGGTGAGGATCGACCCCATGTCCGTGAGGCCGTAACGATCTCCGTCCACCGTCAGGAGACCCATCAGCACGAGATGGCGCAGCAGCTTCGGCGTGGCAGCCGGGTGGGTACCGCACTCGGCCGCGATGGCCGACGCGGTCTCGGCGCCGCCGTCGATCGCGGCGAACAGCCCGACGGTGACCGCAGTCCTGATCGCCAGAGGCGGCAACAGCTCCGACATATCGTGCAGCAGTTGTTCGGCGTCGTCCTCGGAGGCCACGTCGACGACCGCGGAAACTCCGGCCGGGTGAGCCCCTTCGCGGTGCCGCCAGTAGCCGGCGATCTCGACGAACTCCTTCGAGATCGCCTTGTCCTGCTTTGCCCAGCGGCGCAGCGGTTTGATCGTCAGCGCCTCGCCGGCGACCCACAGATACGGCTGCCCTGGCCGCCACTCGACGGCCTGCACGGTCTCGACCAGCCGCGACTCACCGTCGGTCTCGGACCGGAACAGCCACGTGATGTCCACCGGCGCTTCGGACTTCAGTTCCTGACGGTGTGACGGCTCCGCGACCTCGATGACCACCGTCGCGGGCAGATCGGCGGGGAGCATCTCGAGGCAGCGCGCGATCGCGGGTAGGGCCGTCTGGTCACCCGCGACGAGCATCCACTCGGCGTCATGGGGCAGGCTGGAGGAGTGCTTGGGCCCGGCCATGAGGATCTTCTCCCCCGGACGCACGCGATACGCCCAGTCCGACGCCAGTCCGCCTTCGTGCTCCGCGAAATCGATCGCCATCTCGCGTGCTTCCTCGTCGAAGTGGCGCACGGTGTACGTCCGGCTGTACTGGAACGAACCCGTGGGCCAGTCGACGGTGCCGTTGTCGGCGTTCCGCGGGACCTCGAACGGCAGGGCCCCGGTCCTGGGGTCGACCGGGAGAAGTTTGATGTCGTCGTCGAAGCCGTTGGTGCGCACCGCAGGCAGCAGGACGCCGTCGCGAACGTGGCTGTCCATCGAGGGACCACCGACCGTCACACGCCGCATTCCCGGGGTGATGTCCTCGACCCGAAGAACGTCGACCTCTCGTATACAGATCGGAAAGACCTCGACCTCACGGACTGTCGCTGCCATCGAATGGCCCCTTCTCTCGTGTCATCAGTACTCGTCGTGCACACCGACAGCCCATTGCGCTGCAGTGCCTTCCACTACACCTGCGCCGTATCCACCGGCTGGGCGTGCTCGTCGAACCGCCGCAGTTGCCGCAGCGCCGTGAAGAGGACAGCTGCCGCGACGAGCCCGGTGCCGCCGTACACGGCGAGTGCGGCCTCGATCGGCACCAGCGCGGCCACCAGGCCGGCCGCGACGGCACCCACCGACGCCCCCGCCGTGACCTGGGCCGACCACACGCCCGCGATCCTGGCCCCGAACTCGTCGGGGGTGTGCTTCTGGACGATCGCGTAACGAACGATATCGGCGACGGCCTCACCGAATCCGTGTGCCGCCAAACCGATCACCGTCACCACGACGATACCGGTGCCACCCGCACCGACCAGTCCGGCCGCCGAGAGCAGCATGCCCGCGAACACCGCGCGCCCCGACCAACGGACGGAGCCGGTCCAGCCGCTGGTGAGCGAACCCAGTACCGCACCCACCGCCGGTGCGGCATACAGCAGCCCCGTCACCGATGCCCCGACGTGCAGCACGTCGGCGGCGTACTCCGGGATCAGGACGGCCCACCCCGCGAGCAGCATCGTCACGAAGCCGCACACCAGCACACCGCCGATCACCCGGTGCCCCACGGCGAACCGGAATCCGCTGGCCACCGCACGCAACGGCGACTCGCCTCCCGAGTGGGTGGGCGGCAGTGGCGGCAGCCGGGTGATGCAGAACGTCGTGACCGCGGTGGTGACCGCGGCCAGCGCGAACGCCAGTCCCACCCCTCCCGATGCGATGACGGCACCGCCCAACGCGGGCCCGATCATCGCGCCCAGATCACCGGTGAGCGCCATCAGGGCGCCCGCCGCCGCCATCTTGTTCCGCGGCAACAGGGTCGGTGTCACCGCCATCAGGACCGTCGCCGAGATCCCGCCGCAGATGCCGTCGATGATCGCGGCCAGGTAGACCACCCACAGCCTCGGGTCGGGCAGGAACGCGTTGACCGCGAGAACCGCGAAGGCGATGCCCGCACACCCGCGGGCGATCGCGATCACCTTCCTGCGGTCGAACCGGTCCGCCAGGATGCCACCGGCGAACGTCGCGCAGAACGTCGTGATGCCGAGCACCGTCGACACCGCTGCGACGTGCGCCGTGGAGTCGGTCAACTGGTACACCTGCAGCGGCACCGCGACGATCAGGAACCCCAGCCCGAACAGCGACACCACCCGTGCGGTGAAGATGTACCGGAACTCGCGACTGGTCCGCAGCGGGTCCAGGTCCAGCGTCAGCTTCTCCAGGAGTGCCACGAGCCGGTCACCGCGGATCGAGCAGCGCGAACCACTGCTCGAGGTCGGGTTCGGATGCCAGAGAAACGAAGTCGACGTCGACGCCCGTGTCGCGCCAGCGTTCGACGAGTGCCATCAAGCGCACCGAGTCGAGACCCTGGTCGACCAGGCTCACCGTGGTGTCGATCTCGGCGACGTCGACGTCGAGTATCTGCGCCGTGTCGGCGAGGATCGCCTCTCGGCTCAACGGGGTTCCGGATGTGTCGGACATGTTTCGATCTCCCTTGTTACGTGGCTTTTCCGGCATCGACGAGCACATGGACAGCGCGCTCCCACGCCCGCGCGATCTCCGAGAGGGTGTCGGCGTCGAGTACGCCTGCCGGTGCGGCGAATTCACAGTCGAGCACGGGGCCGTCCACAGTGTCCTCGACAACTGCGTCCACCTGCAGGACGTGGTCGAGCGGTGTCTTCGGGTCGACCGAGCCGCCGAGTGCCACCCCTTCGGGCGCACCGGCCCAGGGGCCGCCGCTCTCCTCCCCCAGCGTCATCCGGCCGAGGTAGTTGAAGACGATCTGCGGGCGGCTGCAGTGCTCGAAGCGGTCCGCGAACGCGGGGGCCAGTCGGCGCAGCAGTCCGAATCCGATTCCGTTGTCGGGGATCTCGCCCAGAGCCTTCGACACCCGCGCCTCGACGTCCCCCGCCGGCCGGTCCCCGCACAGCACGCCGGCGACGTCGACGCCGCCGAGGTCGAAGGCGACCGGGAACATCGACGTGAACCAGCCGACGGCACGGGTGACGTCGGCGCCCGGCACGATCTGTTCCTCACGACCATGGCCCTCGAGTTCGATGCGGACCGCGTCGCCGCCGCGCACCGACGCGACCGCGAGCGCGAGGGCCGCGAGGGCCGTCTCGTCCACCCGCCCGCCCAGCACACGCTCGGTGACCGCCGCCGGGATCCGGCAGCGCACCGACCGCACGGCCGAGACCGTGTCGACGGTCCGGTCGAGCGGACGTGCCCCCAACTGCGGTTCGGCGAGCCGGACGACCCGTTCCCAGGCCGACCACGTGTCGGTGACCCGGTCCGAGCGGGCCGCGTCGGCGAGTCCTCGGGTCCAGGCCCGGAACGACGTGCCCGAATCCCGTAGTGCCACATCCTGTCCGAGCCGCGCCTGCTCGACAGCCGTGGCGAGGTCCGGGACGACGATTCGCCACGACACCCCGTCGACCACCAGGTGGTTGACCGCGACGAACACGCGGTCCTCGCGACCGGGCCCGAAGTCGAACCACACCACCTGCACCATCACCCCGGCCTCGGGACGCAGTGCCGCGTACGTCTTCTCCCGCTCCGCGGCGAACGCGGCGGGCCACTCGGCGTCGGGGGTCCCGGAGACGTCCACCCGGCGCACCAGGTGCGCGGTGTCCGGGATCCACTCCGGCACCGTCCATTCCACGGATCCATCGGCCGCCGAGAAGCACGACCTCAGCATGGGGTGTGCCGCGAGCAGACCCGCGACCGCGCGCGTCAGCACCGGAACGGACAGGCCCTCCGGCGCCACCAGCAGCCGCGCCTGCGAGAAACGGCCGAGATCGGTGCCCCAGTTCAACGCCTCCCACACGATCGGGGTCGGCAGGACGTCACCGCTCGCCGGCGTCTCGGCCAGTGCGCGTGCCGCCGCATCGAACGCCGCGTCCGGTCGCGCGTCCGACACCGCGGCCAGCTCGGCGACCGTCCGCAGCTCGAACACCTGACGGGCGGTCAGCCGAAGGCCGGCGGCGCGAGCGCGTGAGACCAGCTGGATGGACACGATCGAATCGCCACCCAACGCGAAGAAGTCGTCGTCGATGCCGACCCGGTCCAGAGCCAGGACGTCGGCGACCACCGCGGCGAGCGTCGCCTCGGTCTCCGTCCGCGGCTCGTCCGATCCGACCAGGGCGCCGAAGTCCGGTTCCGGCAGCGCCTTCCGGTCGGTCTTCCCGTTCGCGGTCAGCGGGAACTCGGAGAGCACCGTCACCGCGGCGGGCACCATGTGGTCCGGCAGTTGCTCGGCGACGGCGGCGCGGGCCACCGCGGGGTCGAGCGGGCCGTCCGGGGTGACGTATCCGACGAGCCGTTTCACGCCGCGAGCGTCGGTGTGTGCGACCACCACGGCGTCCCGCACGCCCTGGACAGCGGCCAGCGCGGCGCCCACCTCGCCGAGTTCCACCCGGAAGCCGCGGATCTTCACCTGGTCGTCGCCGCGGCCCAGGAACTCGAGGGTCCCGGTGGCACCGCGTCGGACCGTGTCGCCGGTCCGGTACATGCGCTGGCCCGCCGTCCCGAACGGATCGGCGACGAAGCGTCCACCGGTCAGATCAGGACGGCCCAGGTAGCCGCGGGCCACGCCCGCCCCGGCGAGGTACAACTCACCGGTGCCGCCGGCGGGTACCGGCCGGAGCATCCGGTCCAGCACGTACGCGCGACCGCCGTGCACCGCACGCCCCAGGCACGGCTCGTCGGCTTCGGTGACCTGGCCGACCAGTGCGTCGACGGTGCACTCGGTGGGCCCGTACAGGTTGAACGCGCGCCCGTCGGTGAGCTCGCGCAGCCGCCGCCAGGACGACGGGTTGACCGCCTCACCACCGAAACCGACCGTCGCCGGGCGATGTCCGCGGTCGAACAGTCCCGCCGCGAGCATCCGATCGAGGAACGACGGCGTCACCTCGAGGAAGTCGAGGCCGTGCTCGACGACGTAGTCGGTCATCGCCTCGGGGTCGCGCATGGTGTCGTCGTCGAAAACGTGGACGGTGTGCCCGTCGAACAGCCACAGTGTCGGCTGCCACGACGCGTCGAAACTGAACGACCACGCGTGGCCCACCCCGATCGAGTCCCGGCCGGTGGCCGCCACCGTCGGCCGGTACAGGTCGGCGCGGTGACTCTCGAACAGGTTGAGCAGGTTCGCGTGGGTGACGGCGACGCCCTTGGGCAGGCCCGTCGACCCGGACGTATAGATGATGTAGACGGTGTTGTCCGGCCCCAGCGGGGCGATCCGGTCGGCGTCGGTGACCGGGTCGGCCGGCAGCGCGGCCAGCGTCGCGACGACGGTGGGGTCGTCGAGCACCGTGACCGCGGTGCCGCGCAGCACGGGGGCGAGGGCCGCCGCGACGGCGGTGTCGGTGACGACTACGGTGGGCGCCGCGTCGGACACCATGTGCTCCAGCCGATCCGCGGGGTACGACGGATCCATGGGCACGTAGGTGCCGCCCGCGGCGATCACGGCGGCGATCGCGACCAGCATCTGCTCGGAGCGCGGCAGTGCCAGACCGACGACGACGTCGGGTCCGATGCCGGAGCCGATCAGCAGCCGCGCCAGCCGCGCGGACGCGGCCCCGAACGCCGCGAACGTGAGCGTGGTGGCCCCGAACACGACCGCATCGGTGCCCGGGGTCTGCACGATCCGCGCGGCGAGCAGGTCGGCCACGGTGGCGCACCCGGTGACCGGGGCCGACGGGGTCGCGGCCCACTCCCCCACCAGCCGGTCCCGCTCGTCGGCGTCGAAGAGTTCGATCCCGGCGATCGTGAGTGCCTCGTCGGACGACAGTTGCTCGAGCAGTCGCACGAGCCGCTGTCCCAGCACGTCGACCTCGTCACCGGTGAACAGCGACTGCTGGTATTCCAGGGTGAGGGCGAGTTCGTCGTCGAGGGCAGCGACGAGTACTAGCGGGAAGTTGGTGGCGTCGTGGCCGCGGACGTCGCCCACCTCGAGCCCGCCGGACCGCTGGGCCCGGGCGAGGGCGTCGCTGTCGATCGGGTAGCTCTCGAAAACCACCAGGGTGTCGAACAGTTCGCCGATCCCGATGCTGCGTTGGAGGTCGGCGAGCCCCACGTACTGGTCGTCGAGCACCCGGTTCTGCTCGGCCTGGGTCCGGCGCAGGAACTCGTCGGCCCGTTCACCCGGGCGCAGGTTCACCCGCACCGCAACGGTGTTGATGAACAGGCCGATCATCGTCTCGATGCCCGGCACCTGCGGCACGCGTCCCGAGACCACCGCACCGAACACGACGTCGTCGCGATCGAGCCGGGTGCCGAGCAGCAGCCCCCACGCGGCCTGGACGACGGTGTTGACGGTGACACCGAGCGCGCGACTGCGGCGCTGCAGAGCGGCGGCGAGCCCGGTCGGCACCGAGATCGAGTGCTCCGCGGGTAGATCCGTGCGCAGCGACGAGCCGGCGGGCGCCAGCAGGGTCGGTTCGCTCACTCCGTCCAGCAGCTCGACCCAGCGTCGCAACGCGGCGTCGGTGTCCTGCTCGGACAGCCAGGCCAGGTACTCGGTGAACGGCCGGACCGGCGGGAGCACGCCGAGGTCGGCTCCGGAGCCGTAGAGGGTGAACAACTCCCGCATCAGCAGCGGAGACGACCACCCGTCGAGCAGCAGGTGGTGCGCTGCGAACACGAGCCGGTGCCGGTCCGGGGCGAGGCGGATCAGGGTGAACCGCACCAGGGGTGCCGTGGCGACGTCGAACCGGGTGATCCGGTCCCGCTCCACCAGTTCGGTGCTGCGATCGCCGGCGTCGGCCTCGGTGAGGCCGGTGAGATCCACTTCGGCCCACGGTACCTCGGGGGCGGCGAGGACCACACCGATCGGCTCGCCCGCCTCGGTGGTGCGGAAGCCGGTGCGCAACGTGGCGTGCCGAGCCAGGAGGGCGCGCACACCGCGGCGCATGGTGTCCGCGTCGAGTTCACCGCCGATGTCGAGCACCGTCTGCATCGCGTACACGTCGCTGTCGTCGTCCAGCTCGGCGAGGAAGAACAGCCCGCGCTGCAGCGGCGTCAGCGGTACCACGTCCTCGATCGAGCCGAGTTCATCTCGCAGTGAACGCAGTTCGGCGTAGGCCAGGCCGCTGTGGGTCAGGTCGGACGCCGTCGGACCTGCCGGGGCCGCCGACTCGGTGTGGCGTACGAGCGCACCGAGTGCCCGGACCCATGATTCGGCGATGTGCGTCACGACGTCGTGACCGAGCACCTCCGCGGCGGCGGTGAACTCACAGACCAGTTCCGGTCCGCGCTCGCTGTCCTCGGTGACGGCGTTGACGTCGAGTACGTGCTCGAGTGGCGTCGCCGGATCCACGGCGCCACCGAGCGCACCGGCCTCGGGTGCCGCCGACCAGTCACCTCCCGCGCTCTCCCCCAGCGTCATCCGGCCGAGGTAGTTGAACATGACCGCGGGCGCGCGGTACCCGGCGAGGTGGCCGGCGGTGTCGCCGGACCGGCGCAGCAGGCCGAAGCCGATGCCGCTGTCCGGGATCCGGCGCAGCGCGTCCTTCACCTGCGCCAGCGCGACACCCGCGTCCGTCCCACCGGCCAGGGCCGCGTCGACGTCGACTCCGGCGAGTTCGAGGACTGCCGGATACAGCGACGTGAACCAGCCGACGGTTCGGGACAGGTCCGCGCCCGGCACCACCTGGTCCTCCCGACCGTGGCCCTCGAGGTGCACGCGCACCGCGTCACCGCCGCGCACCGACGCCACCGCGAGCGCGAGTGCCGTCAGCAGCACGTCGGCGACGCCGGCACGGTAGGCGGCCGGCGCGGTGGTCAGCACCCGCTCGGTGATGTCGGCGGGTACCCGCACCTCGAGCGAGCGTGCGGTGGCGACCGTGTCGAGGGTGGGGTCCAGCGGGCGCGAGCCGAGCACTGGTTCCGCGAGGTCGGCGACGGTGCGCCACAGCGGCAGTGTCGCGACCACGCGCTCCGAGGTTGCGGCCTCGCCGAGCCCGACGGCCCAGTCGCGGAACGAGGTACCGCTCCCGTCGAGGGCCACCGGAACCCCGCGCCGCGCCTGGTCCACGGCGGTCGCCAGGTCCGGGGTCAGGATCCGCCACGACACGCCGTCCACGACGAGGTGATGCACGGCGACGAACAGGCGACCCTGCCGTCCCGCACCGAAGTCGAACCACACGACCTGCAGCATCGTCCCGGAGTCGGGATTCAGTGCCGCGTAAGCCTTCTCCCGCTCGGTGGCGAACTGTTCGGCCCACTCTCCTTCGGAGAGCTCGGTGACCTCCACCCGGCGGATCAGCCCTGCTGGATCCGAGATCTGTTCGGGCACCGTCCATTCCGGAACACCGCCCGAGACGGCGAATCGCGACCGCAGCATGTGATGCGTGCCGAGGAGGCCGACCAGCGCGCGCCCCAGCACCGGCACCGACAGCCCGGCGGGTGCGATCAGCAGGCGTGACTGCGCGAAGCGGTCGAGATTCGCACCGTGTTCGACGGTGTCCCACACGATCGGAGTCGGTGGCACCGAGCCGGTGGGTGCGGCCACCGAACGCGTCGTCGCGGCCGCCGCATCGTCGGCGTCAGGCGCGTCGTGGGCGGCGGCGAGGGCCGCGACGGTGCGCAGTTCGAACACCTGCCGGGCCGTGATCCGGATGCCGGCCGCGCGGGCTCGGGTGACGAGTTGGATCGAGACGATGGAATCGCCTCCGAGGGTGAAGAAGTCGTCGTCGATGCCCACTCGCTCGAGATCGAGGACCTCGGCGACCACCGCGGCCAGAGTGGCCTCGGTGTCCGTGCGCGGCTCCCTCGAGCCGACGAGGGCACCGAAGTCCGGTTCCGGCAGCGCCTTCCGGTCGATCTTCCCGTTCGCGGTGATCGGGAGCCGCGGGACCGCGAGCACCACCGCGGGCACCATGTAGTCGGGCAGCCGCCCGGCCACCGCGGTGCGGACGGCTGCGGGATCGACGTCACCGGTGACGTAGCCGACCAGCCGTGTCACGCCGCTGGAATCACTGTGCGCCAGGACGACGGCCTCGCCGACGACACCCGGTGTGGCCGCGAGCGCCGCCTCGATCTCACCGAGTTCCACCCGGTAGCCACGGACCTTCACCTGGTCGTCGCCGCGGCCGACGTACTCGAGCCGCCCGTCCGCGATCCAGCGGACCACGTCTCCGGTCCGGTACATCCGCTCCCCCACCGCACCGAACGGGTCCGCGACGAAGCGGGCGCCCGTGAGATCCGGTCGGCCCAGGTAGCCCCGCGTCACGCCCGCGCCCGCGACATACAGCTCACCGGCCACGCCGGGCGCGGTGGGACGCAGCCAGCGGTCCAGCACGTACACCCGGGTCCCGGGTGTCGGACCGCCGATGGCGATGCTGTCTCCGGAGATCGGGGCGTAGGTGGCGTCGACGGTGGTCTCGGTGGGGCCGTAGCAGTTGAAGGCCGCGACGCCGAGCGCGTCCCGGGCAGCGGCGAGCCGTCGCCACAATGCCGGGGCGACGGCTTCACCACCGACGGTGAGCTGCGCCGGGACGTGCCCGGACGGGTCGAGCAGGCCGGCGTCGAGCAGCTGGTTCATGAGGACGGGGACGCAGTCGACGGAGTCGATGCGGTGCGAGCGCACGTAGTCGACGATGAACTCGGTGTCGGCACGCCGCTCGTCCGCGAGCACGTGCAGGGTGTGGCCGTCGAAGAGCCACGTGAGGGCCGCCACCGCTGAGTCGAATGCGAAAGGGTACGACAGCAGCACCTGCCGCGGGCCCGCGACCCGGTCGGTCGGCATCATCGTCTCGCGCTGCGCGACATGCAGATCCGACAGATTGGCATGCGTGACGACGACGCCCTTGGGCAGTCCGGTCGACCCCGAGGTGTAGATGACGTAGGCGGCGTGACCCGGGCGCAGCGGTGCGAGCCGGTCCGCGTCGGTCACCGGCTCGGTCGCCAGCCGCGCCAGTTCGGTGCGCACGCGAGGGTCGTCGAGGACCAGCACCTCGACGTCGGCGAGCACACCGCCGAGCGAGCCCGCCACCTCCGCGGTGGTCAACACGATCCGGGGTCGGGCATCGGCGACCATGTGCGCCAGTCGATCCGCCGGGTAGGTGGGATCCAACGGCAGGTAGGCGCCGCCGGCCGCGAGGACCGCGGCGATCGCCTCGACCGTGACCGCCGACCGCGGCAGGGCCAGCCCCACCCGCTCGTCGGGCCCGACTCCGCGCGAGATCAACATCCGCGCGAGGCGCGCGGATGCCACCGACAGTTCCCCGAACGTCCGTTGCTCACCGTCGTGTACCACCGCCATGCGGTCACGGTCGTGCCCGGCGAGCAGGTCGACGACAGCGACGGCCGCTGAGGCAGGTGGGGCCGGGGGCGCCACCGACCACGCACCGAGTACCCGGGCGCGCTCGGGCGCGGGCAGCACGTCGAGATGCGCCACCAGGGCACGTGGGTTGCCGGCGAGCGCCTCGAGGATCGCGACCAACCGGGCCCCGAGCGTCTCGGCGTCGCTCGCGGTGAACTGGGACGGCCGGTAGTCGAGCTTGACGACGAGCGTGTCGGCGACGCCGGCGGTGAGGACCAGAGGATAGTTGGTCGCGTCGACGGCGTCGACCCCGGCGATCCCGACCCCACCGGCTCGCTGCGCGCGCTCGAGGGCGTCTCGGTCCACCGGGTACGACTCGAAGATGGTGAGGGTGTCGAAGAGCTCACCGAGACCGGCCTCGCGCTGCACTTCGGACAGACCGACGTACTGGTGGTCGAGGGTGCGGGACTGCTCGGACTGGACGCGGCGCAGCAGGTCTGCGACCTCGCTCCGGGGGTCGAGCCGGACCCGGACCGGAACGGTGTTGATGAACAGCCCGACCATCGACTCGACACCGGGAAGATCGGCGGGCCTGCCGGAAACGGTTGCACCGAAGACGATGTCGTCGCGGCCGACCAGACCGGAGAGCAGCAGCGCCCATCCGGTCTGCAGGACGGTGTTGAGGGTGACACCGCACTCACGCGCCAGCCCGGTGAGCCGGGCGGTCAGCCCGTCGGGGACGTCGACGGTGATCGCGGCGGCGGACTGCGCGTCGCGCGTGGTCCCGGGCGGGGTCACCAGCGTGGGTTCCGTGAGCCCGGCGAGGGATTCACGCCACAGGGCGCGGGCGCTGTCGTGGTCCTGGCGGCCGAGCCATGCGAGGTAGTCGCGGTAGGGGCGGACGGGCGTCAGTCTCGCGGCGGTGCCACCGGCCGCGTAGATCTCGAGCAGCTCACGCACGAGAATCGGCGTGGACCATCCGTCCACGACGGTGTGGTGCGCGGTGAGCAGCAACCGGACGTCGCCGGCAGCGACACGGATGAGGGTCCACCGCACCAGCGGCGGTGCGGCCAGATCGAACCACGTGCGCAGATCCGCGGCGAGCAGGTCGGTCAGCGCGGCATCAGGATCGCGTTCGGAGCTCAGATCGACGCTCCACCAGGGCACCTCGATGTCCTTGACGACCAGACCCGCGATCCGGCCGTCCTTCCGCGGACGGAAGCAAGTGCGCAGGGCGGCGTGCCGGTCGAGCAGTGCCTGAGCGGAGGCGTGCATGCGCTCGACGTCGACGTCCCCCGTCAGCCGCAGCACCGACTGGACCGTGTAGGCGTCCGGATCGTTCGGTGCCGCAGCACTGTCCGCGTCGTCGGGCGCCGCGGAGGTGCTGAGGAAGTGCAGCCCCTGCTGCAGCGGGGAGAGCGGGACGACGTCTTCGAGCTTGGACATGCGGGGCATCCACTTCCGGTCGAGCGGGCATAGAGACGACCTCGGCCCCCGAGTAGGGACGTCGGGGGCCGAGATCGCGGCGGCCAGGGGTACTACTGCTTGGCCGCGGGCAGCGCGCCGAGCCCCTCGTCGATCGAGTCGAGCGCGAGCAGCGCGGTCTGGTGCGTCGCAGCGTGCGAGTGCTTGACCGGGACGAGGTTTCCGGCCTTCACGGCGGGCAGGGCCTGCCACAGCGGCGACGCCATCAGGTCCTGCAGCTCGGGGCTGAGCGAACCGTCCATTTCGACGCCGTAGACGATGACGTCGGCGTCACCGAGCTTGGCCGTGATCTTCTCGTTCGACACGTACTCGGCATGCTTGTCCGCGGGGTCGTCCGGCGTGCCCGGGAACTGCAGCCCCAGGTCGTCGAACAGGTTGGTGACGTAGGAGGACTTGTACTCCCGGACGAACTCCCCCGGCTCGGTGCCGCAGACGTTGCAGACACCGGCGAACTTCAGGCCGCCGAGCTTGTCCTGGTATTTGGTCGAGATCTCCTGAGCGCGCGCATCGTACTGCTCGATGAACTCGCCGTAGGAGTCGCTGACGTTCGCGGCGGCGGCGAACTGCTCACCGAGCGTGCGCCACTCGGCGGGCGTGGTCGGACCCAGGAAGACGACGGGCGCGAGAGCCTGCAGCTTGGCCATGTCGACCTCCGACTGCGCACGGGACGGGACGCCGAGGATGATCAGGTCCGGGTTCGCGGCGGTGACGGCCTCGTAGTTCAGTTCGCTGATCGCGCCGTCGGGACCGACCTTCGGGATCGCGTCGTAGGCCTTCCTGGTGGCGTCGTCCATGTTGTCGTCCTCGCGCGTCCACTCGCAGATGCCCGAGAGGTCGGCACCCGACTGGATCAGCGGCAGCACGGCGTATCCGCACGCCACGATGCTCTTCGGATCGCTCGGGATCTCGATCGCACCGTTCTGGGCCTGGAAGGTGCGGGTCGTCGCGGCCGCGGTGGACTCACTCCCCGAGTCCGTGTCGTCGCTGCTGCCGCACGCGACCAGTCCGGTCGCCAGCAGCGCCGCAGCGCCGATCGCGGCGGCGCGGTGTGCCCAGCGCATCTTCACCTGCATCAGTGACTCCTACTTACTCGAAAAGCTTCGTCGTGCCGAGCGGTCGCCCAGATCAGTTGGTTAGGCTAACCGAAGTAGAGCGTCGTTCCAAGGGCGTGCTCACCGGGCGGAATCACAGGAATTCCATCTCGAACTCGTCGATCTCGGACTGATCGATATCCGCGAGGGTCAGATCCGACGGCGTCAGCCCGCCCGCCTCTGGCGTCGAGGCGTGTCCCGTGAGCGCGTGCAGCGCCTCCGTCCACGCCCCCGCCAGCGCCTCCACGGTGGCCGCCGGGACCACGTCGGGGCTGTACCCCCACGTTGCCCGCAGCACGGGACCGCCCGCGGTGTCCTCGGTGACGGCACCGATCTCGACAGCGTGGCTGACCGGCATCGCACCGTCGGAGGCGCCACCCAGCGTGCCTGCCTCAGGTGCGCTGGTCCACGCGCCACCGGCATTCTCACCGAGTGTGAAGCGCCCCAGGTAGTTGAACCCGATCTCGGGCTCGGCCTCCGAGGGAAATGCCGCCGCCGAATCCGGATCGAGGTGGCGCAGCATCCCGAAACCGATTCCACTGTCGGGGATTCCGCGGAGCTGCTCTTTGACCGTCTTCAGCGCCGCCCCGGCCTCGCTGCTGCCGGCGAACACCGCCGGAACGTCCAGAGCGGAGACGTCGAGCAGCACCGGGTACAGCGTGGTGAACCACCCGACGGTCCGGGCGAGATCGGCCCCGGGCACCGCCTGCTCCTCCCGGCCGTGCCCCTCGAGGTGGACGGGAAGCGAACCGCGGCCGCACACTCGCGCCGCGGCCAGGCCGAGCGCGGTGAGCAGGACGTCGTCGATCCTGGCGTTGAACCGTTCCGGCACCGTCGTCAGCAGCGCCTCGGTGACCTCGGTGCGCACCGACACCTCGACGGATGCCGTTCGGGACATGGTGTCGCGCAGCGGGTCCACGGGACGGGTGCCGATCGTCACCCGCTGCCGGGCCTCGACGGCGGTCCGCCACAGCGGCAGTTCGCCGCGGCGGTCGGTCGCGGCGTCGACGAGTCCGCGGGACCACGTACGTAGCGGCGTCCCCACCGCGGTGAGGGGCTTGCCCGCACACGCATCGGCGAGGTCCGGCACCAGGATCCGCCAGGACACGCCGTCCACCACGAGGTGGTGGATCACCACCGCCACCACCGAATCCGTGCCACCGTCGTCGAGGAGCATCACACGCACCATCGCACCGGTGGCCGGATCGAGGCGGCCGTACTGGCTCTCGGTCGCGTCCAGCACGGCCCGCCGACGCTCGTCGTCCCCCAGCCCGGAGATGTCCACCTGCGACACCAGGGCTTCCGCGGACACCGTTCCCGGCCCGGGAATCTCGAACGTCCGCCGCCGCCCGTCGAACGAGGCACGCAACGCGTCGTGGGTGTCCAGGAGTACCTGGACCGCGTCGGTGAGTGTACGGAGCGTGAGCCCGTCGGGCGCCCGCAGCAGCCGGGACTGCGCGAAGCGCGCGTACGGCCCGCCACGGTCCAGCAGGTCGTGCACGATCGGCGAGGCCGGCACCGACCCCCACCCGGCGGTGGGGTCGATCAGGGTGGCGTCTTCCTCGATCTCGGCGACCCGGGCCAGACCCGCGACGGTCCGATGCTCGAAGACGTGCCGTGCCGTGAAGCGCACGCCCGCCGCGCGGGCCCGCGACACCAGCTGGATCGAGACGATGGAATCGCCACCCAGGGAGAAGAAGTCGTCGTCGGGGCCGACGTCGTCGAGTCCGAGGACGTCGGCGACCACCGCACACAGGCGACGTTCCAGGTCGGTGCCGGCGTCGCGGGCACTGCCGGAGGCCGTGAAGTCGGGCACCGGCAGTGCCCGGCGATCCACCTTGCCGTTGGGGGTGACGGGCAACCCGTCGAGCACCACGACGGCGGCCGGGACCATGTGCTCGGGCAGCCTCGACGCCAGGTGGGCACGCAGGCTCTCCCCGTCCACGTTCCCGGAGACCGCCACGTAGCCGACCAGCCGTCGACGACCGGGTTCGTCCTCGCGGACGACCGCCGTCGCGGCCACCACCGCGGGATGTTGCGCGAGCACAGCTTCCACCTCGCCGAGCTCGATCCGGAAACCACGGATCTTGACCTGGTCGTCGGTGCGGCCGAGGTATTCCAGGACAGGCCCGGCGGCGCCGGCGACCCAGCGCACCAGGTCCCCGGTGCGGTACAGCCTCTCGCCCGGCCGCCCGAACGGGTCGGCGACGAACCGTCCGGCGCTGAGCGCGGGCCGGTTCAGGTAGCCACGCGTGACACCGGGGCCACCGATGTAGAGCTCACCGGGAACACCGTCCGGCACCAGCCGCATCCGGTGATCCAACACGTGGGCGCGGGCACCGTCGACAGGCCCGCCGATGTGTACCTTCGAGCCGGCGATGTCGCCGATCGTGGCGTCCACCGTGCATTCGGTGGGCCCGTACATGTTGGTGGCGCGTACGCCGTCCGATGCCGCGAGCGCTGTCCACAGCTCGGCGGAGACGGCCTCACCGCCGACGGCCAACAGACTCGGACGATGCGCGGCCGCCGGGTCGAGCAGGCCCGCGGTGAGCAGCTCCGACATCAGTAGCGGCACACAGTCGACCGCATCGATGCGGTGGCGTCGGACGTAGTCGACGATGCCGGCCGCGTCGGCCGCCAGGTCGCCGTCGAGCACGTGGAGGGTGTGTCCGGCGAGCATCGACAGCAGCGGGTCGATCGCGGAGTCGAACGCGAGCGCGTACGTCAGCAGCACCCGCAGGGGGCGCCCGTCTGCGTCGCCGAACGTCCGGCGGTGCTGCGTCGCCATCAGATTCAGCACACCGCGGTGTGGCACCACGACGCCCTTCGGCGTGCCCGTCGAGCCGGAGGTGTAGATGACGTACGCGGCGTTGTCGGAGCAAGCGACGCCGAGTCGCTCGGCGTCCGTGAGGAACTCGTCGGACAGCGCCGGATCGACACCGGCCAGCGCGCTCGCGTCGAGCACCAGCGTCGGCGCGGCATCGGCGAGCATGTGGGCGATGCGATCCGGCGGGTAGGCCGGGTCGATCGGCAGGTAGGCCGCACCTGCCCGCCACACCGCCAGAGCCGCCACCACGATGTCGGTGCCACGCGGAAGCCGCAGGGCCACGACCGATTCGGGGCGGACACCACACGCGATCAGATGTCGTGCCAACCGGTCCACCCGGCGCCCCAGGGCCGCGAAGGTGATCCGGTCGTCCCCTGCGGCGAGGGCGACCGCGTCCGGTGTCAGCGCCACCTGGCGGGTGAACGCCTCCGCTGTCGTCGCGAGGTCGTCGAAACCGACGGCCGGGACCAGTCCACCGGCACTCAGCCGGCGACGTTCGTCCGAGCCGAGCAGGTCCACCGCGGACAGTCGGGTGCCGAGATCACCGGCGAGCGCATCGAACACCCGGATCATCCGAACCGCCAGGCCGTCCACGGTGGCCGCGTCGAAGAGGTCGCGCGCGAACTCGATCCGCACCCGCAGACCACCGTCGGCCGCCTCGATGACGTCGAAGGTGAGATCGAACATCGCGGCACCCGTGTCGATCGTGACGACACTCGGATCGTGCTCCGCGAACTCGGTCACCACCGGCGGCATCCGGTGCTGGACCAGCGCCTGGAACAGCGGGTGCCGGGCCGAGGAGCGCTCCGGATTGAGCGCCTCCACCAGGCGGTCGAACGGAAGATCCTGGTGCGCATAAGCTTCGAGGTCGCCTGCACGCACCCGCGCGACCAGCTCGGCGAGCGTCGGATCGCCCGACAGGTCGGTGCGCAGGACCACCAGATTGACGAAGAACCCCACCAACTCGTCGAGTTCGACGGCGGGCCGGCCTGCGGTGGGCGTGCCCAGCACGACATCCTCGCCCGCACCGCTGCCGGCGAGTGCGACCGCGACCGCGGTGTGGGTCAGCATGAACATCGACACGCCCGCCGACCGTGCCGCCTCACGCAGGCCGCGCCCGGTATCGGTGGACACGCTGCGTTCCACCAGTCCGCCCTCGAACGTCGACGTCGTCGGCCGGCGCCGGTCCGTGGGCAGCGCCAGTTCCTCCGGCATGCCCGCCAATCGCGCGCGCCAGTAGTCCTGCTGGCCGTAGGCCACGCTCACGGGATCGTCAGCGGCGCCGAGCAGTTCACGCTGCCACACCGCGAAGTCCGCGTATTGCACCGGCAGGTCGACGCGGTCGAGGGACCGCCCCGTGCGGGCGGCGCCGTACGCCGCGCCGAGGTCGCGCATCAGTAGCGGCGTCGACAGTTCGTCGCTCGCGATGTGGTGGGCCAGCACCAGCAGCACCGAGTCCTCGCCGGTCACCAACAGGCGCAACCGGATCGGGAACTCCCGGTCCAGATCGAACGGGTACCGCGCGGCATCGGCGAGGACGGCGTCCAGGCGGTCGGCGGAGACGTGTTCCACGTCGAACGGGACCGCATCCGGTACGGGACACACACGCTGCATGCCCACCCCGTCGACGTCCTCGAGCACGGTGCGCAACACCTCGTGCCGGCGCAGCACCGCACCGGTCGCAGCGCGCAGGGCGTCGGGTTCCGGGACGCCACGCAGCCGGAGTGCGACCGGGATGTTGTAGGTGGAACTCGGGCCCTCGAGCCGGAACTGGAACCACAGCCGCTGCTGGGCCGCCGACAGGGGTGACAGTGCACCGCGCTCGGTGCGGTGTACCGCGGGGCGGCGAGTCGAACCGACGGCGTCGGCGCAGTGCCCGGCGAGCCCGGCCGCCGTCGAGTTGTCGAAGACCACGCGGATCGGCAGCTCCACGCCGACCGCGTCGCGCACCCGCGCGATCAGTTTGGCCGCCGCGAGCGAGTGGCCGCCGAGCAGGAAGAAGTCGTCGTCGACGCCGACGGTGTCGAGTCCGAGCACGTCCGCGACCAGCGCGCACAGCACCCGCTCGAGCTCGGTGGACGGCCCGCGTGTGGAGACGTGGGCACCGAAGTCCGGTTCCGGCAGCGCCTTCCGGTCGAGCTTGCCGTTCGATGTGAGCGGCAGCTCGGCGAGGAACACGAATGCGGCGGGCACCATGTACGACGGCAGCCAGTCGGCCACCCGTGCGCGAGTGGCAGCGTGGTCGCCGTCTCCACCGACGACGTACGCCACCAGCTGCGCCGACCCCGACACGTCGGGTCGGGTCACCGCGACGGCGCGGCTCACGCCGGGCAGCCGCGTCAGCGCCGCCTCCACCTCACCGAGTTCCACCCGGAAGCCGCGGATCTTGACCTGGTGGTCGCTGCGGCCGCGGTAGACGATCTGCCCGTCCGAGGTCCGGCGCACCACGTCCCCGGTCCGGTACATCCGGGCGTCGTCGCCGGCGCCGGTGCGGAACGGGTTCGCGACGAACCGCGAAGCCGTCAGGGCCGGGGCGCCGAGGTAGCCGCGCACGACGCCGGGCCCGGCCACGTACAGCTCGCCGTCCACCCCGTCCGCTACCGGGTTCAGGCCCGTGTCGAGCACGTAGGCGGACAGATTCGCGACGGGTGTGCCGATCACCGGGTCGGCGGCATCGGAGATCTCCGCGACCACCACGTCGACCGTGCCCTCGGTGGGGCCGTAGAAGTTGAAGGCCGTACCGCCGCGGTCCCGCAGCCGCCGCCACAGGTTCCCGCTCACCGCATCGCCGCCGAACCCGAGTGTCGGGACGGTGTCGCCGGGCAGCAGGTCGGCGTCGACGATGTGCTCGAGCTGCGAGGGCGACAGTTCCACGAAGTGCCAGCCCTCGTCCCGCGCGAGCGCCGCGAGACGTTCGGGGTCGTGCTGCGTCAGCTCGTCCACCACCCGCAGTTCGTGCCCGCCGAGCATCCACAGGTGCGGACCCCACGACGCGTCGAAGGCGAACGACCACGCGTGGCCCACCCGCAGCCGGTCCCGGCCGGCCACCTCGCAGGCCCGCGAGAACACCCGGTCGCGATGGCTGTGGAACAGATTGACGGCGCCGCGGTGCGGCACCTCGACCCCCTTGGGTCGGCCCGTGGACCCGGACGTGTGGATGATGTATGCGACGTCGAGGTCGTGCAGGACGTGCCCGCGCTCGGCGGCCGTGAGCGGCCCGTCCTCTCCCGACGTCGGCGCGTGCGCGTCGACGAGCAGGACATCGCCCAGCCCGGCGTCCGTCGCGGCCGCTCGAATGCGCTGCGCCGCATCACCACCGGTGATGATGCAGCCCGGCGCCGTCTCCGCGAGCACGTGCCCGATCCGTTCGGCCGGATGGTCGGGGTCGATCGGGACGCACGTGCCACCCGCCTCGAGGACCGCGAACAACGCGACCACCGTGTCGGCGCCACGGGGCAGCGCGACCGCGACCCGGCGGTGCGGGCCGAGTCCCCGGGCGAGCAGGACGCGGGCCAGACGCCTGGCCCGGGCCGCGAGTTCCCCGAACGTGAGCGCCGTGACGTCGTCACGGACGGCCGGCGCGTGCGGGTCGCGGAGCACCTGGGTCTGCAGCAGATCGGGCAGCGTCGACCCCGTGGGGACGGGCAGGGTCCGCCCCGCCGAGGCCGCGAGCAGCGCGGCCCGCTCGTCGGGACGCAGGGCGGGCAGTCGCGCGAGCGGTACCTGCGGCTCGTCGAGGCCCCCGATCGACTCGATCAGGTGGGCGATCCGGCGCGCGTGGGTGGCGAGTTCGGTCTCGGTGTAGCGCTCGGCGTCGACGTCCACCCAGACCTCGAGTCCGCCCACGTGGTCGAGCGGACGCACGGTCACCATGAGGTCCTGGAGCGGTCCACGTGCCACCGAGTGCACCGCGGCGTGCAGGTCGTCGAACCGCAACCGGTCGCTGAAGGGCTTGATGTTGATCGACGGCCCCACCACTCCGGCCGACCCCGCGGGCAGACGCAGATCGTTCTGGATGTCCTCGCCGCGGTACCGATAGTGACTGCGGCACAGACCGATCGCGTCCCGCACCTGTCCGACGAGGTCGGCGACGGTCCGTCCCGGTGCCGGTGCGAGCCGCAGCGGCACGACGTTGACCGCCGACATCGGCACCGCCATCGACGCGCTGCCCAGTCGATTCATCACCGGGAAGCCGACGACGATGTCGCCGCGCCCGCTCGCGCCGTGCAGATACGCGGCCACCGTGGCGGTGATCACGTCACCCCAACTCGCCCGGGTGGCCTTGCCGACAGCGGACAGCCCACGCTGCTGGTCGGCGGTGAGGGTCAGACGGATTCCACGCGAGCGGCGGGCGATCCCGGCTTCGCCCTCGGCGAGCGTGACGGCACTCTCGACGTCGCCGAGGTAGCCGGTCCAGAAGGCCCGGTCGACCTCGAAGTCGCCCGACTCCCGGTACGCCAGTTCCTCCGCGACGACGGGCCCGAGCGGCGCGTATTTGCAGGCAGGACGCTCCTCGCCGCGCACCTCGGCGGTGTAGATGTCGGCGATCCGCCGCATCAACAGACCGAATCCGTACGCGTCGATCACGAGGTGGTGAATGCACAAGTACAGCAGGACTATACGGTCGTCCAGTAGGAAAACCTCGGCCCGTGCACAGGATTCGACGCGCGGGTCGATCACCCGGCCGTGATCTGCGGACATGCGGATCTGCGCCGCACCCCACGGATCGTCGCGATCGCGCAGGTCCACGACGGGAACCGGCCCCGGCGAGTGCGCACCGGGGCGCAGTAGTACCGAGCCGTCGGTCTCGATCTCCACTGCGGCAGTGAGCACTTCGGCCTCGTCGACGGCATCACGAACGGCAGCCACGAGACGCTCGACGTTCACGTCACCGCGAAGTTCGATACATTCGGCGGTGTTGAAGATCGCGTTGCCGGGGTCCAACTGCTGAGCGAACCACACGCCGGCCTGGGCCCGAGTCAACGGAAATGCCGAGGTCACCGGGCCGGTCGAAGCCACTGACGATCTCCTGTCCTGGATGCGAATCCACTTGCGCTGTAACACTTCACGCGGCACCCTCGACCGGCCTGACCAAGATCGAAGAGTACCAAAGGTTAGGCTAACCGTATATGTTCTTACGAGTCGGCGCATCACATCCGATCGATCCCCGCCACCGCTACCGAAAGGTGAGTGCACATGCCTGCACCGGTCGTCGCAGCTCCCGCCCCGTATCGGGCCGGACGGACCACCGCGGCCCCGTTCACACTCTCCAGGCCTCAGGGCAGCATCCGCGCGGAAGGTGTCCTTCGTCGGTTCGACGACGCCACCGAGGCCGCGCGGGCCCTGCGCGCGGGTGACGTGTCGGCGCTCACCGGGGCCCTACCGTTCGCCACCGACGCGCCGGCGGCGCTCGTCGAGCCCGCCCTGTTGTGGCGCACCGAGAAGCCCTGGCGCCGCTCGTCGACGGCCGAACTCCCCACGTGCACCGTGGAACAGCATCTCCCCGCCGAGGCCGAGCACGTCGCCCGTGTCCGTGCCGCGCTGACACGGCTGCGCGACGAGCGTGATCCGCTCCGGAAGGTCGTGCTCGCCCGCGCCCTGCGCTTGCGTACCCACCACCCGCTCGAGCCGGAAGCGTTGTTGCAGAATCTGATCGCGAACGATCCCGCCGGCAACGGGTACTGCGTGGATCTGTCGGCAGCCGGCGAGTGCCACACCGACCACTGGCTGGTCGGCTCGAGCCCCGAGGTGCTGATCCGGAAGCAGGGATCCGCCGTGAGCTGCCACCCGCTCGCCGGCTCGGCGCCGCGCCTCGACGATCCGATCGACGACTGGGAGTCGGGCCGCGAGCTCGGCGCGTCCGCCAAGAATCTGCGCGAGCACCGGTACGTCGTGGACGCGATTCGGGACCGCCTCGCCCCGCTGTGCAGCGACCTCGACATTCCCACCCGCCCGACGCTGACCCACACCCCCCAGCTGTGGCATCTCGGTACCCCGATCCAGGGCATCCTGCGCGACCCGTCGATCACCGCCCTCGATCTCGCGCTCGCGGTACACCCCACCCCGGCCATCTGCGGGACCCCCACCGTCGACGCGTTCGACATGATCCGCGAGATGGAGGGCGAACGCGGCTTCTACGCCGGTGCCGTCGGCTGGTGCGACGAACGCGGCGACGGCGAGTGGATGGTGACCATCCGATGTGCCCGGATCGACGCCGACGGTACCGGCCTGACCGCGTACGCCGGCGGCGGCATCGTCGCCGATTCCGTCGCCGAGGACGAGCTGGCCGAGACCTCCACCAAGTTCACCACCGTCCTGGACGCACTGGGGGTCACCCGATGAACCTGTGCCTGGTCACCGGCGCGGGCCGGGGAATCGGCCGCGCCACCGCGGCGACGCTGGCCGGCCGCGGCCGGCGGGTCGCGCTCCTCGACCGCGACGCCGACGCCGTCGCCGAGACGCGCGCCCTGGTGGGTCCGGCGTGCGTGGCCGCCCACCCGGTCGACATCCGCGACGCGACGGCGGTGGACGAGGCCGTCCGCGCGCTCGAGGGGCAACACGGCCCACTGCACGGCCTCGCGCACGTCGCCGGCGCCCTCGAGACCGGCTCGGTACTCGACAGCGATCCCGACAGTTGGCGGCGGGTGTTCGACGTCAACGTGACCGGCCTGCTCAACGTCCTGCGCGCGGTGGGCACGTCGATGCGCGAGCGGCGCGGCGGTGCGATCGTCGTCGTCGGCTCCAATGCCGCCGGCGTCCCGCGGGCCGGGATGGGCGCGTACGGGGCGTCCAAGGCGGCTGCGACGATGATCGCGCGGGTCACCGGTCTCGAGCTGGCGCAGCACGGAATCCGGGTCAACATCGTTGCGCCCGGTTCGACCGACACCGACATGCAGCGTGGGTTGTGGCCCGATCCCACCGACGACGCGGGCGCGCGCGGCGCGATCGACGGCAACCTCGCGGAGTTCAAGGTCGGCATCCCCCTCGGGCGAATCGCGGCCGCCGAGGACATCGCGGACTCGGTGGAGTTCCTGCTGTCCGAACGCGCCCGGCACATCACCATGCAGGCCCTCTACGTGGACGGCGGGGCGACGCTCCGCGCGTGAGTCCCGCACACCGTCCGCGACATCCGAAAGGAGAGCGTGTTGACCACCGCTCTGCGGCGCAGCCCCCTGGCGCGCGTCGAACCGTATCCCCCGGAGTTCGTGCAGCGGTACCGGGACGCCGGCTACTGGACCGACGAGACGTTCGCCGAGTTCCTGTCGGCCCGGGCCGCGCAGTACCCCGACCACATCGCGGTGACGGGTACCGGTGAGGGCGGCGTCCTTCGCACGCTCACCTACCGCGAGCTGAACGACAACACCGGTGTCCTCGCCACCGGGCTGCTGCGCCTCGGTATCGGCCCCGGCGACCGGGTGGTGCTGCAGGTACCGAACATGCCGGAGTACGTCGAGATGCTGTTCGCGGTCTTCGCGATCGGTGCCCTCCCGGTGTTCGCACTGCCCGCGCACCGCCGGGCGGAGGTGGGCTACTTCTGCGAGTTCACCGATGCCGCCGCCTACGTGATCGCCGACCGGCACGCCGGATTCGACTACCGGACCCTGGCCGGGGAGGTGGTCGACGGATCCGAGCGGCCGCCGCTGGTGGTCGTCGTGGGCGACGCCGGGGAGGGACCGGGGTTCACCCCGCTGGCCGAGCTGCGCGCCGCGACCGAACGGCCCCGGCCCTTCTCGCCCGCGCCGGACTCGATCGCGTTCCTGCAGCTGTCCGGTGGCACGACCGGGGTGTCCAAGCTGATCCCCCGCACCCACGCCGACTACCTGTACTCGGTGCGCGCGTCTGCCGAGATCTGCGGCCTGTCCCCCGAGACCCGGATGCTGGTGAGCCTGCCTGCCGCACACAACTTCCCGATGAGCTCCCCGGGCATCCTCGGCGTCCTGCACGCCGGTGGCCGGGTGGTGCTGGCTCCGGATCCCACACCGTCGACGTCGTTCGAGTTGATCGAGCGGGAGCGAATCACGATCGCGTCGCTCGTCCCGCCGTTGGCGCTGACGTGGATGTCGTCGCCCGCCCGCGAGAAGTTCGACCTGTCCAGCCTCGAGGTGCTGCAGGTGGGCGGCGCCAAGTTCAGCGCCGAGGCCGCCCGCCGGGTGCGGGACGAACTCGGCTGCGGGCTGCAGCAGGTGTTCGGGATGGCCGAGGGACTGGTCAACTACACCCGTGAGGACGACCCCGAGGAGATCGTGGTCGGCACGCAGGGCCGGCCGATCAGTCCGGACGACGAGGTCCTGGTGGTGGACGACGAGGACAGGCCGGTTCCGGTCGGCACCGTCGGAAACCTGCTCACCCGAGGCCCTTACACGATCCGCGGCTACTACGCTGCGCCGGAACACAATCGGTCCTCGTTCACGCCCGACGGCTTCTACCGCACCGGTGATCGGGTGCGGCTCACCGAGACCGGGCACCTCGTCGTCGAGGGCCGGGCGAAGGACCAGATCAACCGGGGCGGTGAGAAGGTCGCCGCCGAAGAGGTCGAGAACCACCTACTGGCCCACCCCGCGGTGCGCGACGTCGCGGTCGTCTCGAAACCCGACGAGTACCTCGGCGAGCGGACGTTCGCGTTCGTGATCGGCGAGGGCGCACCGCCGCGCGCCGTCGAACTGCGCACGTTCCTGCGCGAGCGAGGCCTCGCCGCTTACAAGATCCCCGACGGCTTCCAGTTCGTGGACGACTTCCCCGTCACCGGCGTCGGCAAGGTCAGCCGCACCGATCTGCGTCGTGCGCTCGAATCGACTTTCACCACAAAGCCCTCCACCGACAGTTAGGACACGCATGTCCCTGCCCCGCTCCGTCTCCTACCCGATGCCCACCGAGTTGCCCGAGAACCGGGCCCCGTGGCGTATCGACCCGGACCGCGCGGTCCTGCTGGTCCACGACGCGCAGGAGTACTTCATCCGCGCGTTCGACCGCACCGCCGATCCGGCGCGCACCATGATCGCGAACGTCGATGCGATCCGCACGGCGTGCCGGGCCTCGGGTGTACCGATCATGTACACCGCGCAACCCGGCGACCAGGACCCCGAGCATCGCGCGCTGTTGAGCGACTTCTGGGGCCCGGGCCTGTCGTCCGATCCCGCCGAGACGGCGATCATCTCCGAGCTGGCCCCCGAACCGGAGGACGTGCTCCTCACCAAGTGGCGCTACAGCGCCTTCGCGAAAACCGATCTGCGGCAGCGGCTGTCGGACCTCGGCCGGGATCAGCTGATCGTGACCGGCGTGTACGCGCACATCGGCTGCCTCACCACCGCCCTCGACGGGTTCATGCAGGACGTCGAGATGTTCCTCGTCGCGGACGGTCTGGCCGACTTCTCCGCGGCCGAGCACCGGCAGGCCCTCGACTACGCTGCGGCGCGCTGCGCCGTGGTGTCACCGACCGCGCACCTGCTGTCCACACTGGCCATGCCTGTCCCGGTGTGACACCGAGTCAGACGCTGGAGTGGCCACCGTCCAGAGATACCACCGGTGCCGAGGACGTTCTTGCCGGTGAACCGGTCCGGCCGGACGACGCCCCGGCCGGCGGCAGCGGATGCGCGCGTGGTCATCGAGCGCCTCCGTCGCAGTGGACGAGGGTTTTCACGCCGCGCGCGGCGCCGGAAGCCATCGCCGACAGCACCGCCGGCGCGTCGTGCAACGCCACGACGTCGGTGGTGAAGGGTGAGAGATCGAGCAGACCGGCATCGACGAGGTCGATCAGCTCGCGGTGACAGTCGTTGTATCCGACACTTGCGACGACGGCGAGTTCGCGGTTGACGAAATCGAAAGCGTCGAAGTGCAGTTCGCCGGCAAGCCCGAGGAGGACCACCGTTCCACCGCTCCGGACGGACCCGATGGCCGCAGCGAACGTCGGCTGCACGCCGACCACCTCGAACGCGATGTCGGCACCCTCGCTCCCGACGGTCTGCCGGATCGCGGCGGGCACATCGGGAACCGCCCGTGGATCGACCACCGTGGTGACACCGAGCGTCGACGCCAGTTCGCGTCGAGCCGGGACCGGGTCCACGCCGACGAGACATTCGACGCCGCGCTGCCTCAGCAGGGTGCACACCAGCAGCCCCACCGGTCCGAGCCCGATCACTGCGGCCGTGTCGCCGGCCTGCAGCCCGGACCGGCGCACGGCGTGCAGTGCCACCGCCGCCGGTTCCAGCACCGCCGCCTGGGCCAGATCGAATCCGGCCGGTAGGACGTGCACCATGTAGGCGGGAACAGTTGCGTACTGGGCCATCCCGCCGTTGCCCATCAGTCCGGCGAAGCCGAAGTGCCGGCACGTATGGTAGCGGCCGTCCCGGCACGCGGCGCACTCACCGCAGCGATAGTTCGGTTCGACGGCCACCGGGTCACCGATCTCGATCCCGGCGACGCCCGCTCCGACCGCGACCACGGTGCCCGAGAACTCGTGCCCGAGCACGAGCGGCGCGACCGTTCCGGACAGCGCGTGCGGAATCGCGTCCGGGATCGCGTGCGGACCGTCGTGGATCTCGTGCAGGTCGCTGCCGCAGGCTCCGCAATACGCGCAGCGCAGCAGCACCTCGCCGGGTCCGGGAGCGGCGACAGCGACCTCGTCGAGTCGAAGGTCTCCCGCTCCGTGCCAGCGGACCGCCCGTGCGGTGACGCTCATGCGGTCGCCCCCACTCGGGCCGGGGCGGTTTCCTTCAATCCGAAGGCGAGCAGGACCACGACGAGCG
This sequence comes from Prescottella sp. GW823-FHT02E09, assembly GCF_058797375.1. Classification (NCBI taxonomy): domain Bacteria; kingdom Bacillati; phylum Actinomycetota; class Actinomycetes; order Mycobacteriales; family Nocardiaceae; genus Rhodococcus; species Prescottella sp. GW823-FHT02E09. The sequence goes on from NZ_JBXAJP010000001.1 coordinate 859,292, forward strand.
CGGCGCCCGACGAGATGAACATGCTCACCTGCAGGCCGAACGAGTCCGACAGCAGTCCCGCCAGCCACGGGGCCACGAATCCACCGACCACCTCGCCGACGCCCATGATCAGTCCCAGGCAGGTCGCAACGAGATGCCTCGGCACCGTCTCGGCGGGGATCGTCGCCATCAGCAGCGTGAAGCACCCGAGGCCCGTATAGGTCACGGCAAGGGCCAGGAACAACAGAACCGGTGAATCGATGCCGATCACCGCGAGCGGCGCCAGGACCGCCAGTGACGTGAATCCGATCATGGCGGGCTTGCGACCGATCCGATCCGAGATACCGGGTACGAGCGCACCCCAGACCACCCACGCGATCCCGATACCGGTCAACGCGAAGCTCAGTTGTCCGCCGTCGAATCCTTTGACCTCGCTCAGGTAGAGCGGCGCGAATGTCTGGGTCGTCGTGAACCACGTGAGGTAGAAGATCGCGATCACCAAACACACCAACACGTTCCGAGTGCGCAGGGCATCGGAGAGGCGCATCGCGGCGTGCTCGGGTGAGACTTCGATGCCCCCGTCGGCGCCGTCCTGAGCAAGCGTCGCCGGATCCTGAAGGCGGAGATCGCGGACGAACTTCAGCACCAGGACCGCGAGGATCAACCCGGGCACCACGGTGACGAGGAAGGCTGCGCGCCAGCCGAACGCCTCCGCCAGGTGGACGGTGACGACGGGACCGACGATACCGCCGAGTAGACCGGCCGAGGATCCCTGGACCAGGCCCATGTTCAGGCCACGCCGACGCGGACTCGACGAGTAGATCATCATCGGTTGTGCCAGCGGGAGTACCGCGCCCTCCGCGCCGCCCATGATCGCCCGTAGCAACAAGAGGCTGGCGAGTCCGCCGACCAGACCGGAGAGCGCCGAGAACACCGTGAACACGATGATCGCGCCGATCAACAGTGACTTGCGTCGATCCTTCCGGTCCGAGAGGTAGCCCATCGACAGTCCGGCGATCGCCCAGGTCAGTGCCGGGATCCCGCCGAGGAGTCCGATGTCGGAGTTGTCCAGGCCCAGTTCGTCCTTGAAGAACGGACTGAGGTAGTTCAGGGCCAGTCGGTCGAAGAACACGAATCCGAATGTGGCGAAAAGTACTGCGAGAAGAACATTTTCGTAGCGTCCCCCACGAGGCGGCGGTGTGTACGCCGGGCGCCCGGGGGCGCTGCGCGCGCCGGTGACGGTCATGGCTTCGATCTCCTCACCGTCAGCGGATGAGCGAATCGACGTAGTCGGCGCCGATTCCACTCTTGTCGTAGTGCTCGCGGCACAGCGCCAGGTAGTCGTGGACGTCGAAGTGACCGGTGCTGTTTCCGTCCTCGTCGAGCCAGACGAGCGGGCCGGTCACCACGAAGAAGGCCCGCATCTGGTCCTCGTGCTCGTAGGCCACCAGCGTGTGCCCCTCGCCCGGGGTCTCGTAGACGAACGACCCCGCGGCCGCGGTCCACGGCTGTTCGAGGTAACCCCACTTGCCGGAGATGGTGTACGCGAAGACCTCGTGCGGGTGGTAGTGGCGGTTGACCAGGCCCGCGGACTTCGCCCACAGGATGTCGGCCCAGCGGTTGGTGGCCGGCGAGATCCACAGCGGGCGGGAGAACACGGTCGCGCTCATCGGTGCGTAGTAGCGCTCGTCGTCGATCGGCGCGAACTGGTGGAAGATCTCGGGCTGGGCGTCCGGCTTCATCGAGTTCACGATCGGCTTCAGGTCGGCCCAGAATTCGTTGGTGGCGGCGTCGGGCATGGAACTCTCCTTCTTTCGGGTGCGTCGGTGCGGCGCCGTCGGACAGGACGGTTCACCGGCACAACGAGTAGACGACGCCGACCCCGGCGACGTCTTTCACCGACAGGACACACCTACGACCACTTTCGGACACTGGCGCCTCACGTTGACGATCGCAGAGCACCCATTGCATACTGCTGCGGCGAATGTGGCCCACGTCTCATCCCGCGTACACGGTGCCGCCAGGCCTGCAGAGGAGTGGAGGCGCTCTCATCCATGACCACCAGGATCAGCACGGTCTCGACCGACGGGATAGACACCCACGACCGCGTAGCGTTCTGGGAGGAATACAACGCGCAGGAACTGGTGGGCCTGCGGTGTTCGACCTACCACGACGACGGCCTCGAAGCCCGCCAGCTCAACATGGATCTGGGTGGCCTGCGGCTCGCCGACATCTCCGGGAACCCCCACGTCATCGACCGTTCCCGTCACCATGTCGCGGCCATTCCGAAGGACTCGGTCTTCATCACCCAACTGGTGACCGGTTCGGCCTTCTTCTACCACGCGAACGGATGCCTCCGGCTGAACGCGGGCGACATGGTCGTCTACGACACCTCCCAGCCGTACCTGTTCGGCTTCGAGACGCGGATGCGCCAGTTCCTGCTCGACATTCCCCGTGACGCGGTCCGCGACATCCGGCCCGCCGGGGTCCAGGACCTGCCGTACGTCGTGTCCCCCACAACCGGCGTGACCGGCACCCGGGTACGGGCGCTCGGCGGACTCGTCCGGTCTCTCATCGACGACGGTGACTCCGACGATCAGCGCCGCGACGATCTGCTCACGGCCGCTCTGACGCTGCTGACCGGTCGCGAATCGACCGGGGCCGCGTTACGGCGAACGGCGACCACGTACATCATGGCCTGCCTCACCGAACCCGGCCTGACGGTGGAGTCCGTCGCCCGCGAGATCGGTGTCTCGGCAAGACATCTGAACCGAGCCTTCGCGGCTGACGACATCACGGTCACCCAGTTCATCCACCGGGAGCGCCTCGACGGCGCCCGCAAGGAACTCACCGGTCCTGCCGCGTCGGACCGCCGCATCGCCGATGTCGCCGCACGCTGGGGGTTCTCCTCGCAGGCGCACTTCACGCGTGCTTTCCGGCGCGAGTTCGGGTCCACCCCCAGCGAAGTACGTGGCGGCTGATCAGACAGCGCCCGCGGTGTCGAGCACCCACGCGTACTCGAACGCGACTTCCTTCCACTTCTCGTACCGCCCGCTGACGCCGCCGTGGCCGGCACTCATCTCGGTCTTGAGCAGCAGCGGCGCGTCACCGGTCTTCGTCGCACGCAGCGCGGCAACCCATTTCGCGGGCTCGACGTACAGCACGCGGGTGTCGTTGATGCTCGTGATCGCGAGGATCGCCGGATAGTCCTTGGCCTCGACGTTCTCGTACGGGCTGTAGGACCGCATGTACTCGTACACCTGCGGATCCTCGAGCGGGTTGCCCCACTCGTCCCACTCGATCACCGTCAGCGGCAGGTCCGGATCGAGGATCGAGGTGAGGGGATCCACGAACGGCACGTTCGCGAGGATGCCCGCGAACAACTCGGGCGCGAGATTCGCGACCGCGCCCATCAGCAGGCCGCCCGCGCTGCCGCCGTCGGCGACCAACTGTGCCGGCGTCGTCCGCCCCTCGTCGACGAGATGTCGTGCGCACGCCACGAAATCGGTGAAGGTGTTCTTCTTGGTGAGCGTCTTGCCGTTCTCGTACCAGTGCCGGCCCATCTCGCCGCCGCCACGCACGTGCGCGACCGCGAACACCATGCCGCGGTCGAGCAGCGACAGCCGCGCGACCGAGAACGCCGGGTCCATGCTGGCCTCGTACGAGCCGTACCCGTACAACAGCGTCGGGGCCGGGTCGCCACCGATTCCCTTGCGCCGCACGATCGACAGCGGGATACGGGTGCCGTCGTCGGCGACGGCCCACTCCCGGTGCTGCTCGTAGTCGGCGGGATCGAACCCGCCGAGCACGGGCTGCGACTTGCGCAACAGCAGTGCGCCGGTTGCCAATTCGTAGTCGTACACGCGGGACGGCGTGATGAACGACGTGTACCCCAGGCGCAGCGTCGGCTGATCCCACTCCGGGTTGGACCCGAGGCCGACCGAGAACAGTTCCTCGTCGAACTCCATCTCCGTCAGCTCGCCGTAGCCCTCGGGCGTGAGCGGCCAGATCGCCAGCCGGGTGAGCACGTCCCGGCGGTAGCTGAGCACCAGGTGGTCGGCGAACGTGTCGATGTCCTCGAGCCGGACGTCGTGACGGTGCGGGACCAGGATCTCCATCGCACCGGGATCCGAAACCGGGGCCTGCGCCAGCACGAAGTTCTCGGCCTTCTCGCCGTCGACGACGTCGTTGTGCAGGATCAGGAAGCGGTCCTCGCCCGCGACCACGGCGTGCTCGGCGGAGTACTCGACGCCCTCGCGACGCGGCAGGATCACCCGGAACTCGCCCTCGGGGTTCGCCGACTCGAGGATCCAGCCCTCGGTGGTCACCTTGGACCCGAGCCAGATCATCAGGTACTTCTCGCTGCGCGTGGACCCGACCGCCACCCAGTACCGCTCGTCCGGTTCGTGGAAGACCTGCACGTCCTGGTCCTGTGTGGTGCCGAGCCTGTGCCGCCACACGGTGTCGGGCCGCCACGACTCGTCGACCGTCAGGTAGAAGATGTGCTGGTGGTCGATGGCCCACGTCGCGCCGGGTGCGGTGTTCGGGATCTCGTCGGCGAGCAGTTCGCCGGTCTCGAGATTCTTGAACCGCAATGTGTAGCGTTCGTCGCCGATGACGTCGACCGAGTAGGCCAGCAGCGTGCCGTCGTGGCTCACCGAGAACGCGCCGACGGAGAAGAACTCGTGGCCCTCCGCCTCGACGTTGCCGTCGAGCAGCACCTGCTCGCCCGGCATCGCGGTGTCGGCCGACAGCTCAGGCGGCGTCCAGTCGTCCGGTCCGGAGATGGGGCACCGGCAGTTGACGCCGTACTGCTTGCCCTCGGCGGTCCGCGCGTAGTACCACCAGTCGCCCAGCCGCGTCGGGACCGACATGTCGGTCTCCTGCGTCCGCGACTTGATCTCCTGGAACACCTTCTCGCGCAACGGCTCCAGATGCTCGAGCTGCCGCGCGGTGTACGCGTTCTCCGCCTCGAGGTACTCGATGACCTCCGGGTCCTCCTTTGCCCGCAGCCACTCGTAGTGGTCCACGAACGTGTCCCCGTGATGGGTCCGTTCGAGGGGCACCCGCTTGGCGACCGGAGGCGGAGTCGGCATCGAGGGCACGGTCATCTCAGCCCACCCAATCCTCGAACGACAGACCCGAGATGCGCTCGTACGCCTCGATGTAGCGGGCGCGGGTCGCGTCCACGATGTCCTGCGGCAGCGGCGGGGGCGGGGTGTCAGAGGCGCGGTCCCAGCCCGACGCGGGACTGGTGAGCCAGTTGCGCACGAACTGCTTGTCGAAGCTGGGCTGCACCTTGCCCGGCTCGTACCCGTCGGCCGGCCAGTACCGCGACGAGTCCGGCGTCAGCACCTCGTCGGCGAGCACCAGGTTGCCGTCGGCGTCGAGGCCGAATTCGAACTTGGTGTCGGCGAGAATGATGCCGCGGTCCCGCGCGAAGCTGGCGGCACGGAAGTAGATGTCGAGGGTGTCGTCGCGCAGCTTCACCGCGAGGTCCTGACCGACCTTGTCGACGACGGCCTGGAAGTCGATGTTCTCGTCGTGGTCGCCGAGATCGGCCTTGCTGGCCGGGGTGAAGATCGGCTCGGGCAGCTGGCTCGCCTCGACCAGCCCCTCGGGCAGCGCGACGCCGCACACCGCACCGGTGCTGTTGTAGTCCGCCAGGCCCGAGCCGGTGAGGTAGCCGCGGGCCACGCACTCGACGGGCAGCATGTTCAGCTTGCGGACCACGAGGGCGCGCCCGAGGACCTCCTCGGGGATGCGCTCGTCCAACGGATCGCCCGCCAGGTGGTTGGTGCCGCCCAGCTTCTCGAAGAAGAAGACGCTCATCGCGGTGAGCACGCGCCCCTTGTCGGGGATCGGCGTGGTCAGCACATGGTCGTAGGCCGAGATCCGGTCACTCGCGACCAGCAGCAGGTGCTCGTCGTCGATCGTGTACAGATCGCGGACCTTGCCGCCGGCCAGATGGGTGTAGGAATCGAGTGAAGGACGCACGTTGCATACCCTATCGGTCCCGCGAATCGGCGCATCCCACCGCACGTGGGCGCCCCATTCGCATCTTCCCCCGCGATTCGCGCACTTGTGCGCAAAACGCGGGAGTCGGCGGTAGTCGTTAGCCTTGTTTCGGACTTCACGAGGAATGGTGGGTGGGTGCATGGCGATCGACACCGCGACTACATCGGTGGGGCTGCGCTCGGAACGGGGCCCGATTCTGTTGTCGCTGATGCTCAGCACGTCCCTCGTCGCGCTCGACAGCACGATCATCGCGACCGCGGTGCTCACGATCGTCGGCGATCTCGGGGGCTTCTCGCAGTTCCCGTGGCTGTTCTCGGTGTATCTGTTGGCGCAGGCGGTCTCGGTGCCCATCTACGGCAAGCTGTCCGACGTCTTCGGCCGCAAGCCGATCATGATGCTGGGCATCGCGCTCTTCGCGGTCGGTTCGCTGCTGTGCGGCGTCGCGTGGAGCATGCCCGCGCTGATCGTCTTCCGGGCGCTCCAAGGTCTCGGCGCCGGCGCGATCCAACCGATGGCGCTCACCATCGCGGGCGACATCTACACCGTCGCCGAACGCGCCAAGGTGCAGGGCTACATCGCGAGTGTGTGGGGCGCGTCCGCGGTGCTGGGCCCGACACTGGGCGGCGTGTTCTCCGAGTACCTGTCATGGCGGTGGATCTTCCTGGTCAACCTGCCGCTGTGCGCGCTCGCAGCGTGGATGCTGCACCGCAAGTTCGTCGAGACGACCACGGTGCAGCGGCGGCGCATCGACTATCCCGGCGCGATCCTGCTCACCGGCGGCGCGGCGCTGATGATCCTCGGACTGCTCGAGGGCGGCCAGTCGTGGGAGTGGCTGTCCCCGATGGGCATCGGCGTCTTCGTCGTCGGTGCGTCGATGCTCGCCGGATTCGTCCTCGTCGAACGCCGCGTCGCCGATCCGATCCTGCCGCTGCACATGCTGACCCGCCGGGTGCTGGTCGCGAGCAGTCTGGTGTCGCTGTCGGTGGGCGCGATCCTGATGGGGCTCACGTCGTACGTGCCGACGTTCGTGCAGGGCGTGCTCGGCACCGGCGCGCTCGTCGCGGGCTTCGCACTGGCGGTGCTCACCATCGGCTGGCCCATCGCCGCGTCCCAGGCCGGACGGTTGTACCTGCGCGTCGGATTCCGCACGACCGCGCTGATCGGCAGTGCCCTCGCGCTCGTCGGCACCGCACTGTTACTGCTGCTCTCGGACGGCTCGCCGGTGTGGCAGGTGGGCGCGACATGCTTCGTCATCGGCTCCGGCATGGGCCTGATCGCCACCCCTACGCTGATCGCGGCGCAGTCCAGCGTCGACTGGTCCGAGCGCGGCGTGGTGACCTCGACCAACATGTTCGCGCGCTCGATCGGCAGCGCCGTGGGTGTCGCGGTGTTCGGTGCGCTGGTGAACTCACGGGTCGGCGAGGCCGCCGAACCGGATCCCGGTGATCTTGCCGACGCGATCCACCTGGTGTTCCTCGGACTGTTCTGCATCGCCGTCGTGATGACGGTGTCGTCGGCGCTGATGCCGCGGGCTGAGAAGACCGACAAGGCGGACAGCGCCCTCTGACCCGTCGTCTATTCTTCACGATGTTGTCACGGTGTTCGGGAAGTCCGGTTGAAGCCGGCGCGGTACTCGCCACTGTGGGCAGGTACGTCGACTACTAGGGGTTCGACCCCAGCCACTGGGTGCACATGCATCCGGGAAGGCGTAGTCGGCGGCTATCCCTGCCGAGCCAGGAGACCGGCCGTGACGCATAACTGCACGTTTTCCACGAGTCATGGAAGGCGGGTCGCTTTGCGTACCCCTATCTCTCGCCGAGTCATCTCCACGGCAGCGGTGTCGATCGCCACCGCTCTCACCCTCACCGCGTGCGGCGGGTCGTCGAACGACGACGCCGACGCCGCCGCGATCTCCCTGCAGAACTGCGGGCGCACCGTCACGCTCGACGGTCCGGCCGAGCGGGCCGTCACCCTCAACCAGGGCGCCACCGAATCGGCGCTGTCGATCGGTGCCGAGGGCCAGATGGTCGGCACCGCGTACCTCGACGACACCATCGCCCCTCAGTGGCAGGCCGCGTACGCGCAGGTGCCGGCGCTGGACGAGAAGGACTACCCCAGCCGCGAGGCGCTGCTCGAGACCAAGCCGGACCTGGTGCTGGCGTCGTACTCGAGCGCGTTCGACGACAAGGCCGTCGGCTCGCACGAGTCGTTCGACGAACTGGGCATCGCCACGTACGTCTCACCGTTCGGCTGCAAGGACAAGTCGACGCGCCCGCCGGTCGCGTGGGATTCCATCGCCACCGAGATCACCGACTACGGCACCCTGTTCGGCCGCGAGACCGAGTCCGACGCCGTCATCGCGCAGATGCGGACCACCCTCGCCGGCATCGAGTCCGCCGCGCCGGCGAAGGGCAAGACGATCTTCTGGTACGACAGCAACACCGACACCCCGTATGTCGGCGGCAACGCCGGCGGACCACAGTTGATCATCGATGCGGTCGGCGGGACCAACGTCTTCGCGAACGCCGACGGCGCGTGGCTCGACGGCAGCTGGGAGACGGTGCTGGCGGCGAACCCCGACATCATCGTCCTCGCGGACGCGTCATGGGACACCGCCGAGGAGAAGAAGACCTATCTCCGCAACGATCCGGCGCTGAAGGACCTGAAGGCGGTGCGCGACGACGCGTTCGTCGTGGTCCCGTTCTCGGCGAGTACGCCCGGTCCCCGCACCATCGAGGGCGCGAGCCTGGTCGCCGAGCAACTGGGCGGCAGCGGGGCATGAGTCTGACGACCCGGGTGCCGGCCCGGGCGGCCGCGACGACCAGCACCGGCTGGGCGGTCGTCCTGGTCGCGTTGCTCGTGGTGAGCTGCGCGGCCGGGGTCGCGATCGGTGCGGCCGACCTGTCGATCGGCACGGTCGTCGAGGCGATCGCCGGACGACTCGGCATCGGCCCGGGGACCGACCTGCTCACCACCCACATCGTTGTCGACCTGCGGATGCCGCGGGTGCTGGCGGCCGCGGCGACCGGCGCGGGCCTGGCCGTGTGCGGCGCCGTGCTGCAGTCGCTGACCGGCAACCAACTGGCCGACCCGTACCTGCTCGGCATGTCCGGGGGCGCATCGTTGGGGGCGGTGCTGGCCTTGACCAGCGGCGTGACCGCGGTGGGTGCCTTCGGTTTCGGCGCCGTCTCGTCGGCTGCGTTCCTCGGGGCCCTCGGCAGCCTGCTGCTGGTGTTCCTCATCGCGACCTCACGGTCCGGGGCGTTGCTGCCCGGCCGGCTCGTCCTCGCCGGAATCGCGGTGGGCCAGCTGACCGCGGCGCTGACGTCTGCGCTGGTGCTGTTCGGCGACCGCGACGCCGCCCATCGGGTGCTGAACTGGACCCTCGGCTCGGTGGCCGGCGTGCGCTGGTCGGGCCTGATCGGCATCCTCATCGTCGTCGCGTTGACGTTGACGATCGTCCTGGCCTACAGCCGGGTGCTGGACTCGTTCGCGTTCGGCGAGCGTGCCGCCGCGAGCCTCGGCACCAACGTCGAGCGGTCCCGGTGGGTGCTGTACGCGGTGGCGTCGCTGTGCACGGCGGCACTGGTCGCGCAGGCCGGTGTCATCGGCTTCGTCGGACTCGTGGTGCCGCACGCCGCCCGGATGCTCGTCGGCCCGCTGCATGCGCGCCTGCTCCCGGTGGTGGTGTTGCTCGGCGCACTGCAGCTGGTGTGGGCCGACATCGTCGCCCGCACCGTCCTGCCCGGGCGGGAACTACCCATCAGCATCGTCACCGCCGTCGTCGGGGTGCCGGCGTTCGTGTGCCTGCTCCGACGACGGGGAGCTCGCGCATGAGCCACCACTCCCCCGAGATCAGCGTCGAGGACGTCACCTGGTCGGTAGCAGGCACCCGGATCCTCGACCGCGTCACGTGCTCGGCTCCGGAAAAGCGGGTCACCGGGCTGATCGGACCGAACGGGTCGGGCAAGACGTCGCTGCTGTCGACGATCGCCCGACTCGAGCGTCCGGACAGCGGACGGGTGCTTCTCGGCGATGTCGAGACGACCACGATGCAACGCCGCGAGTTCGCCCGCACCGTCGCACTGGTGGAACAGCATTCAGCCACCGAACTGGACCTGACGGTGGAACAGATCGTCGAGCTCGGGGCCATCCCGCACCGCGGCGGCTGGGCCCGACCCGCCACACTCGGCACGGGCGAACTGGTCACCGGCTGCCTCGCGACGGCCGGCATCACCCACCTGCGACACCGGTTGTGGCAGAGCCTGTCCGGCGGCGAGAAACAGAAGACCCAGCTGGCCCGGGCGTTCGCGCAGCGTCCCTGTGTGCTGCTGCTCGACGAACCCACCAACCACCTCGACGTCTCGGCGTCGCTCGAACTGCTGGAACTGATCCGCACCCGCGGGCTCACCACGGTGGCCGCGATGCACGACCTGAACCTGGCCGCGATGTACTGCGACCACCTGGTGGTGCTGCGCGACGGCCGGGTGGTCACCGAGGGCCCTACGGAGTCGGTCCTCACCGCGGAACTGCTCGCGGACGTCTACGGCCTAGACGCCCTGGTACAACCTCATCCACGAACGGGCCGTCCGATGGTGGTGCTGTGCGGCACCGTCGACGTGCCCGCCGAAAGGTCTTTCTCATGAACATGATTCGACAGTCGAGATGGGTGATCGTCACCGCACCCACCGACCGTGGCGCCGATCCTCGCGACCAGGTGCTCGGCGCGCTGCGCACGTTGCAGGACCGGTACCCGGACACCGTCTTCGTGACGGCCGTACTCGGCGGCTCGGGGACATCGGTCACCGTGGCGCTCGACGAGGCGACCGCGTCCGGCGCGACCGAGGTCGTCGTGGTGAGCGCCCAGACGGTACTGGACCGCAAGATCGACGCGTGGTTCCGCCGCATCATCGGGCACTGGTTGCGCGAGCACTCCGGTGAACAGCTTCCCGACGTCCGGATCGCAAATCCGCTCTCCGACACCACGAACTACGCCGACCTGCTCGACGCCGCGATCTCCGGCCCGACCGCCCCGGCGCGCACCACCACCGCTCCCCTGACCTCCCCCGCCTGGGACGAGGTGCCCGGCTTCGCACGCCACGTTCTGGTGTGCCGCGGCCCACGCTGCTCGGCCCGCGGCGGCCCGGAGACTGCGCAGGCACTCGACCGTGCGCTCGAGGCCCGCGGTCTGGGTGACGACGACGTACTCGTCACCCAGACCGGATGCCTGTTCCCGTGCTCGCAGGCCCCGGTCGCGGTGGTGTACCCCGACAACGCCTGGTACTCCGAGTTGCACGCCACCCGGGTGGAGCGATTCGTCGACGAGCATCTCGTCGAGGGAAGACCCGTCATCGAATGGCACGGGACGCGGCGATCTTTGGACCCAGCCGAGTAGTTACGCGTCACCACTCAATCGGGCTGCGGTACTACAGCCCACGCCTCCACCTCCATCAGCATCGTCGGATCCAGCAAACTCGCCCACCACGACAGCCCTACCGGCAGGCGACTTCGAACGTCCTCGCCACCGAAGGTGACGTTGCCCGAATCGGGTTCGATCAGGCGCGCAGCACCATCCGACCGACTGTCGACGTGCCGGCCCCGCATTCCCCGACGACAGCGCAGATCCGTCAGCCGCAGGCAGCGCGCCGACCGGCCCGCGGTCGTGTCGGTCAGGGTGGGACGCGTGGCATCGAACAAACCTGCGCGGGCGTGGGTGCACCGGTCGCGGAACTGGCAGCTCACCGGCTCGAAGAACGCCTCGTCGGTGCGTCCGTACTCGATCACCTCGCCTGGTGCACAATCACCACCCGCTCGCACAGTTCCGCGATCACGCCGAGGGACGAACAGTAGCGCAACCCCGGTCCGCTCCGGCAGATCGCCAGCAGGTCCAGGATCGCTTCCTGCACAGTGATATCCAGCGCGGTGGTGTGCTCGTTTGCGATCAGCAGCCTCGGGTTGCAGGCCATGACCATCGCGGCCATGCGGTCCAGATCCAGGTCCAGAATGTGTCGCTCGACATCGCTGCGGGTGAATCCGTTGCACTGGTGGGTGAATCGGGATCCGAGTCACGGCCGTCGAACTCGATGCTGCCGTTTGGAACCCTCCACCGGGGCCGGCAGGTGTCGGGTGCGACTACTTGGTGATGCCCACGTGACGGACGTCGAAGATGCCCAGGTTCACCCACGGCATGTCCTCGGTACCG
>NZ_JBXAJP010000002.1:0-540173 GCF_058797375.1 Prescottella sp. GW823-FHT02E09
CCCCCCCCCCCCCCCCCCCCCCCCCCCCCCCCCCCCCCCCCCCCCCCCCCCCCCCCCCCCCCCCCCCCCCCCCTCCCTCGCCCTTTCGTGCAATCGGCGGTGGTGCCGACAGTCGGAGATCCGTGCAGTACGGAACCCTGAGGAATCCCGAATTCGGCCGCTGATGTCGGCGTCCGACGGAGAAGTGGTCCGGCCCGACGTCCCCGCACCACACAACTCGGTCCCGTCGGGCAGCCGTCGACGGGACGGGTTCGTTCCGATACCGAATCGTCGTTGACCGGCCCGACTGGGCTGGCAGATGATCGATGGATGGTCGAGGTGCCGGACGAGCTGCGGACTGCGCGACTCGCGGAGTTGTTCGATCTCGTGGCCGACAGCTACGACAATGTCGGGGTGCCCTTCTTCGGTCCGATCGCGGATCGGCTGGTGCAGGAGGCAGGGCTGCGACCGGGTGCACGCGCGCTCGACATCGGGTGCGGACGTGGCGCGGTGCTGTTCCGGCTGGCGCAGGCCGTCGGCCCCCGCGGGGACGTGATCGGCATCGACGTGTCGCCGAAGATGGTCGCGGCCACCGCGCACGACGCGCGCGCCCGGGGGCTGACGAACGTGACCGTCCAGGTGATGGATGCGATGGAACCGACGCTTCCGCGGGGCGTGTTCGACACGATCACGGCGTCCTTCATGATTTTCTTTCTGCCGGATCCGGCGGCGGCCCTGACGGCATGGCGATCGCTTCTGGTGCCGCACGGCACCGTGGGTGTGTCGACGTTCGGGGCATGGGATCCACGCTGGGAGCAGATGGAGGACCTGTTCGGGCCCTACCGGGACCGCGGCATCTTCAGTGTCGATCCGCGGGATCCGAACGGGCCCTTCGGGAGTGACGCCGCCGTCGAGGGGCTGATGCGCACTGCCGGCCTGGTTCATCCACGCACCGTCAGTTTCGATCTCCATCTGTACTTCGACGACCCGGAGCAGTGGTACACGTGGACACGCTCGCACGGGCAGCGGCAGCTGTGGGATGCGATTCCCGCCGGCGAGCTCGAGCGGATCCGGGATGCCGCGCTCGCGCGGGTCGACGGCTGGCGCGACGAGCAGGGTCGGATCACGTCACGGCACCGGATCAGGTTGACGTACGCGCAGCGGCCGTAGATCGGTCGGGGCGCTCGGCGACGGGAAAGGGAGGCATGTCGCGGATACTGGTGGCGGTGCTCGTGGTTGCGGCCCTGTTCGGGATGGGAGTCGTGTCGCTGCGGGCGTTGTCCGACGTTGCGGGGGATAACGGCGCGCGACCGCTCGAGAACAGTGCGTTCACTGTCCGCGGGCGGACCGTCACCTGTGCCGAGGTGATTCCGGCCGGGTGCGGCTTCGAGCTTCAGCAGGCCTACGACCGCTGGGGAGAGGGCCTCGGTGCGTATGTGATGAGCGATCTCGGTCCGTGGGGTAGGGGACTGGGGCCCCAACAGGCGGCGCAACTCGGCCTCGAAGCGTGCATCACCGCCAGTGTCCCGGGGCGGACGTTCCTGGAATATCTCGATCGGGTGCGAACCGACCGGCCGGAAGCGACCAGTCCGGAGATGTTCCCGTTCTGGGATCAGGCGGGCCGGATTCTCTGTCCGTCGCCGTAATCCCACCGCCTACGCAGGAACTGGCGCCACCGTGGCACAAAGTCGGTCCGGGACGGAATGTCTAGGAATTCGGAAGTTTCGATCGGTACTGCAGGCATCTCGCCTTACGGACGTACCTGGTTCCGAGCCGCCTCTACAAGGGCGGCGGATGCCCGTCACGCCGCCGGGCGGCTGGCCAACTCCAGGATCGTGATCTCCGGCGGGGCACCCACTCGAACCGGTGGTCCCCACGCGCCCGCGCCGCGGGATGTGTAGATGACGGTGTCGCCGATGCGGTCGAGTCCGGTCACCGACGGCTGCTGCAGGGGGACGAGGTATCCGAGCGGCCACATCTGTCCACCGTGCGTGTGACCCGACAGCTGCAGGTCCACACCCAGCTCCGACGCTTCGACGGCCTGCTTCGGCTGGTGCGCCAGCAGCAGCACGAAACGGTCGGGATCCCGTCCGGCCAGCGCCGCGGGCAGGTCCGGCTCGAACGGGGCAGGCGAGGTGAGATCGTGGATGCCGGCGAGGTCGATCACCGCACCGCCGCGCGCGACCTCGACGCGTTCGTTGCGGAGCGTGTGGATGCCGAGTTCGTCCCACAGATCCAGCCAGGGGCCGCCGTCGCCGGCGTAGAACTCGTGGTTGCCGCTGACGCCGTACACGCCGAGCGGTGCGTGCAGATCACGCAACGGCTCGAGGTCCGGCCCAACCTTCGCGACGGTGCCGTCGACCAGGTCGCCGCCCAGCAGGATCAGTTCGGGCTTCTGCGCGTTGACCAGTTCGACGACCTTGCGGGTGAACCCGACGCCGCGTGAGGGCCCGACGTGCAGATCCGTCACGAGCGCGATCCGCATGCCGGCGAACTGGCTCGGCAACCGCCGCAGCGGCACCCGCACACGCTCGATGCGCGGTGTGTGCGCCTCGGTGACGCCGTAGCCGGCCGCGCCGACGGCGGCGACCGCGACCGCGGCGGTCGCCCCGCGCAGCACGCGGCGCCGGGACGGGTCGGTGGGTTGCGGTCGCCCCGTCAGGCGGGCGATTCCGGATCCGGCTGCCACCAACGCCAACCCGAGCACCAGGTACAGCAGCGCCGCGAGCCACACCCAGCCGACGAAACCGGGGATGCGGGCCCATGCCGGGTCGAACACCTCGCCGCTGCCGACACCGATGAGGGCCAGTGCCCACAGGACGATCAGTGCGATGTCGACGGCGCGGGCCGCGCGCCCGGTCAGGCCGGTGGCACGGACGAGGCGGCGGTGCACCCACCAACTGACCAGCGCCAGGAAGACGCCGAAGATCGCGATGCGAACCATGACCTACGACAGCATCTGTGCGAGTGCGGCACCGAGGTCGGGGCCCTGCGTGGACGCCACCGCGGTGAAGGTTCCACCCGTCTGTTCCGCCATCGCCTGCAGGGTGGCCTGGTCGCTGTTCTCGGCGATCGAGACGACGTCGACCCGGACCGGTTTCGACGAACCGGTCAGCGCACGGGTGAGCTGCTGCTTCGAGGTGGACGTGTCGTCGTTGGGCCCGTCGGTGATCAGCAGGACGGAGTTGGGGCGGTCGGCCACGAAGCCGTCGACCGCGCCCTTGTGCGCGGCGATCACCGACGCGTACGTCGACGTCGCGGTCGCCGGGCGCAGCGACTGCAGCGCGCTCTCCAGCTGTGACCGTCGGGTGCCCTCGGACAGAGACCCGGTGGCCACCTTCACCAGGTACGGCTTGTTGCCGTCGAGCCCGCGGCTGTACACCCACAGGCCGATGTCGGACGAGTCGGGCAGGTTCGCGATCTGTTGGGACAGCGCATCGACGGTGTTGCTCAGACGGGTGCCGGTGCCGTCGTCGTAGCCCATCGAGCCCGAGACGTCGAGCAGGATCGTGGTGGCCTGCGGGACGGCGGGATTCGCGAACGTCTGCTGTAGGTGCTGTTGGGCCGGTCCGCTGGCCGGCGCGAGCACCTGCCCAAGTGGGGGCATCGGCGTTTGCTCGGTTGCGGCGGGGGAAGTGTCGCCGACCCGGAAGCCGGCGTCGACCAAGTACTGGGCCTGCTCGGGCTGACGCATGAAGTCGGTGAGCTGGGCGGCGGCTCGGCTGAGGGTCTCGTCGACCCACGGTGCCGACAGGATCGCGGCGGGATGGTCGGCGACCGGAGTCGCACCGGCGGGTGTGAAGGCGACCAGTCCGGACGCCTTGTCGCCGACGGCGCGGAGCTGCTGCTCGGTGGACGGGACGGCATGGAAGGTGGCCGTCGCGGGATCGCGCTGGTCGGCGAGCGCCGAGATGGCATCTGTGGTCGAGGTCGGGACTCCCTCGATGGCCTTGCTGCCGTTCGCCAGTGCGGCGATCGCGGCGTTCACCTTCGGCGACGCGGCCTGCGTCTCGTCGAGGGGGCCCGAACCGACGTCTGCGGTGGCCGCGGCGACGGCGTCGAGCGCCTGATCGGTGGGGGAGCCCGCGGGCAGAGCCAGCTTCAGGGAGTCCCAACCGCCGAGACCGAGTCCCGCGAGCGAGTCCTTGCCGGACTGCAGCGCGGGCAGGTTCTGCCACCCGCTGCCCGCCGCGGTGAGGGCGAGCGCCAGTTCCTTCGGGGCCGTGAGCACCACGGGACTGGTGGCGAGTGATTTGGGCTGTCCGTCGATGACAGCGGCTGCGCGGTTGACCGACTGGCTGCTCGACGGGATCCACAGCGCCGGGGCCGGGCCGAGATCCGCGTTCCACGGACCGTCGGGCGCGCCGCTCAGCGCCTCGGCGACGGCCTCCGAGTCGTGTGCGGTCACCGACACGGACACACAGTGATCCCGCACCACCGGATCGGTGGCGGTGTAGCGGGCCGCCAGCTCGCGGATCTGGTCGGCGATGTCCGGGGATGCGGCCACCTCGAGCGTGGCGTCGCCTTCGACGCACGCGCCGGCCGCTGCCGATCCCTGATCGCTGGTGCGGTCCCGCAGCTGGAACCAGCCGACAACGGCGAGAACCAGCAGAATCACCGACACCACGGCGATGACCGGGCCCTTGCTGACGCCGCGTGCCCGTCGGTCACTGCGATGTTGCCCCACGTGTTCAACCGCCTTGCTTCACACCGAAGGACCGGCTCCTGACCGGCCCTGACGAACGCAGTCTAGTTGCGAATACGGACATCCCGACGCACGCGGCCCCGGCACCTGTGACGGTGCCGGGGCCGCGTGCAGGCCGGTTCGACGAGATCAGGCGTTGGCGGCCTTGTACTCGCGGCGACGGCGGTGCAGGATCGGCTCGGTGTAGCCGCTGGGCTGCTTGCCGCCCTCGAGGATCAGCTCCTTGGCCGCCTGGAAGGCGATGTTGGAGTCGAAGTCCGGCGCCATGTTGCGGTAGGTGGGGTCGCCGTCGTTCTGGCGGTCGACGACGGGCGCCATGCGTTCGAGGCTGGCGACGACGTCGGCCTCGGTGACGATGCCGTGGCGCAGCCAGTTCGCGAGGAGCTGGCTCGAGATACGCAGGGTTGCGCGGTCTTCCATGAGGGCGATGTCGTGGATGTCGGGCACCTTGGAGCAGCCGACGCCCGCGTCGATCCAGCGGACCACGTAGCCGAGGATCGACTGGCAGTTGTTGTCGAGTTCCTGCTGCTTCTCCGCATCCGACCAGTCGGTGGACGGCGCGAGCGGGATCGTGAGGATCTCGTCGATCGTGGCGCGCGGCTTGCCCTTCAGCTCGTCCTGGACCGCGAAGACGTCAACCTGGTGGTAGTGCGTGGCGTGCAGGGTCGCGCCCGTGGGGGACGGCACCCACGCGGTGTTGGCGCCGGACTTGGGGTGGCCGATCTTCTGGGCGAGCATGTCCGCCATCAGGTCGGTCATGGCCCACATGCCCTTGCCGATCTGTGCCTTGCCCTGCAGACCCGTCGCGAGCCCGGTGTCGACGTTCCAGTCCTCGTACGCGGCGATCCACGTCTGCTTCTTCATGTCGGCCTTGCGGACCATCGCGCCGGCTTCCATGGAGGTGTGGATCTCGTCGCCGGTGCGGTCGAGGAAGCCGGTGTTGATGAACACCACTCGCTGGTCGGCTTCCTTGATGCAGGCCGCGAGGTTGACGGTGGTGCGGCGCTCCTCGTCCATGATGCCGACCTTGAGCGTGTTCGCCGGCAGACCCAGGACGTCCTCGACGCGGCCGAACAGCTCGGTGGTGAACGCGACCTCCTCGGGGCCGTGCTGCTTGGGCTTGACGATGTAGATCGAGCCGGTGCGGCTGTTGTTCAGCGGGCCGTGGTCGTCGTCGATGCTCAGGCCGTGGACCGCGCAGGCGCTGGTGATCAGGGCGTCGAGGATGCCCTCGGGCAACTCGTTGCCGTCTGCGTCGAGGATGGCCGGGTTGGTCATCAGGTGTCCGACGTTGCGCACGAACAGCAGCGAGCGGCCGTGGAGCGCGAGCTCGCCGCCGTCGGGTGTGGTGTAGGTGCGGTCACCGTTGAGCGTGCGGGTGACGGTCTTGCCGCCCTTGTCGAACGACTCGGACAGGTCGCCGCGGTTGAGTCCCAGCCAGTTCCGGTAGCCGATCACCTTGTCGTCGGCGTCGACGGCGGCGACGGAGTCCTCGAAGTCCATGATCGTGGTGATCGCCGACTCGAGCACGACATCCTTGACGCCGGCGCCGTCCGTCTTGCCGATCGGCGACGTCGGGTCGATCTCGATCTCGACGTGCAGTCCGTTGTTTCGCAGCAGCACCGAGGTGGGGTTGTCGCCGTCGCCGAGATAGCCGACGAACTTCTCCGGCTCGGCCAGCGTCGTGACGACCTCGCCGCCCAGTTCGACGGCCAGCTTGCCGTCGACGACGAAGTAACGGGTCGCCTCGGTGTGCGACCCCTTCGCGAGCGGGGCGGCAGTGTCGAGGAAGTCCCGGGCCCACGCGATGACCTTGTCGCCGCGAACCTTGTTGTAGCCCTTACCCTTGTCCGCGCCACCGTCCTCGGAGATCGCGTCGGTGCCGTACAGGGCGTCGTACAGCGAACCCCAGCGGGCGTTGGACGCGTTGAGCGCGAAACGCGCGTTGAGCACCGGCACCACCAGCTGCGGGCCGGCGGTCGTGGCGATCTCGGCGTCGACGTTCTCGGTCGCGACCTGGAACGGCGCCGGCTCGGGCAGCAGGTAACCGATCTCCTGCAGGAACGCCTTGTACTCGGCGGCGTCGAGCGGCTTGCCGGCGCGCTCGCGATGCCACGCGTCGATCTGCGCCTGCAGGTCGTCACGCTTGGCGAGCAGCGCCTTGTTCTTCGGCGCCAGGTCGGCGAAGACCTTGCCCGCACCCTCCCAAAACGCCTCCGGGCTCACGCCGGTGCCCGGAAGAGCCTCATCGTTCACGAAGTCGTAGAGAACCTTGGCGACCTGAAGACCACCGACCTGCACGCGTTCAGTCATTGAACTGCCTCACTTTTCCGGTACCACCAGCGGCATCCACGGCGGGACGCCGAACGGGACGACAACAATGTTACCCGGCGGTAGCTTCCGGAGGAGATCAGTCCGGTGCGGCTGCCGGGGCATCGACGAATACAGCTGAAGAGCTGAGGCGCGTGAGGTGGGCGCCGACTGCGGTGGGACGAACGGTTCGCGTCCGGATGCAGACTCGATCATGAAAGGCGAGTTGGCCGATCGTGCACAGATGATACTGGCCGGTCGCCATCACCGCGCGACGGGCTGTGACGCCCGGGATGCGGGACGCTGAGCGGTCGAGTGTCGGCGGCGAGCGGTGCCGCGCGCACGCCGGGCCGCCGCGTACGCGATCGCGCAAGCGGGAGGTGGGCGCCTACCCGTGCACCCGGATCTGCTGCATCATGTCGTGATCCTGGTGTTCGAGATTGTGACAGTGCCACGTGTACCCGCGGATCTCCTGGTCGGTGCCGTGGTGCCCCTCCGCGTCGCTCGGGACCGGGATCGGTGAGTCCGGGTCGAAGCCGAGGTCGTCGACCGAGGGCCAGTGCACGAGGATGGTCAGGACCGCGTCGGATTCGACGAGCGTGGTGTCCTTCCAGCCCGCCTCCCACGCGGCCGGCGGCGCCTGCTCCCCGATGAGGAACGGGGCCGGATCCGGCGCCCAGCGGATATCGTCCTCGAGCGGCGGGAGCGAGGCCGCCATGTAGCCGGCCGTCCACAGCTTCTGCCGGCCGAGTACCCGGAACCGGGCCAGGTGCAGGTGGACCGGATGCTCGAACGGAAAGGTGTTGACGATGTGCCAGATCTCGGTTGTCCCGGCCCGGGCGACGTCGACGTCGTCGGTGAGGAACGGCAGATTGTTGATCGTCCCCAACAGTGGCAGCACCGCGGCCGTCCGGTTCAGGTCGAAGCGTGCCAGGAACGTCATGACCCGGGTGCGGGTTACGCCATCGGTGGTGGCGGGCGCGACTACCGGGGGGAGCCCCGGTCCGCCGCGCAGCCGCTCCGGCATCCGAGCCGGTGCGACCGCTGCCCGATCCGCGTCGAACCGCATGATCTCGCGCAGCGCCGGGACCGCGAGCACAGCATTGCCGGAACTGTTGAGGGCGTTGTTGACGAGTGTCACCGACTCGCCCGGCGCGAGCGCCGAGAAGTCCACCAGCAGGTCGGCGCGCTCCCCGGAGGTCATGACGATGTGGTCGGTGTCGACGGCCGCGTCGAGCAGGCCCTGGTCGCCGCCGATCACCTTGAACCGCATCCCATTCGAGAACCCGAACCGGTAGGTGCGGGAGTTCGAGCCCTGCAGCAGTCGTAGCCGATACAGCGTGCGCCGCGCCGTCATGCGTGGCCATGCGACTCCGTTGACCACGGCAACGTCCCCGAACTGGTTACCCTGGTTGTAGCCGGCCGGCTGGTAGCGGGCCATCCGCGGTTGCAGCGTGCCGTCGGCATTGAACATGCGGTCCTGCACGATGATCGGCACCTCGAACTCCCCGGCAGGCAGCCCGAGCGGGTTGTCGGCGCGGCCGGTGTCGAACTCGTCGCGAAGCAGATAGAACCCGGCGAGCCCGGCCTGCACGTTCAGTCGGGTGTTCGCCATCGCGTGGTCGTGGTACCAGAGAGTCGCGGCCTCCTGGGTGTTGGCGTAGTGGTTGGTCTGCGTGCCGCCACGCCGCCACGCGATCAAGGGGTGCCCGTCCGAGTCCGGACGGCTCGGCGCGCCGTGCAGGTGCACCGTCGTCCGCGGATTCGTCCGGTCTTCCTCGGTGGCGCCGTGCATTGTCAGGTCGACGGCGTCGCCGAGTGGATTGACGCCGACCGAGTTGGTGAACGACACCGTCGTCGGCGTGCCGCGACGAGCCTCGAGAGTGGGGCCGAGAATACCGGCGTGGTAGCCCAACACCGTCGTAGCCGGCAGATCGGGGTGGTACGTGTGGGTGCTGGACTGTGCGGTGAGCGTTCCGGACGCCGTCGTACTCGGCAGCCGCGGAAGTTCGGTGACGAACCGGCGTAGCGGCGGTGACGAGAAGTTCAGCGGACTCGGGTCGGTCGGTGGCGGTAGATCCGGGATCGGGACCGGCAGCGGTGGAACGGGCACACCCGGTGCTGCCGAGGCCCCCGGCGTCCCCAGCCAGCCGAGCGCCGCGATCGAACTCGTCACTCCGAAGAATCCCCGTCGTGAAATTTTCATCGTCGAACTCCTTTGGCTGTGTAAGGCCTCAATGGAGATGCAACTCGTCGGGATGTTACCGGCGGGTCGGAAGTGACACGCCGCTATCGGTCACACCCGAACGACCCGCTGCCGTAGGGCCTGAGGTCCCTGTGCGCTTCACCGACGGCGGGTCGAGGTGTGTGGGCACCGGCTGTGCGTAAGGATGATCGAGCACAATGCGCCGTTGGTGAAGTCCGAACGTGTCCGCTCGGCTCACTCACCGCCACCCGTGCCGAAGTTGACCAAGTACAGGAGGCACGAGTGAGCGACTACGACGCCAAGATGATCATGCTGTCGGTCGAGAACCTGGACGAGGCCCTCGAGTTCTACACCGGGACCCTCGGGATGACGCTGAAGTTCCGCGACGGCGCACACTTCGCCGCCCTGGACGGCGGATCGGTGACGATCGCGCTTGCGACCGCCGTCGACCACCCGATCCCCGGCAAGGTCGTCGTCGGCATCAAGACCGCCGACGTCGATGCGGCGGCGAAGGCGATCGAGGAAGGCGGCGGGGCCATCATCAAGGGCCCGTACGACGACGCCCACGAGCGCCGTGCAGTGGTCTACGACAACAACGGCAACGGCCTGGTGTTCTACAGCCCGCTCGCCCGCAAGTAGTCGGGTGAAGGTGACGGCCCGCAGCGTGTGACGTTGCGGGCCGTCACCGCGCTATGCCGATTGCCCGACGGCCGCGGTGGCCATCTTCGCCGCGGCGTCGGCGAGCGGAACGCCGTCTTCCGCGAGCACCGGAACGAGCAGGTCCATGGTCTTGCCCAGCAGGACCACGAGCAACACACGCAGCGCGCTGATGTCGGCGACGATGCGGACCCGGTCGGTGCTCACACACGACAGCCGCGAGTACGCCTGTTCCACCGTCTGCCACTCGCCACGCAGACCCTCCACCAGCAGCTGCGCACGCACCACCGGTGCAGCTGCCGGATACAGATGCTCCTCGGCGGCCCGATGCCACGGGCGCAGCGTGAACTCGGCGAAGTCGACGACGGCGCGGTGCGCGGCTGCGAACTCGGCATCGTCCGCGCCGACGGTGCGGAACACGTCCCGTTCGAGCCCCGCGATCCGGCCGAGCAGGTCGAACATCGTCGCCTGCAGCTCTACTGCCGCTTCCTGATTCGTCATCTCGGTCATCGAAATCCTCTCGTCCCGTGAGCTCGGCACTGCCCGCCGACGATCACACAGTAGGGGTCCCCGGTTGCCGCATCACTGCGCTGTCGCACTCACCGATACGCTTTCTGTCGTGCGTGGTGAATACAAGGTTCCCGGTGGCAAGCTCGTGGCGGTCGACATCGAGGTGGAGGACGGACAGCTGTCCCGGGTGGCGGTGTCGGGTGACTTCTTCCTCGAACCCGACGAGGCGCTGAGCGAGATCACCGCATCGGTCACCGGCATGTCCGTGGCGGCCGACGCCGCGCAGCTGGGCAAGGCGATCTCCGACCGGCTCGGCGACGACGTCTCGATGATCGGCTTCACCCCCGAATCGGTGGGCATCGCGATCCGGCGTGCCCTCGGCCATGCGACGAGCTGGCTCGACCACACCTTCGATGTCATCGAGCCGGTGGTGCTGGACCCGGCGATGCACGTCGCGCTGGACGAGGTGATCACCCGTGAGGTGGCGATCGGCGAGCGCCGTCCGACGCTGCGGTTCTGGGACTGGGATTCCCCGCTGGTGGTGCTCGGGTCGTTCCAGTCGGTGCGCAACGAGGTGGATGAGGAGGCCGCGGCCCGGCACGGCATCGGGATCGTCCGGCGCATCTCCGGCGGCGGCGCGATGTTCATGGAGCCCGGCAACTGCATCACCTACTCGCTGTCGGTGCCGACCTCGCTGGTCGACGGGTTGAGCTTCGAACGCTCCTACGAGTTCCTCGACCAATGGGTGATGGGCGCGCTCGCCGACGTCGGCATCAAGGCCCGCTACGTGCCGCTCAACGACATCGCCTCCGAACAGGGCAAGATCGCCGGCGCCGCCCAGAAGCGTTTCGCGGCCGGTGCGGTGCTGCACCACGTGACAATGGCCTACGACATCGATGCCGACAAGATGACCGACGTGCTGCGTATCGGGCGGGAGAAGATCTCCGACAAGGGCATCACCAGTTCCGGTAAGCGGGTCGACCCGATGCGTTCGCAGACCGGCATGGCGCGCGACGCCATCATCGCCGCCTTCCTCGCGCATTTCCGCGCCCGCTACGACACCCACACCAGCACCTACACCGACGCCGAACTGGCCGCCGCGCGCGAGCTTGTCGACGCCAAGTTCACAGCCCCGGAGTGGACCTACCGCGTGCCGTGACCGCCGGCGCCGCGCGCGAATCGACGCCGTGCGTGCGCAATGGTGCGCGCGGGACGTCGATTCGCGCGCGGGGCGCGACGGCTCGACTGCTACAGCGATCCGGTGCGGCCTTCGGCGTTGTGCTGGTTGGCAAGATCCGTAGCGGCGTTGGCGCCGAGGTCGGCCCCCACGGAACCGCCGGCGAACCCTCCGATCAGCGTTGCTGCAGCCGTCGCGGCAACAGCGGGCCCCAACGTCACCGGCCAGGAAACGGGACCACCCGCTGCGACAACGGCGGTGGCAATGGCCGCGACGGGCACGCCGACCAACGAACCCCCGATCACCTGGCCGGCCGTAGCTCCCAGGAACTGGCCGGTGTCGGTGTAGTCCGCGACGCGCTGCTGGGGCGTGGGTGCGTACCCGAGCTGCAGAACACTGAACGGTCGCGCGTTCAGGTCGTACGGGTTGTACAGCGGCGGAGCCTGGATCTGCGGAACGTCCGGCAGCGCAGGGATATTCGCGGATCCGGTGTCCTGTGCGTGCGCGGTTCCGGCCGAGGCGGCGACGATCGCGACCGGCAACGCGCCGGCGACGACGGCGCGTTGCGCCCAACGGTTCTGCTTCGCAGCATGGCGAGCCATGAGAATTCCCCCTGAGTTCGGTGCCGCGTGGGACGCGGCGATGGTGTGCATCGGCGTCCCGGGCGGGCGCCGCAGGGCTGCGGTTGACGCGCGAGATGTGCTCGAAATGTCCCCCCAGACCGTCGACCAACTTATATGTGACGGTGGGAAATATCTAATCGGGGATGGTGGCCAGCAGTCCCCGGCACCGGTCGACCAGGCGGGCTCGCAACTGAGCGGCCCGCTCGGCCAGCGCGATCTGTTCGCGGACGTAGTCGGCGCGGCCCTGCGGGGTCTCGATGCGGACGGGCTCGTAGCCGTAGTCGGAAAGGTCGTAGGGGCTGGCCTTCATGTCGAGTTCCCGCGCGTCCGTTGCCAGACGGAAACACTCGATGACCAACTCGGATTCGACGAGCGGCCCGAGCTTGGTGGCCCACTTGTACAGGTCCATCCCGGCGTGCAGGCAGCCCGGCTGTTCGCGCGCGACCTGTTCGTCGCGCGAGAGCGGTGTCTCGTTGCGGGGGACCGCGTCGGGGGTGAAGAAGCGGAAGGCGTCGAAGTGGGTGCAGCGCAGACTCATCGACTCGACCACCTCGTCGGTGCCGGTGTGTCCGAGCCGCAGCGGGACCTGCGAGTGCCGTACCGCCTCGTCGCCGCCGCGGTAGACCATCGCCCACTCGTGCAGGCCGAAGCAGCTCAGGTGCGGGCGCCGCTGCGCGGTCGCGGACAGCAGTGCGGCAATGAACTCGACGGTCTCCCGCCGGTGCTCGAGGACGTCGGGGGAGACGCTGACCCCCCACTCGGTGGCCGCGTAGCCGGCGTACTTCAGGTAGTCGGTCGCCGCGGGACCGGTGAGCGCGGTGCCGAATCCCGGATGCCAGCGGCGCAGCAGATTCGGGCGCACGCTGTAGTACATGAACAGGAAGTCGTGCACCGGGTGCCGCTCGCCGGCCGCGCGACGTCGCAGGTGCGGCCCGACGAGATCCGCCACCACCTCGCGGTGGCGGTCTCGTCGGGCAGTCCACACCTCTTCCGGCAGAACTGCCGAACTCACAACTCTCAGACCGCCTTCTGACCGGGAATCACATCGACGATCCGGTGTGTGCCGTCGCGCACGGTGCCGACGAACTCCTCGACCAGATCCTCGAGCGCGACGATACCGATCACGCTGCCGGACGCATCGACCACGGCCCCCAGGTGTGAGCTGGCGCGACGTAGCCCGGCGAGGGCGTCGTCGAGCGGCAGGGTCACCGAGATGCGGGGCAGCCGTCGGATGTCGGAGCGCGGGATCACCGTCTCCGGTCCGGCCGACTCGTCGGCGACCCGGTCGAGCACGTCCTTGAGGTGCAGGTAGCCGACCAGTGCACCGTCGGCGTCGCGCACCGGGTACCGCGAGTAGCCGGTCTCGATGACCGCCTCCTCGACGGAACCGAGGGTGGTGCCGTTGCCGGACAGCGGCACCGTGCGGACCTTGTCGGACGGGATCATGACGTCGGCGACCGTGCGGCCCTCCGTCTCGAGCGCCTGCGTCAGCCGCCGGTGCTCCTCCTCGTCGATCAGGCCCTCGGTGTGGGATTCGCCGATCATCTCCGACAGTTCGATCGCCGACACGGTGGCGTCGAGCTCGTCCTTCGGTTCGACCCGCAGCATCCTCAGGATGCCGTTGGCGCTGATGTTGTAGAAGCCGATCAGCGGGCGCACCAACTTGATGAACCCGAGGTGGATCGGCACCAGCAGCATCGCGGTCTTCTCCGGTCCGGCGATCGCGATGTTCTTCGGGACCATCTCGCCGAGCAGGATGTGCAGGACCACGACCAGCGACAACGCGATCGTGAATGCGATCGGGTGGAGCAGGCCGTCGGGCACGCCCAGCGCGCCCATCGGGGCCTCGATCAGGTGCGCGATGGCCGGCTCGCCGACCTTACCGAGCAGGATCGAGCAGATCGTGATGCCCAGCTGCGCGCCGGCGAGCATCAGCGACAGGTTCTCGCCTGCCGTGATGACCGTGCGGGCCCGCTTCTTGCCCTGCGCGTGCAGGGCCTCGAGGCGGTCGCGGCGGGCGGTGATGAGTGCGAACTCCGCGCCGACGAAGAACGCGTTGCCGGCCAGCAGGACGACGGTGAGTAGAACACCGAACAGGTCACCCACGGTGGTTCTCCTCCCGTGTCACGCCGATCGCGGGGACCGGGGTCAGCAGCACCCGGTCGATCCGGCGGCCGTCCATGGTCAGGACCCGGGCGATCCAGCCGCGGCCGTCGGGGCCGATCGGGTTGCCGTGCGAGTCGGGCAGCGGTACCTCGTCGCCCTCGACCGGGATCCGGCCCAGGCAGGTGAGGACCAGGCCGCCGAGGGTGTCGTATTCGCCCTCGGGGGCGGTGTACCCGGTGGCCCGGGTGATCTCGTCGGTGCGCAGCAGACCCGAGCAGGACCAGCTGTGACCCACGCGCTGGACGTCGATCTCCGGTTCGTCGTGCTCGTCGCGGACGTCGCCGAGGATCTCCTCGATCAGGTCCTCCATGGTGACCATGCCTGCGGTGCCGCCGTACTCGTCGACGACGAGCGCGACCTGCATGCCGTCGGAGCGGATCTGCTCCATCACCGAGTCGCCGTCGAGCGTGGACGGGACGACGGGCACGGCCTGTGCGAGGCTGTCGAGCCGTGTCACGGCGCGACGCGGCGCCGGGACCGTGAACGCGTGCTTGATGTGCACGACGCCGACCGTGTTGTCGAGGTCGCCGTCCACGATCGGGAACCGGGAGAACCCGGTGCGTGAGGCGGCGTCGATGAGGTCGACGACGGTGGCGTCGGTGTCGAGGGACTCGATCTTCACGCGCGGCGTCATCAATTCCTCGGCGCTGAGCTCGCCGAACCGCAGCGAGCGGTTCACCAGCAGCGCGGTCCCGGCGTCCAGCGAACCGCGTTCGGCGGACGTCCGGACCAGGGACCCGAGCTCCTGCGGGGACCGGGCGGAGCGCAGTTCCTCCGCAGGTTCGATGCCGAGGCGTCGGACCACCCAGTTGGCGGTGCCGTTGAGGCCGTTGATCGCCCACTTGAAGATCAGTGAGAAGCCGGCCTGCAGGCCCGCGGTCGCGCGGGCGGTGGGCAGCGGCCGGGAGATGGCGAGGTTCTTCGGGACGAGTTCGCCGAAGATCATCGAGAACGACGTCGCGATGATCAGGGCCAGCGCCAGCGAGATTCCGCTCGCGGTGGAGGCGGACAGCCCGATGGCGTCGAGCAGTGGGGTGATGAACCGGGCCAGCACCGGTTCGGCGAGGTAACCGGTGATCAGCGTCGTGATCGTGATGCCGAGCTGGGCGCCGGACAGCTGGAACGACAGCGTGCGGTGCGCGTGCTGGACCTGTCGGGCGCGTCGATCACCGTCACGCGCGTGGGCGTCGACGGTGCTGCGCTCGAGTGCGGTGAGTGAGAATTCTGCCGCCACGAAGATGGCGGTGCCTGCGGTCAAGGCTACGAAGCCGACCAGGCTGAGGGTGGTGAGGGCGATGCCTGCGATGTTCACGTCAGCACCGCCCACCGAGTAGTTCGGGGCCGCCGGGTTTGTCTCCCGGCTCGGTAGAGGACCCCTCCGAGGTCTCGGAGGAACCTTCGACACCGGCGGACTCGGCATTCGAGCCCGGGGAGGTTGCTACGGAGGGTGCGTCGGGGGGCGTGTGTATGGGTGCCTCGGGCACCTGGGTCCTCTCTGTCGGGCGGCGCGGTACGTCACGAACAACGGATGCTGCGCCGAGCATATTTCCGGAAATAGAGCTTCCACTGTACCGGCCGAGGCATGAATGGGATGAAACAGACATACGATCGCGCTGTTCGCGTGGGTGTCACCAACCGGTCGGGAGTGGACGTCCCTCGGCGAACCCGGCCGCCGACTGGACACCGACGATCGCCTTGTCGTGCAGTTCGTCGAGGGTCCGGGCGCCGGCGTACGTGCAGGTGCTGCGGACGCCGGAGCAGATGTGGTCCAGCAGGTCCTCGACGCCCGGTCGCGCCGGGTCGAGGAGCATCCGCGACGTGGAGATGCCCTCCTCGAACAGGCCCTTGCGGGCGCGGTCGAACGCGGTGTCGTCGATGGTGCGGGCCGCGACGGCCCGCTTGGACGCCATCCCGAAGCTCTCCTTGTACCGGTTGCCGTCCCGGTCGATCCGCAGCTCGCCGGGCGACTCGTAGGTTCCCGCGAACCACGACCCGACCATCACGTTCGCGGCGCCCGCCGCCAGCGCGAGCGCGACGTCACGCGGATGCCGGACGCCACCGTCCGCCCACACGTGCGCGCCCAACTCGCGCGCGGCGGCCGCGCACTCGGCCACCGCCGAGAACTGGGGACGGCCGACGCCGGTCATCATCCGGGTGGTGCACATCGCACCCGGGCCGACGCCGACCTTGACGATGTTCGCGCCCGCCTCGATCAGGTCCCGGGTACCGCGGGCGGACACCACGTTGCCGGCGACGAGCGGCACGCCCAGGCCGAGCGCGGCGACAGCGCGCAGCGCGTCGAGCATCCGCTGCTGGTGTCCGTGCGCGGTGTCGAGCACCAGCAGGTCGGCGCCCGCGTCGGCGAGGGCCTTCGCCTTGGCCGCGACGTCGCCGTTGACACCGACCGCGGCGGCGATGCGCAGTTTGCCGTGCTGGTCGACCGCGGGGGTGTAGATCCCGGCCCGGATGGCGCCGGTGCGGGTGAGGACACCGGTGAGCAGGCCGTCGGCGTCGACGATCACCGCGAGCGGGTCGTGCCGCGACTCCAGCAGGGCGAACACCTCGCGGGGGGTCGCGGTCACCGGTGCGGTCGCGAAGTCGCGGACGGCGACGGCGCCGACGCGCGTGAACCGGTCGACGCCCGCACAGGACGACTCGGTGAGTACCCCGACCGGCTTGCCGTCCTCGACGACGACGGCGGCCCGGTGCGCGCGCTTGTGCAGCAGCGTCAGCGCATCGGAGACGGCGTCCTCGGGATCGAGGGTGATCGGCGTGTCCGCCACGAGGTGCCGGCTCTTGACGAACTCGACGGTCTCGGCGACCGCGGACGACGGCACGTCCTGTGGGATGACCACCAGCCCGCCGCGACGGGCGACGGTCTCGGCCATCCGGCGTCCCGAGACCGCGGTCATGTTGGCGACGACGATCGGGATCGTGGTCCCGGACCCGTCCGACGTCGCGAGGCTCACGTCGAAACGTGACGCGACGTCGGTCCGGTTCGGGACGAGGAACACGTCGTCGTAGGTGAGGTCGTACGGCGGGCGATGCCCTTCGAGGAACTCCACAGTGGCCGAGCGTACTGCCCGGACCGGCGCCGCGCCGGGAATCAGGCGGGCGCCGAGTCCGTCTCGTTCGCCGGTGCCGAATCCGGACGCTCGAGCCGTCCGTCGCCGTAGCGGGCGAAGCGGCCCACCTCGCGGTCGTGGACGGGTGCCTCCGACGGCCACGGCCAGCCGCCGAACCGGGTGGTCCGGTAATCGTTGTAGGCCGCGGCGATCTCGCGCTCGGTGTTCATCACGAACGGGCCCTGGGATGCGACCGGTTCTGCGATCGGCACCCCCTGGAGCATCAGCACCGTCGATTTGGTGTCCGCGCGCAGGGACAGGGCGTCGCTGTCGTCGGGCGCATAACCCCACCCGGATTCGAGGGACGTGCCGTCGATGTCGACGCGGGCGCCGTCGCCGTGCACGTACAGCACGCGCCGGGCGTCGGGTGAGGCCGCGGCGGGGAGGTCGACCACCGCGCCCGGTTCGAGGTCCACCAGCCAGATGGCCACGTCGGCGTCGTCCTCGGCCGCCCACGAGCGGGCGGGCGGCGCCAGCGGGTCCCGGTCCCCGAACCGTCCGGCGACGACTCGCACGTGCGCGGTCCCGGTGCCCGAGTCTCCGCCGCCGGTGACCTCGACGTCGGGGATGTCCTCGTTCCAGAGCATCTTGAATTCCGGCGGCGCGGACTTGTTGCGGGCCGGCAGGTTCAGCCAGATCTGGTAGAGCTCGAAGTCGTTGTCGCGGTCCCGGTTCAGCAGGGGAAACATCTCCGAATGGCTGACCCCGCCGCCCGCGGTGACCCACTGCACGTCGCCGCCGCCGTAGCGGGCTGACGCACCGGTGGAGTCGGCGTGATCGACGAAGCCGCGCCGGACGACGGTGATGGTCTCGAAGCCGCGGTGCGGGTGCGCGGGGAACCCGGGCACCGTGGTGCCGTGGTACATGTTCCAGCCGGACGGATGCCCGAAGTCCTGACCCAGCGGGCGGTCGGAGACGTCGACGGCGGGCGTCATGTCCGCGGTGCCCTCCGGATAGTGGTCGACGTGGTGGACCGCGAACAGGAACGGATCCAGTCCCGGCCACGGTCCGCCGAGGCGGAAGGTCTGTCCGGTACGGGTGCGTGCGCCCATGGTTCCTCCAGGGGTGTCGGAGCCGATAGTTGAACATTTGATTTCAATCTCACGGCTGTCAACGCCGACCGAACGTCGGACATTCCCGTCAGTCCGCGACCGGAGCGGGCGCCGGTCGCCGTGTGGCCTGATCGCGGGAGAGCGCGATCGTCGTCCACACCATGACGGCCCCGGCGACGACGATGACCGCGACGCCGACACCGGAGACACGCAGGCGTTCGTCGAGCACCACCATCCCGAGGAAGATCGCGATCGCGGGTTCGCCGATCGTCATGGCCGGCAGCGACGCCGACAGCGGGCCGACCTGGAACGCACGCTGCTGCAGATACACACCGACGATCCCGGCCGTGAGCAGTGCATACGTCTGCCAGGCGCCGATGACCTCGACGAACCCGTGCTCGAACAGATCGGTCACGTACTTGGTGAACGCCACCGCCACCCCGTACAGCGCGCCACTCGCGCCGCCGAGCAGCAGCGCCCGTCGTCCCGGGGCCACCCGCGGGGACAGGCCGATCGACGTCGCGACCGCGACGACGGCCACGGTCGCGGTCAGCGGGACGGCCCACTGCGACCACGGCGCGTCGGTGCCGCCCTCGGTCGGGTTGCCGACGACGAGGAACACCGCCAGCGCGGCGCTGAGCGCGAGCGCCAGCCCCCACGAACTGCGCGGGAACCGGGTCCCGGAGAACCGCGCCGACAGCGGCAACGCGAACAGCAGTGCAGTGACCAGCAGCGGCTGCACCACCAGCACCGAACCCAGTGCCAGCGCCACCACCTGCATCAGGTAGCCGCCGCCGTCACCGAGCAGTCCCGCCCACCAGCGGGGACTGCGCGCCAGACCGGCGATCAGCGACTGTTCCTCCGGGACCTGCGACGCCGCGCTCTGCTGTGCGACCGAGGCGCACGCGAACAGGAAAGCGGCGATCAAGGCGCACAGGACGGAGGCGAGCATCGGACTCAGGCACCCCCGCGGCGTCGGCGGCCGCGCGGTGCCGCACCGGGCCGGGCCCGACGTCCGTCACCGCGATCCGGTTGCTGCGCCCCGCCGCGGCCCTTCTGCGGTGTGGAGCCACGGGGCGGCAGCGCCGTGCCCCGCAGGGACACCCGGGTCGGCCGCTCGTCCTTCGCGACCTCGCGGGCCACCGGTTCCGGCACCGGCACGCCGCTGGGGCGGCGCGCCCCGGTGACGGTGGCCAGCCGGGGATCGTTCGGCCCGACCGTGATCGGTTCGGCCTCGACGCCGGCCGCGCGCATCACCTTCGCCGCGGCCGACCGCTCGTCCTCGGTCACCAGCGTGACCACCGCGCCGGACTCACCGGCCCGGGCGGTGCGGCCGGCACGGTGCAGGTACGCCTTGGCCTCGGTCGGCGGATCGACGTGCACGACGAGGGAGACGTCGTCGACGTGGATGCCGCGCGCGGCGACGTCGGTGGCGACCAGCACCGGGCGGGTGCCGTCGGCGAACTCCGCCAACGTCCGTGTCCGGTGCCCCTGCGGCTTGTCGCCGTGCAGCGCACCCGCATCGATGCCGACGGCCCGCAGCTGCTCGTGCAACCGGTCGACGCCGTGCTTGGTCCGCACGAACAGCAGCGTGCGTCCCGCACGGGACGCGATCCGCGAGACGACCTCCGGCTTGTCGGCCCGGTCGACATACAGCACGTGATGCGTCATCGTCTCGACCGACGCCTCCGGCGGCGCGGTCGCGTGCAGCACCGGATCGGTGAGATAGCGGCGGACCAGGGCGTCGACCTCGCCGTCGAGCGTCGCGGAGAACAACAGCCGCTGCGCCTGCGCGGGCGTGCGGTCGAGCACCTCCGTCACCTGCGGGAGGAAGCCCAGTTCGGCCATGTGATCGGCCTCGTCGACCGCGGTGACGACGACGTCGTCGAGGACGATGGTGCCCTGGGCGAGGTGGTCCGCGATCCGCCCGGGTGTACCGACCACGACGTCCGCGACCCGGGACAGTCGCACCGCCTGTGCCTTGAACGGCACGCCACCGACCAACAGCGCAATCCGCAGTCCCAGCGCCAGCGCCGATTCGTCGAGCGCCTTGTCGATCTGGGCGGCCAGCTCGCGGGTGGGGACCAGCACCACGCCGCGGGGCCGGCCCGGCCGACTCGCCTTCCCGATGAGCCGCACCAGCATCGGCAGACCGAACGCCAGGGTCTTTCCGGAACCGGTCGGCGCGCGGCCGAGCACGTCACGTCCGGCGAGGATGTCCGGGATCGTCGCCTCCTGGATCGGGAACGGCATCTTCACCCCGTCGCGCCCCAGCGCGTGTACGAGCGTGGGCGGAAGCCCCAGTTGAGCGAAGGTGGTGACGTCGGGGCGGTCGGACATCGGGATGGGGTGCCTCCGTGAGGGCCGGTGGGGTGCTGGGCCGCAGACCCGGCACGAACGCAGGTCGCGCGTGAAGTCACAGGCTACCGCCGGGTGACACAATCGAGGACTTCGTGCGGACGAGTCCGACGCCCGCAGCGCCCGAGGAGGTAGTCGTGTCCGAATCCGATCGTTCCGGATCGCCGGTGTCCGAAGTCGAGTTCCGGCATCTGCAGCGGTGCATCGAACTCGCCGCCGATGCCCTGCTGGCCGGCGACGAGCCGTTCGGGTCGGTGCTCGCGACCGCAGACGGGACCGCGGTCGCCGAGGACCGCAACCGGATCGCCGACGGCGACAGCACACGGCACCCCGAGTTCGAGCTGGCCCGCTGGGCAGCCGAGAACCTGAGCGCCGAGGAACGTGCCGGCGCGACGGTCTACACCTCGGGTGAGCACTGCCCGATGTGCGCGGCCGCGCACGCCTGGGTGGGGTTGGGCCGGATCGTCTACGTCGCCTCCACCGAACAGTTGGTGGGCTGGCTCACTGAGATGGGCGTGGCGCCGGCGCCGGTGACCCCGCTACCGATCCAGGCTGTCGCCCCCGGTGTCACGGTGGTCGGGCCCATCCCGGAACTGGTCGAGGACGTGCACGTGCTGCACCGGCAGCTCCACGGAGCCTGACCGTAGACGTGTGACGGGGGCGGACGCTGGTCGCGTCCGCCCCCGTCACATGTCCACCGACGAGGCTCAGGCCTCGATCTCGGAGCGGTCACCGCTCCAGAGGGTGTGGAACTTGCCCGGCATGTCGACGCGCTCGTAGGTGTGGGCGCCGAAGAAGTCGCGCTGACCCTGGGTCAGCGCGGCCGGCAGGCGATCGGCGCGCAGACCGTCGTAGTACGACAGCGACGACGCGAACGCGGGTACCGGGATGCCCAGCGAGGTCGCGGTCACGACGACCCGACGCCAGCTGTCGATCGCGTTCTCGATCGCCTCACGGAAGTACGGCTCGACGATCAGCGACGTCAGATCCGGGTTGGTGTCGTACGCCTCCTTGATGCGGTTGAGGAAGCGGGCGCGGATGATGCAGCCGCCGCGCCAGATCGTCGCCAGATCGCCCGGGGTGAGATCCCAGCCGTACTCGTCGCTGCCGGCGCGGATCTGGTCGAAGCCCTGCGCGTACGCGACGATCTTCGACGCGTACAGCGCGCGGCGGATGTCCTCGGTGAACTGCTCGACATCGGTCGGCTTCGCACCCAGCTCACCGGACGCGAGGCCCTGCGCGGCCTTGCGCTGCTCGCGCGAGCCGGACAGCGCGCGTGCGAACACGGCCTCGGCGATGCCGGTGACCGGCACACCCAGGTCGAGCGCCGCCTTGACCGTCCAGCGGCCGGTGCCCTTCTGCTCGGCGGCGTCGACGATCACATCGACCAGGGCCTTTCCGGTCTTGGCGTCCTTCTGGCGCAGCACCTCGGCGGTGATCTCCACCAGGTAGCTCTCGAGGTCACCGGCGTTCCACTCGGTGAACACGTCGGCGATCTGCTCGGCGTCGAAGCCGAGGGCGTCACGGAACAGGTTGTAGGCCTCGCCGATGAGCTGCATGTCGGCGTACTCGATGCCGTTGTGCACCATCTTCACGAAGTGACCCGAGCCGTCCGGGCCGATGTGCGTGCAGCACGGCGTGCCGTCGACCTGCGCCGAGATCGACTCGAGCAGCGGGCCGAGCGCCGCGTACGACTCCTTGGGGCCGCCGGGCATGATCGACGGGCCGTTGAGCGCGCCCTCCTCGCCACCGGAGATCCCGGCGCCGACGAAGTGCAGGCCACGCTCACGCAGCGCGGCCTCACGACGGATCGTGTCCGTGTACAGCGCGTTGCCGCCGTCGATGATGATGTCCCCGGGCTCCATTGCATTCGCGAGCTCCTCGATGACCGCATCCGTGGCGTCACCGGCCTTGACCATGATCAGCACGCGTCGCGGCTTCTGCAGCGCGCCGACGAACTCCTCGATGGTCTCGGTACGGACGAAATCACCGTCGTCACCGTGCTCGGCGATCAGCGCATCGGTCTTGGCGACACTGCGGTTGTGCAGCGCCACGGTGTGACCGTGGCGGGCAAAGTTGCGGGCGATGTTGGATCCCATAACGGCGAGCCCGGTAACGCCGATCTGGGCGCGGGCAGCCTCGGTGCTGGCAGAGGTCTCGATGGTCATGGTTACAGCTTCCCCCGTCGGCCCCGCAAAGCGCGAACCGGCCCCGCTGTTCGGGATATGGCACCCGTCACGCACATCGGCCCCGGCAGCCCGATGACGGGCTGGCCGGGGCCGACGTTCAGGCCGGTCGATCACCGACCGGTGTGCGCGTTACTGGGTGCGGCCGCGGCTCGGGCCGTCGAAACCGTCGTAGCTGCGACGATCGGTGCGGCTACGGAAGCCGCTCGAACGCTGCTCGGACGGCGCACCACCGTTGCGGCGGTCACCGAACGAGCGGTTGTCGCGGTCACCGAAGTCGCGACGCGGGCCACGATCGTCCCGGTTGCCCGAATGTCCCCGGAAGCCGCCACCGTCGCCGTCACGACGCGGTGCGCGGTTGTCCCGATCCCCGAAGTCCCGGCGCGGGCCCCGGTCGTCGCGGTTGCCGAACGAGCGGTTGTCGCGGTCACCGAAGTCGCGACGCGGGCCGCGGTTGTCCCGGTCGCCGTAGCTGCGGTCGTTGCGGTCACCCCGATCGTTGCGGAAGCCGCCACCGCGCGAGTCGTTGCCGCGGAAGCCGCCACCTTCCCGGTTGTCGCGATTGCCGCGGAAGCCGCCACCGTCGCCGTCACGACGCGGTGCGCGGTTGTCCCTATCACCGAAGTCCCGGCGCGGGCCGCGGTTGTCCCGGTCGCCGAAGTCCCGACGGGGACCA
The DNA here is from genome assembly GCF_058797375.1 of Prescottella sp. GW823-FHT02E09. NCBI lineage: Bacteria > Bacillati > Actinomycetota > Actinomycetes > Mycobacteriales > Nocardiaceae > Rhodococcus > Prescottella sp. GW823-FHT02E09. Next base: position 23,731 of record NZ_JBXAJP010000002.1, read on the forward strand.
CGGTCGTCGCGGTTGCCGAACGAGCGGTTGTCGCGATCCCCGAAGTCCCGACGCGGGCCGCGGTTGTCCCGGTCGCCGAAGCTGCGCTCACCCCGGTCGTTGCGGAATCCGCCACCGTCGCGGTTGTCGCGATTGCCCCGGAAGCCGCCACCGTCGCCGTCACGACGCGGTGCGCGGTTGTCCCTATCACCGAAATCGCGACGCGGACCGTCGAAGTCGCGGCGCGGGCCGCGGTCGCCGAAGCTGCGCTCACCCTGGTTGCGGTCGCCGAAGTCCCGGCGTGGGCCGCGGTCACCCCGATCACCGAAGTCCCGGCGCGGTCCACGATCGTCCCGGTTGCCGCGGTAGCCGCCCTCGCGGCGCGGGCCACGATCGCCGAACGACCGCTCCCTGCGATCGCCGCGGCCGTCACGGAAGTGGCTCTCGCGCACCGGCTCACCGCTGGGGGTGCGGGCGCCGGTGATGGTGGCGAGTTCCTCGGAACCCGGGGCCACGGGCACCGCGGTGGCGTTGACGCCGGCCATGCCGGTGAGGCGGCGGAACATCCGTCGCTGGTTCGGCAGCACGATCGCGGCGACCACACCGGCCTCGCCGGCGCGCGCGGTGCGTCCGGCGCGGTGCAGGTAGTCCTTGTGGTCCTGCGGGGGATCGACGTGCACGACGAGGTCGATGCCGTCGACGTGGATGCCGCGGGCCGCGACGTCGGTCGCGACGAGCACCGGGGTGCGGCCGTTCTTGAAGCGTTCGAGTACCCGGGTGCGCTGGTTCTGCGCCTTGCCGCCGTGCAGGGACTCCGCGGCCACACCCTGCTCGCGCAGGCGTTCGGTGATGCCTTCGGCGCCGAGCTTGGTGCGCGCGAACATGATGGTGCGGCCGCCCTCACGGGACGCGATCTCGGCGAGCACCGCATCCTTCTGACCGCGATCGACCAGCAGCACGTAGTGGTCCATCGTGGTCACCGAGGCGCGACCGTCCTGGGTGGAGTGCAGTTCGTGCTCGGGCAGGAACTCGCGGACGAGGGTCTTGACGTCGTTGTCGAGCGTCGCGGAGAACAGCAGCCGCTGGCTCTCGTCGGGGGTGTCGCCGAGCAGCGTGCGAACCTCGGGCAGGAAGCCCATGTCCGCCATCTGATCCGCCTCGTCGAGCGCGGTCATCTCGACCGAGTCGAGGATGCAGGTGTTCTGCCGCAGGTGATCGCCGAGACGACCGGGGGTGGCGACCAGGATGTCGACGCCACGGCGCAGCTGATCGACCTGCTTGGTGAACGGGGTGCCGCCGACGGCGGCCTTGACGTTCAGTCCGATCGAACCCGCGTACGGGGTCAGCGATTCGACGACCTGGAACGCCAGTTCGCGGGTGGGCACCAGGACGAGGGCGCGCGGACGCTTGGGCGCTGGGCGGTCGTCGTGGCGGGCGAGACGGGTCAGCATCGGCAGACCGAACGCGAGCGTCTTGCCCGAACCGGTCTGGGCGCGGCCGAGGATGTTCTTGCCGGCGATCGCATCCGGGATCGCCATGGCCTGGATCGGGGACGGGATGGTGATCGAGTTCCGTGCCAGCGCGGCGACGACGGGCTCGGGCAGCCCGATCTCGGCGAACGTCGGGCCGGAGGCCTCCACAGTTTCGGGAGCGTCCTCGGTGGGCGTGGGCTCGGAAGCCTCCACGGCCTCCACTGGCTCGGACGCTTCGGTGGTCACGGCGTCGGCCGTGTTCTCCGTGCTTTCGGGGGCTTCGGGGATCTCGACGGAAATCTCGACGGTCGACTCGCTCTCGTTTCGAGCAGCGGAATCTTGGGCAGCATTAGTCACGCGGAATTACCTCTCCGGACGTCGGGCACGTCGCGGAGCGGGCTGTCACGCAGCCGCACGAAGAGACGAGCCAGGGCACAATTCACCTGGCCATCCGTGCGCCTTGCGCGGGTGAGATGGGGCTGTGTGCCTACATTGATTGATCGGACCGCGATGGCGGTCGCAGTCGAGTGTACGCGATCTCGATCGGCACCGAGGATCGGGCTCGACGCTGTGACCAGCGTTACTGTGCGCGAATCAGGGGTGGGACGCCGAGAACAGGCGGCTCAACTCGACCAGCCACGGCACCGCCACGGCGATCGTGGGGATCACCAGGATGGCGGCCGCACCGACGTACGCGGCGGCCGCGATGCGGACGTCGCCGCCGGCACCGGTGAGGCGCTGCACGCGTACCAGGGTGCTCGGGCCGCCGACGGCCATCGCCCCGCGCGGCGCCGTGGAGCCGGCGCAGGCGACGAGCGCGCGGGCCAGTGGCGCCGGTCCCGTCACCTTGACCGCGGAATCGTCGGCGAGCAGCTCGACGAGCAGCTGTACGGATCCGAGCGCCGACTTGGAGCGCGCGACCCGCGGGAAGGCTTGGTGGACGGCGGTGAAGGCTTCGAGCACGAGGTCGTGACGGGCCCGCAGATGCGAACGTTCGTGGGTGAGGATCGCGGTGATCTCGGCCTCGTTCAGCGAGTTCAGCGTGCCCTCGCTGAGGACCACCCGCTGCCGCAGCCCGGGCAGGCAGTACGCGATCGGCTCCGCGGCATCGAGCACACGAACATCCGAGATGCGGCCGAACGCGACCGAGATGTCGACGTCGCCCCGATCGAGGAGATCGACGAGCATCCGGTGCCGGGCACGACGCCGCCGGGTATGGATCGCGACCCGCACGATCGAGAAGATCAGCCGCGCACCGATCAGCAGCGTCAGCCCGAACACGACGACGTACAGGATCCACAGCGGAAGCCCGAGCGCATCGATCTCGGCGGTCGGTTCCGTGGTGGGTCGACCGTCCGGACCCGGAACGAGCAGTCGGCTCGCGATGGCAAGTCCCGAACTGAACGCCGACAGCACCGCGGCGAGCGCGATGGCCTGCCACAACACCAGGGCGGCCCGCGGGGAGCGGAACGTCCACCGTGCGCGGCTGAGCAGGGCCGGCACCGGACCGCTGAGAGCGAGCGCGAGCACGCCGAATGCCAGCGCCGTGGGCGCGTTCATCGTTTACATGTCATGGCAGGTGAGTGGCCTCAACTGGCCCGGCCGGTACCCGGCCGGAGTCCGGGCGGATGGACCGGATCGCCGGCCTGCGGGGGCTGGGACGCCTTTGCGGCCTCCGCAGTCTCGAGTGCGGCAAGAGCCTCGCGCAGTGCGGCGGCCTCGTCTGCGCCCACCTGTCCCACGAAATGCACCAGCGCGGCGGCGCGCTCACCCGAGGCGTCGGCCTGCTGCAGGGCATCGACCATGAGGCTGGCGACCAGCTCGTCGCGACCGTGCACCGGCTGGTACCGGTGCGCGCGGTCGTCGCGCTGCTGGATGACCAGGTGCTTCTTCGCCAGACGCTGCAGCACGGTCATCACCGTGGTGTACGCCAGCTCTCGCCGTGCGGCGAGTGCCTCGTGCACCTGCCGCACCGTCTGAGGTTCCGACATGGACCACAGGTGGTCCATCACCGCACGTTCGAGCTCGCCGAGTCCAGCCATGCTGCGATTCTACGGACCGCCCGCCCCGAATGCTTACTACTGCCGGTAGTAAATTCGGCGAGTCGGTGTGGTATGGGACGCATCGCCCCTCGGCGCGGTATACCGGTGGAGGAAGCGTCCGGGGCGGAGGTCCGATGTTCGGCTGGCTCGATCGTGTGTCCCTGGTGTCCGGGCCGCTGCCGGTGATCGTGGTGGCGCTCGGCATCCTCGGCGCGGGTTGGCTCTGTGCGGGTCGCCGCCGGTGGTTCCTGCGGTGGGCGCTGCCGCTGTCGATCGTCGGGGCGGGCGCAGTGACCGCGGCGCTGTACGTGATCGTCGAGCGGGTGTGGCGGCCGTTCCCCGATCCGGTCGAGAAACCGGTCTACGTGTGGATCGGGATCGGGTTGTGGGCGTTGCTCCTGCTGGGTCCGCGGATCGTCTCCGGGCGCCGGTGGATGATTCCCGTCTCGGTCCTCGCGTCCGGCGCGGTGGTCCTCGTCGCGGCGTTGCAGATCAACCAGGTGTTCTACGCCTATCCGACGGTGGGGACGGCCCTCGGCCTGCCCGATCCCGACCGGATCGACTTCGCGCAGGTACCCGCGCCGACGGGCCCCGTCGTCACCGGCCGCCCGCTCGAGGAGGCGTGGGCGTCTCAGGTCCCCGGCGGCCTGCCCGACAACGGACGGTACTCGTCGGCGTCGATCCCGGGGGAGACCTCGGGTTTCGCCGCGCGCGACGCGGTGGTCTATCTGCCGCCGTCGTACTTCGTCAGTCCCCGGCCGCTGCTGCCGGTGCTGGTCCTGCTCGCCGGGCAGCCGGGGTCACCCGAGGACTGGCTCAACGGCGGCAAGCTCGCCGCCACGATGGACGCCTTCGCGCGGGCCCATCACGGGCTCGCGCCGGTGGTGGTCGTCCCGGACGGCACCGGATCGCAGCTCGCGAATCCGCTGTGCCTGGACTCGAAGCTCGGGAACGTCGCGACCTATCTGGCGGTCGACGTCCCAGCGTGGACGAAGTCGCATCTGCAGGTCGACCCGGATCCCCGGTCCTGGGCGGTGGGCGGGCTGTCGTACGGCGGGACGTGCGCGCTGCAACTGGCCACCAACTATCCGCAGGTGTACCCGACATTCCTGGACCTGTCGGGGCAGGAGGAGCCCTCGCTCGGGGATCGGAAGCGCACCGTCGAGGAGGCGTTCGGCGGCGACGAGGCCGCGTTCGTGGCGGTCAATCCGATGGATCTGATGAAGACGCGCCGCTATCCGGACACGGCGGGGATCATCGTCATGGGTGACCGCGATGACGCGTACCGCGGCGGTGCGAAGAAGGTGTTCGAGGCGGCGAAGAACGCGGGCATGGACGTGCAGTACGTGGAAGTGCCGGGCGCCCACAGCTTCTCGGTCTGGTCCGCGGGCCTGCGCGAGGAACTCGACTGGCTGGCGAAGAGGATGGGGCTGATCGCGTGAACACGGTGCGGCGGTACGGACGGCGGGTCGTCGACCTGCTCCGGCACGGTGTCACCGGCGCCCCGGTCAGCATCACGGTTCTCGCGGTGATCTGGGTGCTCGGGTTCGCGACCGATTCGCTCGTGCACGGCCCCGCCCAGCTCGTCGATCGGCACCTGGCGGTCGGCATCGGTCCGATCGAGCACTGGCGGCTGTGGACCCCGCTGACCGCGGGCCTGTGGGCGCCCGGCCTCGCCGGCTATCTCGGTGCGACCGTGCTGGTGTTCCTCGTCGCGGCCCCGCTCGAACGACGGATGGGGTCGGGGCGGTTCGCGGTGGCGGCGGTCGTCACGCAGGTGGCGGGTTCGGTCCTCGGTCTGGCGGTGGCGACCACCGTCAAGCTGCTCGACGCCGACTGGGGGTTCCGCCTGCACATCGGGACCGCGGTCGGCCCGACCACCTGGATCGTCGGCGTCGTGGCGGCCGCCAGCGCGTCGATGGACACACTGTGGCGCAGACGGATCCGAGTCGGACTGCTGGCGTTGACGATCACGCTGGTGCTGTTCGCCGGGCAGTTGCAGGACGTGATCCGGTTGGGCGCTGTCGTCGTCGGACTGTGTCTGGGGCCGTGGATCGTGGGCCGCTCCGCGCGCGGGCCCCGCATCTCCGGGACCCGGCGCGAGGGGCGGGTGCTGGTCGCGATCGTGGTCGCAGCCACCTCCGTCGGCACCATGCTCGCGGCACTGTCCCCGCACGCCGTCGGCCCGCTCGCGGTGCTGCGCGACCTGTTCCGGGGCGTGCCGTGGACGGCCGCCGAGGTGCGCGAGATCTGCGAGGCGTCGCAGACCGACCCGGACTGCCGGCGCGGCGAACTGGACCTGCGGCTGTCCGGTGTCGGCCCGACGCTGCTCAGCCTGATGCCGTCGGTGTTCCTGCTGGTGCTGTGCGACGGGCTGCGCCGCGGCCGCCGATTCGCGTGGATCGCGGCTACCGTCGCGCAGGTGGTGCTGCTGGCGCTGTCGTTGCTGAACTTCGTGGTCCGGTACATCGACGTCGCCGACGAGGACACGCTCTTCTACGGGCTGGACGCCCCCGATGTCTATCGCACCCTCATCCCGTTCCTGACCCCGCTGGCGCTGGTGATCCTCTTGCTCGCGACGCGGAAACTGTTCGACGTCTCGGCGCCCCCGAAGACGTACCGCCGGTTGTCCGTCAAGCTCGCGGTACTGCTGATCGGGCTCGGGCTCCTGTACGTCCTGGGCGGGATGTGGGCGCGCGGCGGCTTCGACCGCCGACCCACGCTGGCGACGCTGATCGCCGACTTCCCCGAACGTCTGGTCCCGCCGGTGTACCTGCAGATGCTCGATCCGCGGTTGCTGCCCGTGGACTGGGCCTCGACGCTGCTCTACGAGTGGACCGGCGTCGTGTTCTGGGTGGTGGCGTGTGGGCTGGTGGCGGGCACGTTCCTGCGGCCCGCGTACGGGGCCGACAGCGGCGCGGCGGAGCGGGCCCGGGAGATCCTCACGTCCGGTTCGGGCAGCGCGCTGTCGTGGATGACGACCTGGCGTGGCAACTCGTACTGGTTCGGCACCGCCGGAGACAGCTACGTGGCGTACCGCGTCATCGGCGGCGTCGCGCTCACCACCGGCGGCCCGGTCGGACGGCCCGACCGGGTGCACGACGACGTGGTCGGGTTCGCCGAGTTCGCCGCCTCCAACGGCTGGGCCCCATGCTTCTACTCGGTGACCGGGGATGTCCGGGCCGTGGCCGAGGACCTGGGCTGGGTCGGCGTGCAGGTGGCCGAGGAGACTGTGCTGGACCTGGGTTCGATCGCGTTCACCGGCAAGAAGTTCCAGGATGTGCGCACGGCACTCAACCGCGCCGCGAAGTCGGGGATCACCGCCGAGTGGATCAGCTTCCCCAGCGCGCCGCTGTCGATCACGGACCAGATCACGGCCATCTCCGAGGAGTGGGTGGCCGACAAGGGGATGCCCGAGATGGGGTTCACGCTCGGCGGGCTGCAGGAGATGGACGACCCCGCGGTGCGCTGCCTGATCGCGGTCGACGAGCAGCGCACCGTGCACGGGGTGACATCGTGGCTGCCGGTGTACCGCGACGGCGCGGTGGTGGGCTGGACGCTGGACTTCATGCGCCGGCGCGCCGACGGCGCTCATCAGGGATTCCGGCCGGCGATGGAGTTCCTCATCGCCTCGGCCGCGATCACGCTCGAGCAGGAGGGCGCGGAGTTCGTCAGCCTGTCCGGGGCCCCGCTCGCCACCGTGCAGCAGGGCGACGACACCACCGCGGTCACGCCTGCGGACGACGTCCGGCCTGGGCTGTCCGAGGCTCTGGACTCGGTGCTCGAGGTGCTGGGCCAGACCCTCGAGCCGGTGTACGGGTTCCGGTCGTTGCTCGCATTCAAGTCGAAGTTCCAGCCGCGGTACGAACCGATGCACATGTGTTTCCCGGACCCCGTCGCGTTGCCGAGCATCGGCAACGCCATCGGCCGCGCCTACCTGCCCGAGGTGTCGTTCGGGCAGGGGGTGCGCCTGGTCCGGACGTTGATCCGGCGGTGAATCCGCCGTCGCGGCTGCTACTTTCGCCGGCCCCGCTTCTGTCGGTCCGGCGTCGGCCGGGTCGCCGGTCGGGCACCGGGTCGGGGCGCGGAGGCCGCTCGTCGTTCGGAGATCTCAGACTGTCTCGCGGCTTCCTCTCGGTCGATGCGGGCGAACACGAGATGCTGCTGGCCGTACGTCCAGACGTTGTTGCTCACCCAGTACAGCAGGATCGCGATCATCAGGAACGGACCGCCGACGAGGACGCCGAGCGGAAAGACCCACAGCATCAGCTTGTTCATGATCGCCGACTGCGGATTGGCTGCCGCCTCCGGACTCTGCCTTCCCACCGACGCCCGGGCGTTGAGGTGCGTGGCCAGGCCCGCGAGCACCATCAGCGGGACGGCCACGGCGGCGATGGTGGCCACGGTCGGGATTCCGCCGTGCTCGGCGAACGACGCCAGGGTGCTCTGCGGGCTGGTGATCGCCGCAGAGATCGGTGCACCGAACAGGCGCGCACTCAGGAACGACTGCACATCGGTGGCGCTGAAGAGGTAGTTCGCGGTGTTCGCGTTGGCCTCGGGCGTCATCCCGAGCTGACCCAGCCCGGTTCCGGTGCGGTTGAACGAGCGCAGCACGTGGTACAGGCCGAGGAACACCGGGATCTGCACCAACACCGGCAGGCAGCCCATCAGTGGGTTGAACCCGTGCTCCCTCTGCAGCTTCTGCATCTCGGTGGCCTGGCGTTGCCGGTCGCCGGCGTACTTGCGTTGCAGGGCTTTGATCTGCGGCTGCAGTTCCTGCATCCGGCGGGTCGTGCGGATCTGGTCGACGGCGGGTTTGAGCAGCAGAAGGCGCAGGGTGAAGACCAGGAACATCACCGCCAACGCCCAGGCGAAGCCGTTGTCGGGACCCAGGATCGAGCCGAACACCTTGTGCCAGAACCACAGGATCGCGGACACGGGGTAGTAGACGAAGTCGAGCATGGTGAGCACCTCTTTGCTGCACGACGCAGGGGCACGCGGCCGTCGTGCGAGTGGAAGGTCACGCCGGAATCCTCTGCGGACTCGTGACGGCGCGGAAAGGGACGGTCGGGTGAAGCGGCCGGTGTAGCACCGAGAGGGCTACGCGGCGGCCGGGACCTGTCCGGGTGCTCGGGGCCGACGAGGGCGGCCGGGGGTGTCGGGGGCGCTCTGCCTGCGGAATGCACCGCGCAGCCGCTGCTCGTCCCGTGGCGGGCCGGTGGCAGCTTCGGTCTGTGAGTGCAGCCGGGGCAGTGAGCCCTGCCCGGCCACCGCGAGCACGAGCACGATCGCAACGGTGGCACCCACTACCGCAGCCGGCCCGTCGATCGTGGTGGTCGTGGCAATCACCAACGCCAGCACGGCCACCCACGTGAGCCGAACAAGGTTCAGCTCCCGCGTGAGTTCGGACCAGATCCGTGCCATGCGAGAAGCGTACCGAGCGAATGCCCACGTGCACAGAACGTCGATCCGTACCGACCCGGATGGTGCCTCCCCGCCGAGCGGATCTTGTGGCGGAAGACCGGATGGACGGACGACGTGACGCGCCGGCGCGGTTTGTCTCCGAACGGTCAGCTCCCGCGGTTCAGTTCTTCGATGACTCGCGCCGTGTCGGGTGTGCAGTAGTCGGGCGGGAGGCCCGCGACGACCTGCTTGCGGATCCGGGACCGCGCGAGCCGCTCCGCGCTCAGGTCCATGGGCCCGGTGACAGTCGCCGCGAACCGGGCGAACGATCGGAGGTCGCGGAGGAGCCCGGTCACCTGGGGTTCGGTGTTGCGACCCCAGCGCAGCGTGTAGCGGTTGTCACGGGTGAATTCCGTGCCCCAGGATCGGAGGGGCGCCAGCAGCGTTGCCGCGTCCGGGTGCCGCTCACTCGAAAGCCTGAGTCGTTCTTCCACAGCGTCCTTCCACAGCGTCGATGTGGATCTCCCCGACCGCGGTGAGGTCGATACCGCCGCGGGTGTGCCGCCCCGTCATCTCGGTGAGGTGGATCGCGGCCTTCGTGCCGCCCGCCTGCGCCCGCTCCCAGCTCCATCCTCGGCCGGGCGCATCGTCGGGGGCGAACCCTTCCGCGCCCGCGGCCTCGGCGATGCGGGGAAGTAGTTTCTCGGCGAAGCGCCGCCGGTACTCGGCGCGTGAACCGGGGGCCTCGCCGTCGGAGAGCGTGCTCACACCCCCGAGTATGGGGCAACGAAACCGGATGCGATGTGCGCGGCGTGCCCGTCGGTGCCGCCCCGAGTGGTTGACGTGGTTGACCGACCGGTGGCAAGGTGTGGTTGACAAGGTTGACGAGTGAGAGGACTGAGTCGTGACGTCGTTGGTGGAGCAGGAGCGCGAACTGATCGAGTTGCTCACACGGCGGGTGCACAGCACCTTCGCGGCCGCGGCAGAGGCCGGTGTCCCGGCCGAGACGTTCGCGGACGTCGAGGCGATCGCCGATGCGATGTCGGCGGCGTTGCCGACCAGCCATGTGTACGACCAGATCGTCGGACCGTTCTACGACACCGCGGGTCTCACCCGCTGGTGGCGGGTCAGCCGCCAGGCCGTCAGCAAGAAGGTCGCCACCAACGCGCTGATCGCATGTCGGCTCGACGACGGCCAGTGGGTCTACCCGGTGTGGCAGTTCACCGCGAGCGGGGCCGTGCATCCGGCGCTCGTCGAGGTGTGGCGCATCCTGCGCGCGGCGGCCGACCCGTGGACCTGCGCGCTGTGGCTGTGCACGTCGCAGGACACGCTGGACGGGCGGTCCGCCGCCGAGTGGCTGACCACGGACGGCCCGGCCGAACCCGTCCGCACCGCGGCCCGCGCCGACGCGCAGCGGTGGGCTGCATGACCCGTGAGGTCGTTGCGCTCGGCGCCCCCGGATCCCGCTCCCTCGCGGGCTTTCCCACGTGGTCGCTGACCACCCGCCGACGGCTGCTGCGCGGGCATCGCACCGCCAACGGCGCGTGGTGGTTCGCGTCGTCCGGTCGGGGCCGGTTCGACCTCGACGACCCGGACGGCACCTGCTACGTCGCGTTCGACGAGCGCACCGCGATCCGGGAGACGGTCGGGGAGGTGCTCGCGTCGATCGGCGTGATCACCCACGACTTCGCCACCGAGCGTTCGCTGTCGGAGCTGCGGGTACCGACCCGGCGGCAGCTGGCGGACACCTGCGCCGAGACCGCCGCCGATTTCGGTCTCACCCGCGAGTTGTGCACGGTCACGCCCTACGACATTCCCCGGCAGTGGGCGGCCGCGCTCGCGGCGCAGTCCGACGGCATCCGCTACCAGAGCCGATTCGCCACCGGATCGTCGGCGAACGCGGCCGCGCTGTTCGGACCGGCGGGCGTGCGCACCGACTGGCCCGCCGACGACACCCCCGAACCGTTCGCGGCGGCGGCCCGCCGGTGCGGGTTCACCGTCGGATCGCTGCCCCGGACCGTGCGGATCGTCGAGCCGCCCGGCAGTTGAGGAGCGGTGCGCTCGGACAACGATTTCGTCTCCGCGGTCGGACCGGAGTGTCGCTCCGGTTCGGCCGTGACGTGCCGCCGGTCGCGTACGCTCCCGTATCGACCACCGACACATCGAAGGATCCGTAACGCCGTGACTGCACCACTCACCAAGGGGCAGAACGCCCCGATCGCCGCTAACGACGTCATCGTCTCGCTCGAGCTGACCGCAGCCGCTGATCTGTCGGCTCTCCTCGTCACCGCGAACGGACGCGTCCGATCCGACGCCGACTTCGTCTTCTTCAACCAGCCGACCGGACCCGGCGTGCAGCTACGGGCGGGGCAGGGCAGTCAGGCTGCGACGCTGCACGTTTCGCTGTCGTCGGTGCCCGCCGACATCGATCAGGTTCGCACGGTCATCACCCTCGACGACGCCACGTCCACGTTCGGTCGCTCGGGCGCGCCGACTGCACGCCTCGCCGACGTCAACGGAAACACGTTGTACGAGTACCGGATCGACGGACTCGACACCGAATCCATCGTCATCGCCCTCGAACTGTATCGGCGGCAGGACACGTGGAAGGTCCGCGCGGTCGGACAGGGTTACGCCGGTGGTTTCGCCGCGCTGGTCACCGACCACGGTGTCTCCGTCGACGACGAACCTGCCGCTCCCGCAACTCCCGCAGCACCTCCCGCAGCACCTCCCGCACCGGCTGCGGCTCCGCCCGCTCCTGCCCCCGCCGCGCCGCCGGCTCGCCCGGCCGCACCGGCCCCGACCACCGAGGTCAGCCTGGTCAAGGGCCGCCCGGTCAGCCTCACGAAGGGGCAGCGGGTCAGCCTCCGCAAGGACGGCGGGGTGGCGCTCACCATGGTCACCATGGGTCTGGGTTGGGATCCCATCGAGAAGCGAGGCATGTTCGGCAGCCGCACCGTGGATGTCGATCTCGACGCCTCCGCGGTGCTGATCGCCGACAACCAGATCGTCGACGTCGCCTACTACGGGCAGCTGCGATCCAAGGACGGGTCGGTGCTGCACGAGGGCGACAACCTCACCGGCGTCGGGCAGGGCGACGACGAGGTCATCCACGTCGATCTGACCCGCGTCCCGCCGTACGTCACCACCGTCCTGTTCCTGGTGACGTCCTACAAGGGGCACACCTTCGAGCAGATCAAGAACGCGTTCTGCCGGCTCGTCGACGCCACCACGAGCAGCGAACTCGCGCGCTTCACCCTGCAGGGCGGTATGCCGTTCACCGGCATGGTCATGGCCAAGGTGTTCCGCGGACCCGACGGCTGGAAGCTCCAGGCGATCGGTGAGGGCATCCAGGCCAAGCATCCCGGCGAGGCCGCGCCCCAGCTGCATCGCTTCCTCGGCGCGTAGCGGGGGCCGGCAGTGCACATGATGCCTGGACAGAACTCCGTGTTGTCGACCACTACGGTGCGCTTCACCGCGGACAGCGCGACCGCGCTCGACGTGTCGGCGCTGGTCGCCGACTCCTCGCACCGGGCACTGTCGTCCGACGACTTCGTGTTCTACAACCAGCCGCAGACCCGTGGAGTCCGGCTGGGAGCGGACGGCGTCGAGATCGACCTCGACGCCGTCCGCCCCGATGCCGACGCCGTGCTGTGCATCGCGAGCATCGACCCGAACGCGGCGCCCGGCGCGGCCTTCGCCGAGCTCACCGCGATGCTGCATGCCGGGGACGGGGCTCCGGTCGCCACCGTCGAGGTCAGCTGCCGCTCCGCCGAATCGGCGGTGATCTGCTGGGAGCTGTACCGGCGGGCCGGACAGTGGAAGGTGCGGGCTGTCGGGCAGGGCTACAGCGACGGTCTCGCGGGCCTGATCACCCGGCACGGTGTCGCCGTCGACGACGCTGCCGACACCGCCGCCCCTGCGGTCGCGGCGCAGGAGCCGCCCGCCCCGCAGGAGGCGGACGCCGCCACCGGTTACGCGCCGATCGAGCCGCTCGACCCGGACCGGATCGTCGAACGGTTCGGGATGATCCAGGAGGACGCCGCCCGCTCTGCCGGCGCCTACATCGCGGCCCGCCAGTTCGCCGAGTCGCGCCTCGACAGCGAGCTGACCGCGGCCGTCTCCGATCCGGCCACCCGCAACGGCCCGGCGGGGGAGCAGGCGCGCTCCCTGGCACAGCAGCGACACGACACCGTGGTGGAGGAGGCCTACGCCCGGTACAGCCGGGACAGCACACATCTGGCGAAGGAACTCGACGCGATCGCGCCGCTGCTACCGCGATCGTGTGCGGACTGGACCTCCCCGGCCTGGGCGGTCGGGGGGGTCGGGGGCACCGCGGACGGAATCCGGATCGGTGAGTTGTCGGCGCCGCAGTGCGGTCCGCTCCACGTCCCGGTGGCTCTGCCGTTACCACTGCGCCAGCCGCTGCGCATCATCGGCCCGGACACCCCCGGAACGTCCGCGGTCACGTCCGCGGTCGCGCTGCGGATGCTGGCCTCCGGCACCGACATCCAGCTCGATGTCGTCGATCTCAGCGGTGGGCTGCGGTCGCTGACGTCGGCGCTGTCCCATCGCCCCCACGGATCCACGATCAGCACGGTCGACGACGTGTCCACGTTCCTCGAGGCGCTCGCCGCGTCGGTGGAACTGGGGATCCTCGATCGGGCCGACGGGGTCCGGGAAGCCGAGCCGCCGCGGCGGCTCGTCGTTCTGAACCACTTCCCGTTCGGCTACGAGGAGCGGCACTGGCCGGCGATCGCGTTCCTGGCGGAGTACGGCGCCGCGATGGGGGTGACGCTGGTGATCGTGGGCGAGGACTTCTCCTCGTTCGGGACGGCCGGCGACCACTTGGTCCACGGCAGCTACGCCCTGCCCGCGGCGGACAGCTCCGAGTGGTGCGACCCGTGGACCGGCAACGACTGGACCTTCACCCCGGACCGGGTACCGGCCGACACGGACGGTCTGGCCCGAGTGCTCGCGCACTTCGCGGGGCGGTGACGGGGCCCGATCGGGCGCATTCCGGGGTGCGGGTCACCGCTCCGGCGCCGGCCCGCCCACCGCGCCGTAGACGTGCCGGGTCCCGATGGGGACGATCAGCGGGCGGTCGGAGACGGGATCGTCGATGACCGCCGCCTCGAGGCCGAACACCTCGAGGAGCAGTTCCGCCGAGATGACGTCCTGCGGTGCGCCGGAGGCGACGATCCGACCCTCCGACATGACGATCAGGTGGTCGCTGTAGCGGACCGCGAGGTTGAGATCGTGCAGCACCATGATCACGGTGCGACCCATCTCCTCGTGCATGCGGTCCACCAGGTCGAGGACCTCCACCGAATGCGACAGGTCCAGGTAGGTGGTCGGCTCGTCGAGCAGCAGGATGTCGGTGCCCTGCGCGAGCGCCATCGAGATCCACGCCCGCTGACGCTGCCCGCCCGAGAGTTGGTCGACGGGGCGGTCGGCGAGGTCGCCGACCCCGGTGAGGGCGAGCGCGTGCGCCACCTCGGTCTCGTCGTCGGACGACCACTGGCGGATCCACGACTGGTGCGGATGCCGTCCGCGTGCGACGAGGTCGGCCACTGTCAGCCCCTCGGGTGCGACGGGCGCCTGCGGCAGCATGCCGAGCGTCCGCGCGACGTCCTTGGTGCGCATCGTCGTGATGGCCTTGCCGTCGAGCAGCACGGTGCCCGCGCGGGGCTTGAGCAGCCGGCCCAGTGCCCGCAGCATCGTCGACTTGCCGCACCCGTTGGGGCCGATCACCGTGGTGATCACGCCGGTGGGGATCTCCACGTCGAGGCCCTCGACGATCACGCGGTCGCCGTAGCCGAGGGTGAGGTTGTCGGCGACCAGTCGCGGTGCGGGGGAGGACGGTGCCGGCTCGGTGACGAGAGAGTGCTGGGTCATGCCGAGACCTTCCGGTTGTTGCGGACGAGGAGGTACAGGAGGAACGGGCCGCCGAGTGCCGAGGTGACGATGCCGACGGGCAGTTCCACGGGCAGGATGGTGCGGGCGATGATGTCGCTGCCGACGACCAGCACGGCGCCGGTGAGTGCGGACGCGATGATCGGAGGGCCGGCGGAGCGGACCAGGCGCATCGCGACCTGCGGGGCGGCGAGTGCGACGAATCCGACCGGGCCGGCCGCGGCGGTCGCGATCGCGGCGAGGATCACCGACGCGAACAGCAGCTTCGCCTGTTCGGGCTGCTGCCGGACACCGAGCGAGCGGGCGTTGTCGTCGCCGAGACGCAGCGCTCCGAGAGTGAAGGCCGCGATGATCGCCCAGCCGCCGATCAGCGCGAGCGCGATCGCCACCGGCCACACCTGACCCCAGCCGGCGCCGTTCAGTGACCCGTTGAGCCACACCTTGGCGCGGGAGACGTCGTTGATGTCGGCGGAGATCAACAGCCACCCGGTGATCGCGATCAGCATCGCGTTGATGCCGATGCCGATGAGGATCAGCCGGTACCCCTCGACGCCCTTGCGCCAGGCGAGGAGGTAGATGACCGTGGCGGTCAGCAGGCCACCGACGAGGGCGGCCAGCGGGATGCCCAGGGTGGCGAGCAGGCCGACGAAGGAGCCGCCGCCGCCGAGCACGATCAACGCGACGGCCGCCGCGCTCGCGCCGGACGTGATGCCGAGGATGTCGGGGCTGGCCAGTGAGTTGCGGGCGATGGACTGGGTGATCGCACCGGAGATGCCGAGCGCGATACCGATGAGCACCGCGGTCAGTGCGCGGGGCAGTCGCAGATCCATGACGATGAACCGCTGCACCTTGGTGCCACCGCCGAACAGGACGTTGGTGACCTCCGGGATGGACAGCGGGAAGTCGCCGCGGCCGATGCCGACGCACACCAGCAGGAACAGGGCGACCGCGAGCACGACGTTGACGACGATCATGTACGGCCGCAGCACCAGCGAGACCGGGCCGAGGCGGAACGCGGGCCGGGACGGCACCGTCGCGGGGGCGGCGCCCTCGGTGGAGTCGGGGGCAGAGGAGTTCAGGACGCTCACAGGCTGGCCAGCTTCCTGCGCCGAACGAGCGCGATGAAGAACGGGGCACCGACGACGGCCAGCACGATGCCGACCTGCAGTTCGCCGGGACGGACCACGACCCGGCCGATGACGTCCGACATGACGAGCATGAGGCCGCCGAGCAGTCCGGCGTACGGGACGAGCCAGCGGTAGTCGGGACCGGTGATCGCGCGAGCGACGTGCGGTACGACCAGGCCGATGAACGCGATCGGTCCGCACGCGGCGGTCGCGGCGCCGGTGAGCAGGGTGATCGCGACGATGCCGATCGTGCGGGAGGTCGCGATGTTGGTGCCGAGCGAGCGGGCGACGTCCTCGCCGAGGCTGATCACGTTGAGGCTCGGGGTGCTCGCGATCGCGATGAGCAGACCGAGGATCAGGAACGGCAGCACCTGCCACAGGATGTCGTAACCGCGGCCCGCGACCGAGCCGACCACCCAGAACCGGTAGCCGTCGAGGCTGGTCTGGTCGAGGATCACCACCGCGTTCGTCATGGCCTGAAGGAAGAACGCGACGGCCGCGCCCGCGAGTGCCAGGCTCAACGGACTCGCTTTCCCGTTGCCGATCGAGGACAGACCGAAGACGACGATGCTGGCGACGGCCGAGCCCGCGAACGCGAACCACAGGTACTGGCCCGGTGACGTGAGCCCGAGGGCGTAGATCGCGATCACCACGAAGAACGCGGCGCCGGCGTTGAGGCCGAGCAGGCCGGCGTCGGCGAGCGGATTGCGGGTGTGCCCCTGGATCAGTGCGCCGGCGACACCGAGCGCGATGCCCACGACCAGACCGAGGAGGGTGCGCGGGATCCGGAGGGTGCGCACGATGATGTCGGTCTCGCCGCCGGTCGAGGAGAACAACGCGTGGAAGATCTCGGCGAACGACAGGGGGCGGGCGCCGACCGCGATGCTGGCGAACAGCACCAGCACCAGCAGGACACCGAGGGCGAGTAGACCCAGGAGCCGGCGTCGGCGCACTGCCGCGAGGGATGTGTCGGGGGTGATCGGGGTGAAACCGTCGGCGCGTGCGGTGGCCTCCCGGACCACCTCGACTCCGGGTGTGGTTCCGGGGATCCGACGCAGGGCCCGCCGGACACCGAGCGGGGCGCCGGTCTCGGCGTCCCGGGTCACCAGCCCGCACCAGCCCTTGCCGACGGTGGTGCCCGTATTCCCTTCCCGGAACCCGCGATTCCAGACCAACAGTCCGATCGCGATCATCACCGCGGCCCCGCCGAACACGAAGCGGTCGGCCTCGCCGCCGCCGTTGGCGTCGCGCAGCGAATCGACGAGATACCACCCCAGGACGAGGGGTGCCGCCACGACGCCGAGATCGACGAGGTTCGCCAGCAGGCGCAGGGCTGCCGGTGCCGGGCCCTGGGGGACGACCTCTTTCCCGTAGTTCGATTGCGATGGGGTGTGCCTCGACGATTCCGGGTTCATGTCCGGGAGGCGGGTCGTCGTCACGGCTGGGGGCTCCTTGGGGAGGTAACGCTGTCGAGCGTCGAGGTTACGGAAGCCTAACCGAATGCGCGAGGGCGGTATCCGCTCCGCGGTCCGAGTAGACCCCCTGGTTTCCAGAATGGTTAGGCTAGCCTACGCTTGCTGGAGCAGTACTCGACGGAACTTACCGAACGCTTGATGGAGGCTCGATGTCCGTGACCGCGCATTTCCAGTTCACCCTGCCCGAGGGAACGGCGCTGACGGAGTCGTGTTCGCGATTGCGCGACATCTCACCGGACTACCCGCGGGTCTACGCGGTCGCGACGATGGCGCATCAGGGCAAGCGGCGGTGGTGGCCGATCGCGTCGTGCGCCGAGGGCGCGGACTCGACCGAACTGCCGGGACATCGCGTGGGGCAGATGTACGAGCGGATGCTCGACGATCTGCGCTCCCCGGACGCTGCCGCGATCCAGGTGGCGGCGGCGCTCGTACATGCGGTGGTCGGCCGGGTCGCAGCCCTCGTGATGCTGGAGGGGCGCGCGTGGGACCCCGGGGTGGACAACCTCTGGATCCACATGGACAGCGACAGCGGTGTCGACTGGGCGGGTGTCGTGGACGAGACGCTCCGCGTGCTGCCCGACGACGGACTGGCCGGCTCGCGCGACGTCGTCACCCTGCCCTGCGAGCGGGCCCTGCTCGTGTGGACCGCGCACCGCTGCGTCACGTCGTTGTCGGCGATCCGGTGTGCACTCGACGGGTTCGCGTCGGTCGACTCGGTGCGATTCGGCGGTCTGGTCGCCGATGCGATCCTGGGCGCGGCAACGCGCGTGCCGATGCTGGCGGGTACGGCCCGATCGGTCGCGGCGCGGCGTGGCCAGGGACTGCTGGACGCGTTCGAGGCCGCCGGTGTTCCGGTGCGGGTCCGGGCGTCGCTGGCGCACGCCTGCTGACGAAGGGGTTGCTGAATTAGGGCAGCCTTCCCTATACTTGCTTCATCAATACTGCTGGACCGTGCCGGAGTCCTGAGGGCTGCAGTGACTCCCGGTCCCTTCCACGGCGGGTTCCGCGCATCTGGCGCGGAACCCGCCGGTTCGTCTTTCCGGCGGGTCGGGTGCGCGCGGGTGGCAACGGTGGATCACTATGACGAGGTACATATTCGGCCGGCGGGCCGGTCGGGCACCTCGATGCCCGGCCGCCTTCGCCAGAATCGATGGAGCAAATCATGGTGAGCGAGGCAGAGCGCGCATTCGTACTGGGTGACGGGGCGGATCCCGCCGAGGTCAACGCGTTCCTCAACAAGGGCTTCGGGGAGGCACTCGGCCTCGAGTTCACCGAACTGACCGCGGACCGTGTCCGCGCCCAGTGGAAGGTGACGCCCGCGCTGTACCAGCCGTGGGGGATCATGCACGGCGGCGTGCACTGCGCCGTGATCGAATCGGTGGCGAGCATCGCGGCCAGCATCTGGCTAGGCGACCGCGGTCACGTCGTCGGCGTCAACAACAACACCGACTTCCTGCGCGCCGCCCGCGACGGAGTGCTGTTCGCCGAAGCCACCCCCGTGCACCGTGGCCGCACCCAGCAGCTGTGGCTGGTGACCGTGACCGACGAGCAGGAGCGGCTCGTCGCTCGCGGTCAGGTCCGGCTGCAGAACATCACCGAGACGTCTGCGCTCGGCAACAAGTGACCGGGGTGGCGTCAGCCGGCCTCACGTGATTCGGCTGCGCGACGCGCTCGGCTCTGCTCCTGGAGCAGGTCGATCGCGTTGCGCGCGAACACCTGCTGCTCGGTCGACGCCATCTGCGCACGCCCACGGCCGAGGAACGAGACCGTCCACGAGATCACCGTCGACAGGCGACTACGGAACCCGATCAGGTACATCAGGTGGATCACGAGCCAGGCGATCCAGCCGATGAAACCGCTGATCTCGAGCTTGCCCACCTTCGCGACCGCGCTGAACCGGGAAATCGTCGCCATCGAGCCCTTGTCGAAGTACTTGAACGGCTCCCGATCCTCGGACCGGGCCCCGTCGAGTCCCGCCCGGATCTCCTTGGCGGCGTACTTGCCGCCCTGCATCGCGACCTGCGCCAGCCCCGGCAACTTGTCCAGGGCCATCATGTCGCCGATGACGAACACGTTCGGATAGCCCGGCAACGTCAGATCCGGCAGCACGTGCACGCGGCCCGCCCGGTCGACCTCCGCGCCCGACTGTTCACCCAACTGCCTGCCCAGCGGGCTCGCCTGCACGCCCGCGGACCACACCTTGCACTGCGACTCGACCCGCGTCTCGGTGCCGTCCTCGTGCCGCACCACCAGACCGTCGACGTCGACGTCGGTGACCATCGCGTTCAACTGGATCTCGACGCCCAGCTTCTCGAGCCGTTCGGCGGCCTTGCGGCTCAACTTCCCGCCGTACACCGGCAGCACGGCGGGCGCGCCGTCGAGCAGGATGACGCGTGAATCCCTCGGGTTGATCCGCCGGAACGCGCCGGCGAGGGTGCGGTGGGCCAGTTCGGCGATCTGCCCGGCCAGTTCCACGCCGGTCGGGCCCGCGCCGACCACCACGAACGTCAGCAGGCGGGCACGCTCCTCGGGATCGTCGGACAGCTCGGCCTGCTCGAACGCGCCCAGGATGCGGCCACGCAGTTCGAGTGCGTCGTCGATCGTCTTCATGCCGGGTGCGAACTCGGCGAAGTGGTCGTTGCCGAAGTACGACTGCCCGGCACCGGCGGCCACGATGAGGGAATCGAACTCGGTGACCGTGGTCCGGTCCAGCAGTCGCGAGGTGACCGTGCCGGCCTTCAGGTCGATCGTTTCGACATCGCCGAGCAGAACCTCGGCGTTCTTCTGCTTGCGTAGCACCATCCGGGTCGCCGGTGCGATGTCGCCGACCGAGAGGATTCCGGTCGCCACCTGGTACAGCAGCGGCTGGAACAGGTGATGGGTGGTCCTCGCGATGAGGGTGATGTCCACGTCGGCGCGCTTGAGGGCCTGCGTGCCGAACAATCCGCCGAATCCTGATCCGATGACCACGATGCGATGGCGACGGGGTTGTGCCGAGGGGGTGCTCATTCCGCGCTCCTCGAGAGCTCGTCGAAACGTGCTGACCTAGTCACCGTAACCGTCCGGTGGTCACCCGTCCCGTCAACTCGGGGTCGGAGCGGCCGCGCAGACGACTGTGGGCGGCGGGGATGAACCCCACCGCCCACAGTCGGACGTCACAGTGCGATAGTCACTTGTCTCCGTACACGCTTCCGCGGCGGATCAGCAGTGTGAAGCCGATCGTGATGAGGCCGAGGACAACCATCATCGTCGCGACCGTGTTGAGGCCGGTGACCGTCGGCGCGACGCCACCGGCAGCCGCTGCCGACGACGCGAGCAGCATCGTCGCGATCGAGGTGCCGATGCCCTGACCGCCGGTGCGCAGCACCGAGTTCGTGCCGGTGGCCTCGCTGGTGTTGCCCTCCGGGACCGCCTCGACGATCAGGTTCGGCAGCGCCGTGTACGCGAACGCGGTACCGATCGACACGGTGATGATCATCGCGACCATGCCGGCGACCGAATCGTGGAAGACGATGAGCATCGCGCTGCTGATCGTGAACAGCGTCGTCCCGAGCAGCATCGACACCCGAGAGCCGACGGCCCGCGTGATGCGGCCGCTGAGCGGCGTGCACACGAAACCGAACATCGAGCCGATGAACGACAGCCACCCGGCGTTTGTGGCGGAGATACCGAGACCGAACGGCGCTGTCGTCGGGGACTGCAGGATCATCGGGATGATCATGGTGCTGATGCCCATCGGGCCGACCGCGATCGCCAGGGTCGCGAACATCGTCAGAGCCACCTTGCGGTCGGTGAACAGGCGGACGTTCACGATCGGATCCTTGACCCGCAGTTCCCACAGCACCCACAGGGCGAGCACCGCAAGGCCGCCGACGACGAGACCGAGGGTCTTCACGTCGGTCCAGCCCCACGCTCCCGACTTGTTGATGCCGAGCAGGACGGCCGCGATCGCGGGGGCGAACGCGAGGGTGCCGATGTAGTCGACCTTCTGGGTGGTCCCGGTGGGCGGACGCCACGGCAGCACGAACAGCACCAGCAGCAGCGCCAACACCGCGTAGACGGCCGCGACGACGAAGATCATGTGCCAGCTCGCGTGGTCGAGCATCAAGCCGGCGACCAGCAGCGATGCCGATCCGGCCGCGACGGCCGAGCCGGAGATGATGGCGATGGCAACCGGGACCTTCGCGGCCGGGAGGTGTTCGCGGGCCAGGCCGATGCACAGCGGGAGGATCGCACCCGCAACACCCTGGATGGCGCGGCCGACGATGATGCTGCCGATGCTGTCACCGATCGCACTGATGAACGAACCGAGTGCGGCGGCGCCCAGCAGGACGACCAGCACACGCTCGCGTCCGTACATGTCGCCGAGGCGGCCGCACACCGCCGCCGATGCGGCGGCCACCAGCAGGAAGGCCGTGACGGCCCAGCCGACCGTGGCGGCGTCGCTGTTGAACTCCTGGATGAACGTGGGGATGGCGGCATACACCATCGACGTCTCGAATGCGCTGATGATCTCGACCAGCACGAGAACGCCGATGATCACCCACGCGGGGCGCTGTCGGGCATACCGTCCGCGCGGCGCGGGCGCCGCTGACGTGGCACGAGTGTCTGCAGTAGCTGTCACTGAAGTTGATGTCCAGACTCTTGACTGGCCCGAAACGACGGGCGGTGCTGCGGGAATTCGAAGAACTGCGAGGTCGTCGCGTCCACGGGGCGAGCCGCTATGGGTGGGCGACGCTTCTGTTCCGTTGGTCACAGAGTGTGCCAACTCACTTTCCCGGCACAGAAATTCTGCGCACTCAGTGGGACCGGGTGGTGACCGCCGTAACATCGGCGAACAGGGGATATGCGTGAAACCACTGATCAGCGCGTCGACCGCAGAACACGCTGCCGCGCGGAGCATCCCGCTGGATGAGACCGCCTCGGGCCCCTCCTACGGTGTGTGCTGCACGACACACGGCGGCGGCGTCGATCTCGCCGAACAAACCGTTGACCAGTCTCGCAGGTCCCGAGTGCATCGGCAGGGGAATCGGAAATCCGGCCTTCTCCGGCACGCTCAGTCGTGCGCCGGGCAGCGGTGCCTCTGCGCCGACACGATCGCCGCCACCAACTCGTCGATCATGTCGTCGTGCAGGTGGACAGTGGTTTCCACGCCGTCGACGTCCACACAGCGGAGCAGTACCCGACGACCGTGCGCCTCCACGTAGGTGTCGTCGTCCACGCTCCACGTCGCACCGAGCTCTGTCGGCGAGATGATCGGGACGTTGACGAAGTCGGGCCACGTCGAGGCGTGCCGGTCGTGTTCGCGCTCGGCCACGGCGCCGGGGGAGTCCGGACCCGGCGCGGGCAGTGGGGCGACGAGTCGCAGGTGACGGGGCGGTGCGGCCGGGGCGACGTCGGCGTACATCGACGAATTCACCTTCTACTCAGGGGGACGCGCCGGAGAGAGTCGAGCAGGAGAGCGGTACGCGTCGCCACCGCCGCCGACCACCGTACGTCCCGCACGACATTCCGGTGTGCGAATTCCGGATGAAATGTCCGGAACCGGTCGACGGGTTCGTCAGCTGCCGTCGAGCATCCGATACAGCGGATTACGGGCGGCCGCCTCACGCACACCGGTCCCGGCGCCCTCGGTGTACACCTGTGTGGTGTTCATGGACTCGTGGCCGAGCATGCGCATGAGCGTGAAGATGCTGACGTTCTCGTCGGCCATGTTCGTGGCGAACGTGTGCCGGAACTGGTGGGTGAGCGCTCCCTTGGCGCGCTCGCCGTTGATCCCGGCTCGACGGTATGCCCGCAACACCCGGTACTGCAGCGTGCCGCGGGTGATCCGTGTGCCGTCGGCTCCCACGAACAGCGGATCGCTGCTGCGGAAGTGCTGCCACGGGCTGGCGTCGGCCGGAACCCGCTGCTTCGCGGTACCCGGGAATCGTTCGACGCGCGACGCCAGATAGCCCGTCAACGCTGCCACCAGCGCCGGCTCCGCGGTCGCCACCCGCTCCTTGCTGCCCTTGCCCCGCACGAGGATCACCCGCGCACCCCCGTTTCCCGGATCGGCGGCGCCGCGCACGTCGCCGATGTCGACCGCGATCAGCTCCGACGACCGCATTCCGGTCAGCAGCGCCATCAGAATGATCGCGAAATCGCGCTCGCCCCACGGCCGGACGCCGTCGGTGTCGTCCTCCTGCAACGTCGCGATCAGCCGAGTGACGGCGTCGGCCGGCAGCGCCTTGGGTAGCCGCTTCGGCGCCTTGGGACGCAACACCGCCGACATCGGGTTCGCGACGATCGCGTCGAGCGAGAACAGGAAGTCGCACAGGGTGTTCCAGGTGGACCAGCACCGACGGATCGACGCCACCTCGTGCGACGCCGCGAACGCCGCGAACGCCTGCTGCATCGACTGCTTGGTGATCACCTCCACCGGCAGCGCCGCAGCATCGGCCCCGCACTGCTCGGCGAGGTGTCCGGCGATGGCCGCAAAGTCCTGCCGGTACGCCTTGAGCGTGTGCGGCGACGGCTTCGCGGTGCTGCGATGCAACAGGAACTCGCCGAACCAGGACTCGAGATGCTGTCGATCGTCACTCACCTGGGCCTGCTCCAATGTCCTTCCGGGACTTCGCTGTCGGATGCGCGGCGAATGTGTGTTCGAAACGCGCCCGACAAGTGTATCGGCTGCCCGTCCCGGCTCGGTCGGGGTCTGCGGTGCGGTCAGGGAACCGTCCAGACGCCGGCGCCGGGTGTGATCGCGAGAATCCGGTATCCGGGGCCGTCGGGAACCGTCGCCGAGGCGACGACCGTCCCGGAACCGGTCTCGACCGGCGTGCCGTAGCGGTTGTCGAGAAATGCGACACCGGCCGCGCCGGTGGAGATGTTTCGCCAGTGGACGAGAACATCGGTGTACGGCCCCAGTCGGGTCACTCCCGGAGTGTCGGGGTCGGTGGTGGCGGTCAGGTAGAAGTAGCCCGCGTTCGGGAGTCCGGTCGCGGTGACACCGACCCCGGCGACGGGAATGGGGAAGACGGTGTCGGTCGGCGCTGCGGCGACCGATTGCGCTCCGAGCAGAATGACGCCCGCGGCGCCGAGAGAAGCTCCGACGAGCGATGCGCGACGCGGTCGGGGGTGTGGACTCATCGGCGGACCTCCAGGTCTGCGACCGGCACCGCTCCCCACCTGAACATCAGCGCCGGTCGAGGGTGCGGCCAGTCTAGCTCCGCTCCCTCCTCGCCGACCCGTCGTTTCGACGCCGCGGTCGGAACGTTCTCGGCACTCGCGAATCGGCGCCGGCCGCTCGGAGGATCCAGTTACATTGTGCGGGTGAGCGAGACGAGGCCCACCGATGCGAAGCGGGCCGGTGCGCGCAAGCGATACACGCCTCCCGGTCTGGTCGTCTCGATCGTGACGGTTCTCGCGGTCGGCCTGCTGCTCTGTCTCCACTACGGTCGGTGGCCATCTCGTTTCGGCAGTCTCGAGTGGGCGGAGCCTCTGCTCTTCTACGTCGGCGCCCTGCTGACGCTCGCCGCGGTGGGCATGGTCTGGGCGATCCGCACACTGATCTACGTCGTCGAAGAACGTCGGTGGTCGTGGCGGATTCTCCAGGCCCCGGTGATCGTGCTGAGCGCTGTCGCGTTCGGCGCCTTCTTGCAGCCGACGCCGTTCGACGAGATGCGACCGGAGTTCGAGCAGGCCGCTCGGGAACTGCTCGCCAGCCCTGAAGGTACGAGAGAGAACCTGGAGATCGGCCGGTTCGACATCTCCCAGGTGTTCGAGGGCCGCGACGGTGCGGTCTACTTCCGTGAAGCGTCCTGGTTCTCCCTCGGCGCCAGCACCGGATGGGTCTATTCGCCGAACGGAACACCCGCAGGGTTCGACGACTTCTCGTCCAACCACCTGGGTGGGCCCTGGTACGGGTACACCTCCGTCTGGCGGGACTGACTTCGCGGGCTGCTGTTCCCTCCGACCGTCGGGCCGCTCGGTCGAGGCGTGCGCCCGCTTACATGCGGCCGCCGACGCCACCTGTGGGGGCGATCCGCTCGATGGTGGCGAGATCGTCGGGAGTCAGGTCCAGCTCGGACGCAGTGACGTTCTGGTCGACGCGCTGGGCGTTGCGGGATCCCGGGATGGGGACGATGTAGTCCTTGCGGGTCAGCAGCCACGCCAGGGACAGCTGTGCGAGCGTGGCGCCTTTGCCGGCGGCCAGTGCGGTCAATTCGTCGACGACGGCGATGTTGGCGTGAAAGTTCCCCGGCGCCCACCAGGGGATGTGCCGGCGGAAGTCGCCGGCGTCGTAGCTCTCACGGGAGGCCACCGCGCCGCTGAGGAAGCCCCGAGCCAGCGGCGAGTAGGCGACGAATCCGATACCGAGTTCCTCGAGAACGGGGAACAGGGGTTCGACGTCGCGCGCGAAGATCGAGTACTCGGTCTGGAGCACCGAAATCGGATGCACCGCCTGCGCGGCGCGGATGGTCGTCTCGTCCGCTTCGGACAACCCCAGGTACTTGACCTTGCCTGCCTCGACGAACTCCTTCATCGTCCCGATCACGTCTTCGACCGGGACGTTCGGGTCGGGGCGATGCTGGTAGAGCACGTCGATCGTGTCGACGTTGAGGTTGCGCAGGCTGGCCTCGACCACCTCGCGGATGTGCTCGGGGCGTGAGTCGGATCCGAAGGAGCGGGTGAGGCCGAATTTCGTCGCGATGACCACGTCGTCGCGGATCGGCGCCAGCGCCTGCCCGAGCAGTTTCTCGCCCTCGCCCCAGCCGTACATTTCGGCGGTGTCGAACAGCGTCACGCCGAGCTCATGGGCCTTTCGGATTGCGGTGATCGACTCGGCGTCGTCGGTGGGGCCATAACCCGTGGCGATGCCCATCGCCCCGTAGCCGAGAGAGGCAGTGGCCAGGCCCTGCCGTCCGAGAATGCGCGTGTCCATGTTGAACCCCTTCGTTATGTCAGTCTCAGTCAATTGCGTCAGACTATGACACATTCGGCACTGTACGCTTCGCATCGTGGAAAGTTCATCGAATCCGGGCCTGCGCGACATCACGCGCGAGGCCGTCCGCACACGGATCGCCGAGGTCGCGATCGACCTGTTCGCCCAGCAGGGTTTCGATGCGGTCACCGTCGAGCAGATCGCCGCCGAGGTAGGCCTTTCGGCCCGCAGCTTCCACCGCTACTTCCCGGCCAAGGAGGACGCCGTCATCGGCGACCTCGTTCCCTGGGGTGAGTTCGTCCGCGACGCCTTCGCCGCGCGGCCGGCCGACGAACCGGTCTGGGATTCTCTGAGGGCGTCCTTCGAAGCCCTGCTGGCGCTACCGAACAGGGACGAACAACGAAGCAAGAGGACCATGCGTGTCCTGACGAGCGCGCCGTCCCTACGTGCTCGCAACCTCGAGAAGCATCTGATGTGGTCAAGTCTGCTCACCCCGCTCGTGCAGGAGCGACTCGCCGGTGACCTCGCGGTACTGCGAGCACAGACCCTGGTGCAGGCGTCGCTGGCGTGCTTCGACGTTGCGCTGACCACCTGGGCCGAGCCCGACGAGACCACGGACGCAGTGGAACTCCTCCGTCGATCTTTCGACACGCTCGCGCCCGGGAATCCGGCCTAGAGCCGACCGCAGCGTTCTACGCCCCCGTCGTTCGAAACTCGACGCCGCCCGCGTGTGAGACGAGCGTTTCGACCGCTTCACCCCCGATTTCACCCCGGTGCAGCTTTCCCTGACGAAGCTGTCTCGATACCTTATTGGTGGCCAGGCGCACCCCCCGACGTGTGCCTGGCCTCGAACTTGCCGATGTCCCGCTGCGTACGCGAACGCAGCGGGACATCGTGCTTTCACGGCCGATTCCGATCGCCGAATCAGGTGTAGCGCCATCTCCCGAGGGGTAGTCGATCCATGTCGGCCGGCATCTGCGGCCGGCGCATCAGGAGGAGGGCGAGATGCCGAGGTGCGAGACGTGCGGCAACGACTACGACAAGGCGTTCACCGTGATCATGGGGGATCGGCGGGGGGTGTTCGACAGTTTCGAATGCGCCGCACATGCGATGGCGCCGGTGTGCGGTCACTGCGGATGTCGGATCCTCGGACACGGAGTGGAGGACGAGAGCCGAATCTTCTGTTGCGCGAACTGTGCGCGGCTCGCCGGCCACGAACGGCTCGTCGACCGGGTCTGACGCCGCGGCGTCAGCGCTCGTGTCCGTCGAGTTGATGACGGAGCGTCGCCAGGGACCGCGCCAACAGCCGCGAGACGTGCATCTGGGACACCCCGACTTCTTCGGCGATCCGGCTCTGCGTGAGGTTCGCGAAGAACCGCAGCACCACGATCCGGCGCTCGCGATCGGGGAGCGCTGCCAGCATCGGCCGGAGCGTCTCGTGATTCTCGACCGCCTCGAGGCGCCGATCGTCCACGCCGAGGGTCTCGGCCAGCGGATGTGTGTGGCCGCGCACCACGGTCCCGGCGTCCACCGAGACGGTCCGGTACGCGTTGCCGGCCAGCAGCCCGTCGGCGACGGCGTCCTCGCCGATCCGAAGTTCGGCCGCGAGTTCGCGACGCGTCGGCGGCCGTCCCAGACGCTGCGACAGGACTCCCACCGTGCGGCCGATCTCGAGATGCAGTTCTTTCGTACGGCGGGGTACCCGCACGGACCACCCGGTGTCCCGGAAATGGCGCCGAACCTCGCCCATCATGGTCGGGACCGCGAAGGCGACGAAATCGGATCCCACGCGGGCGTCGTAACGGTTGACCGCATTGACGAGCCCCACGCGCGCCACTTGCACCAGATCGTCGTGGAACTCGCCGCGACCGTCGAACCGTCGAGCGATGTGATCGGCGAGGGGGAGGCATCGCGTGATCACGGAGTCGCGGAGCACGCGGTAGCGCGGATCCCGCCGGTCGAGCGCCGCCATCGATTCGAACACCGGACCCACGTCACGGTATTCGTCGGTGTGCTCGACCGGGCGGTTCACGCAATCGACCCGCGCGACGGTCGGGGAGAGCGGAACGGCGGTGCTGCACGGTCGGGCCGCCGCGCATCACGTCGAGGTGCGTCGTCGTGCCTCACCCGTCCTCCGTTCGGCCGGACATCGGATGCGTCCATCGTATGCCGATTCGGCATGTATTCGAGTCCGGAGGAAAGATCGTGAAGGCCCGGATCCGGACACTCCGGCCGATGAGTTCCACTGTCGCCAGTGGTCAGTACCGATGACCGTGTCGTCAACCGAAGGGAGTGGTCGTGTCCGTGACGGCCCGTGGTTTCCACATCAGCCTGCCGATTGCAGATCGCGTGAAATCGATGGTGTTCTATCGAGACGCTTTCGGTTTCGAGCTTGTCGGCGATCTCGCGGACGACGGCGTGCCCGAACCGTTGATGTTCCGCATCGATCAGCGCACCATGTTGGCGCTCATTCCGGCGGACGGTCTCGGCTGGGTCCTCGGAGACAGTCGTGTGCTTGCTCCCGTCGGGACCAGCGAGTGCCTTGTGGGCGTGGGGATGGCCACGGAGCAGGAGGTCGCAGGTCTGGTCGATCGCATCCGCAGCGCCGGGGGAAAGGTGCTAGCCGAACCCGGGTACAAGCCCTGGGGGTACACCGCGCTGTGTGCCGACCCGGACGGACACGTCTGGCAGATCAGCGTCGAACCCTGACCGGAATGCCGAACCGGACGGGGATCGCTGTCCGGATCCTCGCCGCGGGCGACGCCGGGTAACGGGGTTCGACCAACCTGACCGACGAGGTTCATCGACGTGGAAGGCCCGCTGTGAGAGCCGAGAGTTCTCGTCAGGAGCGGGGCCTGAAGGTCTCGGTAGGCTTTCGACACCATGACAACGCACCGAGCTGACCCGGTCGAGCAAGGTGTCGGCAGTAGCATCTGCACATGGAACTGCGCCATGACGTCGCAGGTTCTGGGCCGACCCTGGTGCTCGTGCATGGGATCGTCGATCGTCGGCAGGTCTGGAACGCATTGCTGGACCAGTTGACGCCCTACCGCAGGGTGGTCACCGCCGACCTACCCAGCCACGGAGAATCGCCGCCACTCGCCGACGGTCCGGACGTGTTGGGTCGGCTCCTCGCGGAGTTGGGCGAGTTCGTCCGTTCGGTGACACCTCCGGGTGAGCGCCCACATGTCGCCGGGAACTCCCTCGGAGGTTGGCTCGCTCTCGCTCTCGCTGCTCGTGGCGAGGTCGCGACGGCGACCGCGCTCTCCCCAGCGGGTTTCTACGTCAGTCCTGCCGATCGGGCCCGGGCCGCGCTGCTGTTCCGAATCCCGCGCGCCCTGACCAGGGCGCTGGGCCAGAGGATGCCGAAAGTCATGCGGTACAGAGCCGTTCGGTACCCCTCGCTCGCCGCCTTCTACCGGCACCCAAGCCGGGTGTCGTACGACGAAGCCGTGATCAGTGCGCATTCACTCGCAACGAACACCCTGATCGACAAAGCTCGGACAGCCTCGTTCGACTTCCCGCCGCTCGTTGATGCGGCGGTCCCGATCACCGTGGTGTGGGGCCGGATGGACATGATTCACCCGGTGTACGAGGCCAGGCGAGTGCGCACCGTCTTCCCCCAGGCTCGGGTGCTGGAGCTGCCTGGGGTCGGGCACGTGCCGATGGTCGACGGTCCGAATCTGACCAGCGCGCTCCTGCTCGGCGGCAGTTCCACGCCGACCTGCGACGGAGCGTGAACATCGGCTGTCCTGCAATGACCCGTTGACTGCGACGAGCACGATAACGACGATCGCGATGCTCAGCCCGGGTCTCGAACCCCACAGCGCGCCGCTTGTCCAGAGAGCACCGACAATGCTCTCGATCCATCCGACGGTTCGCTGCTCTTCAGCGTGAAAACGTAAGGAAGACGACATTTTTCAACAATGCAGCAGTAACGTTTCATCACGCACGGCCGACAGGGTGGTACTTGCTACTGGAAGGATCTCAATGAGAATCACTTCTCTCGCAGCTGCACGCGTCACGGCCGTGGCCGTATCGGGGTTGGCATTCGCGACGGTCCTCGGCTCTGGCTCTGCCCAGGCTGATCCCGCGGACTGCGTCGTTCAGTGGGATGTGTTCAATGCGACGGCGACATGCCATGACGCCGATGTGCCCCCGGATAGGGAGTACGTGCTGATCGTCGACTGTTGGGGCCTTCACGGCATCCCCAATGCCTTTCCTCTCTATGCGATCGGTCCTTACAGCCAGTCCAGTCGCTCCTTCGCTCCGGCAGGTCAGACCACGGGGGCATGTGGCACGAACTGGGGCGCCCCTTCGTTGAACGCTGGGGTCATCACCAACGCCCATGTGGAGATCTATCGCTGATTGCAGGCGTCAGAGACGCGACCGCGAATCCGTTTGGCTCGTAGCTCGCGGCGCTTCTCCCGCTTTGGGCGGGACTGTCGATCGGAATCGTTCTGATGCGACCGGCCGGGAGGTCGCCCAGGAGGCTGCTGCATTCCCGATCTCCGTGGACGGTCCGGACGAGCGGGCAATGAGGTTCGCCCAATCAGGCACAGCCCCACCAAGTCCGACAGTTTCGCCACAGTGACTGAATGAAGCTGCAGAACTCCAGGGTGGGGGACTTGCCATTGGAAGCATCGCAGACACCAAAATGCGCGAGGTCGTCACCGAAACCGACTCCGCAATGTCAGCGAGACCGTAAGGGAGGCGAGATCAGAACTCCGCAGGGCACCGAGGCTCTCGCAGTCGAGTGAGTGATCGGAGATCGCAGTTGCGCCAACCGCTGTGCACATCCGGCAACTGGCGTGGCGATTCACACGGACGGACAGCCGAGGGGAGTGCGGTGAAATCCTAACGCGCACATGGATATTCGTCATTATCCATGACAGTGGTGCCGTCGGGGTCGGTGACCGGCGGGGAGGGCGGGCCCGATCGACATCCGGCTCGGGGTCCTTCGGGTGCAACTCGTCGTCGCGTGGAGATCGATGCTGCACGTACGGCGTCGATCGCCGTGTCCGGCACGCATACAGGATGCATCGCCGTCGGGTGTTCGATGCATGGACGGCCGCCGTGGATGTCGGATGCGCGCGGCGGCGCGAGCCTGTCCGGGTGGCCGGCCGGGCCGGCATCTCGGAAGGGTCCACTGGACAGCCTGAAGGGTCCGCCGCATCGGAGATGGCGTCCCGCGAAGCCGATCGCACGGGTCTCGGACTGGCGTCGGTGCCTCACGGTTGGACGCGCCTGGACGGTGGATGCGCGGCGGGGTCTGCGACGCATGCCGTCCCGTCCCTCGTGGGGAGCCGCCCGATCTCCATTACTTGACATAATGTGGATTATCGGCGAAATGGTGACCTGTGATAACACCGCCGAGTACGCCGCCGCCCGTCGGACGTTCTGGGACCTGCGAACCGAACCGGCATGCCGTGCCGTCATGCCGGCCACGATCGAACGCCGCGTAGTCGGTGCAACCGCGGTCGCCGACCTTTGTTCGAGTTGGCGCACGTTGGGCTCGAGGCGCGCCCGCGGAGACTGGCGTTCCGATCCCGGCCTTCTTCGTCCGTCACGTATCACGTATTCGGTATCCGAGTGGTTGGCGTATCTCGGCTTCCGCGACGACCTCGCGCGCGTTCGGGTATCCGGTGCGTTCGCCGGCAAGTCCCCTCACCCCAGGTGCCCCTGACGTTGTTTCGTCACAGTGATGAAACGGACTGGCTTCGTGGGGTGGATCCTTGTCGGTGCCTGATCCTGCTGTGGCTGGACGGCCTCGACGTGTGCGGCCGCGCATGTGGTCGGCTCCCTCCGAGTCAGCCGTGGGCCATTTCGGTCAACTCTGGCGGAGTCCATACGGGCCAGACGATCTCGCCGACCGGGTCTCCGTCGACGAACCGCGCGACGATCCGTGTGACGTCCGCGGCGGTGTTGTCGTACACGGTCGCGTGGTCGGCTCGGCCGATCGCGTCCACGACCAGTGACCACAGGCGTTTGAATCGCTCGCGGATCTTCTCCTCGGGCACCGAGTGCCCGCCCTCGACGACACGCTCGGCGACACGAGCGACCGACAGCTCGACCGGCACCAGGACGACGTGGAGCACGACGATGTACCCGGCGTCGCGGGCCCGGTCGATCAGCTCGAGCTTCGAAGGGTGCGAGAACACCGTCTCGGCGATGAACGACTCGCCCTGCTCGATCAGGGCGAGTCGGATGGTCGCTGCGATCTGCGCGGCCTCGTAGGAACGCTTTTCGGCGGTGTCGGGCCAGCGGTCTTTGGCGATGACGTCGGCGTTGACGAATACGCTGCCCGGCAGCAGCGGTGCGAGGCGTTGCTCGACGAATGTCGACTTGCCGGCGCCGTTCGGCCCGACGATCAGGTCGAGACGTCTCACAGAATGATCTGGGTGCCGTCAGGCAGGTGTTTGACGACGCGGCCCTGGTCGTCGAGCACGACCGATGTGCGGCCCTGGGCAGCGCGGTCGGCAACGTGATTGCCTGTGGCGAGCGACTCTTCGAGTGTGGCCGCGATCTCGGCGTTGAACACCGCACCTTCCTCGTCGGTGAGCGCGTTCAGCGGCATCCGGCCGGCGAGAGCGGCCTCGACGCGACGGCGAGCGATCCGCCGCTGGTTCGACACCTCGCGTCCCACGCGGGCCCAGTGCTCGAGCTGCTGGCGTGCCGAGCGGTGCTCCCGCTCCCCCTCGATCGAGGCCGCGTCGAAGAGCTCCGACGAGAACCTGGTGACCTTGTCGACGACCTCCGTCATGACTCCTCCTTCGAGGCAACGTCCACTTCGGGCGACATCGCCGAGACTATTGTAGCAATCTGCTACAGGAGTTCGTCGCAGGTGACAGCCCCACGAGCACCTGCCGGACAGGTGTACCCCGTTCTCCCGATGAGGCGCTGCCGATCGGAACGAGGGCCGCTACCTCGACCGCCGGGTGCGCGAATGTCCTGCGTGGGACAATGGCGCGGTGCCTCCCGTCGGTGCGACACCCGATTCCGGGTGCGCACTGTGCGCGCTCACGGAATCGGGCGACGGCGATGCGGCCTGGCTGCTGACGTATCGCGGGTACGACCCTGCCACCGAGGGCCTCCGGGAATCGCTCCTCACCCTTGCCAACGGCTATCTGGGCACGCGTGGTGCGCTGTCCGAGAGCCGCGCGGACGGCATCCACTATCCCGGGGTCTACGTCGCCGGCTGCTACAACCGGCTGGACTCGATGGTCGACGGGATGCGCCACGAGGACGAGAGTCTGGTGAACCTGCCGAACTGGACGGCGTTGACGTTTCGGATCGAGGACGGCGAGTGGCTCTCCCCCGGCGGCGATTTCGAGACGCTGCACCACCACGTCGGACTCGACACGCGCGGTGGACTGCTGCTGCGGGAGTCGCTGCTGGTGGACCCGCACGGTCGCCGAACGTGGCTGCGTCAGCGCCGCATCGTGTCGATGGCCGACCCGCACCTGGCGGTCGTCGACACGGTGCTCCGACCCGAGAACTGGTCCGGTCGGCTGACGGTGCGTTCGACGCTCGACGGTACGGTGCGCAACACCAACGTGCCGGACCTGTCGCAGTTCGCGGACCGGCACCTGGCAGAGGTGACGGTCGGGCCGTCCGGCGCGGACGTCGTGTGGCTGCGCGCCGAGACCAGCCAGTCGCGAGTACAGGTGGCTCTCGCGGCCCGGACGCGGGTTCGGGTCGACGGGATGGGGGTCGATCCCGAGCGCGCGCGCCGGTTCGAGGCGGACGCGATCAGCGATCGGATCGTGCTGGACGTGACGCCGGGACAGGCCGTCGAGTTCGAGAAGACGGTCTCGGTCTACACGTCGCACGATCGGGCGATCTCGGAGCCGGTGCTGGCGGCGCGTGAGTCGGTGCACAATGCGTGTCCGTTCGAGCGTCTGCTCGAGGACCACGCCGAGGCGTGGGCGTCGTTGTGGCGCAGGTTCGAGGTCGACCTGGGTTCGGACGTCCCCACCCGGCAGGCCGCGAACGTGCAGATATTCCATGTGCTGCAGACGCTTTCGCCGCACACCGCAGATCTGGACGCCGGTGTGCCGGCGCGCGGCCTGCACGGCGAGGCGTATCGGGGGCACGTCTTCTGGGATGAGATGTTCGTGTTCCCGTTCCTCAATCTCCGGCTGCCCGAGTTGACGCGGGCTCTGCTGCTGTACCGGTTCCGGCGGCTGGCGCAGGCGAAGCGATTGGCGGCGTCGCAGGGGCTGCGCGGCGCGGTGTTTCCGTGGCAGAGCGGCAGCGACGGGCGTGAGGAGACGCCGCGGGTGCTGTTCAATCCGCGATCCGGCCGGTGGATGGCCGACCACTCGCGGCGGCAGTACCACGTCGGTCTGGCAGTCGCCTACAACGTGTGGCACTACTGGGAGGCCTCCGCGGATCTGGGGTTCCTGGCGGCGTTCGGCGCCGAGCTGCTGGTGGAGAACGCCCGCTTCTGGGCGAGCCTGGCGGTGTACGACCCGGCCGCGGACCGGTTCGACATCCGCGGTGTGATGGGCCCCGACGAGTTCCATGACGGGTACCCGGACCGCCCCGGGGGCGGCATCGACAACAGCGCGTACGTGAATGTGATGACGGCATGGGCGGTGGCCCGGGCGTTGGACGCGTACCGGATTCTGGGTGAGAACGAAGCGGCCGGGGTCTGGGAGCGGCTCCGGATCTCCGACGAGGAGGTCGAGCACTGGGACTTTCTGCGTCGCAGGCTCCGGCTGTGTTTCCTCGACAACGGCCTGCTCAGCCAGTTCGAGGGGTACGACCGATTGGCGGAGTTGGACTGGGACGGATATCGGGCGCGGTACGGCAACATCGGGCGGCTCGATCTGATCCTGGAAGCGGAGAACGACAGTTGCATCCGCTATCGGGCGTCGAAGCAGGCGGACGTGCTGATGCTTCTCTACCTGTTCACTGCCGAGGAACTGACCGCGTTGATCCGGGACCTCGGCTATCCGTTCGATCCGGCGTCGATTCCGGATACCGTCGAGTTCTATCTCGCGCGCACCACGCACGGGTCCACGCTCAGCAGGGTCGCGCACGCGTGGGTGCTGACCCGCGGGAATCGGCGGGGGTCGTGGCAGATGCTGTGCCGCTCGCTCGAGGCGGATCTCGCCGACACACAGGGTGGTACGACCCGTGAGGGCATCCATCTGGGGGCGATGGCCGGGAGCATCGACATCCTCCAGCGGTGCTACTCGGGATTCGACATCCGTGGCGATGTCCTCTGGCTGCATCCGCAGCTCCCGACGGAGCTGCGGCGGCTCGAATTCGACGTCCGCTACCGCGGGCACTGGATACACGTCGCGTGCGATCACGTGGCGGTGACGGTGTCGACGCGGGCGAGTGCCGCCCCGCCGATCCGGGTCGACATCGACGGCGTGGTCCACGAGGTGGCGGCCGGTGAACGGATCACCGTACCGGTGGGGCCTGTACCGGGCGACACGCCGACGGCGCCCGTCGGTGGGGTGATCGGTGACAGTGTGGACCTGAGTGGTCCTGACCGCGTTCGTGAGGAGGCGCTCGACATGGATTCGGATGCGGCCGCACTGCCTGCGCTCGACGGGATCGTCGTCGGAGTCGACGAGTCCCCCTCGGCGTTCGATGCGCTGCGCTGGGCGGCGATGCTCGCGGGCCGGCGCGCGGCTCCCCTGCATGTGATGCACGCGCTTCCCAGTCCGGGCGTGTATCTGAGCGAGGCGGCCGTCCTGATCCAGGCGCAGTTCACGGAGAAGCTCGAATCGGAGGGCCAGGCGCTCCTGGGTCGCGCGCGGAGCGTGCTGGAGACCGAGTTCGCCGGGCTCGAGACGACGACGGCGACCTACCCGGGTCCGCCGACGACGGCGCTGCTCGATGTGAGTGAGGCAGCGGAGTTGCTGGTGCTCGGTGCGACGGGCTCCGGAACCGTCGGTGCGGCGCTGGTGGGTTCGACCGGGCAGCGGGTGGCCAACCATGCGCAGTGCCCGGTGCTGGTGTGCCGTGGTGGCCCTCCGGTGTACCCGGACCGGCGGCCGGTCGTCGTGGGTGTGGACGGCAGCGAGTTGAGTGTGCGCGCGGTCGGGGTGGCGTTCCGGTACGCGTCGGTGCTGGGGGTGCCGCTCGTCGCGGTACATGCGTGGGGTCCAGGCCGGCGGATCGAGCGGCACGGCGCGTTCCGGTTGGTGGACTGGCCTGCGGTCGAGGCGGGCGAGCAGGCGATCGTCGCCGAGAGCATCGCCGGGCACGCATCGGCGTATCCGGATGTGGAGGTCGAGTCGGTGCTGGTGCAGAGCAGTGCGGGACGGGTGCTGATCGAGCATGCGCAGCGGGCCCAGATGGTGGTGGTCGGCAGTCGCGGGCGGAGCCGGATCACCGGTGCCCTTCTCGGTTCGACCAGTCAGAATCTGCTGCACCACGCGCCGTGCCCCGTGATGATCTGCCGGGGGGCGCAGCGCGTCGAGCGGTGATCAGCGGGACCGGACCACCATCAGTGGGAGCGAGACGGTGCGGAGCAGCGCGGCGCTGGTCGATCCGAGTGTCATGCCTCGGAAGCCACCGCGGCCGCGGCTGCCGACGACGATCAACCGGGCACCGGCTCCGTGCATGAGCAGGTTGCGAGCCGGCCGGTCCTGCACGATCACCTGCCGCACCGCCACCTCCGGATACTTGTCCCGCCACGGCGCGAGCCGCTCGGTCAGGGCGGCATGTTCGCCGGCCGCGATCTCGGCCCACGCTCCGGTGTCCGGCCCGGCCGGTACGTCACGATCGGACCAGGCGTGCAGCGCGACGAGGTCGGCTCCGTGGAGGGACGACTCCTCGAACGCCGCCGCGGTGGCGGGTTCGCTCGCGGCGGTGCCGTCGACGCCGAGGATGACGGGGCCGTCGAATGCGGGTTCTCCGGGGCGGGGCCAGCCCGCGACCACGACGACCGGGCACGCGGCGTGCTGCACGACGGCGGAGGTCACCGAGCCGACGAGTCCGCCGGTGAACTCCCCCAGCCCTCGGGTGCCCAGCACGATCATCCGCGCGGTCGTCTCGTGTTCGATCAGCGCGTGCACCGGGGTCAGGGCCACCATCTCGGTGGTGGTCTCGACGGCGGGTTCGGCTGTGGTGTTCACCAGTGCGACCGCGTCGGCCAGAGCATGGTCGCCGGCGATGCGCAGGTCGTCCGCGAACGGTGACGACATTCCGATCCCGCCGGAGCTGACGCTGGTGACCAGGGTGAGGGTGTCTCTGCGGACCGCGGCCTCCTGAACGGCCCAGCGCACCGCGTCACGTGAACTCGCGGAGCCGTCGACGCCGACGACGATCGGGGAACTGCTCATCGGTCCTCCTTCGAGGTCGTGTCTTCGTTCCAGCTAACACCGGCGTATCGGCGGGCACAGCTGTTTGCGGCGTCTTGCCGCCCGGTTCGTGCGGGACGACACTTTGTTCATGACCGCCCGTACGGCTCCGGACGCGATCCGCGCCGCGGTGTCGACTGCGTGCCGGGCACCGTCCCTGCACAACAGTCAGCCGTGGTCGTGGGTGTTCAGCTGCGGCAGTCTGGAGCTGCACGCGGACCGCACCCGTGCGCTGCCGGTCGTCGATCCGTCGGCTCGGCAGATGGTGATCAGCTGTGGGGCGATGCTGCATCACCTCGAGGTGGCGGTCGCCGAGCATGGTTTCGGGGTGCTGATCGATCGGCTCCCGGATCCGGGGAACCCGTTGCTGCTGGCGTCGGTGGCGTTCGTCCCGGGCGGCGCGTCGGACCGCTCCCGGGCGCTGCGTGACGCGATCGAGGGGCGATGGACGGATCGCCGCGCCTTCGGTGCCCCGGCGTCGACCGCGCTGGCGGGTCTCGACGGGGTGGTCGCGAGGCATGCGGTGTCGATGGCGATGCTCGGTGAGGACGGGCCGAGTCGGTTGGCGGAGGCGACCCGTGTCGGGGCGGCGCTGCGCCGCCACGATGCCACCTACCATGCCGAGTTGTTCTGGTGGACCGGGCACACCGATGACGACACCGGTGTGCCGACGCGCGCGCTGCCCGACAGCGGAGCCGTGGAGGTGGGGCGCGGATTTCCGCACGGCACCCTGGAGTCGGTGTCCGGTCCGGACCGGGCGGCGCTGGCGGTGCTGGGCACCGATACCGACACCAGGCTGGACTGGCTGCGGTGCGGTGAGGCGCTGTCGGAGTTGCTGCTCGACGCGACCGCGCGGGGTCTGGCGACGTGTTCGCTGACCCATCTGACGGAGATCGCCGCCAGCCGCGAGATGGTGCGGGCGGCCGCCACAGCCGAGGGATCGCGGGGTGCGGGGACCCGATTCCCTCAGGTGGTGGTGCGGATCGGCGAGCCGTCCTCCGGCGACTTCGTGGTGCAGAGGACGGGTCGGCGCAGGCTCGACGACGTGTGGCGTGACGCCGGCGTCTAGCCGGACTCGGCCCCCCACCGCTCGACAGCGGCTCGGATGGACCGCTCGACGGTCCGGGTGGTGTCGATGTCGGTGACGCCGGGCCAGGGGTCGGCGTCGTCGGACATCGCGATCGCGACCGCCGGGGTGGCCTCCGAGTCCGGGTCCCGCGTGCTGGCGGCCCGTTCCCGCAGGCGGGTGGCGGCGACGTCGGCGGGTACGACGCAGCGTAGGGCGACGACGTCGGCGTAGGCCTGCGCCGCGATGTCGACGGCGCGCTGCCGCAGGGCCTGGTCGCTCCACGACGCGTCGAGCACGACGGACCGGCCGTGCGTCAGTGCCTGCTGTGCGAGTTCGAGCATCGTCGAGTAGACGAGCGCCGTCGACTCCGGCGAGTAGCGGCCGGCGCGATAGCCGGGTGAGGGTTGCGCGGCCCGTTCGTCGGCGAACATCTCCCGCCGGATCCGGTCGCTCGACAGCAGCACGGCGCCGACCGTGTCGGCCAGGTGGGTGGCCACCGTCGACTTTCCGGTCGCCGGGAGACCACCGACGAGCGCGATGCGGACCGTTCCCCGCGCGAGGTGTGATTCGGCGAGTGTGAGATGGCGGTGTGCGTCCTGCGCGGAGTCGTTGCGTCCTTGGAGGTACCGCACGCAGTCGACCTTGGCGCGCATGAACGCCCGGTAGGCGATGTAGTGGTGTTCCAACGAGGCGGGCGGGGTGTCCCCGATCCGCACGGTGTAGCGGTGCAGCAGTCTCGTCGCGAGGTCCGGCCGCCCGAGGAACTCGAGATCCATAGCGAGGCAGGCCGTGTCGTCGAGCCCGTCGACGTACCGGAGCGTGTCGTCGAACTCGAGGCAGTCCAGGATGCGGGGTCCGTCGTCGAGGCAGAAGATGTCGTCGGCGAGCAGGTCGGCATGCCCGTCGACGATCCGCCGCTCGGCGATCCGGGCGGCGAACAGCGGTCCACGTCCGTCCAGGTAGCGGTCGACGGACCGGCCGAGGCGGTCGAGCCGCTCCGGGGCGAGGACGTTCCGGTCGAGCCCGAGTGTCTCGCGAATGTTGTTGTGCCAGCGCCGTCGCACCGCGTCGGCGCTGCCCTCGCGGTCGATCGTGGGACCGCGGTCAGCGGTGCGGTGGAAGTCGGCGACGATGTCGGCGATCGCGTCGATGCGCGCGCCCTCGGCACCTGCTGTGCGCGCCGCGGTATCCGGTGCGGCCACGATCGTCGACAGTCGTGCCTGCTCGGGCATGCGCCGCATCACCACCAGTGGCTCGCCCGCTCCGCCGGCCGGGTCGCCGAGTTCGGACACACCGAGATAGACGTCGGGCGCGAGCCGGCGATTCAATTCCACCTCGTGCTGACACGCCGCACGGCGGGCGGCGAGGGTGCGGAAATCGAGGAACTCGGTGCGGATCGGCTTCTTGGCCTTGTACACGCGATCGCCGAGAAGAACGACCACCCCGGAGTGTGTTTCGCGCAGTGCGGCGAAGGGCCGATCGGGCGCAGACTCCAACGAGGTCAGCCCACCTCGCCGTGCTCGTCGTAGTGGCCCTCGTGTTCGGCATGCCGGTGACCGTCGTGGATGTAGTCGAC
This sequence comes from Prescottella sp. GW823-FHT02E09, assembly GCF_058797375.1. Lineage (NCBI taxonomy): Bacteria > Bacillati > Actinomycetota > Actinomycetes > Mycobacteriales > Nocardiaceae > Rhodococcus > Prescottella sp. GW823-FHT02E09. Next base: position 64,043 of record NZ_JBXAJP010000002.1, read on the forward strand.
GTGATCGCCGTGTCGAACGGCCTCGTGGCCACAGTCCTTGCCGTGGACGTGCGGGTGATCTGCCGGGTCGTGCGGATGGTGCTCCGGGGTCGTCATGTCGGTTCCTTTCGGTCCGCTCCACGCTGACACCTCCCACCGTAGTGGGGTTCACGGCACCGGGACACCGCTTCGGGGCCGGGTCGGGTGGAATCGCGGAGTCAGCGGAATCGTTCGGCGTCGCGGGCCATCCCGACAAGTCGTGCCGCTAGGTCACCGAGTTCGGCGTGCTCGGCGTCCTCGGCGATCGCGGTCGCGACGTCCTCCGCCGCGCAGCGCAGCTCGAACATCCGGTCGGACAGGGCCGAGGCCTCCTCCGCGGTCAGCACCACCGCGTCGACCGGAATGGACGTGCCCTTGACCGCGTTGCGCTGCTCGTAGGCGCGTTGGCGGCACGATTGGCGGCAGTAGCGGCGCCGACGTCCGATCCCGACGGGGGCCACCTCGCGGCCGCACCACACACAGGATTCCGGTCTACGGGAAGCTACGGCCATGGACGCACACCTTACTGCGGGCCGTACGGGTCTTCCCGGTAAGATAGGGCGGCCGCATCCACGTGAGTCTCGGGAACGATTCGGGATTCCGGGACGTTGTAGAGGGTTGTGAACGCTCGGTGCGCCGCCTATGGCGAACTGGCGCGGCGGAAGAACGAGGAGAGGACACCCCATGGCAGATCGCGTACTTCGAGGTAGCCGACTCGGAGCGGTGAGCTACGAGACCGACCGCGACCACGACCTGGCGCCCCGCCGCATGGCTCGTTACCGGTGCGACAACGGCGAGGAGTTCGACGTCCCGTTCGCCGACGACGCCGAGATCCCCGGCACCTGGCTGTGCAAGAACGGCCTCGAGGGCACCCTGCTCGAGGGCACCGCGCCCGAGGCGAAGAAGGTCAAGCCTCCGCGCACCCACTGGGACATGCTGCTGGAGCGTCGTTCGGTGGAGGAGCTCGAGGAGCTGCTCAAGGAGCGTCTGGACCTGCTCAAGGCGAAGCGGCGCGGCGCATAGTCCGCCAGCGCGCGCGAACACTTCGGCGGCGCCGCCACGGATCTTTCCGTGGCGGCGCCGCTGTCTGTTCCGGCGGTCGTGCGAGCGTTGCCGCACCCGAGCGTGTTTCCCGATGGAAACGCTCGCTCGCCGGCACGGCCGGTCAGCAGTTGCTGGGTGCGGGCTCCCCGCGGAACCGGGCGTCGAGGTAGTCCAGGGCGCGCGGCGCGCCGAGGACGGCGGTGGTGAGGTGGTCGGGGCTCGGGAACAACTCCGATTCGACCTTCGCACCGGCCCGGCAGTAGCGCTGCACGGTCGCGACGATCGAGTCGACGGGGATCAGCGCGTCGGTCGGGCTGTGCCATTCGTACAGCGGCGCCGTGGGCACGCCCGGATAGCGTTCGATGCTGTTGTCGTCGAGCACCGCCTCGGCGGCCGGGCTGGTGAGCAGTTCCGTGGTCCGGGAAATCTCTGCCGCACTGTGACCCGCACCGGTGGCGAGGATGTCGTTGGTGCAGGCGTTGGCGACCGCGTTGCGCATCGCGATCCCTTTGTCGTTGAGTTGTTCGCTGATGGGCAGCCGGTCGGGATACTCCCGCTCGAGTCCGATCGCGGCCGCGAGCGCCAGCCCGAACGCGGGGTGGGGTGCGGTGCCCAGGGCCTGCGCCATCTTCCCGATGTTCATCGGCGCACCGCCGGAGGCGACGCCCACGATGTCGAGTTCGGGCGCGTACGACGGCGCGAGGGCCGCCGCGAACGAGGTGGCCATGCCGCCGCCGGAGTACCCCGCCAATCCGATCGGGCTGTCGGTGAGCCCCAGTTCGGGGACGCGTTGCACCGCGCGGACGCCGTCGAGGGTGATCTGTCCGCCCAGTCGGGCCGCGCCGTACGCGCTGGTGGGACCCAGGTGGTCGGGCAGGGCAACGGTCCACCCGCGCGCCAGCGCGACGTTGAGGGCCGGGGCCTCGCGGATCATCAGATTCGGATCGCTGGTGTAGAGCGCGCGCGACGGGGCGCACGTGGCGCCGAGCGCGTTGATGATGTGCTGGAGCGACAGCAGGGGGCCGTTCGGTTGCCGGCCGTCCGGCGCGAGGACCGTCGTGACCGCGGCGATCGGCAGGTTCTCGGAGTTGGTGGACCGGAACTTGATCTGCCACACCGACGTGTTCGGGAACTGCGGCAGCGGGGGCATGCGGCGGGCCGCGAGGACGTCCCCGGGCGCCTCCGCGGCCGCTGCGTCCTGCTGACTGTAGAACGGGTCGGGATCGGCGACCGGATAGATCGGTGACGCGGCGGCCGCCATCGGTGCGAGGACGGTCGCGCCGCCGATCGCGAGGGCTGCGGCGAGCGCTCGGCCGCGGTTCGTGGCGGGCAGTAGCCGGGACAGCAGTAGGTGTGGCGCTCGCGCCAGGAACGGCATCGACATCCCTCCCCAGGAGTCCTGTAGTCCCCCGACTACATTCTCGAATTGTGTGTTATCGCCGAATTGCGCGTTTCGTTGAATACGGGAATGCGCTACGGCCGGGGTTATTCGACCGGCCGGCGACTCAGCCTATGCGACTTCGTCGGGGAACCGCTCGAATCCGGTGAACAACATTGCGCGACGGATGAATTCGCGTCCGAATACAGCACGATCGGATGCGACGCAATCGAATCCGGAAACAGTGGCGCTGGTCGTGACCGCACCGTCACCGAACTGTTCGAGGCGCCCGCGGGACGGGCATCCGATATGCGGTAAGGATTCGCCTCGCCTAGTCGCCCGTGACATCATGAAGGGAACGCACACAGCTAGCGGATTCGGCTGACGCGATGGCTCGAAGAACTACCGCGCCGGTCCCACAGACGTAAGGCGAGGTGGCGCATGGACGACACCAACGGCTCGGCGAGAGCCGACACCGCAGGGCCCCATCCGGGAAGCATCGCTACCGACCAGCCGGGACTGGTGCGGTTACGGGCCGAACTCGACGCCATCGACCGTCGACTTCTCGAGGACATTCGGGACCGGATCGACGTGTGCGTTCGGATCGCCGAGGTGAAGCGGCATCAGGGGATCCCGATGATGCAGCCGGGTCGGGTGAACCTCGTCCAGGCGCGGGCCGAGGAGTTCGCCCACGCCAACGGGTTGTCCCCTGATTTCCTGCGCGGGCTGTACGACGTGATGATCGGTGAGACGTGCCGCGTCGAGGACATCGTCATCGGCTCGGACGGCGACGCGAACCGTGCAACAGGCTGATGGCGCCATGTCGACCCGCACCCTCCTGATCGACAACTACGACTCGTTCACCTACAACCTGTACAGCCTGTTGTCCGGGGTGAACGGTGAACCACCGTGCGTGGTGAAGAACGACGTGGACTGGGCATCGGTGGACATCGAGGCCTTCGACAACATCGTCATCTCGCCGGGGCCGGGACGCCCGGACCGCAAGCGGGACTTCGGTGTCAGCGCGCGCGCCATCGCGAATCGGGAGATTCCGGTGCTGGGCGTGTGCCTGGGACACCAGGGTCTGTGCCACCTGTTCGGCGGCAGTGTCGGACTGGCACCGGTTCCGATGCACGGACGGCTGTCACCGATCCGGCACACCGGAACCGGAATCTTCGACGGCATCCCGTCACCGTTCCAGGCCGTCCGCTACCACTCGCTGATCGTCGAGAGCCTGCCGCCGGAACTCGAGCAGCACGCCTGGACGGACGACGGCCTGATCATGGCCGCGAAGCACCGCCGACATCCGCTGTGGGGGGTGCAGTTCCATCCCGAGTCGATCTGCACGCAGTACGGGCGCGAGTTGATGGGCAACTTCCGGGACCTGACGCCGACGCGGTCCGGCAGGTCGTCGTCGCGGTCGGCGCCGGTGTCGGTGTCCCCGCCCACCGTCGCCGCGGCGAACCCGCGGGCCGCAGACGAACCCGACCCCGAACCGCGGGACGCCTCGATGCCCGAGTCCCGGTACGTCGTGCACTCGCGGCGGGTGGATCGTGCCGTCGACCCGCAGGACGTGTACGGCCGGTTGTTCGCGCACGGCCCGAACAGCTTCTGGCTGGACGGCAGCGCCGCGATCGAACCGGAGTCGCGCTTCTCGGTGATGGGCGACTGTTCCGGGCCGTTGGCCGAGTACATCACGTACCGGGTGGCGGAGACGACGGTCTGCGTGCACCGCGACGGCCGTCCGGTCGAGTCGGTGCACCAGCGCTTCTTCGACTACATCGACGAGCAGTTGCGGGACCGCGCGGTGCCGCCGATCCCGGACCTGCCGTTCGCGTTCGGTCTCGGCTACGTCGGGTATCTCGGCTACGAGCTCAAGGCCGACGCCGGCAGCCAGCTGGTCCACACGTCACCGACGGCCGACGCGGCGTTCGTGTTCGCCGACCGGGCGGTGGTGATCGACCATCTGGGTGGCCGCTGCTACCTGCTCGCGCTCAGTGAGGACCCCGACGACCCTCGGGTGCCGGAGTGGTTCGCGGCGATCGAGGCCGAGATCCGCGAACTGGACGAGGCCGTGGAGTCCCCTCCCCCGCATCCGCTGGTCAAGCTCGAGGACGACACCAAGCCCCGGCTGCGGCACGACCGCGACGAGTACCTCGCGTTGGTCGGCCAGTGCCTCGACGAGATCAGGTCCGGCGAATCGTACGAGGTGTGCCTGACCAACGCCGCGACGGTGGATCGGGTGATCGATCCGTTGCAGAGTTACGAGACGCTCCGCGAGATCAGTCCCACCCCGTACAGTGCGCTGCTGCAGTTCTCGGGGGTGGCGGTGCTCAGTGCGTCCCCGGAGCGGTTCCTGCGGATCGGGGTGGACAGGGTCGTCGAATCCAAGCCCATCAAGGGCACCCGGCCGCGGCACGCGCGGCCCGAGCACGACGCGTCCCTGCGCCAGGACCTGCTCGACAGCGAGAAGGACCGTGCCGAGAACCTGATGATCGTCGACCTGGTGCGCAACGACCTGTCCCGGGTGTGCGTCCCGGGTTCGGTGCACGTGCCGAAGTTGTTCGACGTCGAAACGTACGCCCCTGTCCACCAATTGGTCTCGACGGTCCGTGGCACCCTTCGCCGCGACGTGTCGACGGTGGACTGTGTGCGGGCCGCGTTCCCGGGCGGTTCGATGACCGGTGCGCCGAAACTGCGCACGATGGAGATCATCGACAAGCTCGAGGAGGGGCCGCGTGGCGTGTACTCCGGCGCCATCGGCTACTTCTCGATCAACGGGACGGCGGATTTCTCGATCGTCATCCGCACGATGGTCGCGACCGACGACCGCGTCACGTTCGGTGTGGGCGGCGCGATCGTGGCGCTGTCCGATCCGGAGGAGGAACTCGAGGAGACGATGGTCAAGGCCGTGACCATGCGGCGGTGCCTGTCGGTGACCTCGGCTCCCGACGATGCCGGGACCGGCGGCGGGGACCGATGACCGCGCAGGTGGACCGGGTGACCGGCCGGCCGGCGGTCGTGGGCGGCGCGGGCGCGGTCGGATCGATGCTGGTGGACCTGCTGCGAGCGGACGGCGACGACGTCACGGTCGTCGACCGGGTCGGTGCCGCGGGGCGGGTCACCGGTGATGTGATCGCGCCGGACGCGGCGGTGCGCGCGGTCCTCGCCGAGGCCGACACGGTGGTGCTGGCGGTGCCGGAATCCGTCGCGGTCGCGGCGGTACCCGCACTGACCCGGATCCTGCGGCCCGGTGCGCTGCTGGTCGAGACACTGTCGGTGAAAACCCGGATTCACCGCGCTCTGCTCGACGGGGCGCCCGGCCGGCCGGCGGTGGGGATCAATCCGATGTTCGCGCCCGGGTTGGGGTTGCCGGGGCGGGCGGTGGCCGCGGTGGTCCACCAACCCGCGCCGGCGGTGGACCGGTTCCTCGACACGGTCGGAGGCTGGGGCGCCCGCGTGGTCCGGGTCGGGGCCGACGAGCACGACCGGATCGCGGCGGCGACGCAGGCGCTGACGCATGCGACCGTGCTGGCGTTCGGGCTGGCGTTGGCCGAGGTCGGCGTCGACCCGGGCACGGCGGCGGCGATCGCGCCCCCGCCGCACACCACGTTGCTGGCGCTGCTCGCGCGCGTCGGATCCGGGGTGCCGGAGGTCTACCACGACGTCCAGGCGGGCAACCCGGCCGCCGCCCGGGCCCGGGCGGCGCTGGCGTCCGCGCTGTCCCGGCTGTCCGAGGTGGTCGACGGCGGTGACGAGCACGCGTTCGGTGACCTCATGGCCGACGCCGTCGGCCCCCTCGGCGATCGGGTGGACGACTATCGCCGGCTGTGCGCCGACCTCTTCGGGGGCCTGCACGCACCGCCGCACGGGGACGGGGGGACGCGGTGACCGACAACCCGTTCGGCGAGGAGGCCGCCGCGCACGAGCAGTTGCTGCGGCTGCCGTCGTTGCCGCCGTTCGATCCGTCCGACCCGGTCGAGAGCGCGATCATCGACAGTCTGGCCGGGAGTTGGCCGCGGCGGGCGACGGTGAAACGGCCCGAACCCGACCTGGATGATCTGTTCGACCCGGTGAAGGCGGACTACCCCGAGACGTTGATCCCGTTCCACGACCACGACCGGTTCCGCGGTCTGGACGAGCCCACCCGTGATCGGATCCTCGCGTGGGCGTGGATCGCCTACAACAAGAACGTGATGGATGTCGAGCAGTACGTCGTCAATCCCGGGTTCCGGTTGCTGTCGCAGGATGCGTTCGGCACCGGGCTGGGCGACAACCTCACGGTCGCGACGCTGCAGGCGATGGTCGACGAGCAGTACCACACGCTGATGCACCTCAACGCGAGCGCGCTGACCCGGCGTCGGCGCGGCTGGAACCTGGTCGAGAGCCGGTTGCCGTACGGGCCCACCGTCCGACGGCACCACGCGGCCGTCGCGGCCGCGGACACTCCCCGCGAGTCGGCACTGGTGAGCCTGGCCTTCACGACGGTCGCGGAGACCTCGATCAGCGCGTATCTGGGGTTGATGACCGACGACGACAACGTGCAACCGGTCAACCGGGCGACGGTGGTGCTGCACCGGCGGGACGAGTACTGCCACTCGTCGATCGCGGGGGAACTGCTGAAGATCGTGTTCGAGCGCCTCGACGGCGACAACCGGCGGATCCTGCTGGCCGGGTTGGCCGACGGGCTCGAGGCGTTCCGTGCCAACGACTTCGCGACATGGACTGCGGTGATGGAGGCGGAGAACGTGCGGGGCGGGGCGGCGATGGTGGCCGACGCCGCCCACGCGGCCGACCGGCAGCAGCTGGTGCAGGACTGCAGCGCGATCCGCCGCCTGTGCGACGACCTCGGGGTGAGCGACGACGTCCCCTACGAGTGGTGAGATCGGGACGTCCTCTCGATCACGGTGTCGCGTTGAGCCACTCGTAGAACGCCGGCTGCACGTTCGGGTTGGCGCCGGTGATGCCGTTGTAGGCGCCGACCGCGGCGCCGATCCCGGTGCCGACGATGCAGCCGGCGATGAAGTTCGGGAAGATCGAGACGCAGCCGATCGCGAGCCCGACACCGGCGCCGATCGCCATACCCGCGGGGCCGCCTGTCTCCCACCCGATCGTGATCTCGCGAATCAGGTTGTCCTGTGCGGTCTGCTTGTCGACGACGGGCGTAACGAGCGGGACGGCAACGTCGCCGGGCGCGGCGGCGGGTGCCGCGTAGGCGGTGCCGACGCCCGCCCCGAGTGCGACGAGGACGAGGCCCGAGGCGACCGAGGCCTTCGTGGCGTTCGAAAGATTCATGGCGCTCTCCAAACTGTGTGGACGGAAGGGCGGTCCAGTGGGTTCGACGCTAGTCCCCGTACGCCTCCTCCGCTACGAATCGGCGGTGTTGGGGATGTATGCGAAGTTTGTTGTGGGAGGACCGATTTCAGTGCTCCACGAGGTAGTCCTCGAGCAGCGGGCCGATCTCGGCGAGCGCGGTCGGCTCGATCATCTGGTTGTGTTCGCAGTCGATCGTGAACTCGCGGATCCGGCCGGTGACCGCAGACTCCCAGACCTGCGGTGAATGCTCCTGCGCGTCATGGTCGCTGCCGTCGCCACGGCCGGCGGTGAAGAACAGCAGGTCCCCGTCGAACACCCCCGGCCGGTAGCGGTTCATGATCCGTGCCGACGTGGTGAAACCGTCGTTGATCCGCTTCAGGTGGGCGGGCGTCAAACCCGTTTCCTGCCCGAGCGATTCGTTGAGCAGTTCGACGGCCTGCGCGTAGGTGAGGTCCCGGACGTCGCTGTACGGCGCCAGGTCCAGCCCGAGGCCCTCGAGCAGTTCGACCACCGTCAGGTGCCCGGGTTCCTCCTCGTCCTCGGTGAGATAGCTGTCCATGATCGCGAGCGTCGCGACGTCTTCTCCGGCGTTGCGGAGTTCGACGGCCATCGCGTGCCCGATCACCCCGCCGAGTGACCACCCGAGCAGGTGGTACGGGCCGTGTGGCTGCACGATCCGGATCTCCTCGACGTACCGGTGTGCGAGCTGCTGGACCGACTCGAAGTCCGGTCCCCCGCTCAGCAGCGGCAGTTGCAGCCCGTACGCGGGCCGGTCCTTGGCCAGGTACTGCACCAGACCCGCGTATCCCCACGACAACCCGATGCCGGGGTGCACGCAGAACAGCGGCGGGCGTTCCCCGCTCGGGCGCAGCGGGATCACCACGCCCAGCGCGTCGTCGACCGGAGAGTCGCTGTGCCCGAGGTAGCCGACCGGCAGGTCGATCCGCTTCGCGAGCCCGGACGGCGTCGGGTCGAGGAACATCGTCTGCAGCGGGATCTGGCGGCCGAGCCGGGACTGAAGCTCGGACATGATGCGGGTCGCGATGATGGAGTTGCCGCCGAGATCGAAGAAGCTGTCGTCGATCCCGACGTGCTCGATGCCGAGGACCTCGGCGAACACCTCGGTGACGGCCCGCTCCGTAGCGGTGGTCGGCGGCCGGAACTCGGTGGTCAGCGACGTGAATTCCGGGGCCGGCAGGGCGCGCCGGTCCAGCTTGCCGACCGGGGTCAGCGGAATCTCGTCGAGCACCACCACCGCGGACGGGACCATGTGCGCGGGCAGCTGCGCCGCGACGTGCGCGCGCAGCTCGCGGGACTCGACCGCGTGTCCCTCGACGGGACGCACGTACGACGCGAGCAGGGTGTCGCCGGACGGCCCGGTGTGCCCGAGGGTCGCCGCGAACGTGACCGCCGGGTGCCGGGTGAGCACGGCGTCGATCTCGCCGAGCTCGATCCGGAAGCCGCGCACCTTGACCTGGAAGTCGGAGCGGCCGATGTACTCGATGGTGTGGTCGGGCCGCCACCGGACGACGTCACCGGTCCGGTACATCCGGGTGCCGGGTTCACCGAAGGGGCTGGCGACGAAGCGTTCGGCGGTGAGCCCGGGCCGGTTGTGGTAGCCGCGGGCCAGGCCCGGGCCGGAGATGTACAGCTCGCCGGGCACCCCGATCGGGACCGGACGCAGCCGGCCGTCGAGGACGGCCTCGCGGAATCCGATCGCCGGGCCGCCGATGTTGACCACCTCGCCGGGCTGCATCGGCGCGCTGACACTGGCCTGGATGGTGGTCTCGGTGGGACCGTAGCCGTTGAACATCCGGCGTCCGGGCGCCCACTTGGCGACCAGTTCCGGCGGGCAGGCCTCGCCGGCCACCGCGAGGACCTGTAGCGATTCGAGGCCCTCGTCCTCGATCGATGCCAGCGCGGTCGGGGTGATGAACCCGTGCGTGACGCCCTCGCGGGAGAGGAGTTCGGTCAGTTCGGTGCCGCCGTAGACGGTGGGCGGCACGATCACCAGGCGGGCGCCGGCACTGAAGGCCATCATCATCTCGAACACCGAGGCGTCGAAGCTCGGCGAGGCCAGGTGCGAGACCCGCGACTGCGGGGTGACGGTGAACCGGTTCCGCTCCTCCGCGGTGAGGTTCGCGATACCCAGGTGCGTGACGATGACGCCCTTCGGCCGGCCCGTCGATCCCGACGTGTAGATCAGGTACGCCGGATGGGCGAGGTGCAGCGGGGAGGTCCGGTCGACGTCGCTGACCGGCGCCGCTGACGCTCGCGCCATGTGTGCGTCGAGTTCACCGTCGTCGAGGACCAGCCACGGCACCGTGTCGGGAAGGCGTTCGCGCAGCGCCGACGTCGTGAGGCCGACCCGGCTGCCGGAGTCGGTCAGCATGTGCGCGATGCGTTCGGCCGGGTAGTTGGGGTCGACGGGGACGAACGCGGCGCCGGCCTTGGCGATCGCCCAGATCGACACGATCTCCTCGGTGGAGCGGGGCATCCCGAGCGCCACGAACGTCTCCGGTCCCACGCCACGCGAGCCGAGCACCCGTGCCAGCCGGTTGGACCGCTCGTCGAGCTCGCGGTACGTCACGGTCCGGCCCAGGTAGGACAGCGCGACGGCGTCGGGATCGACGGCGGCCGCACTGGACAGCAGCTCGGGCCACACGTGCGGCGAGACCGCCGTCTCTCCTGCCGCCGGTGCCAGCTCCTCGAGCTCCGCGGCGTCGAGGATCTCGATGTCGCCCACCGCGCGGGACGGGTCGGCGCTGACGGCCTCGAGGACCCGCACGAAGCGTTCGGTGAACCCGCGGACGGTGTGCTCGTCGAACAGGTCGGTCGCGAAGTCGAGCGAGGCCTTGATCCCGGCCGGGGCGCCGTCGTCGGTGAACTCCTCCGCGAGCACGAGTTCGAGGTCCTCCTTCGCGACCTGCGCGTCGATGCCGACACCCTCCACGACGAGGCCGGGCAGCTCGAGCCGGGGCCGTTCGTTGTTCTGGAACTCGATGGAGACCTGGAACAACGGCGAGTACGACGTGGACCGGGGCGGGTTGAGCTCCTCCACGAGGCGCTCGAACGGGACTTCCGCGTGCCCGAACGCGGCCAGGTCGGCCGTCCGGACCTGCCGCAGGATGTCGTCGAACGATTCGCCGTGGTCGACGCGGGTGCGCAGCACCAGGGTGTTGACGAACATGCCGACCAGCTCGTCGAGCGCCACCTCGCCGCGGCCGGCGATGGGGGTGCCGATCGCGATGTCGTCGGTGTCGGCGAGCCGGGCGAGCAGCGTCGCCAGGGCCGCGTGCATCGCCATGAACATGCTGGCGCCGTGACGGTGCGCGATCTCGGTGATGCGGGTGTGGAGTTCGGTGGGGACCTCGAAACGGATGCGGCCGCCGTGGAAGCTCTGCTGCACCGGCCGCGGGCGGTCGGTGGGCAGCTGGATGACGTCGGGCACTCCGGCCAGTTCGGTGGTCCAGAACTCGAGCTGGCGGCGCAGCAGCGAGTCGGGGTCGCTGTCCGAGCCGAGCAGTTCGTGCTGCCACAGCGTGAAGTCCGCGTACTGGACGGGTAGCGGCGTCCACTGCGGCACCGCACCGGCCGCGCGGGCGGTGTAGGCGGCCATCAGATCCCGGCCGAGCGGGGCCATGGAGTACCCGTCGGCGCAGATGTGGTGCACGACGATCACCAGTACGTGCTCGGTCGGCCCGAGTCGCAGCAGTTCCGCCCGCACCGGGGGCGCCGCGGTGACGTCGAACCCGGCGGAGGCGAACGCGACGACCCGCTCGCGCAGTTCGGTCACGTCGGTCACGTCGACGGGGGTGAGATCGGTGAGGACCTCGCCGACCGGGACCACGCGTTGCGACGGGACCCGGTCGACGACCGGGTAGGCGGTGCGCAGCGACTCGTGGCGCTCGAGGACGTCCCCGACTGCGGCGCGCAGGGCCTCCGCGTCGAGGTCACCGCTCAGGTTGACCGCCATCGGGATGTTGTAGGCCGCCGACGCCGTGTCGAACTGGTTGATGAACCACATCCGCTGCTGGGCCAGCGACAGCGGGATCCGGTCGGGCCGCTCGCGCCGGGTCAGTTCCGGGCGTCCGTATGCGGCGGTGGTCTCGCGTTCGCGGGAGATCCACTGTGCCAGCGCGTGGATGGTGGGTGCCTCGAACAGCGCGCGGACCGGGATGTCGGCGTCGAGGACGCTGCTGAGCCGGGCCGTGACCCGGGTCGCGATCAGCGAGTTGCCGCCCAGGTCGAAGAAGCTGTCCTCGATGCCGATCCGGTCGACGCCGAGGACCTCCGCGAAGATGTCCGACAGCGTGTACTCGAGCGGGTTGGTCGGCGCCCGGAATTCGCCGGTGGTGAACGCGAACTCCGGTTCGGGCAGCGCGGCGCGATCGAGCTTGCCGACGGGGGTGAGCGGGAACTCGTCGAGCACCGTGATCGAGGCCGGCACCATGTGCGACGGCAGCCGCGACGCGATCCGGTCGGTCAGGGCCGTGCCCACGACGGTGGCGTCGGCGCGTGGCACCACGTACGACACCAGCACGGTGTCGCCGGCCGGTCCGGGCACCCCGAGGGTGGTGGCGAAGCTGACGGTGGGATCGGCCATCAGTTCGGCGTCGATCTCGCCGAGCTCGATGCGGAAGCCGCGGACCTTGACCTGGAAGTCGGAGCGGCCGACGTACTCGACGGTGTGGTCCGGCCGCCAGCGCACGATGTCGCCGGTGCGGTACATCCGCTCCCCCGGCTTGCCGAACGGGTTGGCGACGAACCGTTCGGCGGACAGCCCCGGCCGGCGGTGATAACCGCGGGCCAGCCCGAGGCCGGTGATGTACAGCTCGCCGGGCACCCCGACCGGGACCGGCTGCAGGCGCCCGTCGAGGACGAGTTCACCGACGCCGCGGATCGGCCCGCCGATCGTGATCGGGCCGCCGGGGGTCATCGGCACGCTGATGTTCGACATGATCGTCGTCTCGGTGGGGCCGTACGCGTTGTGCAGTTCGCGGCCGGGCGCCCACCGGGTGACCAGGTCCGGCGGGCAGGCCTCGCCGCCGACGGCGACGTGGGTGAAGGTGTCCAGCCCGATGGGGTCGACGGTGCCGAGGGCCGCGGTGGTGATGAACGCGTGCGTGACGCCCTCGGACGCGATGAGGTGCGCGAGGTCGGCACCGCCGAAAACGGTGGGTTCGGCGATCACCATCGTCGCGCCCACCCCGAAGGCCTGCAGATACTCGAACACCGCGCCGTCGAAGCTCGGCGTCGCGAAGTGCAGTGTCCGGGACTGCTCGTTCGCGCCGAAGCGTTCCTGCTGGTCGAGCGCGAAGTTGTCGAGCCCCTGGTGGGTCACCACGACGCCCTTGGGTCGGCCCGTGGATCCGGAGGTGTACACCACGTACGCGGCGTGGTGCAGGCCGAGCGGGAGGGTGCGCTCGGCGGCGGTGACCGGGGCGTCGGAGTGTTCGTCGCACGCGGCCACGAACTCGGGATCCTCGAGCGTCAACCAGGTGACGGTGTCGGGCAGATCGTGCCGGTGCGCGGCGACGGTGAGTCCGAGCCCGGCCCCGGAGTCGGCCAGCATGTGCTCGATCCGCTCGAGCGGATAGTTCGGGTCGACCGGGACGAAGGCGCCGCCCGCCTTGGCGACCGCCCACACCGCGAGCACCGACTCGACAGATCGTGGAATGCCTAGCGCCACATATGATTCCGGTCCGACACCCTGGTCGATGAGGAACCGGGCGATGCGGGACGAGCGGGTGTCGAGTTCGCGGTAGGTGACCTCGCGGCCGGCGAACGACAACGCGATCGCGTCGGGGTCCAGCGCGGCGGCGTCGGCGAAGATCTCGGGCAGGGTGCGGGTGGATCCGCCGGTGGCGCCGAGTACCGGTGCCAGTTCGCGCCGTTCGGGCTCGGTCAGTAGGTCCAGCCGGGACAGTGGCTGCCCGGGGTCGGCGACGAGGCGGTCGAGCACTACCGCGACGCGGGTCGCGATCGACTCCACGGTGTCGCGGTCGAAGAACTCCGGGAAGTACTCGAACTTGAGGTTGAGGCTGCCGTTCACCGACGCGACCAGCGACAGCGGGTAGTGGGCGGCGTCGCGGCCGTCGATGCCGGTGACCCTCATGCCCGCGATGTCGGTGTCCGCGGTGAGCGCCTGCCGATCCACGGGGTACGACTCGAACACCGTCAGAGTGTCGAACGTGGTGGCCGGCCCGGTGGCCTTCTGGATGTCGGCGAGGCCGAGGTAGTGGTGGTCGAGCAGTGAGGCCTGTTCCCGCTGCACCCGGTCGAGGAGATCGCCGAGCGTCTCCGCGGCGTCGAGGGTGACGCGGACGGGCAGGGTGTTGATGAACAGTCCGACCATGGACTCGATGCCGGGGATCTGCGGTGGCCGGCCCGAGACGGTGCCGCCGAACAGGACGTCGCTGCGCCCGGTCATCGCGCCCAGGACGATGCCCCAGGCGACCTGCACGACGGTGTTCAGCGTCAGGCCCCGCTCCCGCACGAGGGAACGCAGCGTCTCGGTCTGCGCCGCCGGCAGCGCGAGCTCGAACTCGTCGGTGCCCCCGATGCCCTCACCGCGGGTGGTCGGTGCCAGCAGGCTCGGCTCCTCGAGCCCGGCCAGTGCCCGCCGCCACGCATCGGTCGATTCGGTGGCGTCCTGCCGGGCCATCCACGCGAGGTAGTCGCGGTACGGATGCACCCGCGGCAGCGCGGAGGCGTCGCCGTCGGTGGCGTACAGCGTCAGCAGGTCCCGCAGCACCAGCGGGGTGGACCAGCCGTCGAGCAGGATGTGGTGGTTGGTGATGACCAGCCGGTGCTCCCCGTCGCCCAGGTCGACCAGCGTCATCCGGATCGCCGGGGCCGTGGTCAGGTCGAACCTGGTGAGGCGGTCGGCGAGGGTGAGTTCGGCGAACCGGCGGGCGCGCGCCGCGGGGTCGAGCCGCGAGAGATCCACCTCGGTCCACGGCAGTTCCACCCGCTCGGGAATCACCTGTACCGTGCCCGCGGACTCCGCCCGGTCGCCGGGCTGGACGAACGCGGCCCGCAGGTTCGGGTGCCGGTCCAGCAGCGCCTGCCCGGCCCGCCACAGCCGATCGGTGTCGACGGTGCCGCCCAGCGACAGCGTCAGCTGGACGAGGTACGCGTCGGCGGACTCGTCGGAGTACGCGGCGTGGAAATGCAGACCGGACTGCAGCGGCGACAGCGACCACACGTCGGACAGGTTCGGGAAGCGGCTCTCGAGCGTGTCGATGGAGCCCTGGTCGAGCCGCACCAGATCCAGATCCGAGGGCGTCAGTCCGCCCGCCCCCGGGTGCTCGGCGTGCCGCGCCAGCGCGGACAGCGCCCGCACCCACAGGTCGGCCAGTTCGCCGACGTCGACCGCGGCCAGGACACCGCGCGGGAACGCCCACGTCGCCCGCAGGCGCGGTCCGTCGGGGGTCTCGGTGACCACGGCGTTGACGTCGAGGACGTTCGCGACGGGCAGCGACGCGTCGGGGGCGTCGTCGAGTTCGGTGTCACCGACCGGCAGCCATCCGACATCAGCGGCGGCGGTGCCACCGAGCCGGCCCAGATAGTTGAAGCTGACCTGGGGGGCCGGCAGCGCGGCGAGCACGGGCGCGGTCTGCGGGTTGAGGTAACGCAGCATGCCGAATCCGATGCCGTGGTCCGGGATCGCGAGCAGCTGCTCCTTGACCGCCTTCATCGCGGCACCGGCGGCCGGGCCGGCCGCGAACGCGTCGTCGACGTCGACGCCGCCGAGATCGAGCCGGACCGGGAAGATCGTGGTGAACCAGCCGATGGTGCGCCCCAGATCGGCGCCGGGCACCACCTGGTCCTCACGCCCGTGGCCCTCGAGGTTCACCAGCGCGGTGCCGGTGTCGTGGCCGCGGGTGCGGCGCCACCGGGTCAGCGCCATCGCGAGCGCCACCAGCAACCCGTCGTTGACGTTGCCGTGGTAGGCGTTCGGCACCGTGGTGAGCAGCGCCTCGGTGACCGCGCCCGGGAGCTCGACGGACACCTTCTCGACGGTTCCGGTGACGTCGACGGACGGATCGAGGGGCCGCGCGCCGATCACCGGGTCGTCGGTGGTCAGGGTGGACCGCCACAGCTCCAGCTCGCGGTCCCGGCCCGGGGTGCCGCCGACCGCGGCGTCGGCCAGTGCGTGCGCCCAGCGTCGCATCGAGGTCCCGGTGACCGGCAGATCGGGGACCTCCCCGGCCTCGACGGCCGACCATGCGGCCGCCAGATCGGGCACCAGGATCCGCCAGGAGACACCGTCGACGGCGAGATGGTGGACCACCAGCAGCAACCGACCGCCGCGCGGTCCGGCGTCGAACCAGACCGCCTGCAGCATGACACCGGTCGCGGGGTCGAGGCGGCCCGCCGCCCGGTCCAGTTCCGTGGCGGCGGTCGCGGTGAACGCCGGTCCGCTCGGCTCGTCCACACGGACCCGGGTGACGAGGTCGGCGGCGGCCACCGCGCCGACGGGCCGGACCTGCATGCTCGGCTCGCCGTGATCGAGCGACTGCAGCAGCGCGCGCAGCATGTCGTGGCGGTCCAGTACCGCCTGCAGGGTGCGCGCGAGCCGGTCGGCGTCGACCGCGGGCGGCAGGGCCAGCAGCGCGGTCTGTGTGTACCGGCGGACGATGTCGCCGTCGCCGCGACCCAGCAGCCAGCGCATGATCGGGGTCAGCGGGAACTCGCCGACCCCGCCACCGGGCAGCTCCTCGAGGTGCACCGGCGTCTCACCGCCGGCGGCGGCGGCCACCACGGCCAGGCCGGCGACGGACCGGTGCTCGAACACGTCGCGCGGGGAGAACACGATGCCCGCGGCCTTGGCCCGCGACACCAGCTGGATCGACATGATGCTGTCGCCGCCGAGCGCGAAGAACGAATCGTCCACGCCCACCGAGTCGAGCCCGAGGACCTCGGCGAACAGGTCGGCGAGCACCCGTTCCGCGTCGGTCTGCGGGGCGCGGCCGATCGTGGTGCGGGCTCCGAAGTCCGGCTCCGGCAGGGCCTTGCGGTCGAGTTTGCCGTTCGCGGTGAGCGGGAGCTCGTCGAGCACGACGAGCGCCGCCGGCACCATGTACGAGGTGAGCTCGGCGCCGACGTGGTCGAGCGCGTCCTGCGGGTCGAGGTCGAAGCCCTGTTCGCGGACCGCGTAGCCGACCAGCCGCGCGGCGCCGTGCTCGCCCTCGTGGACGGTCACCACGGCCTGCGCGACACCCGGGTACCGCAGCAAAGCCGACTCGATCTCGCCGAGCTCGATGCGGAAGCCGCGGATCTTGACCTGGAAGTCGCTGCGGCCCAGGTATTCCAGGCGGCCGTCGCGGTTCCATCGGGCCAGGTCGCCGGTGCGGTACATGCGCTCGCCGGGTGCCCCGAACGGGTCTGCGACGAACCGCCCGGAGGTGAGGGCGGCGCGGCCGAGGTAGCCGCGGGTGAGCTGGTTGCCGGCGACGTACATCTCGCCGGTCACTCCGGCCGGGACCGGGTGCAGGCGCTCGTCGAGCACCATCACCCGCAGACCGGGGATCGCCCGGCCGATCACGCTCGCGTTCGCCGCCGCCGCGTAGTCGCGGTCGAGTTCGATCCGGGTGACGTGGACGGTGGTCTCGGTGATGCCGTACATGTTCACCAGACGCGGCGCGGTGTCCGGGTGCCGCGTGTACCAGCGTCCGAGCTGGCCCAGATCCAGGGCCTCGCCGCCGAAGATGACGTAGCGTAGCGCCAGTTCCGTAGTGGGCGTAGAAGTTTCGGCAGCGAGACGGTCGGCCTCGGCCAGCTGGTAGAAGGCGGTCGGGGTCTGGTTCAGTACCGTCACCCGTTCGTTGCGCAGCAGGTCGAGGAACATCTCCGGCGAGCGCGCGGTGTAGAAGTCGACCACCACCAGGCGGCCGCCGTGCAGCAGCGGCCCCCACAGCTCCCATACCGAGAAGTCGAACGCGTAGGAGTGGAACATCGTCCACACGTCGGTCTCGTCGAAGCCGAACGTCGCGGCGGTGTTCTCGAAGAGAGTGAGCACGTTGCGGTGGGTGACCTGGACGCCCTTGGGCCGCCCCGTCGACCCGGACGTGTAGATGACGTACGCGACGTCGTCGGGGCGCACCGGGACCCTGCGGTCGGTATCGGTGACCGGGCGGTCCGGCCGGGCCGCGACCGCGTCGAGCACCGCCGGGTCGTCGAGGCGGACCAGCGGCACGTCGGTGGGCGGGATCGTGTCGGCGTCCGCGGTGGTGGTCAGCACGCACACCGGCGCGGAGTCCTCGAGCATGAACGCGAGCCGCTCCGCCGGGTAGGTGACGTCGACCGGCAGGTAGCCGGCGCCGGCCTTGATCACGGCGAGCAATGCGACCACCAGCTCCGCCGATCGTGGCAGCGCCACCGCGACGAGCGTTTCCGGCGCGGCCCCGAGCGCGACGAGGTGCCGGGCGAGGCGATTGGCGCGTGCGTCGAGCGCGGCGTAGCTGAGTGTCTGCCCGTCGAACGTGAGGGCCGCGGCGTCGGCGAACCGTGCCGTGGTGACCGCGAACCGATCGGCGAGGGTGGTCTCCGGCGCGCGGGATCCGGCGGAGTTCCAGTCCCGCAGCTGCACGGCGAGCTCGGCGTCGGTGGCGATCCCGACATCGCCGGTCGGCCGCGCCGGGTCGGTGGTGAGGGCGTCGACCAGCCGGACGAACCGCTGCGCCAGCTCGCCGACGGTGTCGGCGTCGAAGAGGTCGGTCGCGTAGGTGAAGGCCGCGGTGATCCCGGCCGGCACGCCATGCTCGTCGTGCCGTTCGGCGAGCGTCAGTTGGAGATCGAACTTCGCGACGGCCAGCTCGGCGTCGACCGGGTCGGCGACCAGGCCGGGCAGCTCCAGCCGGGGCAGTTCGTTGTTCTGGAACTCGAGCAGCACCTGGAACAGCGGCGAGTGCGCCGTGGACCGCTCGGGGGCGAGGACGTCGACGAGCCGCTCGAAGGGCAGGTCCGCGTTCCCGAACGCCGCCAGATCGAATTCCTTGATCCGGGCGAGCAGATCCTCGAACCCGTCGGCGGCGTCGACACGGCTGCGCAGCACCAGTGTGCCGACGAACATGCCCACCACATCGTCGAGTTCGGCCTCACCGCGGCCCGCGATGGGGGTGCCGATCGCGATGTCGTCGCTGCCGCTCAGCTTGGCCAGCAGCACCGCCAGCGCGGCGTGCGCGGCCATGAACATCGTCGCGCCGCTCCGGCGTGCCAGCTCGGCCAGCGACCGGTGCACGTCGGCGGGAATCTCGAACTGCACCCGGGCGCCGTCGAAGCGCTGCCGGACCGGGCGGGGCCGGTCGGTGGGCAGCGTGATCGCCTCGGGCAGCCCTGCCAGCGCGTCGGTCCAGAACGACAGCTGGCGGCTGACCAGCGACTCCGGATCGTCCTCCGAACCGAGCACGTCACGCTGCCACATCGCGAAGTCCGCGTACTGCACCGGCAACGGCGCCCACTGCGGCACGTGTCCGCCGACTCGTGCCAGATACGCCGTCATCACGTCGCGGGCCAGGGGCGCCATCGAGAAGCCGTCGGCGCAGATGTGGTGCACCACGATCGCCAGCACGTGCTCGGTGGGGCCGAGCCGGAGCAGCTCGGCCCGCACCGGCACCGCGGCGGTGACGTCGAAGCCGCGCGAGATCAACGCCGACACCCGGCCGGGCACGTCGCCGGGGGGAACATCGACGACGGCCAGGTCCGGGGCGGCCTCGGCGGCCGGCACGATCTGCTGGACCGGCTCACCGTCGTGGGACGGGAAGAACGTGCGCAACGACTCGTGCCGGTCGAGGACGTCGCGGACCGCGCCGCGCAGGGCGGCCGGGTCGAGATCGCCGGACAGCCGCACCGCCAGCGGAATGTTGTACGCCGCCGAGTCGGTGTCGAACTGGTTGATGAACCACATCCGCGTCTGGGCCAGCGACAGCGGGACGCGGTGCGGCCGGTCCAGCGGCACCAGCGGGGGCCGGGCCGTCGCGGTGTCCCGGTTCCGCTCGATCCAGCGGGCGAGCTCGTGAGCGGTCGGTGCCTCGAACAGCGCGCGCACGCCGACGTCGGCGCCGAGCGCGGCGGTGAGCCGGGCGGTGACCCGGGTCGCGATCAGCGAGTTGCCGCCCAGGTCGAAGAAGCTGTCGTCGACGCCGATCCGTTCCAGACCGAGGACCTCGGCGAACACCTCGGTGACGGTCTGCTCGGTGGGGGTCGTCGGCGCCCGGAACGCCGCCCCGGCCGGCAGGAATTCGGGCTCCGGCAGCGCGGCACGGTCCAGTTTGCCGATCGGGGTCAGCGGGATCTCGTCGAGGATCATGATGCTCGACGGCACCATGTGGACCGGCAGTCGTGCCGCGACGAAGTCCCGCAGCGCGCCGGGCTCGGGTCGCGCGTCCGCGTTCGGCAGCACGTACGCCACCAGGGCGGTGCCGCCGCCGGGCCCGGGCCGGCCGAGCGTGACCGCGAACCGGATGTCCGGGTGGTCGCCGAACGCGTTGTCGATGTCGCCGAGCTCGATGCGGAAGCCGCGGACCTTGACCTGGAAGTCGGAGCGGCCGATGTACTCGATGGTGTGGTCCGGCCGCACCCGGACCACATCGCCGGTGCGGTACATGCGCTCGCCCGGCGTCCCGTGCGGGTTGGCGACGAACCGTTCGGCGGTCAGGCCGGGGCGGCGGTGATAGCCGCGAGCCAGCCCGGACCCGGCGATGTACAGCTCGCCGGGCACCCCGGCGGGTACCGGACGCAGACTCGGGTCGAGGACCAGTTCGGTCACCCCGCGCAGCGGGGCGCCGATGGTGACGGTCTCCCCCGTCACCAGTGGGGCGCTGATGTTCGCCATCACCGTCGCCTCGGTGGGCCCGTAGCCGTTGTAGAAGCGCCGATCGTGCGCCCAGCGTGCCACCAGTTCCGGCGGGACGGCCTCGCCGCCGACCATGACCTCGACCAATTCGTCGAGCCCGGACGGCTCCACTGTGGCGGCCGCGGCGGTGGTGAGCCACGCATGCGTGACGTGCTGCTCGCGGATCAGCTCGGCGAGCTCGCGGCCGCCGTACACCGTGGTCGGTGCGATCACCATCGTCGCGCCCGCGCCGAACGCCAGCAGGTAGTCCAGGACCGCCGCGTCGAAGCTCGGCGTCGAGAAGTGCAGGGTCCGCGACGACGGCTGGGTCGCGAAGCGCGCCAGGTAGTCCTCGGACAGGTTGTCCAGGCCCAGGTGCGTGACGACGACGCCCTTCGGGATGCCGGTGGTGCCGGACGTGTAGATCACGTACGCGGGATGGGACAGTCGCAGGGCCGCCGCCCGGTCCGCGTCGGTGACCGCGGCGGGAGACGCCGTCTCGCACCGGGCCACGAAGCCGGGATCGTCGAGCACGTGCCATGGCAGCGCGTCCGGCAGCCGGTCGCGGGCGTCCGCCACCGTCACCCCGATGTCGGCGCCGGAATCGTCGAGCATGAACGCGATGCGCTCGGCCGGATAGTTGGGGTCGACGGGCACGAACGCGGCCCCGGTCTTGGTGACCGCCCACACCGCGACGACCGACTCGATCGACCGGGGAATACCCAGGGCGACGAACGATTCGGGTCCGATCCCCTGCCCGATGAGCAGGTGCGCGAGCCGGTTCGACCGCTCGTCGAGTTCGCGGTAGGTGACCTCGGTGCGGCCGGAGACCAGCGCGACCGCGTCGGGGTTCGCCGCGGCGGCGTCGGTGAACAGCGCCGGCAGGGTCCGCGCCGACCGCCCGGGGTGTCCCCGCAGCGGCACCAGGTCGGCCCACTCGTCGTCGGACAGCAGCCGCAGTCGGGCCGGCGTGCACTGCGGATCCTCGGAGATGTCGGTGAGGATCCGGGCGACCCGGTCGGCGAGGGCCTGCGCGGTGGCCCGGTCGAACAGGTCCGGCAGGTACTCGAGCTTCATCCGCAGCCGGTCGTCGGCGTTCGCGACGAGGGTCAGCGGGTAGTGGGCGGCGTCGGAGCCCTCGTGGATGTGTACCAGCCGCAGGCCGGCGATGTCCGCGTCGGTCACCGCCGAACGATCGACCGGGTACGACTCGAACACGGTGAGGGTGTCGAATGCGAGCGCCGGGCCGGTGGCGTTCTGGATCTCGGTCAGCCCGACGTGATGGTGGTCGAGCAGCCCGGCCTGCTCGGCCTGCACCCGGCGCAGCAACTCGCCCACCGACTCGCGCGGATCGAGACGCACCCGCACCGGCAGTGTGTTGATGAACAGGCCGATCATCGACTCGATGCCGGGGATGTGCGGCGGTCGGCCGGACACGGTGCCGCCGAAGACGACGTCGTCGCGGCCGGTGAGTGCGCCGAGCACGATCGCCCACGCGGTCTGCATCATCGTGTTGAGCGTGACACCGAGCTGGCGGCCGATCGCGGAGAGTCGGGCGGTGCGGTCCGGGTCCAGCGACATCTCCACCGCGTCGGGCATCGTGGCCTGCTCGCGGGCGCGGTCGGGCGGCGCCAGCAGGGTCGGTTCCTCGATGCCGGTGAGGGCGTCCGTCCACGCCTGCACCGAGCGGGCGGAGTCCTGCGCGGCGATCCAGGCGAGGTAGTCGCGGTACGGGTGCACCCGCGGCAGCGCCGAGTCGTCGCCGTCGGTGGCGTACAGCGTGAGCAGCTCCTGCATCATGAGCGGCGTCGACCAGCCGTCGAGCAGGATGTGGTGGTTGGTGAGGACCAGCCGGTGCTCGTCGGGGCCGGTGCGCACCAGCAGGAACCGGATCAGGGGCGCGGTCGCCATGTCGAACCGCTGCGCCCGGTCGGCGCGCAGCAGCCGGGACAGCTCGTCCGCCCGCACCGGCTCGTCGAGTTCGGACAGGTCGACCTCGGTCCACGGCAGTTCGACGCGGTCGACGATCACCTGCACCGGCGCCCCGTCGGCGGCGTGCACGAACGCGGCCCGCAGGTTGGGGTGCCGGTCGAGCATCGCCTGACCCGCCCGCCGCAGCCGCTGCGCGTCGGCGCCGCGCACGTCGAGCATCATCTGCACCATGTAGGCGTCGACGGACCGGTCGGCGATCTGGGCGTGGAACAGCAGGCCGGACTGCAGCGGCGAGAGCGACCACACGTCGGCCAGCGCCGGGAACCGCCGCTCGAGCCCTTCGATCTCGTCCTGATCGAGCGCGACGAGTTCCAGGTCGGACGGTGTCGCCCCGCCCGCGCCGGGCCGGGACACGTGCCGGGCCAGCGCGATCAGCGCCTGGGTCCACAGGTCCGCCAGCTCCTGCACCTCGGGGGCCGACAGCACGCCGGCCGGGAACGCCCACGTGGCCCTGATCCGGGAGCCGTCCCGGCCGTCGGTGGTGACGGCGTTGATGTCGAGCACCGATGCGACGGGCAGATCGGCGTCCTGCAGGACCCCCAGATCGGCGTCGTCGGTCGGCACCCAACCGGCGTCGCGTTGATCGTCGGGCACGCTCGCGGTGAGCCGACCCAGGTAGTTGAAGCTGACCTGGGGTGCGCGCAGGCCGGCGAGTTCCCGTTCACCGTCCGGATCGAGGTGGCGCAGCATCCCGTAGCCGATGCCGTGGTCCGGCACCGCGAGCAGCTGTTCCTTGACCGCCTTCACCGCCGCGCCGGCACCGCGGCCGCCGACGAACGCGTCGTCGACATCCACCCCGGCGAGATCCAACCGGACCGGGAACAGGGTGGTGAACCAGCCGACGGTCCGGCCCAGGTCGGCGCCGGGCAGCACGTGCTCCTCGCGTCCGTGCCCCTCGAGGGTGACCAGCGCGTCGGCGGTGTCGGCGCCCCGGCTGCGGCGCCACCGGACCAGCGCGAGCGCCAGCGCGGTCAGCAGGCCGTCGTTGACGCTCCCGCGGAACGCGTCCGGCACGGTCGTCAGCAGCGCCTCGGTGACGTCCGGAGACACCTCGACGGTGACGTTCTCGACCGTCGCCGCGACGTCGACGGCGGGATCGAGGGGACGCGAACCCAGCACCGGATCGGGACCGGCGAGCATCCCCCGCCACAGCTCCAGCTCGTCGCGGCGCTGCGGTGCGGCGTCGACGAGGCCGTGCGCCCACCGCCGCATCGAGGTGCCCACCGGCGCGGGAGCCGGCTGCTCACCCGCGACGATCCGTGTCCACGCGATCGCCAGGTCCGGCACCAGGATCCGCCACGACACCCCGTCCACGACCAGGTGGTGGACGACGACGAGCAGGCGTCCGCGAGTGGTGCGGGAATCGAGCCACACCGCCTGGACCATCTCGCCGGCGGCCGGATCGAGCCGGTCTTCGGCGGCGTCGAGTTCGGCACGCACGATCTCGGCGAACGCTTCGGTGCCGGGGACCGCCCCGTCGACGTCCACGCGGCGGATCAGCCACTCCGCATACACCGTTCCCGGCGACGGCACCGTCATACGGTGCTCGCCGGGGCGGATGCGGGCGCGGAGCATGTCGTGCCGGTCCAGCACCGCCTGCAGCGCGCCCGCGAGGCCGGCCTCGTCGAGGCCCTCGGGCGCGGTCAGCAGCGCCGCCTGCGAGAACCGGTCGTGGTGGCCGCCGCGGCCGAGCAGCCAGTGGGCCACCGGGAGCAGCGGCACGTCGCCTTGTCCGCCACCGTCGAGTTCGGCCAGCACCGCCTCGCCCGGGCCGGACTGCGCGACGGTGGCCAGCGCCGCGATCGTCTTGTGTTCGAAGACGTCCCGCGGTGAGAAGTGCAGACCCAGTGCCTTCGCCCGCGACACCAGCTGGATCGACATGATGCTGTCGCCGCCGAGCGCGAAGAACGAATCGTCCACGCCGACCGCGTCGAGACCCAGCACGTCCGCGAACAGCCCGGCCAACTCCTGCTCGCGTGCCGACCGCGGCGCCCGGCCGGCCGTCACGCGGGTCCCGAAGTCCGGTGCCGGCAGCGCCCGCCGGTCCACCTTGCCCGCCGGACCCAGCGGCAGCCGGTCGAGCACCATCACCGCGGACGGCACCATGTACGACGGCAGCAGCGTCCCGACGAACTCGACGATGTCGCCGGTGTCGAGATCGGCGCCGGGTTCGGGCACGACGTAGCCGGCGAGCCGGCTCGCGGGCCCCGAGCCGTCGACGGTGACGACGGCCGTCGCGACCCCGTCGTGGCGGCGCAGCGCGGACTCGATCTCGCCGAGTTCGATGCGGAAGCCGCGGATCTTGACCTGGAAGTCGGTGCGGCCCAGGTACTCGAGCTGGCCCGACCCGTTCCAGCGCACCAGGTCGCCGGTGCGGTACATGCGTTCGCCGGGCCCGCCGAACGGGTTGGCGACGAAGCGTTCGCCCGTGATGCCGGGGCGGTCGTGGTAGCCGCGCGCCAGCCCGGTCCCGAGGACGTACAGTTCGCCGGGCACCCCGCCGGGCACCGGGTGCAGGCGCGAGTCGAGCACCAGCGCACCGGCCCCCATCGGTGGCCGGCCGATCGTGACCGGCACCCCGACGGCGAGCGGTTCGCTGACGGCCGCGACGACGGTGGCCTCGGTGGGCCCGTACGCGTTGAACATCCGACGCCCCGGCGCCCACTGTGCGACCAGCTCCGGCGGGCACGCCTCGCCGCCGGTGACCACGCACTCGATCCGGTCCAGCCCGGTCGGGTCCACCGACGCGAGGGCGGCCGGGGTCACGAACGCGTGGGTCACGGCGCCGTCGCGCAGCACCTCCCGCAGTTCGTCGCCACCGAGTACCTCCGGGGGCGCGATCACCATCGTCGCGCCCGCCCCGATCGCCAGCAGCAGTTCCAGGATCGAGGCGTCGAAGCTCGGGGACGAGAAGTGCAGGGTCCGGGACGTCGGTGTCACCCCGAAACGGGTCCGTTCCTCGGCTGCGAAGTTCGCCAGGCCACGATGCGAGACGATGACGCCCTTGGGGGTGCCGGTCGATCCGGACGTGTAGATCAGGTAGGCGGGGTGGTCGAGGCGCAGCGGCCCGGCCCTGTCGGTGTCGGTGATCGCCCCGGCCGGCTGACGGCGCACGTCCCGCCGAAGGCCCTCGTCGTCCAGCACGATCCAGTCCGTGGTCCGGGGCAGGGCGTCGCGGTGCACGGTGGTGGTGAGGCCGACGGCGGCACCGGAATCGGTGAGCATGTGCGCGATCCGCTCCGGCGGGTAGTTCGGGTCCACCGGCACGAACGCCGCCCCGGCCTTGGCCACCGCCCACGTCGCGGTCACCGACTCGAGCGACCGGGCCAGGGCGAGGGCCACCACCGATTCCGGACCCACCCCCCGCTCGATCAGCAGCCGGGCCAGCCGGTCCGACCGGGTGTCGAGTTCGTGGTACGACAGCTCGCGCCCCTCGAACACCACCGCGGTGGAGTCGGGGTCGATCACGGTCGCGGCCGCCAGCAGTTCGGGCAGCGTGCGGGCGGGCACCCCGGCACCCCCGCTGACCGGGGCGAGGGCCGCGCGCTCGTCGGTGGTGAGCAGGTCGACGTCGCCGATCCGGGTGGTCGGGTCGGTCGTGACAGCGCGCAGCACCGCCGCGAACCGTTCGGCGAGCCGGGCGACCGTGGCGGGATCGAAAAGGTCGGTCGCGTACGTGAATCCGGCGGTGATGCCGGCCGGCTCCCCGGACTCGACGAAGTCCTCGGTGAGGGTGAGCAGCAGATCGAAATTCGCGATCTCGGCCGCGGCGTCCACGGTCGTGACGGTCAACCCGGGCAGGTCCAGTCGCGGCCGGTCGGTGTTGCGGAACTCGAGCATCACCTGGAACAGCGGCGTGTGCGCGGTGGAGCGTTCCGGGGCGAGCGCGTCGACGAGCCGCTCGAACGGCAGGTCGGCGTGGTGGAAGGCGTCCAGATCGGAGTCGCGGACACCGCCGAGCAGTGCCGAGTAGCTGGCCTCGGGATCGAATCGGCTGCGCAGCACCAGCGTGTTGACGAACATGCCGACGAGGTTGTCGAGCGCCGCCTCGCCACGACCGGCGATCGGGGTGCCGATCGCGACGTCGTCCGTGTCGCCGAGGCGGGCCAGCAGCGCGGCCAGGGCGGCGTGCACGGCCATGAACACCGTCGAGTTGTGGCTGCGCGCGATCGCCACCAGACGCCGGTGGGTGTCGTCGTCGATGCGGAAGTCGTGGACCGCGCCCCGCATCGAGCGTTCGGCGGGCCGCGGACGGTCGGTCGGCAGCTCGAGCACCTCGGGGAGCCCGTCGAGAGTCCGGGCCCAGTAGTCGAGCTGGGTCGAGAGCAGACTGTCGGGGTCGTCGGTGCTGCCGAGCACGCGGTGCTGCCACAGCGCGTAGTCGGCGTACTGCACCGGCAGCGGCTCCCACCCCGGCAGCTCGCCCGCGGCGCGGGCCACGTAGGCGGTCATGAGATCCCGCGCGAGCGGGGCCATCGAGAAGCCGTCCGCGCAGATGTGGTGGACGACGATGACCAGCACGTGACTGCGCGGGGCCAGGCGCAGCAGCAGCGACCGGACCGGCGGGGCCAACGTGACGTCGAATCCGGTGCCCCCGAACTCCGCGATCCGCTCCGGCGCTTCGATCCCGGACACCGAGACTGGTTCGAGATCGGGCACGACGGCCGCGGTCGGCAGCACCACCTGGGTGGGTTCGCCGTCGACCATCGGGAACCGGGTGCGCAGCGATTCGTGCCGGTCCAGGACGTCGGCGATCGCGGCGCGCAACGCGTCCCGGTCCAGGTCGCCGTCGAGGCGCACCGGCAGCACGACGTTGTACGCCGGTGACGTGGTGTCGAACTGGTTGATGAACCACATCCGCTTCTGCGCCAGCGACACCGGGACCGGTGTGGGCCGCGCCCCCGCGGACAGCGGGGCGCGGCCGGCGCCGCGGGTGCCCGCGGACGCGATCCGCAGCGCCAGCGCGGACACGGTGGGGGCGTCGAAGACCTCACGCACCCCGATCCGGGTGTCCAGCGCGGAATTGACGCGGGCGACCAGTCGGGTCGCGGTGAGCGAGTTGCCGCCCAGGTCGAAGAAGCTGTCGTACACCCCGACTCGGGGCGCGCCGACGAGCTCGGCGAAGATCGCCGCGAGGATCTCCTCGACGGGGGTGCGGGGCGCGACGAATTCGGTCTCGGTGGAACGGAACTCGGGGTCGGGCAGGGCGCCGCGGTCGAGCTTGCCGGTGGCGCCGAGAGGGAACTCGCCGACGACGAGGATCTGCGCGGGCACCATGTACGCGGGCAGCGTCTCGGCGACCGTGTCGCGCAGGGCGGCGGGGTCGACCGTCGCGTCCGGGTCGGCGATGACGTACCCGATCAGGGCCTCGCCGATGATGTCGTCGCGGCGCACCACGACGACGGCCTGCGCCACCCCCGGCCGCGCCAGCAGCGCCGACTCGACCTCGCCGAGTTCGATCCGCAGTCCGCGGAGCTTGACCTGGAAGTCGGTGCGGCCGAGGTAATCGAGTGAGTAGTCGAGTCGCCCCGATCTCTTCCAGCGCACCACGTCGCCCGTGCGGTACATCCGTGCGCCGGGCGGGCCGAAGGGGTCGGCGACGAACCGCTCCGCGGTCAGGTCCGGGCGGCCGACGTACCCGCGGGCCAGCTGGACACCCGCCAGATACAGCTCGCCGGGTACGCCCGCCGGGACCGGATGCAGCCGCGAGTCGAGCACGAACACCTGCGTGTTCCACACCGGGGCGCCGATCGGCACGCTCACCCGGTCGGTGTCGGAGTACTGCCGGTAGGTGACGTCGACCGCGGCCTCCGTGGGGCCGTACAGGTTGTGCAGTTCGGCGCCGGACGCGGCGGCGAACTCCGCGAACGCGGCCGCCGTCGCGGGCGGCAGTGCCTCGCCGCTGCAGAACACCGTCCGCAACGACCGGCACTGTTCCGGCCGACCACCGACGACGAACGCCGCCAGCATCGACGGCACGAAGTGCGCGACCGTGACCTGTCGATCCTCGATCAGTTGTGACAGGTAGGCGGGGTCGCGGTGCCCGTCGGGGATCGCGATCGCCAGGCTCGCGCCGGTCTGCAACGGCCAGAAGAACTCCCACACCGACACGTCGAAGGTCGCGGGCGTCTTCTGCACCACTACGTCGGAAGCGGCGAGCCGGTACTGCCCCTGCATCCAGGACAGCCGGTTCACGATTGCGCGGTGGCTCACCGCGACACCCTTGGGCCGTCCGGTCGAGCCGGACGTGTAGATGACGTACGCGACGTCGTCGGGGCGTAGCACGGCGCACCGCTCCTCGGGGCGGATCGGGCTGTCGTCGCGGGCGGCGAGGTCGAGCCGGTCGATCTCCACGACGTCCACGCCGGCGGGCATCCGCGCGCGGTCCCGCCGGGTTCCGAGCACACACACCGGCTGTGCGCTGTCGAGCACGTACTCGGTGCGGGCGAAGGGGTGGTCCGGGTCGAGCGGGACGTAGGCGCCGCCGGCCTCGACTACCGCGTACATCGCGACGAGCAGGTCGAAGGAGCGTCGGATCGACAGGGCGACGGTGGTCTCCGGCCCCACCCCGCGGTCGATCAGCTCGCGGGCGAGCCGGTGCACGCGGGACGCGAACTGCGCGTACGTCAGTTCGTCGTCGCCGAACGTGAGCGCCACCGCGTGCGGGGTGCGACGCACCTGGGCGTCGAACAGGCCTGCGAGGGTGGTGTCGGGCACCGCGTGGGCGGTGGCGTTCCATTCCCCCAGGACCAGTTCGCGTTCGCCGTCGACGAGGACGTCGATGTCGCCGACCCGGACCGCGGTGTCGACGGTGATCGACTCGAGGATCCGCACGAACCGGTCCGCGAATCCGGCCACCGTGGCCGGGTCGAACAGGTCGGTGGCGTACGACACCGTCGCCTCGATGCTGCCGGGCCGGCCCTCCTCGTCGGTGCGCTCGGTGAGGATCCACTGCATGTCGAACTTGGCGGTGCCGGTCTGGATCTCGGACACCTCGACCGCGAGGCCGGGCAGTTCCAGCCGGCTCTGCTCGGCGTTGTTGCCGCCCTGCAGCACCAGCATCACTTGGAACAGCGGCGAGTACGCCCCCGAGCGCGTCGGATCGAGCACCTCGACCAGCCGCTCGAACGGGACGTCGGTGTTGCCGAGGGCGGCCAGGTCGGTGGCGCGGGTGCGGGCCAGCAGGTCGCTGAAGGTCCCGGCGGGCTCGACCTGGGTGCGCAGCACCAGCGTGCCGGCGAACATGCCGATCAGGTCGTCGAGTTCGGCCTCGCCGCGGCCCGACACCGGGGAACCGATGGAGATGTCGGAGGTGCCGCTGGATCGGGCGAGCAGCACCGCGAGGGCGGCGTGCAGGACCATGAACAGGCTGGCCTCGTACTCGCCGGCCACATCGAGTAGGCGTCGGTGCAGGTGCGGCGCGATCGTGAAGTCGGCGACCGCACCCCGCATCGACTGCTGCGGGGGCCGGGGGCGGTCGGTGGGCAACTCCAGCAGGTCGGGGGCACCGGCGAGTTCGCCGCGCCAGTGGTCGAGCTGCCGCGAGACCAGACTGTGCGGGTCGTCCTCCGCGCCGAGCAGGTCGCGCTGCCACAGCGAGTAGTCGGTGTACTGGACCGCGAGCGGCGTCCAGTCGGGTGCGGTGCCCGCGGCGCGGGCCCCGTACGCGACCATCACATCCCGCGCCAGCGGGGTCATCGACAGCCCGTCCGCGGCGATGTGGTGCACCACCAGTGTGAGGACGTGCTCGGTCGGTCCGAGCCGCCACAGGTTCGCCCGCACCGGGGGCGCCGTCGTGACGTCGAACGGCGCCGTCGCGGCGGCCGTCATCCGCGGTGGCAGTTCGTCCTCCGTCACCGTGACCGGGGCGAGGTCCGCGGCGACCTCTGCCGTCGGGCGCACCGACTGGACCGGGCCGTCCTGGGTGTTGGGGTACACCGTCCGCAGCGATTCGTGCCGCTCGAAGACGTCCGCGAGCGCGGTCCGCAGGGCCCCGACGTCGAGGGCGCCCGTCATCGTCACGGCGATCGGAATGTTGTACGCCGCGGACGTGGGGTCGAACTGGTTGACGAACCACATCCGCTGCTGCGCCGTCGAGACGGGGACAGGCCCGTCGTGGTCGCGCGGCACCAGCGGGGGCCGGGCGCCGTGGCCGGGACCGGCGGCCTCGACACGGGCGGCGAGTTCACCGACGGTGGGGGCCTCGAACAGGTCCAGGACACCCAGTTCGGTGCCGAGGGTGGCGTTGATGCGCGCCACGATCCGGGTCGCGGTGAGCGAGTTGCCGCCGAGGTCGAAGAAGCTGTCGGTGGTACCGATCCGTTCGACGCCCAACAGTTCGGAGAACACGCCGGCGATCTTCTTCTCGTCGAGCGTGCTCGGCGCACGGAATTCGCCTGTGCCGGTGTCGAATCGGGGTTCGGGCAGGGCACGTCGATCCAGCTTGCCGGCCGGGGTGAGCGGCAGCGAGTCGAGCACGACGACACTCGCGGGCACCATGTGCGGCGGCAACACGTCCGCGACGTGGGTGATGATGTCGCCGCCGTGGAGTTCCCGGTTGCTGTCGGGCTGGACGTAGGCCACCAGCAGTGTGTCCCCGGCCGGTCC
This sequence comes from Prescottella sp. GW823-FHT02E09, assembly GCF_058797375.1. Lineage (NCBI taxonomy): Bacteria > Bacillati > Actinomycetota > Actinomycetes > Mycobacteriales > Nocardiaceae > Rhodococcus > Prescottella sp. GW823-FHT02E09. The sequence goes on from NZ_JBXAJP010000002.1 coordinate 95,239, forward strand.
CACGAACCCCGTCGCGAGCGCGAACCCGACCTCGGGATGCGACCGCAGCGCCGCCTCCACCTCGCCGAGCTCGATACGGTAGCCGCGGATCTTGATCTGGAAGTCGGTGCGGCCGAGATACTCGAGCGTGTACTCGTCGGCGCCGGCACGCTTCCAGCGCACCAGGTCGCCGGTCCGGTACATGCGGTCACCGGCGGGACCGAACGGGTTCGCGACGAAGCGTTCACCCGTGATCCCGGGGCGTGCGTGGTAGCCACGGGCCAGCCCGTCGCCGTACACGTAGAGCTCGCCCGCCACCCCGACCGGCACCGGGCGCAGTCGGCCGTCGAGGACCAGAGCCCCGGTCCCGAGCGGCGGGCTGCCGATCGTGACGTCGCGGCCCACCTCGAGCGGTGCGGACACGCTCGAGACCACCGTCGCCTCGGTGGGCCCGTACGCGTTGAACATCCGGTGCCGGGGCGCCCACTGTTCGACGAGGTACGGCGGGCAGGCCTCGCCGCCGGTCACGACGCACTCCAGATCGGTGAGCGCCATCGGATCGACCGACCCGAGCGCGGCGGGCGTCACGAACGCGTGGGTGACGTGCTCGTGCCGCAGCAGTCGGGTCAGTTCGGCGCCACCGTAGATCGTCGGCGGGGCGATCACCATCGTCGCGCCCGCCCCGACCGCGAGCATCAGCTCGAGCACCGACGCGTCGAAGCTCGGTGACGAGAAGTGCAGGGTCCGCGACGTGGCCTGCACCCCGTACCGGACCCGTTCGTCCTCGGCGAAGTTCGCCAGGCCGCGGTGGGTCACCGTGACGCCCTTCGGCGTGCCGGTCGACCCGGACGTGTAGATGAGATAGGCCGGATGGTCGATCCGGATCCCGGCGAGCCGGTCGGCGTCGGTGACCGGCTCGGCCGACCACTGTCGCACCTGTTCGGCGAAGCCGGGCGCATCGAGCACCAGCGTCGGGACCGTGTCGGCCACCGCATCGGTGTGCGCCGCGACAGTCAGCGCCAGGACCGCACCGGAGTCGGTGAGCATGTGCTCGATCCGGTCGGGCGGATAGTTCGGATCCACCGGGACGAACGCCGCCCCCGTCTTCGCGACCGCCCACACCGACGACACCGATTCGACCGACCGCGGCATCGACAGCGCCACCACCGACTCCGGGCCGACGCCCCGCGCGACCAGCATGCGCGCCAACCGATTCGACTGCTCGTCGAGCTCACGGTAGGTGACGTCGTGACCCTCGTGCACCAGCGCGACCCGATCCGGGTCCCGCTGCGCGGCGTCGACGAGCAGATCCGCCAGTGTGCGCGGGATGACGCCGCTGCCGCCCCACACCCCCGACAGCGCCCGCCGTTCGTCGTCACCGAGCAGATCGATGTCGGCGACGGGGATCGACGCGTCGTCGAGCACCGCGTCGAGCAACCGGACCAGACGCGACCCGAGCGCCTCGATGGTCTCGCCGTCGAACATGTCGGTCGCATACGCGAACGAGGCGTCGATCCCGGCCGGCACTCGGTCGGTCGGGCCGTCGCCGGCGCCGTCGAACCGCTCCTCGACGGTCAGACGCAGGTCGAGCGCGGACAGGTCGGGCCCCGCATCGGTACCGCGGACGAACAGGTCGTCGAGCGCGAGGTGGGGGGTGCGTCCGTCGCGGAACTCGAGCATCACCTGGAACAGCGGCGAGTGCGCGTTCTCCCGAGTGCGGTCCAGCGCCTCCACCAGCTGCGCGAACGGGGTCTCGGCGTGCCGGAATGCGGCCAGGTCGGCGTTGCACACGTCGGTGAGCAGGTCGCCGAACGTGATCCCGGGCGGCAGGGTGGTGCGCAGCGCGACGGTGTTGACGAAGTCGCCACCCGTACCGCGGCCGGCGACTGGAGTCCCGATCGCGATGTCGTCCACGTCGGCCAGCCGCGCGAGCAACACCGCCAACGCCGCGTGCACGGCGGCGAACACCGTGCACCCACGCTCCGCGGCCAGCTCCACCAGGATCCGGTGGGCGCGCGGCGCGATCGTGAAGTCCACCCGGTCGCCGTCGAGCGCTCGGCGCGACGGGCGTGGGCGGTCGGACGGCAGCGACAGGATGTCCGGCAGCCCGGCCAACTCGCGGGACCAGAACTCGAGCTGCGCCGCGGTCCGCAGCAGCTGCGCGCCCACCGCCGAACTCTCGGTGTGGATGTCCGCGATGCGGGTGTCGGGGGCCGCGACGACGAACTCGTCGACCAGCTCGAGGAACCGGCGGTGGTGGATGCGCAGCGCGTCCTCGCCGTAGCGTTCGGGGTTCGCCCGGAATTCGACGAATGTCGTTGTCGGGGTGCCGCTCTGGAAGAAGTTGATGAGCAGGTCCTCGACCGGACCGGACGTGACGATGTGGTACTCGCCGACCATCGGGCCCAGCGTGATCTGCTGGTGGAACAGCATGACGTTGACCATCGGACCGGCCAGTCCCCGCGCGGTGCCGGTCAGCCCGGCGTCGCGACGGATGTCCTCGATGCTGCACCGCTGGTGGCGCAGGGCACCCATCAGCTCCAGCTGGATCCGTCCGACGACGTCGGCGACGGTGTCGTTGGGCAGCACCGTCGCTCGCAGCGGTGCGACATTGACCAGCATGCCGCCGGACCGCTGCAGCGGCGCGGTGGTGCGCGCCGACACCGGCATGTTGACCAGCACGTCGGTGCGACCGGTCATCCGGCTCAGGTAGCACGCAAAGGCCGCGATCAGCACCGCCGCCGGGGTGGCCTCGAGTCGCCGATCGGTGGTGTCGAGTGCCTCGATCACCCTCGCGGGCAGCGGCGCGCTCGCGACGCGGCTGACCGCCTGGACGGGCGCCTCGTGCTCGGCGAGCGTCGAGCCGGACTCGATGCCGGCGATGTGGTCGGCCCAGTATTCGCGGTCGGCCTGGAATCGACTCGATGCCCGGTACTTCTGGTCGATCGCGAGGAGCTCGCGCAGATCGAGGGCCCGATTCGGCTCGGGTTCACGATGTTCGACGGCCGCGGTGTAGAGCGCGGCGATCCGGTTCGCCATCGTCATACCGCTGTAGCCGTCCAGCGCGACGTGATGAATTCTCGTGTACCACAAGTAGTCTCGATCGCCGATCTGCAGGATCGTCATGTCGATGAGACGGTCGCGGGTCAGGTCGATCGGTACCGAATGGTCGTGGTCCATCCACTCGCGTGCCGCGGCCATCGGATCGGGGTGATCGCGCAGGTCGATCCGGCCGATCGAGGTGTCGGTGTCGGGATCGACCAGTTGCCAGGGCTCACCGTCCACATCGACCAGACGCAGGAACGGCGACTGGAACTCCTCGGCCCCCACCACCGCACACCGGCTGAGCAGGTCGAGGTCGAGCTCGCCGTGCAGCGCCACATACTGTGCGATGAAGATGGGAACGCCCGGCGTGAGCTGCTGAGCGAACCACATACTCCGCTGCGCCGAGGACAGCGGAAATGCCTCGGCGGGAAGATCCGGAGTGTCGGAACCGCGTGAGCCGGGTTCCCGAGATCCTGACAACGTCATTTACTCGCCCCCTGAGAGCAGAATGCCCCGGTTGCATCGGGACCACACCATATCAAGATCCTTTCGCCGCCCGGACGGTTTCCGGTCGCACGAAAGTCCGACATATGGCCTGGTAGATAGGCAAAAATGCCCCTTCGGTCCGATTCGTCCGTGCGCCCCTTTCGGGGGTCGGATCGAGGGGCTCGCAGGCACCCGTCGGGGCACCTAGTCGAGCGACGAATCATGCTCCCGCGCGGCGAGCAGAGTGCCCGGCCTCAGGTCGGTCCAGTTGGTGTCGATGTAGTCGACACAGGCGCGGCGGGTGTCCTTCCCGTGCGCTACGGCCCAGCCGACGGGAACGTCGGCGAACGCGGGCCAGAGCGAATGCTGGTTGTCCTCGTTCACCAGCACCAGGAACTTCGCATCGTGGTCGTCAAACGGGTTGGTCACCACTACACCTCTCGATCGTTTCGACGAAGAGTGATGCACACCATTATTTAGATCGAGCGACACACCGGGGCTGTTACACCATGCTAAGCCCAAAACGTGATAGCCCGCCCGCGCCGTGGGGCGCGGACGGGCCAGGGGCCGGACGGAGAGAATCCGGGTCAGATGGCGGCGGCGACCTTCCACGCCGAGTGCATCGCGCCCTCGATGTAGTCGACCGCGCCGGCGTCACCGACGACGTGCACGTCGACACCGGTGCGCGACAGTTCGTCGGCCAGCGGTGCTGCCGCCGAGACACCGGTCGCGACGATGACCATCGACGCCGGCACGGACAGGGTCTCCCCGCCCGCGGTGAACTCGACGGTCCTGCGGGTGATGCGCTTCAGGGTCGCGTTGCGGTGGATGTTGACCCCGACCTCGCGGGCATGCTTGACGGCCGTCCAGCGGCGCGGCATCGCCATCGGCACCCCGAGCTGGCCACCCTCCTCGATCAGCGTCACGCGGCTGCCCCGCTCGGCCATGAACTCGGCGAGCTCGAGACCGACGAGGGAGCCGCCGACGACAACGACGTTCCTGCTCATCGGAAGGAACTTGAGGAACTTGCGGCTCAGGTCGCGGATCTTGTCGGGACTCTTGGTGATGCCGGTGAGCGCGGCCAGTCGACCCATGACGCGGAGGAACGGCGACTGGTCGGACACGTCGCCGGACCCGGTCATCAGGGCGCGCATCGTGTCGCCGGTGTGGACGTGCGGCAGATTGCCGCCCGGCACGCTCGGACGTTCGCGGACCGCACCGGTCGCGACGACGACCGTGTCGGGTGCCAGTGCGCGGATCGCTTCGGCGGTGGCGGTGGTGTTCAGCCGGACGGTGACGCCCAGTCGCGTCACCTCGTGGGTGAGCCAGTCGAGCAGGCGTCCGTTGTCCGGTGTGGTCAGCGTGGAGAACCACATCGTGCCGCCGATCCGGTCGGTCTTCTCCAGCACGGTCACCCGATGCCCCCGCTCGGCCGCGACACGCGCGGATTCGAGCCCGCCCGGACCGGAGCCGACGACGACGACATGCTTGCGGGCCTCGACGGCCGGGAACGGCAGCAGGGTCTCGTTGCCGAGCGTCGGATTGACCGCACACAGCGGAGTGTCGTCCCAGAAGTTCTCCTGCACGCACACGTAACAGTTGATGCACGGGCGGACCTGCTGGGTCCGTCCGGCCTTCAGCTTGTTCACCAGTTCCGGGTCGGCCAGCAGCTGGCGGCCCATCGCGACGAAGTCGGTCCGGCCCTCGGAGATCATCTTCTCGCCGACCTCGGGAAGCATCCGGCCGACGGTGATGACCGGAATCGACACCGCGCGCTTCACGACCGCGGCGTTGTCGGTGTAGTAGCCGACCGTGTCGGGCAGTGGGCCGTCGGTGAAGTTCGCGAACGCGTTCAGCGCGGTACCGGTGACGTGAATCGCGTCCGCGCCGGCCTGCTCGAACATGGCGGCGGCACGAGCGGCCTCGTCGGGCGTCAGGCCGTCGGACTCGCCGTACTCCTGGCCGGCCAGACGCACTATCACGGCAAGGCCGTCACCGACCTCGTCCTTGACCGCGCGGATCACCTCGCACGACAACCGCGCCCGGTTCTCCAGCGATCCGCCGTATTCGTCGGTGCGCTGGTTCGAGTAGCGGCTCAGGAAGCCGCCGAGCACGTAGTTGTGGGCGGCGTGGATCTCGACGGCGTCGCCACCCGCAGCCTTCACGCGGCCCGCCGCCTCGGCGAACATCCGGACCAGCCACTCGAGGTCCTCGCGGGTGGCCTCGCGGTAGGTGGCCTTCTTGCCCTCCTGGATGGCGGCCATCTTCCCGAGCTCCGCGGGGGTGCAGTCGACCATGGCGCTCATGTCGCCGGGAGGCTTCGGAATGGACGCCACCAACTGCGGGCGGCCGTCGAGGGTGTCGATCCGGGCGACCTTGCCGTGGTGCGTCATCTGCACGCACAGTTTGCTGCCGGCCTCGTGGACCGCGTCGGCGAGAGCCTTGAGGCCGGGGATGAACCGGTCCTCGGACAGGCCCGGCTCCTTCCGGCTCGTACAGCCCGCCGGGTACGCGACGGCGCAGCAGCCCGTGATGATCATCCCGGTCCCGCCCTCGGCGCGGGCCGCGAAGTGGTCGATGTCGCCCTGGTGGATCTCGCCGTCCTCGCAGAGATTCATGTCCATCGCGGGAAGGACAACCCGATTGTCCAGCGTGATGGGCCCGATCTTGCCGGGAGCGAGCAGGTGCGGGAACGTCTGGTTTCGGATCGTCACCAGCAGAAGGTATTTCGCGACGGCAACCTCTTGTGGCGGCTTCCCGCTCAGCGGGACTCGGTGGACCGCCGCCCCGGGCTAGCGCCCGAGCAGCGCCTTCACCTGGCCGACGCGCTTGTCCAAACCCCACCGGGTGACCTTGAGCAGCGCCTCCCGGACGATGTTGCCGCTCATCTTCGACTCGCCGATCTCCCGCTCGGTGAACGTGATCGGCACCTCGGTGACGACGAACCCCTGGTTGATCGCCCGCCACGCGAGGTCGACCTGGAAGCAGTACCCGTGCGATTCGACGGCGGCCAGATCCAGCGCCTCGAGCACCTCGCGGCGGTAGGCACGGTAGCCGCCGGTGATGTCCTGGATCCGCACGCCGAGCGCGAGACGCGAGTAGATGTTGCCGCCCCGGGAGAGCCACTCGCGGTGCTTGGGCCAGTTCACGACCGTTCCGCCGGGCACGTATCGCGAGCCCAGCACCAGGTCGGCGCCGCCGTCGACCCGGTCGAGCAGCCGGTGCAGCTGCTCGGGCGCGTGACTGCCGTCGGCGTCCATCTCGACCAGCACGGTGTAGTCGCGGTCGAGACCCCACCGGAAGCCGGCGATGTAGGCGGCGCCGAGACCGTTCTTCTCGGTGCGGTGCATCACGTGGATGCGGCCCGCGTCGTCGGCTGCGGCCAGCTCGTCGGCGAGGACGCCGGTCCCGTCCGGGCTGCCGTCGTCGACGACGAGGACGTCCGTCGCGGGCCGCGCCGCGTGCAGCCGGCCGATGATCAGCGGCAGGTTCTCGCGCTCGTCATACGTCGGAACGACCACCAGGGTCCGTGCGCTCGGTCGCGTGTTGTCCCCGTTCGGCGTCCCCGCTGACATCGAGATCCTCCCTGCCGGCCGTGGCCGGTGCCTTCTGTGTGTCCTGTACGTCGCAGTCGGTCTGCGTGGTCCCGCCGGCCGGTCCGTCGCCCCGTCGGCTGCGCGCGGCAGCGAACACGAGGGCGACCGCGCCACCGAGACACAGGAGAACCTCCGGAATCGGTCCGAGCCGAGTAGCCAGCGTAGTACCGGTGCGCAGTGAGACCTCCGACACCAGGGCCGCGGGCACGAAGAGGTCCGACTCCTGCTCCACCGAACCGTCCGCCGCGATGATCGCGCTCACCCCGCTGGTCGCGGCGACCACCACGTCACGTCGGTGCTCGACGGCGCGAACCCGGGACATCGCCAGCTGTTGGTAGGTCATCTCGGTGTCGCCGAACGTGGCGTTGTTGGTCGGCACCGCGATCAGCTCCGCGCCGCTGCGCACCGATTCGGTGAGCGCCCGGTCGAACGCAACCTCGTAACAGGTCGCGACGCCGACGTCGATGCCGCCGGCGGTGACCATGCCGTTGCCCTGACCGGGGACGAAATTGCCGGCCTGATCGGCGTACGACGAGAACAGCCGGAAGAACTCCCGGTACGGCAGGTACTCGCCGAACGGCTGGATGATCCGCTTGTCGTGCCGCTCGCCGGGACCCCGCGTCCCGTCCCACACGATCACCGAATTGGTGGTGGTGCCGTCGGCGTTGACGAGTACCGCGCCGACGAGGATCGGTGCACCGACCGCCGCCGAGGCGGCGGTGATCCCCTCGGCGGCGTCCGTGTTGCGGAGCGGGTCAATGTCCGACGCGTTCTCCGGCCAGACCACCAGGTCTGGCTGCGGTGCGCGGCCGGCGGCCACGTCGTCGGCCAGTTCGAGGGTGCGACGGACGTGGTTGTCGAGGACCGCGCGGCGCTGCGCGTTGAACTCGAGGCCCAGCCTCGGCACACTGCCCTGGATCGCGGCCACAGTGATGGTGCGGTTCCCGTCGCTGTCCGCGTGGACGTACGGCACGGCCGCGAGGGCGACCGCCGATGCGGACACCGCCACCACGAGCGGTCCCGCGAGTACCCGCGGGCTGAGGTTCCGGGGGTTCCGGGGGTTCCGGGGGTTCCGGGTGGCGACCAACGCCAGCGCCGCGAGACCGGTGCCGGTGAGGGCGACCCCGAAGCTGAGCAGCGGCGCCCCGCCGAGCGCGGCCAGCGGCAGCAGCCAGCCGTCGGGCTGACCGAACGCGAGCTTGCCCCAGGGGAATCCGCCGAACGGAACCGACGAACGCAGCCACTCGGTGAGGCTCCACACCGCCGCGACCGACAGCGCGACGACCCACACGGGTCCGCGCATCCGGTGGACGAGGACGGTGCCGAGCCCGAACAGGCCGATGAACACCGACTCCGCCGCGGACAGTGCCAGCCACGGCAGCGGCCCCACGTACTCGCCGATCCACGGCAGCAGCGGCACCAGGAACCCCAGCCCGGCGAGGTAGCCGTACCCGAATCCGGCGCGCAGGGTGCGTCCCCCGCGTCCGTAGCCGGTGAGAACCGCCACCAGCAGGGCGATACCGATCGGGGCCAGGAACCACAGCGGGCGCGGCGGGAAACTCGCGAACAACAGCAGCCCGGACGCGACCGCGAGCACGCAGTCGCGCAGGGGCGCGGTCAGGGCGGTGCGGTCACGCGCCATGGACGGTGACCCCGCGGTGCACCGAACGCATGCACACCGGGGTGCGCGCGCCGTCCTCGAGGCGCGGCAGTGCCGGCACCCGCGAGCGTGGATCGGTCGACCAGCGCTGCACCGAGTCCTTCGGCGCGGAGACGACGAGTTCGTCGGCGTCCCACACCACGTACGACGCCGGCGCGCCCGGGGTGAGCGTGCCGGCCAGACCGTCGCGGACGCCGCCGGCCCGCCACGCGCCCCGCGTCGCGGCGGAGAACGCCGCGCGCGGCGACACCCCGCTGCCCGGCGTGCGGTGGTGGACCGCGGCGCGGAGCATCGCCCACGGGTCGACCGGGGTCACCGGGGCGTCCGAGCCGAACGCCAGCGACATCCCGGTCGAGGCGATGGGTGCGAACGGGTTCATCCGCAGCGCGCGCTCGGCGCCGAGTCGCTGCGCGTACATGCCGTCGGCACCGCCCCACAGCGCGTCGAACACCGGCTGCATGCTGGCGATCACACCCCACCCGCCGAGGAGGGCCGCCTGCTCGGGGGTGACCATCTCGAGGTGCTCGAGGCGGTGTCCGCGGGCCGCGAGCGCGGGCCCGCCCAGCTCGGCGGCGACGTTCTCGAACGCCGCGACCGCGGTCGCGACCGCGCCGTCCCCGATCACGTGGAAACCGGCCTGGATCCCGGCGAGCGTGCACGCGCGGATGTGCGCGGCCACCGCGTCGACGTCGAGATAGCTGTTGCCCCGCGGGTTCGTCGTGTGGGCGGGGCAGTCGGTGTAGGGCTCGAGCAGCGCGGCGGTGCGGGAGCCGAGCGCGCCGTCGATGAACAGGTCACCACCGAGCGCGTGTGCGCCGGTCCGGGCCAGCAGGTCGGCCGCGGCCTCGGGGGAAGCGACCGCCTCACCCCAGTAGCCGCGGACCTCGACGCCGTGCTCGAGCGCGAGCAGTTCCCGGAAGTCGTCGAGACCACCGACGTCGGGGCCGCCGCACTCGTGGACAGCGACGACGCCCTGCGCGGCGAAGTGGCCGAGCGCCGCGACGCGCGCGGCCGCCCGCTGCGGCGCGGTGAGCAGGGCCCGGGCCCGGGCACGGACCAGGTGGTGGGCGTCGCCGGTGACGGCGGCATCGGGTGTGTAGCCGGCCGCCGACGCGAGGTCGGGCACCGCGGCGCGCAGCGCGGTCGAACACAACGCGGAGTGCGCGTCGATCCGGGTGAGGTACACCGCCCGGCCCGGGGCGGCGGCGTCGAGCTCGGCGGTCGTCGGCGCGGCATCGGGCCACCGGCTGTCGTCCCAGCCGTGTCCCCAGATCACCGCGCCGTCGTGCTCGCGCGCGAATCCGCGCACCAGGTCGAGGCATTCGGCCTTGCTGCTGGCACCGCTGAGATCGAGGCCCGTCAACTGCAGGCCTAGGGCGGTGACGTGGACGTGGGTGTCGACGAAACCGGGGGTGACGAACGCGCCGTCGAGTTCGATCACCTCGGCGTCGGGATGCAGGGCGCGGCCCGGACGGTCCTCACCGATCCAGACGACGATGCCGTCGGTGACCGCCATCGCGGTCGCGTCGGGGGCGCTGGGACTGTAGATGCGGCCGTCGACCAAGAGTTGGGTGCTCACGGACGTCCAGTCTGCCTGTTACGGCAGCGCACGAGGTCCCTGGGTCGGGGTGTCGGGGTACACGTCCGGGTACACGTCGACGACCTCACCGTCGATCACCGTCCCCCCGCCGCGTCGTCCCTGCGCCCGGGACGCGAACTCGACACCGGCCAGCGTCACGTTGGCTCGCTTGCCCGCCAGCAGGACGGCCACCGGTCGTAGCGCCCACCGCGTGGGCGGCAGCAGCATCAGCAGGCCCAGGACGGACGTCACCAGGCCCGGCACGAACATCAGCACCGAACCGGCCGCGACCATCGCGCCGTCCGCGACCGCGCCCGTCGGCGAGGCCTCGCCGCGGGTGGCCCGGCGGAAGCCGTCCATCACCACGCGCCACTGCGACCTGACCAGCACCATGCCCACCGCGGATCCGGCGATCAGCAACAGCACCGTCCACAGGACGCCGATCATGCTGCCGACCCAGATGAGGACTCCGACCTCCACCAAGGCGTAGAGAAGGAACAGGGGCGCGATCATGGTGGATCCTCTCGGTGGGGCGCCCGCCGGGTGTGTGGCGGGATGTTCTGTCTGCTCAACGAGCGAGCGCACCGAAATGCTCCCACGCGCCGGGATTCGATCGCGTAACGGTCTAACCCTGAAGTTGACGTAGAGACTTCTCGCGTGGTCGAGTACCGGTACCGATCGGCTGGGAGGGCCGGTCCCCTGGGAGGAGTTCATATGTCTCGTCGCTTCGGCCGCAGCACCACTCGCCGATTGTTCACCCGCCTGTCCGTCGCCGTCGCGGGTGCGGCCGCCGGGGCCGTCGTGTTCTCGGGCGTCGCGACCGCCGCTCCGACGGCACCCGCTCCCCCGCCCCTGCAGGGCCTGCTCGAGCAGTTCACCAAGAACGCGCCCCAGGCGACCGATCTCCTCGGTGGACTGCTCGGCACCCCCGGTGTCACCGAGCTCATCGAAGGCGCGACCGGTCAGGAGGTCGGCGCCACCGCGGCGAAGGACTTCCTGTTCCCGGCGCCGACCTTCGGATGCGGGGTCGCCGGAAACCCGATGACGGTCACCGTCGCGAGCGCGCAGGCCGGACCGAACTTCCCGCTGCCGCCCTGGATCGAGCGCGGCAACCTGCGCTTCCAGGCGGTGCCCGCGCATCTCGCCGTCCCCAAGGAATCGGGGCTGCAGGTGGCGTGGTTCAACGTGACGACGATGCAGGGTGGAGTCGAGCCGCTCGACGACACGATCCTGAACGTGCCGACGCTGTCGAAGACGGTCGACACCGGTGAGGGCACCGTCCTCGCCGCGCTCTTCGGCCAGGTGACGTACGAGTCCGGCACCACCTGCACCGCCCTCGGCACGGTCGGCCAGTTCACGGCCTGACCCGCTCCGATCGTTCGTGAAGGAGTCCCGACGGTAACCGTCGGGACTCCTTCACGAACGCAGTCGCACACCTCACGAGACGCGGCCGGTGACGACCTCCTCGACCGTGTCGCATCGAATCGATCCGGCCGCCGCGGTCCAGACCGGATCACGATCGATACTGGTCGCCAGGCCGTTGATCGTGAAGGTCAGGGCCGTGCGGTCCTCGCTGAACGCCACCCGCAGGCCGTCGCCGGTGGTACCCGCAAGCCTGTAGTGCACGCCGTCCGGGCCGGAGAAGGCGATCGACACCGCGTTCGTCCGCTCGTCGCCGTCCCCCGATCCAATGTCCAGACTCGCCCGGATGGAGAAGTCCCGCCCTGGAGACTCACCGCCGCCGTCGTAGTCCGAGAAGTCGCTCGTGGTCACCTCGTAGCCCCAGCTGTCGCGGTCCTCGAGCGGGCTGCTGTAGTGCCGGCACGTGGTGACTCCGTTCTGCGGCAAGGACGCCCGGCCGGACCAGGACGCCCCGAGCTCGAGCCACGAGCCGTCGGACACTTCCACGTCCGGCAGGTGAAGGGCGCGACCGCCTTCGGCAGGGGCGAACCTGTCGGCGGCCGCAGACCCTTCCCCCGTGGTGGCACACCCGGCCAACGCCCCGATCATTGCGACCGCCGCCACCATCGACGCGCGCGAACTCGACTCCCCCGTCATGCCCGACACCCTAGCCGCGCATCCCCCGATCGAGATGAACTGCTTCGGAACCGGACACGCGCGGTCAGGCCGGTGCGGTGATGCTCCAGTGATAGCCGTCGGGGTCGGTGAAGCGGCCGCCGTAGTCGCCCCGGTCGGTCGTGGTTGCTGCGGCGACGACCCGGCCACCGGCGGAGTCCGCGGCGGCGAGCAGGGCGTCGACGTCGTCACGGGAGCCGGCGGTGTGGGTGAGCACGAGCGCGCCTCTGTCCCCTCGGTCGTCGACACCGACGTCCTTCGCGAGGGCCTTGCGTGGCAGCAGACCCAACCGGCACGCGCCGCCGGCGATGGTGAAGTCGACGAACTTGTCCCCGTAGTCGCGGTCGGCAGACATGCCCAGCGCCTCGTAGAACATCTTGGACGCCTTCGGTTTCGCGACGCCGAGGAAGACCGCGGTCTCGATCGGTTTCGGCGGGTCGGGGACGACGTCGGTGTCCTTCTTCGATGCGGCGGCCAGCTTCCACACGGTGCCGTCGGGCGCCCGATAGACCGCGGCGAACTCGCCGAACAGTGCTTTCCTCGCCGGTTTGACGACCGTGGCACCGCGCGCAGTGGCGGCGTCGAGCAGGGCCCTGACCTCGGCGGGCCGATCGACGATGGCGGACAGGACGTAGCCCCGGAAACCGGAGATCACCGGGGTCGTACCGGACTCGGCGGCGACCTCGTGCAGGGCGAGCTGTCCGGTGCCGTGCAGGTCCAGGCGGGCGGTGTGACCGTCGCCGATGAACGGGGACGAGAAGGCGGACGCGTAGAAGGCTTGTGCGGCGTCCACCTGCGGTGCACCGATAGTGATGATGTCGAGAGAGAGCGCCATCGGGTGTCTCCTTGGTGTTGTCTGGGCTCGGTCGACGTGAGGCCGGATCCGTACGGTCCGCTCAGGTGAGTTGGTTGACGCGGATGAGGTTGCCGGCCGGATCGCGGAACGCGCAGTCACGGACGCCGTAGTCCTGGTCGATGGGTTCCTGGACCACATCTGCGCCGGCCGCCTGGAGGCGGTCGAAGAGCCCGTCGAGGTCGTCGGTGGCGAGGGTGACGGCGGTGTATGCGCCCTTGGCGATGAGCTCCAGAATCGTGCGGCGCTCCTCGTCGGTGACGCCCGGATCGGCGGCGGGCGGGTGCAGCACGATGGACGTGCCGGGCTGGCCGACCGGCCCGACGGTGATCCAGCGCATGTCTTCGTAGCCGACGTCCTTGCGGACCTCGAAGCCCAGGATGTCGCGATAGAAGCCCAGTGCGGCCTCGGCGTCGGTGTGCGGGAGGAAGGCGTAGTGAATGGTGATGTTCATGTCCACCACGCTAGGCAGACCTACCGGTCGCGCGCTTCTCGATTCCTGACCGGTCTGGTCACCTGCTTGGCCAGACACGGCGGGATCCCCGCCCCGGCTTGGGAATGGTCGCGCCGGTAGACGCTCGGCGGCACGCCGACCAACTCCGTGAATCTGGTGCTGAAGGTGCCCAGCGACGACGAGCCCACCGCGAAGCACACCTCGGTGACACTGAGGTCTCCGCGGCGCAGCAGCGTCATCGCCCGCTCGATCCGCCGGGTCATCAGATACGAGTACGGGGACTCACCGTAGACGCGGCGGAACTCCCGACTGAGGTGTCCGACGGACATGTGTGCCCCGCGAGCCAACGCCTCGACGTTCAGTGGCTCGGCGTACTCACGGTCGATCCGGTCGCGGACGCGGCGCATCGCGACGATGTCGCGCAACCGTTGCGCCTCGCTACGTCCAGATCCCATACGCAGCATCGTTCCATGACGCGACGGCGCTCGCTCAGCTTCGTCGCCCGCGCGCATCCACCCCGCTACGGCCGTCCGGGCACCACGGAGATCGTCCCCTGACAGATGGCGTTCTGCGGGTTGATGAACCGCCATCCCGCACCGGTCTCGACGGTGATGGTGAACGACACCGTTCCGGTTCCCGTCCAGGTGCGGTTGATCGGGATCCCGGGCTTCTGCTGCCAGGCCGTCTCCTCGCTGACACTGCGGCCGGAGGCTCCCGTCGTGGTGTTGTGCCAGTCGACCGACACCCGCGTGCCGTACCAGTTCGGGCCGAAGCTGGGCAGTAGACCGGCGGGCGGCGCGGGTAGTTCGTTGCCGCCGCTGAGCAGGATCGACGGCTCCAGCGCGGTGCCGCCGGGGCGGAGCGACTCGCCCGACGAGGCGTGAACGGTCCAGGTGAACGCCGGCGCCCAGAAGAGCGGATTCGCGCTCCCGCAGGTCATGGTCGTCGACGTCGGCGGCATGGGCTGGGCGTTCGCGACCGCGCCTCCGCCGGCCGCCACCGCAGTGCCCAGTCCGACTGCGGTAAGTGCCGCGGCGCCGCCGCGACGAATCAACTGCTTGCTCATGATCACTCCCCCTGGATCCGAGACCGCGGGAACCGAGACGTCGCCGCGCTCTGGAGATATCGCGACCTGACACGATTCGTTACCTCACCTACGGCCTGAACTGTGGTCACACAACCACATTCGGGGCCGTACGGCTCAGTTCACGGTCCCGGATTGCGGGCACCGTGACCGACCGGCGCGCGGTCACGGTGCAACTACTTCTCGCCCTGTCGGCGCACCATCTCGGCAATCCAGGCGGGCGCGAACGGAGATGTGCAGTTCGGGGGTGTCGGGTAGTCCTCGAGCACCCGCAGACGCTCGCCGATGTCGATGGCGCGGGCGCGGAACTCGGCGTGCTCGATCCCGATCTGGGCCAGGCAGTGGTTCATCGCCCACTGCAGGCGGTCCGGGGCGTCCTTCATCTCCGCCTCGATGACGTCGAGCAGTCCGGCGAGGTCCAGACCCTCCGGCTTCTTCGCCACCCGTTCGGTCGTCAGCGCCCAGCCTGCACTCGCGACCACGGGATCCGGGTCGACAACCCAGGTCAGGCGCAGCTCTTCGGAGTGCGGGTTCTTCTTCACGACGTAGTTCACGATCCAGTCGTGCACCTTCGGGGTACGCGCCTCGCGCAGCATGACGTCCAACTCGTCACGCTCGAACGTCTTCGGGCGGCAGATCAGGATCGCCAACAGCATCGCCGCGGTGTCGTCGGTCCCCCAGAGCTCGCGTGCGAGTTCCTGCTGTGTCTTCAGGCGTTTCGCGACCGCGCGCAGTTTGCCCAGATTCACACCGTGATCGTCACCGTGTCTCTCGTTCACCGCGCGGATCTTCGGGTCCTCGAGCGCGGCCAGCTCGGCCAGCACCTCGTCCACCGTCGTCTCTGCCACCTCGGCCTCCTGTCCGTCACGGTCCAGGTTCAACCTACGACGGAAGTCGGTTGCCCGGGCCGGCGACCGTCTACGTCAGATTGAGCGCGCGGTCGGGGGTCTTGGGGATATACCATCGGGCGCCGAATTACTGGGCACAGCCCGAGAACAGGAACGAGTTCGACACCAAGCTCATCGCGAACCTCGAATGGATCGGCGTCCTGATCACCCTCATCATCCTCACGGTCACGTGCCTGGCCGGCATCACCGCCACCGGAGTACACCTCCCATTCTGGATCAGGCCCACCGTAACCATGGTCCCGATACTCGCGCTGCTCGTATACGCCGGAAACATCGCCAACTCAGGCCGCTACAGCCCACCCCCGCGAACACCCCACAACCCGCAACCATGACCACCCCGATCGACCCACCCACAACCCGCCGGCCCCCAGTGCTGGCCCCAGACGGGACATGCCATCAGTCCAGCTCACGCCATGAAAAGCCCTCACACCCGCCGTCGATGTGAGGGCCAGCCACACGCACGATCAGCTCACTCGACGCGTCCCCGCCTGAACGCCAGCACCGCCACCGCCGCAAGAGCGACACCAAGCACAACCAACATCAGCGCCGCCCAATCCACTACCACCTCCGAATACGACAACGACTCACCGATCACCCCCGACGTGCACCGTGCCACCGGCAAAAACAACACCCGACGAACCTCGAAATACCCTCCCGGAACAAACGACGGCTCACTGCCCGAACACAGCATCTGCGGCGACGACACCACAAACGCCAACGCCCACAACACCGCCCCCACCAACACACCAACACCAGCCCGCACCCACCGCACACAGCCACACTACGGCCCCACCCACACCGAGATATGCCATCACCCCAGTTCACGGCGCCTTTCCAGAAACAGGAGAACCGAGAGCATGCCGCCGATAGGTTGACTGCAACACGAGTCCGCCGACGAAGGGGAGGGTCAGCACGCCATGACGACAACTGAGCTAGCCGAGAGACGCGTACTCGCCGCAATAGGCATCGGACGAATCCTCTGGGGCGCCACGACCGCACTCGCCCCAAAGCGCGTCCACAAAGCACTCGGCGTCCAGTACCCAGGAGCAGACCACGGAATCTGGATCAAAGCCTTCGGAATCCGCGACATCATCATCGGCGCCGCCGCACTGCACCCAGACAACGCAGTCCGACGCGCAACACTCAGGGCAGGCATCATCATGGACGTCTTCGATGCGGGAGTCGTAGCCGGAGCCGGCCGCCGGGGACTCCCCCGCCGAGCCACAGCAATCGGCATCCTCCTCGCAGCAGGAACAGCCACCTTCGCCACCGCCGGACCCACAATCGTCAGCACCGTGAACAAGCGCTCACAGCGCTAGGCCCCACCCCCGACCAGGGCATGGGGGCCGAGCCGAGCAGCGCGAACACGATCGGCGGCACTGACGGTGGAGCCCCGTCCCGGATCCTTCGGGCCGGGGCTCCACCCGCATCAGATCGAGTCGAACCTCGGGGCTGCCGCGTCGTCCTCGAGGATTCGGACTGTGATCCCCTCCCGCTCGACACCGGTGAACCCCCTCGGACAGGGCCGCGAGCGGATCCCCCAGGTCCACACGTCCCGATTCCCTATCGTGGCTGTCCATGATCCAGAAACAAGGCCGCATCGCCGCGGCTCTGCTCGCAACGGTGGCCACAGTGCCACTCAGCAGCTGCGCCAGCAACATCGACGTACCCGACACCTTCAGTGCCACAGTCGTGTTCACCGGCAGCGCAGACCACGCCTCAGCCGACACTGGCGAATGCACCATCGGACACACTCACGTCGCCCCGAACGACATCGCCGTCATCACCAGCGGCACCGCCACCACCACAACAACAGCACCACTGCATCTCGACACCATCAATCAAGAACCCGACGGGACAACCATCTGCACCTACACAGCCCAGTTCGACGCCGTCCCCGCAAACCAGCCCCGATACGACCTCACTCTCAACACGTTCACACCACAGTCCTTCACCGCCCACGACCTCCAAAACGGTGTCACCCACCAACTCACCGACGACACGTAACCCATCCGCCGGCACCGAATGGGCCGGTCATCACCCCAGCTCACGTCAGGTTGATTCGCTCAGCACTTGATACGGTCACAGCTGGCAGCCAACAAGGGGGGCACCACCACATGCGCAAAGCGCTCGCGCTCTTCGGCATCGCCGCCGGACTCACCGTCTACATCGCCGCGTTCTTCATCAACGCCCCCATCGAAGTGTGCATCTCACAGCCGACCCCACCCTCGGCATTCGCGCCCGGCGCCGACAGCGCAGTGGCAACCCCCGCGATCTCCAGCAAGGTCTGGGTCGTCCTCGTCGCCTCCCGATGCGAACTGACATACCCAGCGACAGGCTTCCATACCTCCGATCTCATCGTCGAATGGGGACCATCAGCGATCGCCATCACCGGCCTGATCGCAGCAGCATCAGCCCTCTGGATCTGGCTCGGCTACCGCGCCAAAGAAGCCGAACAACCCTGACCGGCCGGCAATGCCGGCCACAAGAACGGGACGTGTCGTCACCCCAGCTCAGCCGACGAGAAGGCCTCCACACCCGACGTGGGTGTGAGGGCCGAGACGTCCCGCGCGATCACGATCGATAACGTGGGCATCGGGTTTCGTACCGAGGGGCGCTGCGCTACGCGCTACTCCAGCACAGTTCACAGTCGTCGTCAGGCAACGCGGGTACGACCAAGATCAACGGCTACGCTCGCGGCCTGACTGCCAGCTCGACGTCGATCGAGTACGTGAAGTTCTCGGCGGTGCTCAACGAGATCAACTCCCCCGGTAGCCCCTTCACTGAGGGCAAGGGCTTCAACCCGGTCAACAACTGAACATGCGACAGCGGGCCAGCAATCAAGTCGACTGCTGGCCCGCTGTCGTTCTGGTGTCAGTTGATCTTCACACCGAGCAGATAGAGCACGTAGACGACCTGGCCAGCAATTGGCCCCCAAAAGGCCCAATCCGTTGCAGACATTCAACTTCACCTCCAATCAGGGGCAGTGTCCGCCGAGGTCACACGGGATCACGGCCCAGATCGTGCGCCGCCACTCCCACGGCAATGGGCATCCCCATCCAGCCACTAGCGACCATGTGCAAACCTCCGGAGAGTGCCTGAACGTCCCGAACCAGCGGGGCCATCGCCGACGGAACGTAGACGGTCACGACGCCCGGCGTGTAGGGGCCGGCGGCGGAAGTGGCGGCGATGACGACCTGCCCGGCCCCGGTCGGCAGGACCGCTTCCGGGTATCCGTCCATTCCGGCCGACATCCGGGCGGTGCCGAAGGCTCCGCTCGACAGGTTCAGCCAGTGCACGTCGCCCGGGAGCAGGCACGCCCTTACGCCGTCCTTCGGGCCGGTGATCGTCACCGTCCCAGGCTGTTCGCCGACCACAGCCCAGCAGCGGATCGAGGGAACGTCGAGGCTACCGTGCGGGTTTCCGAACGGCGCCGGGTCGATTTGGAACGGAACGGTGGCCGCAGCAGAAGCGACCGCCGCCGGCACCAGAACCGAACCGGCCACGATCGCGGCGGAGGCGACCGATCGACGAACGAAATCGAGCATGGCGACCTCCCAATCGGATTCGCTTCAGAGGCCGCAGACGCTACTCAGCCAGCAGGGCGCGTTATCCAGGGCCCATCGTCGCTGTTCGTCGTTGAAGAATGGTGGCCACATAAGCCAGAAGAACCACGGAAAGTCCATCGTCGACCACCTCCAATCCGAGGCAACAGCTGTCCCGCCCGCGCGATCACCCCTCAGAGCGGGCTCCACCAGGAGCCGAACAGATTCCACTCGCGAATCCCCGGCCACACGCCTCCCTCCAGCGGCCTCACGTAATACAGATCCGGAAGTAGACCAATCACGACCGCGCCCCCTACAGACACCCAGCGGGACATGCCATATTACCTGGTCAGGACGCTGAAAGACCCCCACACCCGAAATGAGTGCGGGGGCCGAAATGCACCGCGCGAGCGCGATCGGTGAGACTGACGAACGGAGACCCGGCTTGCTGTGGGCCGGGTCTCCCCTTACATCAGACCGGATCGAACAGCACGGCCCGCGCGTCGTGCTCGACGGGACGGACTGTGATCCCCTCCCGCTCGACACCGGTGAACCCCGCATCCGACAGGGCCGCGAGCGCGTCCCCCAGGTCCACGAGGCCGGGAGCCACGTTCACCGTCGCCCGATGGCGCGAAACCTCAGTCCACTCGATCACCACCGCCTGCGTGAACACGCTCATTGCTACGGATCTTCGGACCAGGAAAGATGCTCGCTGTTGGTGTCGCACACCCACGTGTGGGTGTCGCTGTCGAGACTGACCGTGTCGGTGAGCCAGTAGGTTTCGTCGGGTGCCCATCCTGCGATGACACTCGCGGTGTCGGCGTCAACGGCGATGGCCGTACCCGCCGCGGCAAGGTATCCCGCCACGGTGAGGTGAACACCGTCGTACGTCTCGGCGACCCGCGGCCAGTCGGGAATGACCCATCGCCCGGAACGCCCAGTGGTGTGGTACCAGTCGTGGCGCTTCTGTGCGGTGACCTCGACGGGGAACTGTCTGCATAGTTCCGCCCACGCCTGCGCACCGTCGACCTCGTACACCTGGACGCCGGCAGGGATGTTCACTCGTCGCGTGACCGCGCGCTCCCATCCCATGCTGTCCTCGACGAACCACAGCCCGGCCGGGGTTCCGTCGAACAACAGCCGAGTCGAACACCGTGTAGGCGGTGTCGACCACCACCAGCCGGACCAGTTCGCCGACGGATCCGCAGGTCGATCACGTTCCGCTCGCATTTCCTCCTCCGCAGTTCGAAAACGGTAGTCACGCAACAGTTCCGCGGCCGTCGGTTCTGGGGCAGTCGCGTCGAGGGATTGCGTGCGTTCGTCGACCCAACCCACCAACCACTGATCGGTCGGAGCGAGAGCTGTCGTCCACCACTGCGCATCGGGCGACCGCGCGACGTGCTCGGCAACCCGCTGAAGCTCACTCCGCACAGACTCGGCGGCGACAAGAACGTCCTCACTGTCCGGGGCCTGCCAGTAGCGCGCCGAGTCCACCGCTGCGGCGAGGGCCGAACGGAGCGCGATCGCCGTCACCTCCGGAAGCGGAACCCGAGACAGGCGGTCCGCCACATCGTCCGCGGTCAGGACAGTCCGCCGCGCCTCCTCCGCACCAGGCCCGAACATGACCGATCCGACGCCTAGAGCGACATTGACGTGATACGACGCCAGAAACACCGCGGAACGAAGCGAATCTTGCCGCGACTCGAGGCCCGAACTCTGCTCCGCCCCCAACGCGTACGCGAGCAGCAACCGACGCCCCCACGGCCCCGCCGACAACACCTCGACTGCACTCATCCATCCACCATCCCAGACACTCGAGCAGACTCACGAACGGGACAGGTTCGGCGACTTCGGGCCGGTGCCACCCGCATCGGATCGGATCAACACTCGGAGCCGCTACGCGGGAAGGTGTCGGGCGAGCCAGTCGGTGCGGGTTCGACGGGCTGTAGCCGAAATCTGTGCCTGCGGGTACAGGGTGTCGAAGCCGTGGAACCCGCCCGCCCAGACTTGGAGTTCGGCCTGGCCGCCGGCCGCCCAGATGCGGGTGGCGTAATCGATGTCCTCGTCGCGGAAGACCTCGGCGGAGCCGGTGTCGATGTAGGTGGTCGGCAGGCCCGATAGGTCGTCGGCGAGAGCGGGCGAGATGTATTGGGACACTTCGTCGGTGGCGAGGTCGCCGAGGACGGCGCGCCATCCGAACTCGTTCATCTCGTGCGTCCAGACGCCGGGCACGCCGGAGTACTGGTGGCTGGATGTGCTGGTGTTGCGGTGATCGAGCATCGGGCAGACCAGAATCTGCGCGGCGATGGCCGGGCCACCGAGGTCGCGGGCGAGCAGGGTGACACCCGCCGCGAGGCCGCCACCCGCACTGACGCCGGCGACGACGATCCGCGCGGGATCGATGCCCAGTTCGGCGGCATGTTCGGTGATCCAGCACAGTCCCAGGTAGCAGTCGTCGACGAGGGTGCTGCCAGTGGCCTCGGGGGCCAGCCGGTAGTCCACCGAGACCACAACCGCGCCGAACTCGGCGAGCCAGTCCAGGGGATATCGATCTGCGAGAAGCGGTCACCCATCACCATTTCCGCCGCCGTGCATCCAGAAGATGCAGGGAGCGGGGGCGGTGCCGTCGGTGTTCACGGGACCGAAGACGGACAACCGAATCGGCGCGCCGTCCTCGGCGGGCACCGTGATCTCGCGCCGATCCACCTGCCGGTCGGCGAGAAGCGACTCGACAGGCGTCGAAGGGAGCCGGCGCAACTCGGCGAGAACTTCGTGGCTGAGCTGGGACATCAGCGGGGTGGCGGCCAGGAGCTCGCGCAGTTCGGGGTCCAGGGCGGGTCGGGCCATGGTCATGGTCGCTGGCCTTTCTCGAGTTGGTGCCGGATCGGACGGTGGACTCAGAAGGCAGCCTTGCCGCGGACCGGGACGTGGTCGGTGTACTCGGAGTCCTTGGCCAGCAGTGCGCCGACCTGCGCCACGATGGCCTGGGCGGCGTCGCCGGCGAAGTTGCGGTGGTGGTCCTCCTCGGTGGTCCAGCCCTCGGTGACGTGCACGACGTCGGGGTCGGACGCGGAACGCGAGACGAGGTAGACGACACAGTGTTCGCTCGCGCCGGGGCCGCCCTCGTTCAGCCCGGTCAGCAGCAGGTCGACCAGTCGGTCACCCGAGCCGGGCCTGGCGGTCAGGGTGGCGTTGAAACCGTAGTTGGCGATCATGGATGTCTTCTTCCCGGTGACGGAGTGGAGTGATTTCATTCAAGCCCCCTGAACTGCGAGAACGTTAGAACGATCCTCGCTGGGGCTTGCACGATCCTCTCCGATACGGGAGTCAGAGGCCCCTCGGTGTTGCAATGGAGGCATGTACCTCGAGGAGCTCCGCACCCTACTGGCCCGCCACGCCCGCCCCGACTGGACCACGGCCATCGACGGCGTCCTGATCTCGAAGGTCGATCGTTCGGATCCGCCGGCACCCTCGATGTCCGGCACGGTGCTCGCAGTCATCGCCCAGGGAGCCAAACGTCTCGCGCTGGGCGACCGGGTCTACGAGTACGGCGCCGGGCAGTACCTGGTCGCTTCCGTCGACCTGCCCGTTACCGGGCAGTTCACTCGAGCCGGCCCGGAGCACCCGGCGCTGGGGTTCGGTATCACGCTGGAACCGTCCGCAGTCGCCGAACTGCTGCTGCAGGCCGGTCCTGGAGACATCCCCCGCGACGGTGGAGGTGCGCCGTCGGGGATCGCCGTCAGTCACGCCCCGCCCGCACTGCTCGACGCGGTCGTCCGGCTGCTGCGTCTACTCGACGAACCTCGCGACCGAGCCGCGCTCGCCCCGCTCGTCAAACGAGAGATACTGTGGCGCCTGATCACCGGCGAACAGGGCGCAACGGTGCGTCAGCTCGGTCTCGCCGACAGCGGCCTCACCCACGTATCCCGTGCCGTCCACTGGATCCGCGAGAACTACGCGCAACCCTTCCGGGTCGAGGACGTGGCCCGTCTGTCCGGCATGAGCGTCTCCGCCTTCTACCGAAACTTCCAGGCGGTGACGGCGATGAGCCCCATCCAGTTCCAGAAGCAGATCCGGCTCCAGGAGGCCCGGCTGCTGCTCGCCACCCACCCGGGCGACGTCACCGGAGTCGGCCGCCGCGTCGGCTACGACAACCCATCGCAGTTCAGCCGCGAGTACCGCCGCCAGTTCGGTGCACCTCCGAGCCGGGATGCAGCCCGGCTGCGCGATACCACCCTCACCCCCGCAGGCGTCCTGACCTGACCGGGGAACGGCGGGAGGATCATGCAAGAAGAAGCGACGATACCTCTACTGTTTACGCTGTTCAAAGCGATTCAATGGGAATGTCAGCAGTTCCGTTGGAGCAGGAAGATGTCTTCCGTCCGCGGATCCCACCACATCGCAAGGACCGCAACATGAAGACAGTTCTGATCACCGGTGCCTCATCCGGATACGGGCGGGCGACCGCTCGTCACTTCCACTCACAGGGGTGGAACGTCATCGCCACGATGCGCACCGAACGCGCGGGCGTCCTGCCCCAGTCGGACCGGCTCCGCATCGTCGAGCTCGACGTCACCGAGCCCGAGACGATCGCCGCCGCGGTCGAGACGGCCGGATCCGTCGACGTCCTGGTGAACAACGCCGGGATCCCCTCGATCGGCGTGTTCGAGGGCACGCCCATGTCCCGCGTACGGGAGGTGTTCGAGACCAACACGTTCGGCGTGATGGCGACGACCCAGGCGGTGCTGCCGCAGTTCCGCGAGCGTGGCTCCGGAGTGGTGGTCAACGTGACCTCCAGCGTGGTGCTCGGGCACATGCCACTCTCGGCCGTCTACAAGGCGAGCAAGATGGCCATCGAGGGGTTCACCGCATCCCTGGCGCTCGAGCTCGCACCCTTCGGTGTTCAGGCGAAGACGGTCGAGCCGGGCGCCTGCCTGACGACCAACTTCGCATCCCGGGCGACGGACGGCGGGGAGGTCGACGACCTGGTTCCGGCGCCGTACGCGCCGTGGGCGAAGAGCGTCATGGACGGGTTCACGAGCCAAGAGCTGTACACCGAGGAGAGCGATGTCGCCGAGACGGTGTGGCGAGCCGTGCACGACACGACCGGGCAGCTGCGGTTTCCGGCCGGCGCCGACGCGGTCCGGCTCGCCCAGGCGAAGTGAGCGCACAGCGGCAAGGTAGATCGAGGACGAAAACTCCGCGATTTCTCACTCCGAGCCTCGCGCGGACGGTGCTACGGCGCCGGACTGAGTCGCACAATCACTCCGGCAGCTTCTGACGGTGCGGCTGAGGGCTCAGCGACTGTGAAGTTCCGTGGTCGAAGCGAGCGTGCGACGTCGCGGCTGACTTCCAGGCGTTCTCGTTCTCGCAACGGGTGGCCGGAACTTCGGGGTTCGAAGAAGCCGGGGTTCTGCGGACCGAGCACGTCGTCGACGATTCGGGGATAGCCGCGAGGAATCGACGGGTTGGCGGGCTCGGCACCGACGGGGGTCGAGCCGAGCAGAATCGTTGCAGCGGCCAGGGCGAGCACGACACCGATGCGCCGCCTGGAGGGAATCGGCAGGACCATGTCGGAACTCCTTGATCATCAAACGGGCGACAAAGTGTCCTCACGTTGGCCGTTAGTTCCAGATCGACTTTTGTTTCGGGTGGCTACGGCAGCTTCTGCCGCGTGCGCGTGCCCACTGACGGACCGCTCAGCGGGCCCCACGATCGACGAACACGTCGCCGGAGAGGACCGGCACACATCGACTCTCGCCGAGCTCGGCGGCAACCTCGACATCGGACGCATATCCGGCGGCAATCAACTCTCGGCCGGACGCGCATTGTGTCAGCGCGGTCCCCACACGCTCCCGGACGGTCTGCCACGCCGCCACGGCCATCTCCGCTTCCGGCGACACCGACAGGTCCGGGCGGAGACCTCCGAGCACGTCCAGCACCGCGCCCGCGCCCCACACGTCCTCGACGGCGGGCCGCAGGGTCCCGTCCGGCCACCGCTCACCTGCAGCAATGACCGCCACCGTGGAACGCTGGTCCTGGTTCTCCGCGATCCACTCCGCGACCGCGCGCGCATTGCGCAGCGATGCGCCCACGCAGACCCCTGCCGCGGCGGCCAATGAGTAGGCGATCGAGGAGCCGTTGGGCGAGGGCAGCACGAGGCGCGTCAGACCACGTGCGCGCCGAACGGTTCCCGGGGACAAGCTCACCGCACCGGCGGCCGCGTCACTCCGGCCGACAGCCAACACCGCTCGATGCTGCGCCGCGTAAGCGGTCGCCGCATCATCGCGCCACCTGTAGGGCAGCACCTCGACGCCTAGATCGACCGCAACCGACAGCGTCGTCGTGAACGACAACACGTCGACGACCACCGCGACACCGGCATCCCGGCCGATCGCCGACGCCCCCGACGGACCCCAGTCGAAGCGGACAGCCCAGTCACCTTGCCGATGAGCCGAATTCACCCGACCACGCCCGACCGAAGTGCCCGGACGACGGCCGGGAGGGAGGTCTGCCTGTCCGAGAAGTCGTAGCTGGGCACGCGCCCGTTCCCCAGGTTGAAGTAGACACCGGCGTGCCCGAATTCCGGAGGCACCGGGGCCGTCGCACAGGTGTCGGCGACGATGCACGGGTATCGGGCGAACATCGCGGCGATCCGCTCACGGTCCGACGCAGAAATACGGAACCGGGGGTCGATCAGGGACTCGGTCTCCAGCTGGAAGTAGGCGACGCCCGCATCGACGAGCCGGTCCAGGTGCTCGAGACTGTCGAGCAGCGACACGTCGTCCCTCAGGATGAAGAATCCGTTCGCGATCTTCGGCACTGTCAGCCGCCGCAACAGATTCAGCTGCTCGTCGACTTGCGAGACCTTGGCCGAATCCACCGACGTGACCTCGAAGTATGCGGGGCGTAGCGCGTCGACGGCGTCCACGATGTCGTCGGGCGTGCAGCCCGCCGATGCGTCTACGTACAACGACAGACGAGGACCGACCGCGTCGTGCAGGGTCGTGAGCGTGTCCGCGTCCACCACCCGCCGGTCGGTCACCGTCGGATCTCCGAGACAGATCCCCACGAGGTCGACGTCGCGCAGCTTCTCCACCTCCACGGTCGAGACCACCTGGTTCACCTTGATCACTGCGCCGGCCACCTCGTTCTACCGGTGTGATCGGCGAGCAGTCGACCGGACCCTCGGTTCCCTCGGCCGCCGATCGGTGGGCGCCTCCCGCTCGCGGGTCCGCGTCTGTGCCGGCCGGCGTGCACCCGGCCCGGGATCGGTGGTGGTCCGCTCGACGCGCGCACGTCGAGCGGGCCGCGCCTTCGGTGATTCGGCCGGGCGGCCGAACACCGTCCGCATCCACCGGCTGCCGCCGGAATGGAGAGAGACGAGTGCCTCCGGCTCGCGCAGCGCGGCGTGGGCGATGAAACCGAACATCATCATCGTGGTGATCATCGAGGTGCCGCCGGCGGAGATGAGCGGGAGTTGGAGACCGGTGACGGGCACCAGGCCGACGACGTAGGCGATGTTGATGAAGGCCTGGAGCACGATCCACGTCGTCGACGCTGCCGTCAGGATGCGCAGGAACGGGTCCGTCGAGCGCTGCGAGATGCGCATCCCGACCAGCAGCACGATCGCGAACAGCACGATGATCAGGAACGCGCCGAGAAAGCCGAGCTCCTCACCGATGACGGCGAAGATGAAGTCGTTGTGCGACTGCGGCAGGTAGCTCCACTTCGCGTCCGACTGACCGAGCCCCTTGCCGAACACCCCGCCACTCGCGAGGGCGTACTTGGCCTGGATGGTCTGGTAGTTCAGTCCTTGCGGGTCCATGGTCGGATTCATGAACGCCTTGATCCGATCGGATCGGTATCCCGCGGTCAGACCGAGGACGAGCGAGGTCACACCGCCGGAGATCGTGATGGCCGCGACGGTGCTGGTGCGGAATCCGCCGAACCAGAGCATGGCCATCACGATGATGCCGATGGTGATCATCGTGCCGAGGTCTCGCTGCAGCACGACCAGGGCCATGACGAGCACGCTCACCAGGGCCAGCGGTTTGAGCGCCTTGTTGACGTCGATGCCCGCGGCCAGATACGTCGCGAGCAGATGCGCGCACCAGATGGCCAGTGCGACCTTCGCGAACTCCGATGGCTGGAAGGAGATTCCGGCGAAGACGAACCAACTGCGGGCGCCCATCTGCTCGACACCGATACCCGGGATCAGCACCAGCACCAGGAGGACACCGGCGATGCCGAGCAGCCACGGGGCCAGGGCGCGGATCGTCCGGGTACCGACTCGAACGATGACGACGAAGGCGACGACGCCGATCGCGGCGTAGACGGCCTGAGGGACGAACCGGGCATAGGGCGAGCCGGAGGTGACGAAGGACTCGACACTCGACGACGAGAGCACCATCGTCAGGCCGACGGTGACGAGTAGCGCCGTCACGCTGAGGATCACGTGGAAATCGAACAGCGGCCGCGCCGACCACACCCCCAACCGGGTCATCGGGGATACGCCGCCACCGTCCCACGTCCCACGACTCTGCTCCGCGTTGCGGGAAGTCTCGGGTTTCGAGCCTCGCGAACGGGTTCGAGCCCTATCCCCCGCCAGATCCCTCTCCGACTGTGCTCTCACGCCACCATGGTCCCATGAGCCACACGCATCACAGAGACGTGCAGGTAGTTCGCACCCGCTCAGCCCGCCGCGCTACAGCGGCGCGGTTATCGGCGCCTCCGGTGCATGGGTGACGGTGGTGACCCCGGTCGACAGGTAGCCCGTGATCGCCACGTCGACCGGGGTGTTGCCGCCCTGGATGGCGGCGCCGTGGTCCCCGCCGTCCACGGTGACCAGGTGCGCGTCCATGTCACGGGCAAGCCGAACCCCGCCGTCGTACGGCGTCTGCGGGTCCCGCAATCCCTGCAGCACCAGGGGCACGGTGGCCAAACCGTTGTTGCCGATTTCCGGTAGCGCGGTCACCGGCGGTGCGCCTGCGCACCCTGGTCCTGCGCTGTAGCCGTAGCCGATGGCGTCGAACAGGTCGCCGGTGACGAACGTCGAGAAGAGCCAGCCAGGGAGCCGATCCGGCCGCGGCGCGACCGAGTTCTCGTTGCAGAGCACGATCGCCTGCATCATCTGGGCCCGGACGATCGAGTCGAGTTGCTCCTCAGTGACGTCGCCGGACACACCCTCGGGAAGCGCCCCTGTGCCGTCGCGGATGACGCGGGCGACCATCGGCCAGTTGTTCCGGGCGGGCAGCACCTGGCGTGTGAGGGCGTAGATGCTCGACGCGGACTGGGTGTGGGCCGGATCGCCGAGTCGTCGCAGGAACGCCTCGAACTGCACCCGGGCAGGGCCCGTCAGGTCCACACCGGCCCGGTACGCGGCGGCCATGCCTTCCAGGCCGGGTGGAACGTCTCCGATCCCGGCCGGCGGGGGCGCCAGGGTGGGATTACCACCTGCTTCCTCGACGATGCGGTCGGACCAGCGCTGGTACACCTTCAGTGGGGTGTCGCCGAGGCCGTAGGTTGCGTCGTTGGCCGCGATCCAGTCCATGAGGTCGTAGAAGCGCGCCTTGTACCCGTCGTTCTGGTGCCACAGGACGTCGTTCCACATCCAGTCGCGATCGACCGCGGAGTCGAGCACCATTCGTCCCGTGTGCTGCGGGAACAGGGTGGCATATGTCGAGGCGAGGATTGTGCCGTACGACAGGCCGTAGATGTCGATCACATCGACACCGAGCGCGATCCGCACCTGTTCCCAGTCACGGGCGGTGTTCTCCGTCGTGATGTGCGCGGTGGTGCCCGGTACCGCACCGTCGCACGCCAGACGCGCCGCCCCACCCGAGAATCCGACGTTCGTCGCGGCCAGCAACTCCGGGGTGACAGCGCATTCGACCGCGCCGGCGTGTGGGAGACCCCGGGGCTGCACCCCGATGAAGTCCCACTGCCGGCGGATCTGTTCGGGAAGCGCCTGCGCGAGCATGCTGTTGGACGCGATCGCGTCGCCGCCGGGCCCCCCTGGGTTGGTGAACAGCACGCCCCGGCGCGCGAGCGGGTCCTCGGCGTGGTGACGGGTGACGAGGACATCGATCGATCCGGCCGTCGGATTCGCATAGTCGCGCGGCACCGTCACGGTTCCACACCGGTCGGTGTCCGGATCGAGCGCGTACTCGGCGGGGCACGGGCCCCACACAAGTGCACCGTCGGTCGGGTCTGCCGCCGCCGAAGGTGCTGCGACGGATGTGAGTCCGATCGTCACCCCGATCGCGACGGCGCCGAAGCGAGCACTCCGGCCGGTGTGGGATCGAAACTTCCCAATACTGTTCCCCGAATTCAGCACATCCAGGACGGTAGTGCGCGGGAGAGCTTTCCGCCGAATCGAAGCGAGACGACGAAACGGTCGCCAATTCCTCGGACTGTACGGATTCGGCGACAGACCTCGGCACCGCCGCGGCCGCTCAGACCCGCGATGTACCGATCTCCACCACATGTGCCCAGTCCGGTGGCAGACCGGGAACGGAGTCGTGGTCCTGCCACCCGCGGCGCACCCGAGGAAACAGACCGACGACCGTTCGGCACCCGGGTCGGCTACTGGGCCAGGGCGTCTCCCCGTCGGTGAGGACGACGATCACGTCGGGGCGGGGCCCGCGGTGCAGCGCCCTGGCGAATCCGGTGCGCAGATCCGTGCCACCGCCCCCGAACAGCGGAATGTCCTCGGCGCGGCACAGCGGGTGCACGACCC
This sequence comes from Prescottella sp. GW823-FHT02E09, assembly GCF_058797375.1. Taxonomy (NCBI): domain Bacteria; kingdom Bacillati; phylum Actinomycetota; class Actinomycetes; order Mycobacteriales; family Nocardiaceae; genus Rhodococcus; species Prescottella sp. GW823-FHT02E09. Next base: position 125,245 of record NZ_JBXAJP010000002.1, read on the forward strand.
GCGCCGCCGCGTCGCACGACAGCACCGTCACCAGGTCGCGGCGCCCGCCCACGGCCCGCGTGATGGCGGCCACCTCCAGCAGCGCGCTGCCCAGGTCTGCGTCGCTGACCGATCCCGACGTGTCGACGATGACGCTGACCCGGGGTGGGGTGCGCCGCAGGCTCGGCAGCACCGCGCCGGGCACGGCCGCGGAGCGCCGCGCCGGGCGCCGGTAGGTGTAGTTGTCCCCGGTGCCGGAGGACGAGGTGGCGGAGCGGATCGCCGCGCCCAGCAGGGCCCGCCACGGCTGCGTCGGGTGCAGGGCTTCCTCCGCCCACCGCTTCCATCCGCGGGGCGCATGTCCGGGCCGACCGACGATGCTGTGCGCCACCCGGAACCGGACCGCGTCGCGTTGCTGGGCACTGAGCCCGTTCGCCCCGTCTGGACCCAACTCCCACTCCCGACGCAACCCGTCGGCGCCGCTGCCGCAGTCGAGCCACGTCAGCCCGTCGGTGCGGGGACCGAGCCGGAACTGGCGCAGATAGTCCTCCATGAGCTGGCCGGGAGGCAGTCCCAGGGTCGACGGCAGAACCGCAGAGTCGGGTGCCGGCAACCCGTCGCCGAACGCGTCGTCGTTGATCTCCGCATCGGCGGCGAGATTCATCCGTAGCCGATCGCCGCGGCCGGTCAGCGCGTGTGCGCGGGCATAGCGATCGCTGCGGCCGTGGTGGTCGCGCAGCAGATGCGACACCTCGTGGACCAGCATCGCAGCCAGCTCCTCCACCGGCCGCTGGGCGACGAACGCGGGCGAGACGTAGCAGCGCCAGTGCCGGTCCACCCCCATGGTCGGCACGCGGGACGACGCGACGACATGCAGCGCATACAGGGCGGTTGCCAGGTAGGGCCGGGCGCGGGCGGCATGCAGCCGGGCGGCGTAGATCTTCTCCGGGTCGAGCGTCGACGCCGCCGTCATCGACCGGCCTGCGCGGCAGCACGTTCGGCAGCACGTTCGCCAGCGCGGTCGGCCGCCAGCGACACGGATACGACACCGGCGAGCTGGTCGATTTCCGCCGGTACCTCCCAGTCGTCCTGTCGCAGGGTGGCCAGGGTGGTCGCCGGGACGACCACGAGGTCCGGTGGCCCGGTCTGTACCGCGGCGACCAGAAGCGCCCACGCCGCGTCCCAGCGGGATTTCTCCGGCCGTCGGCGGACGGCGGCGACCACCGCGTCGAGCACGGCCTGGCGCAGATCACCGCGATCGGGGAGGTCGGCGGCCGTCGGATCGGCGAGCAGCGTCTCGGGGTCCGGGAGGTCCATGCGGTCGACGGCGGCCAGCAGCTCGAAACCGGGCCCGTCGCCGACGCTGCCCCGGACCAGCAGGGACAGCACGTCCGTCGACGACGAGGCGGCCGTGGCGAAGGCGATCAGCCGCACGGTCATGTCCCAGCTCCGCGGCGACGGCCAGGCGCCGCCCCGGCGGGTCTGACTGCCGGGGAGTTGATGCACGAGAGCGGGGCGAGCGGTGAGGAGCTCGCAGACCGCGCGGCGGGCGAAGGTCACCGCGTCGGAGAACTTCTCCGGGTCGAGGCGGGGCAGTGCCGCGCGTGGCCAGGTCCCGCCGAGGCCGCGGACGACCACCTCGTGGTCGTAGGTCCAGTGCAGGTGCACGAAACGGTTGGCCAACGGTGGGCTCAGTTCCCAGCCGTCCGCCGCCGACGACGGTGGGTTGGCGGCGGCCACGATGCGGACGCCGGGCGGGAGTTGCAGTGCCCCGATTCGTCTTTCCAGGACCAGGCGGAGCAGGGCCGCCTGGACGGCGGGCGGTGCCGTCGACAGTTCGTCCAGGAACAGCAGTCCCCGCCCGGCCTGCACGAGCCGGACGGCCCAGTCGGGCGGGGCCATCGGGACACCGTGTGTGGCCGGATCCTCCCCGAGGACGGGCAGACCCGAGAAGTCCGACGGCTCGTGCACGCTCGCGATGACGGTGGTCAGCGGCAGGTCCACGGCCTCGGCGAGCTGGGTCAGGGCGGCGGTCTTGCCGATTCCCGGTTCACCCCACAGCAGCACCGGTAGGTCCGCGGCCACCGCCAGGGTGAGGGCCTCGAGTTGATCGTCAGGACGGGGTTCGGTGGTGACCTCGCCGAGCATCGCCGACAGCGCCGCGGCACTGTCGAGTTCGGTCCCGGACCGGTTCGGAAGGAGCGTGGAAGACATGTGCATCACCTGTGTTGTCGAGGGAGTCGCAGAATGCGGCTATCCGGCCGCACTGCGGGACAGCGGATTTCGGGGATCTGGGAGGAGCTCAGCGTGAGCGGGGACGGCGCGACCGCCTGGAGCGCCGGGGTCGCGCTGCGGGCGGTGTCTCCACCGGTTCGGTGCGAAACCTCTCGTACGTGCTCCGGCGATCCACGGACGCCTGGAGTTCGTCCAACAGGGGGCCGTCACGAAGGACTGCGTCGGGGCCGAGCAGTCCTTCGACCGCGGACAGCGCCCCGGCGGCGTCTCCGTGGTCCAGACGTTCGCGAACGCCGGGCAGGCAGTCCGGACGGCGATGGGCCCGGTCGATGGCCTGCAGGCACGGTAGCGGGGTGCCGCCCAGTGCGACGAGCAGTTCCTCGCGTCGGACCTCGGCGGGGTCGTGATCGAGTGCGGTCAGTGCACCGTCGACCAGTCCGATCCGGTGCCGTTCGCCACGGCAGTCCACCAAGTTGATCCGGTTCTCCCGGTTCGGCGTCCGGGACGGGACCGGCGGAGACCAGCCCGGCACCAGTGCGGCGGCAACCAGCGGGTGCAACCGGTCGGCGGTGATCGCTCCCGACCGGATCAGCGCCAGATCCGGCAGCACCCAGGTCGCGGCATCGGGCAGCACCGGGAGCGCGGCGAGCCGGCCGCGCGGGTAGTCGTTCACGAGCCGCACCGCAGCGGGATCGGCGCCGGCGAGAACGGACTCCACCACCACGTCGTACCGGCCCCCGCACCGCACGCGCACGGGTCCGTCGCCCTGCCCGTCCGCGCGGAGCAGGATTCCGGCTTCGGCCGCCCAACGGTCGACGGCGCAACCCTCCGGTACCGACTCGGCCAGGGCGGGCTCGGACGTGGCGAGGGCGGGCAATATCCCTGCCCCACAGCGCATTCGTAGATCACCGACCCGTCGCGCGTCCCACAGGTGCCGGTGGAGGTCGAGCCGGTACCGTCGGCTGGGGCGGGGATGGGGATGGTGGGTGGAATCCGAGCCGTCCCACAGTGCCAGCACGATCCGCTGGCCGGCATCCGCCCAGGAAGGCGCGGTGCGGGCCACCAGTTGCACCGGACCGGGCTCGCTGCAACGTTTTCGGCGTTCCGTCGGACCATATCGGGCCAGCGCGACAGTCAGTCCGGGGCGCAAGAGTCCGTCGGGCGCAATCCGCGGCAGGTGCCAGCGCAGCAGGTCAGGTGCCAGGTGTCGCAGGTCGGCCAGGACCTGTATCGCGATGTCTCGGCCATACCTGCGGGTCAGTGCCCGCAGGTCGATATCGGCGTCGAAACCCGCTGCGGCACAGGATCCGGACCAGTCACCTGCGAGGCGTCGGTCGGTTGCGGTCTCGATCATGGACGGCGGCACGGCGAACTCGCGCACGCGCAGCCAGAAGGAAAGTCGGGGATTGGTCCCGTTCGCGGTCGGAGGGTGCATCAGCACTCACCGTGTGCGGACTGGGCCCCCAATCTTGGATCAGAGTGAGTTGTCATCGGCGTAATCGTAGCGCGCCGCGGCGATCTCGGCCAGTGCGGCGGCGTGCGACGGTGCTCGCGATGTCGTCGCAAGTATCGGCCGGAGCTTCCCACTGCCGAATGCCGCACTGTCACTGATGATTTCGGACCGGCCTGCGGCGCCGAGTGCTGCGCGCCGGGGTCGACGACGCGCCCGACGTGGTCTCTGCACGGGCGACCTCGGACACCCTCGGACGGATCCGAGACTGCTTCGGCCACGTCTGCGAAGCGCAGGATGCCCATGCCCGTTGTCACATACCGGGCCGCACCAGTCCGGTCTCGTAGGACAGGACCACGGCCTGAACGCGATCGCGCACGCCGAGCTTGGCGAGCACGCGGCCGACGTGGGACTTGATCGTGGCCTCGGACAGGTAGAGCCGGTTGGCGATCTCGGAGTTCGACAGTCCGCCGGCCACCAGGCACAGCACCTCGCGTTCGCGATCGGTGAGCACGTCGAGCATCGCCGGGTCACGGGACGGCGGGACGTCGTCGTTGATGAAACGCGCGATCAGCCTCTTCGTGACCCGGGGTGAGACGACGGCGTCACCGGCGGCGACGCTGCGGATCGCCGAGACAAGGTCCTCGGGCGGTGTGTCCTTGAGGAGAAATCCGCTGGCCCCGGCGCGCAGTGCGCCGAGGGCGTGCTCGTCGAGGTCGAAGGTGGTCATGACCAGCACCCGGGTGGGGCCGCCGGCCCCGAGGATCCGTTCGGTGGCCGTCACCCCGTCGACCACGGGCATCCGCACGTCCATCAACACCACGTCCGGCCGCAGCTCCGCGGCGGCTTGGATGGCGCCGGCACCGTCCGCCGCCTCCCCCACCACCACGATGTCGTCGTGGGCGTCGAGGACCATGTTCAGGCCCATCCGCATGAGTTCCTGGTCGTCGACGAGCAGCACGGAGATGGGCACCCGACGAATCTAGTGGGTGCCGGGGCCCGGCCGCATCCTCATTCGTCGGGGTCCAGCGGTATCTCGGCGCGCACGGTCCAGCCGCCGTCGGGTCGGCGCCCCGCCTCGAGGGTGCCGCCGAGCACCGCCACGCGCTCGCGCATGCCGACCAGTCCGTTGCCGGATCCGACGATCCGCTTACGCGTCGCGGCACTGCCGTATCGGGAACTGCCGTTGTCGACGACCTCCACGAGGACGTCGCAGTCCCGCCGCGCGACATGCACCCACGCCTTCGGATTCGAACCCGAATGCCGGAGCACGTTCGTCAGCGACTCCTGCACCAGCCGGTGCACGCCCAGGCTGACCGACGGGCTGACGTCGTCGATCGCGCCGGACTGCACGAGTTCGACTGCGAGCCCGGCGTCGCGCATCGTCTCCACGACGCGGGCGAGACCGGCGGTGCCGTGCTGCGGCATCTCGTCGGGGGTCTCGGGTGAGCGCAGCAACGCGACGGTGCGCCGCAGTTCGGACAGCGCCTGCCGGCCGGTGCCGGCGATGTTCGACAGCGCCCGCTCCACCTTCTCCGGATCCCGGTGCAGCGCGTACGACGCCCCGTCCGCCTGCACGATCATCACGCTCACCGCGTGCGCGACGACGTCGTGCAGTTCGCGGGCGATGCGGGTGCGTTCGGCGTAGACCGCCTCCTCCGCCCGCCGGTCCCGGTCGAACTCGGCGATCGTCAGGCGTGCGGCGACCTCCTCGTCGTACGCCCGGCGGGCACCGAGGAACTCGGCGAGGATCCAGGACAGCGTGTACGCGAGCGCCGAGAAGATCCCGATGAGGAGCACGTGCTGGTCCAGCAGCAGGATCGACACCGTGGTGTCGACCACCAGACCGACGGCGTACCAGGCGGCGGCGCGGCGGCCTACGTAGGCGACGAGCGTGTACAGCGAGATCGCGAGGGCGAACACGCCCGGGTGCGAGTTCTCGTAGGCGTTGAGATCGTCGGTGGCGTAGAGCGTGATCGTGCACACGATCGACATGACGAGCACGACGGTCGCGGCCGTCCGCGGGTGTCGGCGCCGGCACACGAGCGGCAGACACAGCCCCGCGCCCGTGACGACGTACAGCACCGGCGCCGTCCGGCCGAACGCGGACGCGATCTCGAGCGCGAACAGCAACCCGGCGAGCATCGAGTCCGCCACCAAGGGCCGTTCCCGCAGCCACAGACTGAATCTCCGCATGCCGTGCAGCGTAGGAGGTCGCTGTTCGCGCGAACCGGGAGCCCGACGAGAACCGCGCCGCCGCGCGCCCCGTCGATGTGGCACCCTGCTGGGCATGCGAGTCGCCGTCTACTTGGCCCACCCCCACCCGGACAGCTTCAACCGGGCCCTTTTCGACGCGGTAGTCGCCGAACTGCGCGAGCAGGCAGTCGAGGTGATTGCTCACGACCTGTACGCGGAAGGTTTCGATCCCACCCTGACGGCCGTCGAAACCGACACCGTGTCACCGGCAGGCGCCCCGACCGATGCCGTCGTCGGTGCCCATCAGGCGGAGATCGGGACGCTCGACGCGCTCGTCTTCGTCCATCCGAACTGGTGGGGCATGCCACCGGCGATCATGACGGGTTGGGTGCAGAGGGTGCTCGCCCCCGCTGTCGCCTACAAGCTCGACAGCGCGGAGGGCGAGCCTGCCGGTTTGTTGCGTGCCCGTCACGCGTTGGTGCTCAACACCTCCGACACCCCAGCCGAGCGAGAACGCACCGAGTTCGGCGATCCGCTCGAACGGATCTGGGCGGCGTGCGTGCTGCCGTACGTCGGGATCGAACACGTCCGGCGGGTGGTGTTCCGCACCGTCACGGACTCCGACGAGCGGACACGCCTGGGCTGGCTGCAGCAGGCCCGCGACCTGGCCGGGGAACTGACTAAGCTGGTCCGGTGATCGTCACCCACGGCGCCGTCCCGCGCGCAGTCACGTCCGACCATCCGGTCGACACCGAGTTCACCACTCTCCCGCTCCGCGCACTGGCCGATGCCGCACTGTCGGCGGCGAGGGCGGCGGGCGCCGAACACGCCGATCTGCGGGTGCACCGCCTGGTCACGCAGTCTCTGCGGCTGCGCGACGGCAGAGTGCAGTCCGTCGACGACGGCGTGGAGACGGGTTTCGCGGTCCGCGTCGTGGTCGACGGGACGTGGGGGTTCGCGTCGCACGCCGAACTGTCCCCGGCCACCGCCACGGCGACCGCGATCCAGGCCGTCGAGGTGGCTCGTACGCTGCGGTCCCTCAACCGGGAACGGGTCGTACTCGCCCCGGAGCCGGTGTACTCGGATGCGACGTGGGTCTCGGACTACCGGACCGACCCGTTCGCGGTCGCCACGGCCGACAAGGTCGCGCTGCTCGGCGACTACTCGCGCCGTCTGCTCTCGGCGCCGGGCGTCGACCACGTGACCGCGAGCTGCCTGCAGGTCAAGGAGCAGACGTTCTACGCCGATCTGGCCGGGTCGACGATCATGCAGCAGCGGATCCGGCTGCATCCCGAACTCGAGGCCACGTCGGTGGATGCCGACGCCGGATCCTTCGAGACGATGCGGACTCTCGCGCCGCCGGTCGCCCGCGGCTGGGAGTACCTCGGTGGTGACGCCGGTTGGGAGTGGGATGCCGAGCTCACCGAGATCCCGGGCCTGCTGGCCGAGAAGATCGCGGCACCCTCGGTGCGCGCCGGCGCCACCGACCTGGTGATCGACCCCACCAACCTGTGGCTGACGATCCACGAATCCATCGGTCACGCAACCGAATACGATCGCGCCATCGGGTACGAGGCGGCGTACGCGGGGACTTCGTTCGCGACCCCCGATCTGCTGGGCACGCTGCGCTACGGCACCCCGAACATGCACGTGACCGCCGACCGCACCGAGACCCACGGGCTGGCGAGTGTCGGGTACGACGACGACGCGGTCGCCGCCCAGCGCTGGGATCTGGTGCGCGACGGGACGCTCGTCGGCTACCAGCTGGACCGGGTGTTCGCGCCCCGGCTCGGGCTGGAGCGCTCCAACGGCTGCTCGTACGCCGATTCCGCCCATCACGTGCCGATCCAGCGGATGGCGAATGTGTCGCTGCAGCCGGACCCGGACGTCGACACCGGCACCGCCGACCTCATCGCCCGGGTGGAGGACGGCATCTACGTCGTCGGCGACAAGAGCTGGTCGATCGACATGCAGCGCTACAACTTCCAGTTCACCGGCCAGCGCTTCTTCCGGATCCGGAACGGCCGGCTCGACGGTCAACTGCGCGACGTCGCCTACCAGGCCACCACCACCGACTTCTGGGGCTCGATGGAGGCCGTCGGCGGACCGTCGACGTGGCGGCTCGGTGGGGCCTTCAACTGCGGCAAGGCGCAGCCCGGACAGGTCGCGGCCGTGAGCCACGGCTGCCCGTCCGCGCTGTTCCGCGGCGTCAACGTGCTCAACACCCGGACGGAGGGCGGACAGTGACGACCGGCGGAGGCTCCACGGTGATCGCGGCGCAGGACCTCGTGGAGCGCGCACTGGCGCTCTCGACCGTCGACGAGGCGATGGTGCTGGTCACCGACGCGGGCGAGGCGTCGCTGCGCTGGGCCGGCAATTCGATGACCACCAACGGGGTCTCGACGTCCCGGTCCTGGACGGCGATCGCGATCGTCCGCGACGGCATGTCGGCGAAGGTGGGGGCGGTGACCTCGTCCACCGTCGACGCCGACTCGGTCGCCGACGTGGTCCGGGCCGCGGAGGCGGCCGCCCGCGCCGCACAGCCCGCCGAGGACGCGATGGATCTGCTGACCGCCGACGGCGGCCCCTGCGCTGGCTGGGCCGGGGGTCCGGCGACCACCGACGTCGGGGTGTTCGAGGGCCTGGTCCCCGGACTCTCCTACGGCTTCGACGGCGCCGACCGGCTGTACGGGTTCGCGCACCACCAGGTGCACACCACGTGGCTGGGGACGTCGACCGGCATCCGGCGCCGCTTCACCCAGCCCACCGGGTCCATCGAGATCAACGGCAAGCGTGGCGACGCCAGCGCCTGGGTGGGCACCTCGAGCCTCGACTTCACCGACGTGTCGATCCCCCGGCTGCTCGCCGACCTCGGGACCCGGCTGGACTGGTCGGCCCGCACGGTCGCCCTGCCGGCCGGGCGGTACGAGACGGTGCTGCCGCCGTCGGCGGTGTCGGACCTGATGATTCCGCTGATGTGGGCGATGGAGGGCCGCGGCGCACAGGAGGGCCACACCGCCCTGTCCCGGCGCGGCGGCACCCGCGTCGGCGAGCGTCTCACCGACATCCCGCTGACGCTGTTCTCGGATCCGCACGCCGACCGGCTCGGCTACGCCCCGTTCGTCGCGACCACGTCGTCGAGCGACACCCTGTCGGTGTTCGACAACGGCATGGACGCCGCGCGGGTGGATTGGATCCGCGACGGCGTGATCAACGCTCTCGCCTACCCGCGCGCGGCGGCCGCCGAGTTCGGCGCGCCCGTCGCGGTGCCGGGCGACAATCTGCTGCTCACCGGCGGCGGCGAGGCGTCGATCGACGACATGGTCGCGCGCACCGAACGCGGGCTGCTGCTGACGACGCTGTGGTACATCCGCGAGGTCGATCCGGCGACGGCACTGGTCACCGGGCTGACGCGGGACGGGGTGTACCTCGTCGAGGACGGCGCGGTCACCGCATCGGTCAACAACTTCCGTTTCAACGAGAGTCCCCTCGACCTGCTGCGCCGGACGACCGAGGTGGGCGCCACCGAGGCGACGCTGCCCCGCGAGTGGAAGGACTGGTTCACCCGAACCGCCATGCCGCCCATGCGGATTCCGGACTTCCACATGTCCTCCGTCAGCCAGGCACAGTGAGGGCCCGATGACCACGATCTCGAACGAGGACCGCTGCCCGTGCCTGTCGGGCGAGCAGTACGGGCAGTGCTGCGGCCGCTTCCACCGCGGCGACGCCGAGGCGCCCACGGCCGAACAGCTGATGCGATCGCGGTACGCGGCGTTCGCCGTCGGCGACGAGGCATATCTGCTGCGGACCTGGCATCCGCGCACCCGACCGACGCGACTGGACCTCGACCCCGAGCAGGTGTGGCGCCGACTGGACATCGTGCGCACCGGCGGGGGCGGCCTGCTCGACACCACCGGAACCGTCGAGTTCGTCGCGTACTACGTCGACCACGGTGAGCGTGGCTCGATGCGCGAACAGAGCACGTTCGTCCGCGAGGACGGAAGATGGCTGTACGTGGACGCCGTGCAGTAGCACCGCGGCCCGCTCACTCCCCCGAGAGAAGGATCCACCGATGCGCTTCGGACTGTTTGTGCCCCAGGGTTGGCGACTGGACCTGGTCGGGATCGATCCCGCCGCCCAGTGGCGGGCGATGCGCGACCTCGCACTGCGCGCCGACACCGGGCCGTGGGAGTCGATCTGGGTGTACGACCACTTCCACACCGTCCCCGAACCCACCGAGGAGGCCACGCACGAGGCGTGGTCGCTGATGGCGGCGTTCGCCGCGGTCACCGAGCGGGTCCGGCTGGGACAGATGTGCACTGCAATGAGCTACCGCAACCCCGCGTACCTCGCGAAGGTCGCAGCCACCACCGATCTGATCTCCGGTGGGCGCGTCGAGATGGGCATCGGCGGCGGCTGGTACGAGCACGAGTGGCGCGCCTACGGCTACGGGTTCCCGTCCGCCGGAGAGCGGTTGGGCCGCCTCGACGAGGGCGTGCAGATCTTCCGGCAGGCGTGGACCACCGGCACCGCGACCCTGGACGGCAAGCACTACCAGGTCGACGGCGCGATCGTCCGGCCGCTGCCGCTGCAGGACGGCGGCATCCCGCTGTGGATCGCGGGCGGCGGCGAGAAGGTGACACTGAAGATCGCGGCCAAATATGCGCAGTACACCAACTTCGACGGCACCCCCGAGGTGTTCGCGCACAAGTCGAAGATCCTGCGGCAGCACTGCGCGGACGTCGGCACCGACTTCGACTCCATCACCCGGTCCGCGAACTACAACGTCGCGATCGGCCGCACCGAGGCCGAGGTGCAGGACCGACTCGCGGCGCTGCGGGCCCGCCTCGAGCCCGTCGTCGGGGCGGAGAAGGCGGACGCGTCGCTGAACGCGTTCCGCGGCACCCCGGAGCAGATCGTCGAGAACCTCACTGCGCTGAAGAAGCAGGGCCTCGAGTACGCGATCTTCTACGTTCCCGAGGCGGCATACGACACGTCCGGTCTCGAGTTGCTCGAGCAGGAGGTCCTGCCGCACCTGGTGTGAGCGAGTAGCGTCCACAGCAGAAGGGTCTGCTGTGGACTGGTTGGACGCGGACGGCTACTGGCTGTCGCGGCTGCTTTTCAAGGAGGGGCTGGCCGCGATCTACCTGGCTGCGTTCCTGGTGGCGGCCAATCAGTTCAAACCGCTCATCGGCGACCACGGAATCCTGCCGGTCCGGCGTTTCGTCGGCGCGACGCGCTGGCAGCACTCGCCGAGCATCTTCCACGTGCGCTACTCGGATCGCTTGTTCGCGGCCGTCGCGTGGATCGGCGCGGGGCTGTCCGGGCTGGCGCTGCTCGGGTTGATCGACCGGCTCCCGTTGCCGCTGTCGATGCTGGGGTGGCTGCTGCTGTGGGGGCTGTACCTGTCGATCGTCAACGTCGGGCAGCTCTGGTACAGCTTCGGGTGGGAGTCGCTGCTGCTCGAGGTGGGACTGCTCGCGGTGTTCCTCGGGAACTGGGACACCGCGCCGCCGGTGCTGACGTTGCTGCTTTTGCGGTGGCTGCTGTTCCGGCTGGAGTTCGGCGCCGGGCTGATCAAGATCCGCGGCGACCGCTGCTGGCGGGACCTGACGTGCCTGTACTACCACCACGAGACGCAGCCGATGCCCGGCCCACTGAGCTGGTACTTCCACCACCTGCCGCGGTCGCTGCACAAGGTCGAGGTGGCCGGCAACCACTTCACACAGCTGATCGTGCCGTTCTTCCTCTTCGCGCCGCAGCCGGTGGCCGGTGGCGCGGCGGCGATCATGGTGGCGACCCAGTTGTGGCTGGTGGCGAGCGGCAACTTCTCGTGGCTCAACTGGCTCGCGATCGTCCTGGGGCTGTCGGTGCTGCCGGACGGATTCTGGGAGTTCCTGCTGCCGGTCACCGCCCCGTCGGGGTTCGGGTCGGCGCCGGTGTGGTTCGCGGTGCTGGTGACCGCCGTGACGGTGGCGGTCGCCGCCCTGAGCTACCGCCCGGTGCGGAACATGTTCTCGAGCCATCAGATGATGAACGCGTCGTTCGATCCGTGGCACCTGGTCAACACCTACGGCGCGTTCGGACACGTCACGAAGACCCGGCACGAGATCGTCCTCGAGGGCACCGCCGACGAGACCGTGAGCGCCGACAGCGAGTGGCGCGCATACGAGTTCAAGGGCAAACCGGGCGACCTGGGCCGGCGGCCGCGCCAGTTCGCGCCCTATCACCTGCGGCTGGACTGGCTGATGTGGTTCGCGGCGATCTCCCCCGGTTACGCGACGCCCTGGCTGGGCGGGCTGGTGGGCCGCCTGCTCGCCGGCGACACCGCGACCCTGAAACTGCTGCACCACAATCCATTCCCGGATGCCCCGCCGGCGTTCGTGCGGGCCCGGATGTTCCGGTACCGGTTCACCACCCGCGAGGAGCGTCGCGAGACCGGCGACTGGTGGTCCCGGTCGTTCGAGGCCGAGTTCCTGCCGCCGGTGTCGGTGCGGCGCGTGCGGTGACGGGACGGTCCACGGGGGCGCGGAGATCCCAACCCACGCTAAGGACAGTTAGCGCCATCATCTGTTCGAGCATTGCCGGGTGGATGACGCCGGTCGACCGCGGGCGGTCGGCCGGGCCGGACCCGCAGGAAAGGCCTGTAGACCCGCGTCGACGCCCCTCCAGGGCATGGCGTCATTTCGTCACTGTGACGGGGTGGGTCGATGCCGGCGCCGGGCGCCCGGAACTGTCGGTACCGCTCGGTACGCTCATCCCGTCGGAGACGAGAGGAGCACGGGTGTGAGCGAGCACGGCGACATCGCCACGTCCGTACCCGCACTGCCCGTTGTTCCGGAACGCCCGACGTCCCGGACGGCGCCCGGGCTGGAACCTGCCGTCCCGACACTGTCCGCTTCAGCGGAGGCGCGAATCGTCGCGGCACTCGAGCAGCGACACTCGCCGTCGACGGTCCGGAACTACCGGGGCGACTGGGACAAGTTCCGCGCCTGGTGTGGCGAGCGCGGGCACGTGCCGATGCCGGCGCACCCGCACACCGTCGCCGACTACCTCACCGAGCACGCCGAGCGGCGCACCGGCAGCGGGGACCGCGTCTACGCGACGAACACGCTCACCCGATGGGTGGCGTCGATCAACTACTGGCACCGAGCCTGTTCGCGACCGGCCCCCGGCGGCACACAGATCGTCAGGGACACGTTGGCCGGAATCCGCCGTACCTACGCCGCGGCCGGGGAGCGCCCCACCAAACGTGTCGCGCCTCTCCTCGCAGACGAGATCAGCTACATCCTCGCCACCATGCGTGAGAACGCCGACACGTGGCAGGACCGGCTGCGTGAACGCCGCGACTCCGCGGTCATTCTGCTCGGATTCCTGGGGGCGTTCCGCCGCTCCGAGCTGTCCGGTCTACAGCTGCGAGACATCACCCTGCACCCGCAGGACGGCCTGCACATCCTCGTGCGTAGATCGAAGACCGATCAGGTCGGTGACGGCATGGTCAAGGCCACGCCGTTCGCGATCGGGCACCGCGCCTGCCCACCGTGCGTGTACCGGCGCTGGCTCGACGTCCTCCTCGCCCATCATCGGGGCGGCCGCGACGCCATCGCCCAGCTGCTCGACTCCCCCGGCAGGTTCGGCACGCACATCTGCCACGTCCCCTACCCGGACCTCGATCCCGACGTCGCGGTCTCACCGGTGTTCCGGCCGCTGCGCGTGAACGGGAACATCGGCGAAGCCGCACTGACCGGGCAGGGTATTCACGGGGTGATCCGCCGCGCCGCCACCGACGCCGGTCTGACCCCCGCCAAGATCGCGAAACTGGGCGGGCACTCGCTGCGCGCCGGGTTCGTCACCCAGGCGTTCCGCAACGGCGCACAAGCTCACGAAGTCATGCGCCAGACCGGGCACAAGAACCCAGCCACCCTGGAAATCTATGCCCGCGAACATAATCCGCTGACCGGGAACGCCGTCGCCGGGTTCGAGCTCTGAGGTGCCGGTAGCACAGACTCTTCCCCGACCCGGCGCCGGTGTCGACGTCGCCGATGCACCCGGCTGGAGGAACTACAGCGTCGTCGATCCGAAAATCATGCCGATCGGCACGAGGATCGCCGCTGCCGCGATCGCCAGCGGATTCCCGGCGAGCATGCCGTCGCGGAGCCAGTTCCCGATCTGAGCTGCAATGTCGTTCGAACCCATCGTGTGCCTTCCTCGGACTCTTCGCTGAATACCTGTCTTCCGGTTCATCTCCCGGCAGCGCTACTGCGTTACCGCCACCCCCACCGTCCCACTACGTCCGCGTCGAATCAGGCTGCCCTTGACGCCGATCCAGCCGAGGATCCCGTACTTGCGGGCGATCGCGGCGCGGGCCCGGTCGGTGCCGACGTCGTCGAGGATCGTCGCGGTGGCATCGATCTGCGGACCTTTGGGGTTGCCGCGGGCGTCGCACACCCCGATCGTGACGTGCGGGGATCGGCGGATCCGTTTGACCTTCCACGAATCGGTGACCGTCCACATGAGCAGCCGCCCATCGTCCATTGCCGCCCACAACGGCGTCGGCACCGGGGTGCCATCCTTCCGGAACGTGGTCAGCAGAACGTATTTCGCGGCGCCGATCTCGTCGAACGTGGTAGTCATGGGCTCAGAGTACGCAGCAGGACTGCCACGGGATGAATGTCGCGTGAACATGTGTCCGGTATCGGCGGTTCCTGTTGAACGGGCGTCCATTCTCGGGTTTGCTGTGCCTCGTGACCGAACTCGATCCGATGAACCGCCGCCGCTTCCTCGCCGCTGCCGGCGCGACCGGGGCCGGTGCGGCCGCCGTGGTCGCCATGGCACCCACCGCCTCGGCTGCCGGCCCCGTCGCGGACACCGCCAAGTTCCCGTTTCCCACCGGAAACAGTGTGCGCGTGCTCGTCACCGGTGACGCCGGCACCGGCACCCCGGCACAGTGGGCGGTCTCGGACGCGATGCGCGCCGTGCACGCGGCGGAACCGTTCGGGATGGCGCTCGGGCTCGGCGACAACATCTACGAGTCCGGCCCCAACGGCGACCGCGACGTCCAGTTCGCGACCAAGTTCGAGGACCCCAATCACGGCCTCGACTTCCCGTGGGTGATGGCGCTGGGCAACCACGACAACAGCGCGGTGTTCCCCGGGGACGGTGGCTGGCTGCTGCGGGGCGACGACGAGGTGGCCTACCACCGGACCTCCCGCAAGTGGTGGATGCCCAGCCGCTACTACTCCGTCCGGGTGCCGGAGCAGAACCCGATCGTCGAGTTCTTCGTCCTCGACCTCAATCCCGTCGCCGCGTACCTGCCCCCGCTGTTCGTGCCGTACTGGGCGGCGGACGGGCAGTTCATGAACGAGCAGCGCGCGTGGCTCGACGCGGCGATCGCATCGTCCCCCGCCAAGTGGAAGATCGCCTGCACCCACCACCCCTATCTGAGCAACGGATCGCACGGCGACGCCGGTGCGTACGACGGGATCCCGATCGAACCGATGAACGGCGTGCACGCGAAGCGTTTCTACGAGGACCACGTGGTGGGGCGGTGCCAGTTCATCCTCGCCGGACACGACCACTCGCTGCAGGTCCTCGATCCCACCGCCGAGTCGAAGGGCACCCGTCAGATCGTCTCCGGCGCGGCCGGGAAGAACAGCCACGGCAAGTCCACCAGCCCGGACCGGGCGAACCTGTACCAGAACTTCGACGACGTCGGCTTCATGGTGATGGACCTGTCCCCGGAGTCGGTGCGGCTGCGGGCGTACACCGTCGACATCCCCACGGCCGAACCGACACTCGCGTTCGACCGCCGGCTATAGGCCTCTACCGACGGCGCAGTCGGAGTCGGCTGTAGGTGAAGACCGCGAGCACACAACTGATGAGCACCAGCATGGCGATGCTGAGCAGCCACCACGATCCGGTGTGCTGCCACAGCGTGTCCGGCTCGGTGCCGGTGGCATTCGTGACCAGGTCCACCGTCGAGGCGGCGGCCGCGAACCCCCAGCGTGACGGAAACAGCCACGCGACCTGTTCGAGCACGGCGCGTCCGGTGATCGTGATCAATCCTCCGCACATGACCAGCTGCGCCATGATCGTGACCACCAGCATCGGCAGCACCTGCTCACTCGAACGCGCCACCGAGGACAGCGCCAGTCCGAGCACGACGCAGGTGCAGGTGGTGGCGGCGATGTCCACGATCAGTTCGACGGAGCCCGACGGGAGCACACTGCCGTGGGCCGGGAAACCCTTGCCCAAGTAGACGATCAACACCATGATCACCGACTGCACGATGCCGGCTGCGCAGAACACGACGATCTTCGCCGTCAGGTAGGCGGACGGTAGCAGCCCGGCGGCACGTTCGCGCTGATAGACCATCCGCTCGCCGACAAGGTCGCGGATGGTCAGTGAACAGCCCATGAACGCGGCGCCGAGAATCAGTACCACGAGGATCTGGGTGAGTTCGCCGGATACGTCGGCACCGGACTGCCCGAACCCGGTGTCTCCCGGCACGAGCAGGGCCAGGCCGCCGAGCACGAACGGCAGCAGCGACAGGAAGATCAGGTAGCCCCGGTCGGCGCGGATCAGCCGAACCTGGCGGCGGGCGACGGTGCTCAGCTGTTTGCGCCTCGAGGTGTGTGCGGGAGAGCCGAGCGGCCCCGGTGGGGTCGGTGGTGGCGCCTCCACCACCGGGCGCGTGGCGCGGTACTCGGCGAACACCCCGTCGGGGTCGGAGGCGACGCGGGCGAAGATGTCGGCCCAGTCGGTGCTGCCGAGCGCGCTCCCGACTCGGTCGGGCGGTCCCACATACGCGGTCTTGCCGCCGGGAGCGAGGAGGAGGACCTGGTCGCACATCTCGAGGTAGGACAGTGAATGCGTGACGATGACGACGACGCGGCCCGAATCGGCCAGGCCGCGCAGCGTCGCCATGATCTGTCGATCGAGCGCGGGGTCGAGACCGGACGTCGGTTCGTCGAGGATGAGCAGGGAAGGTCCCGTGAGCAACTCCAACGCGACCGATGCGCGTTTGCGTTGCCCGCCGGAGAGACGATCGACGCGGGTGTCGGCGTGCTCGGTCAGTTGCAGTTCGTCGAGTACCCCAGCGATCACCGCTTCACGGTCGGCCCGGGTGGTGTCCGGCGGCAGTCTCAGCTCGGCGGCGTAACCGAGGGCCATCCGGACGGTCAGCTGCCGATGGACGACGTCGTCCTGAGGGACCATGCCGATACGGGAACGCAGGACCGAATAGTCGGTGTGCACGCTGCGTCCTTCGAATTCGACGACGCCTTCCGTGGGGCCTGCCGAGCCGGAGATGATCTTGGCGACCGTGGTCTTTCCCGCGCCGGAGGGCCCGATCACCGCGGTGAGACTGCCGGGTCCCGCCGTGAAGGTGACGTCCTCCAGCAGTCGCCGCCCACCTTCGATGGTGAGTCCGACGCCGTCCACACGTAGACCGCCGGCGGTCGAAGCTGTCGTCTGCCGCGGAACGAGACGGCCGTCCTGCACGCTGAAGTCGGTGTTGCCGATGGTGACGACGTCGCCTTCGGTCAGCCGTGCGCGCGTCACCCGGGCACCGCCGACGAACGTTCCGTTGACACTCCCCAGATCATCGAGTTCCAGGCCGGACGGCGCGCTGTGGACTATCGCGTGACGGCGTGAGGCCAGCACATCCCGGACGACGATGTCGTTGTCGGGGGACCGTCCGATCGTGAGGGCGCCCGCGGGAACGGTCTCGTGCGGTGCCGGGGGCGGGGCGATCGAGGCCCCTGTGTCGATGGTCGACTCGTCCCATCGACTGCCCACGTCCCGTCTGGTCGCGTCGGGATCTTCGATCGAGATCCGCACGGTGGGTCCCTCGACCGCGTCACCCAGGCGGACGAGGACGGTGTCCGTGACGGGGACCTCTTCTCGGCGCTTGCCGTCGACGTAGATCCCGTTCTTGCTGTCGGAGTCGACGAGCTGCCATCCCTCGTCCCACCTGAGCCGCGCATGCTCGCGCGACACCACGGGATCGACGATCGTGATCTCCAATTGGGGGTCCCGGCCGATGCGGACCGCTTTGCCCGCACTGTGGCTTGTACGGCCGGTTTCGGTCTCGACCACGACCCGCGGGCGCCCGCTTCTCGTCCAGTCGTCCATCGCCAGGCCTCCGTCACCATCAGGCGTAGAGCGTCGACCTCTCCATGGTCCCACGCCCCGGGATCCGTCGACAGAACGGTCACTCTCGTATCCTCGCGGCCGGGGCGTGACCACGTCATGATGAGTTTCGTCGACGCAGGGAGTCTGACTTTCTCGTAACACCACCTTCGAGAGCGGAGCGCCACGTGAGTCAGCTGTTAAAGGTCCAGAACTTCAACGTCTCGAGCGACGGCGTCGCGTGCGGCGAGAACCAGACCTTCGAGAGCCCGTTCGGTCTCGACCCAGGTGAGATGTTCGCGTGGGCTGGTGCGACTGCGAGCTGGCCCATGCGCACCGATTCCGGTGGCAGCCGCGGCCTCGACGACTACTTCACCCGCGACTTCTCCCACAACATCGGCGCCGAGATCATGGGTCGCAACAAGTTCGGGCCGCAGCGCGGCCCGTGGGAGAACCTGGAGTGGGAGGGGTGGTGGGGTGAGGAGCCGCCGTTCCACACACCGGTGTTCGTCACGACCCACCACCCCCGGCCGTCGATCACACGCGGCGAGACGACGTTCCACTTCGTCGACGGCGAACCGGCCACGATCCTCGAGCAGGCCAAAGAAGCGGCGCAGGGCAAGGACGTCCGGCTCGGCGGCGGGGTCACGACCATCCGGGAGTTCCTCGACGCCGATCTGGTCGACACCATGCACGTGGCCGTCTCCCCGATCACGTTCGGTATCGGACTGCGGCTGTGGGAGACCCCGGACGAGCTGCTCGACCGATTCCATCTGGAAACGGTGCCCAGCTCGAGCGGGGTGATACACCACCTGTTCTGGCGAAAGTAGCCCAGGGATGACCTGTTACAGCCCGTAGTTCTCGACGTCGTATCGGTTCGGGCGCGCGAATCTCAGGGTTTCGATCTTCGTTCGTCCGTCCCGGTAGAAAACGATCACCAGAAGCGGTTCCGCGTAGTAGATCTGGACGGGGTCGCCCTGATCCTCGTCTCGAGAATTCCCCAACAGGGCGTCGACCTCGTCCTTCCTCATGGCATGGGAGAGACCGAGTGGGAGGATGCCGCCGAAACCTTGGTGGACGTCGACGGACCGAAACGTGAGCCAGCCGTCCCCGACCGGTCCGGGAACATGGTCCTCCCGATAGGACTCGGTCAGGTCGAACTCCAGCGAAACCAGCTTGTCCGAGCTTCGCACCCGGGTCGTGGGATCGACCCGGGGCAGCCGGTTCATGCCGTGCTCACGCAGGAAGGCACGGAATGCGGTGCTGCCGGAGGTATGCCCCAAGAGGTCAAGGAGGTCGGCGATGTTCACTCGGTCAGTTTCCTCTCCTCGGAACTACCCGATCAAATGGCTATCGGTCGGCGATGTCAACCGGCTCAGAGTCCAGGTGGTCTTCCTTCTGCGCGTCCGATACTGACTCGTCACAGCGCCCTGCAGCCACGGCGTCCTCGCGCGCCATGAGGAAATCGGGTAGCGCCGCTCAACAGCTCTCGGTAGAACAGGGCTGTGATCGCGACAGTCGAAACTCGAGAATTTGAGTCGACAGAACTGGGAGGAAGTGGCTGACCTTGCTGTCGCAGACGATCAACACGAGTTGATCGCGTCGAACCTGTACTCGATAGCGGAGAGCCGTTTCATTCCCGGCTTCTCGACCAAGGCAGTGATGTTCGACGGCGATACCGTTGGTTTTGTCATGTACGGTACCGATCCCGATGACGGCGATGTCTGGCTCTATCGGCTGATGATCGACCACCGCTTTCAGCGTCGAGGACTTGGCCGTGCGGCGCTTGCCGAGGTCGTCCGCGACGTCGGCGACGAACTCGGAGCAAACGTTCTACGACTGGGAGTCGCCCCGAGAATGCCATTGCCAAGTCACTCTACGAGTCCTCCGGATTCCGGCCCACCGGACAGTTCATCTGCGGCGAAGAGATTCTGCAGATCAGGATCCCGACCAGCACCACCTGAGCAACGGCCGGCCGAGGGCGACAGACGTAGGCGTGAATCGCCCCGCGCAGACTCCCACTCGATCCTTGAAATCTCGCCGCCGAAGTCGGGCGCGCTCCATGGGGATGGACCAACGCAGAAACGCAAGCAGCCTGAGTGTTCTCCGGCGAAACAGGTTCGACCAGAACCGTGCTCGGTCGGTAGCGTGCTCGGTGAAGTAGTGCTCGGCGCTGCGGTGCGGTAGATCGGAAGGCGGATTGATGTCGGTAGAGCCGGACATGATTGCGTGGGAATACGGGTCGCTGGCCACGTTGGCGTACGAACTCGACAAGCCGATCGGGACTTCTTTCGGTGACGTCGAGTTCTACACATCGCGACTGCGCGGTGTGACCGGTCCCGTGCTCGAACCCGCGGTAGGTACGGGCCGAATCCTGATTCCCCTTCTGGAACAGGGCTTCTCCGTGCGGGGATACGACACCTCGGCCGCCATGCTCGAGCAATGCCGCACCAACTGTGCACGGCACGGCATTGTCCCGGACGTCGACGAGGGCGATATGACTCGCTACAGCGACGAACGCGCATACGAAGCGATCGTGATCCCGACCGGGTCCTTCGCGCTGCTGCCGGACCGCGACAGCGCCCTCGCCGCGCTCGAAGCGATGCACGCCAACCTCGCCCCGCGTGGCCGGCTCATCGTCGACATCGAGCCGCCGGCCGTGTACGTCGAGCCTGGGCACGACCCGGTCCGCCATTGGTGGCACGAGGGGAATCTGATCACCCTCGACACCTGGCAGAAGACGGTCGACCCGATCGCTCAGCGTTCGACCAGCTGGCTCCGCTACGAGTACTGGGTGGCCGGCGCACTGGCCCGAACCGAACTGCAGATGTTCTCGCTGCTGTGGTTCGGAATGTCCGAGTTCACCACCATGCTGCACCAGGCTGGCTTCATCGACGTGTCCGTCCACGGTGGATACCGCGCCGGTAGCGCACCGACCCCCACCGACCACGTGTGGACCTTCGAGGCCTCCCGCGGCTGAGCCGGCGAAGATCCTCGTGGCCGAATCGCTGTCGGGGCGGGCGACCGCCGCGTCGATTACCCCTCCAGTTCGCCCTCGGTCTCGAGGTACACCTGCCGCAACCCCTCGAGCACCTCGGGTGACGGCTCCTCCCACATGTTCCGCTCCACGGCCTCGAGCAGGCGCTCGGAGATGCCGTGCAGCGCCCACGGATTCGACTCCGACATGAACTTACGGTTCTGCTCGTCCAGCACGTACGTCTCGGCGAGCTTCTCGTACATCCAGTCCGCGACGACGTTGGTGGTCGCGTCGTACCCGAACAGGTAGTCGACGGTCGCGGCCATCTCGAAGGCGCCCTTGTAGCCGTGCCGGCGCATCGCCTCGAGCCAGCGCGGATTCACCACGCGGGCCCGGAAGACGCGTGCGGTCTCCTCCGACAGCGTGCGGGTGCGCACCGCGTCGGGGCGGGTGCTGTCACCGATGTACGCCTCCGGCGACTTCCCGGTGAGCGCGCGAACCGTGGCGACCATGCCGCCGTGGTACTGGAAGTAGTCGTCCGAGTCGGCGATGTCGTGCTCGCGGGTGTCGGTGTTCTTGGCCGCCACCGCGATCCGCTTGTAGGCGCTGCGCATGTCGTCCGACGCCGGAACACCGTCGAGGCCACGACCGTACGCGTAGCCGCCCCACGTGGTGTACACCTGCGCGAGGTCGGCGTCGTCACGCCAGTTCTTCGAGTCGATCAGCTGCAGCAGGCCCGCGCCGTACGTGCCGGGCTTGGAGCCGAAGATGCGGGTGGTGGCGCGTCGGTCGTCGCCGTGCTCGGCGAGATCCGCCTGCGCGTGGGCGCGCACGTAGTTGTCCTCGTCGGACTCGTCGAGACCGGCGACCAGGCGGACCGCGTCGTCGAGCAGCGCCAGCACGTGCGGGAACGCGTCCCGGAAGAAGCCGCTGATACGGACGGTGACGTCGATGCGCGGGCGGCCGAGCTCGGCGAGGTCGATCACCTCGAGACTGGTGACGCGGCGGGACGCCTCGTCCCACACCGGGCGGACACCGAGCAGTGCGAACACCTCGGCGATGTCGTCGCCCGAGGTGCGCATCGCGGACGTGCCCCACACCGACAGCCCCACCGACTTCGGCCACTCGCCGTGGTCGGCGCGGTAGCGCGCGGCGAGCGACTCGGCCATCGCCTGACCGGTCTCCCAGGCGAGCCGCGACGGAACGGCCTTGGGGTCGACGGAGTAGAAGTTGCGGCCGGTGGGCAGCACGTTGATCAGGCCGCGCAGCGGCGACCCGGACGGGCCGGCGGCGATGAAGCCGCCGTCCAGCGCGTGCAGTACCTGGGAGATCTCGCCGGACGTCTGCCGCAGCCGCGGCACCACCTCCGTTGCGGCGAACCGCAGGATCTGCCGGACGGTGTCGTCGTCGGACAGGGCGTCGGCGGCGGCAGGATCCCAGTTCGCCTCGGCCAGCGCGGCGAGCAGGGCGTGCGCCTGCGCCTCGATCTGGTCGACGCGTCCGCGGTCCTCGTCGCCGGCCTCGCTGAGCCCCAACGCCTCCCGCAGACCGGGGACGGTCTGCTCGCCGCCCCACATCTGCCGGGCGCGGAGCATCGCGAGCACCAGCTCCACCTCGGCGTCGCCCTCGGGCGCCTTACCGAGGATGTGCAGGCCGTCGCGGATCTGGACGTCCTTGATCTCGCACAGCCAGCCGTCGACGTGCATGAGCATGTCGTCGAACACGTCCTCCTCGGGACGCTCGGTCAGGCCCAGGTCGTGGTCCATCTTCGCCGCCCGCATCAGCGTCCAGATCTGCTGGCGGATCGCCGGCAGCTTCGCCGGGTCGAGCGCCGAGATGTTGGAGTGCTCGTCGAGCAACTGCTCGAGCCGGGAGATGTCGCCGTAGCTCTCGGCACGCGCCATCGGCGGGATGAGGTGATCGACCAGGGTGGCGTGCGCGCGGCGCTTGGCCTGCGTGCCCTCACCCGGATCGTTGACCAGAAACGGATAGATCAGCGGCAGGTCGCCGAGCGCGGCATCGGTGCCGCACGACGCCGACATGCCGAGGGTCTTGCCGGGCAGCCACTCGAGGTTGCCGTGCTTGCCGATGTGCACGACGGCGTCCGCCCCGAAACCACCCTGCTCCGTGTTCGCGGCGATCCACCGGTACGCGGCCAGGTAGTGGTGGCTCGGCGGCAGGTCCGGGTCGTGGTAGATCGCCACCGGGTTCTCGCCGAAGCCGCGGGGCGGCTGCACCATCAGCACGACGTTGCCGGCCCGGATCGCGGCGATGACGATCTCGCCGGCCGGATCGGAAGAGCGGTCCACGTACAGCTCGCCGGGCGCGGCACCCCAGTGCTCCTCGACGCCGTTACGGAAGTCCTGCGGCAGCGTCGCGAACCATTCGCGGTAGCGGGCGGCGGAGATGCGGATCGGGTTGCCCTCGAGCTGCTCTGCGGTGAGCCAGTCCGGGTCCTGACCGCCGGCGGCGATGAGCGCGTGGATGAGCGCGTCGCCGTCCTGCGCGGCGAGACCGGGCAGCGCATCGTCGCCGTCCACCGGTCCCACGTCGTATCCGGCGGTCCGCATCTCGGTGAGCAGGTCGATGGTGCTGGCCGGGGTATCCAGGCCCACGGCGTTGCCGATCCGGGCGTGCTTGGTGGGGTACGCCGAGAGCATCAGCGCGATCCGCTTGTCCGCGTTGGGGATCCGGCGCAGCCGGGCGTGCCGGACCGCGATACCGGCGACCCGGGCGGCCCGCTCGGCGTCGGGCACGTACGCGGTGAGACCGTCGGCGTCGATCTCCTTGAACGAGAACGGCACCGTGATCAGGCGCCCGTCGAACTCCGGGACCGCGACCTGCGTCGCGACGTCGAGCGGCGACAGGCCGTCGTCGTTGGCCTCCCACGCCTCGCGGCTGCTGGTCAGGCACAGGCCCTGCAGGATCGGCACGTCGAGCGCCGCCAGCGCGGCGACGTCCCACGACTCGTCGTCGCCGCCGGCCTGCGCGTTCGCGGGCTTGGTGCCGCCCGCCGCGAGGACGGTGACGACCATCGCGTCGGCGCGACGCAACGTCTCGAGGAGTTCGGCCGGCGCGGTTCGCAGCGACGCGCAGAAGATCGGCAGCGGGTTCGCACCCGCGTCCTCGACGGCGCGGCACAGCGCCTCGATGTACGCGGTGTTCCCGGCCAGGTGCTGGGCACGGTAATAGAGCACCGCGACAGTGGGTCCCTCCACGCTGGTCGCCTCACGCTCGAGGAGTCCCCAGTTCGGCAGGTGCACGGCCGGCTCGAAGCCGTGACCGGTGAGCAGCACGGTGTCGGACAGGAAGTTGTGCAACTGGCGCAGGTTGTCGGCGCCGCCCTCGGCCAGGTAGGTGTGCGCCTCGGCCGCGATGCCGGCGGGGACCGTCGAGCACTCCATCAGCTCGGCGTCGGGAGCCTGCTCGCCACCGAGGATCACCGCAGGCAACCCGGACGCGAGCACCGCGTCGATGCCGTCCTCCCACGCCCGGCGGCCACCCAGGATGCGGACGACGACCAGGTCGACACCGTCGAGCAGGCCGGGCAGGTCCTCGTCGACCAGGAGGCGGGCCGGGTTGGCCCAGCGGTAGTCGGCGCCGCTCGCGCGGGCGCTGAGCAGGTCGGTGTCGGACGTCGACAGCAGCAGGATCACTGTTGCAGCCTTTCTGGGGTTTCGCGCCCCACGGCAAGGTTCCGGCGAGACACGTCTCGGGAACGGGTTCGGGCGGCGGAAGAGGGTCTGACTTTCACAGTGGCGCGACCGCCCGGAATCTCACCGGTTTCCTCTTCTGCCGCGGTCGCCGGTGATCCTACCGGTCACTCGTTTGCACACCCGCCCCCGCACTTCTCTAGCCTGGAGACGTGCCATCTCCACGTTCCGGCCCGGACAAGTGCCCGGGTGCCCTCCAGGTCCACCAGGCCGCCGACGGCCCGCTCGCCCGCGTCCGCCTGCCCGGCGGCGTGATTACATCGCCGCAGCTCCAGGCGCTGGCGACGGCAGCGCAGGAGATCGGCAACGGCGAGATCGAGTTGACCTCGCGCGGCAATGTGCAGCTGCGGGCGGTGTCCGATCCCGAGGAGTTCGCTCGCCGGATCGCCGACGTCGGCCTGCTGCCGTCCACGACGCACGAGCGGGTGCGCAACATCCTCGCCTCGCCGCTGTCCGGACGGATCGGTGGTGTCGCCGACGTGCGCGGGCTGGTCACCGACCTGGACCGCGGCCTGTGCGCCGACCCGGCATTGGCCGACCTACCGGGACGCACGCTGTTCACCCTCGACGACGGCACCGGCGACATCACGGGACTGCGCGGCGACTTCGGTGTGCACGCGCTGGACGACGGCCGGTTCGCGCTGATCCTGGCCGGTGAGGACACCGGCGCGCGTGTGGCGGCGGCCGACGCGGTCGACGTGCTGCTGGCGTCGGCGCGCACGTTCGCCGAGATCCGCGACGACGCGTGGCGCCTCAACGAGGTACCGGGCGGCACCGAGCGCGTGTTGGCCCGGCTCGGACTCGAGTACGGCGACCCGGTGGGACTGCCCGCCGCGGTCGACCGTGGCCCGATCGGCTGGCTGGACCAGCCCGACGGGCACGTCACGCTCGCCGCCGGACTCGCGTTCGGCACTCTCCCGGCCCGGCTCGCGGAGTTCCTCGCGGCGGTCGAGAATCCGATCGTCGTCACCCCGTGGCGGTCGCTGCTGCTGCCCGACCTCGAGGAGTGGGCCGCCGAGCAGGTGGTGCGGGTCCTCGCGCCGATGGGCCTGATCTTCGACGAGAACTCGCCGTATCTGCAGGTCAGTGCGTGCGCGGGGCAGCCGGGCTGCGCCAAGTCGCACACCGACGTGCGGGCCGATGCGCGGGAAGCGATCGAGAACGACGACCTGCCCGCCGACGGCCGTCAACACTGGTCCGGGTGCGATCGCAAGTGCGGCCGCCCACGCGGCGAGGTAACAGACGTGGTCGCCGACCCCGACGGTTACCGGGTGGATAACGGCCCGTCGTGATGCCTCTATCGTGTGGCGCATGATCGACTACATCCGCGACGGTGCGGAGATTTATCGCCAGTCCTTCGCGACCATCCGGGCCGAGTCCGACCTCACCCGGTTCCCCGCCGACGTCTCGCAGGCGGTCGTCCGGATGATCCACGCGAGCGGTCAGGTCGATCTGGTTGACGACGTCGCGTTCACCCCGAACGTGGTCGCCGACGCCCGCGAGGCGCTGCGCCGCGGGGCCCCGATCCTGTGCGACGCGAAGATGGTCGCCGCCGGGGTCACCCGCAAGCGTCTCCCCCGCGACAACGACGTGCTGTGCATGCTCGACGATCCGCGAGTTCCCGTGCTGGCCAAGGCCATCGACAACACCCGCTCGGCGGCGGCGCTCGAGCTGTGGGGCGACAAGCTCGACGGTGCGGTCGTCGCGATCGGCAACGCCCCCACCGCGCTGTTCCACCTGTTGAACCTCATCGAGGCCGGTGCGCCGCGGCCCGCGGCGATCGTCGGCGGACCCGTCGGGTTCATCGGCGCGGCCGAGTCCAAGGAGGCGCTGATCGAGCATCCCGCCGGCCTCGAGTACCTGGTGGTGCGCGGCCGGCGCGGCGGCAGCGCGATCACCGCGGCCGCCCTCAACGCGATTGCGAGCGAAGTCGAATGACGGACAGCATGAGCGCCGGCAAGTTGTGGGGTGTCGGTATCGGGCCCGGCGACCCGGAGTTGATGACGGTCAAGGCCGCGCGCGTGATCGGCGAGGCCGACGTCGTCGCGTTCCACAGCGCCCGGCACGGGCGCAGCATCTCGCGCGGCGTCGCCGCCCCGTACATGCGCGACGACCAGATCGAGGAACACCTCGTCTACCCCGTGACCACCGAGACCATCGATCATCCCGGCGGCTACCAGGGCGCGATGGACGAGTTCTACGAGCAGGCCGCCGCACGCCTGGCCGCGCACCTCGAGGCCGGCCGCAGCGTCGCGCTCCTCGCGGCCGGCGATCCGCTGTTCTACAGCTCGTACATGCACATGCACAAGCGTCTGGCCGGCCGCTTCGAGGCCGAAGTCATCCCCGGCGTCACCGCCGTCAACGCCGCATCGGCCGCCCTGGCGGAGCCGCTCGTCGAGGGCGAGGAGGTGCTCACGGTCCTGCCCGGCACGCTGCCGCAGGAGGAGTTGACCCGGCGCCTGCGCGAGACGGACGCCGCCGCGATCATGAAGCTCGGCCGGACCTACCCCGCTGTGCGCCAGGCGTTGAAGGACTCCGGACGCATCGACGAGGCCCGCTACGTCGAGCGCGCCAGCACCGACCGTCAGCGCGTCGCCGCCGCCGACGAGGTGGACGACGCGGACGTGCCGTACTTCTCGATCGCCATCGTGCCCAGCCCGTCGAACAACCGCGTCGAGAGCCCGCGGCCCGTCGGTGAGGTGGTCGTCGTCGGGCTCGGCCCCGGCGACCAGGAGTGGACCACGCCGGAGGTCCGCCGCGAACTCGCCCGCGCCACCGACCTGGTCGGCTACACCACCTACATCGACCGGGTCCCGGTCCGCCCGGGGCAACGCCGACACGCCAGCGACAACCGCGTCGAGGCCGAACGGGCCGCGATGGCCCTGGACATGGCCAAGCGCGGCGGACGAGTCGTCGTCGTCTCCTCCGGCGATCCGGGTGTGTTCGCGATGGCCGCGGCCGTGCTCGAGGTGGCGGCCGAGGACCAGTGGCGCGGCGTCCCGGTCCGGATCCTGCCCGGCATGACCGCAGCCAACGCCGTCGCCAGCCGCGTCGGTGCGCCACTGGGCCACGACTACGCGATGCTGTCCCTGTCGGATCGGCTCAAGCCGTGGGACATCGTCGCCAAGCGCGTCTCCGCGGTGGCGAGCGCGGACATGGCGTTCGCCGTCTACAACCCGGCGTCGAAGTCCCGCACGTGGCAGGTCGCCGCGATGCGCGACCTGGTGCTCGAGCACCGCTCCCCCGACACCCCGGTGATCATCGGCCGGGACATCGCCGGACCGGAGGAGTCGATCAAGGTCGTGCGCCTCGCGGATCTCGATCCCGCGGACGTCGACATGCGCTGCCTGTTGATCGTCGGCTCGTCACAGACGACCGTCGTCGAGAACCCGTACGGGACCACGGTTTTCACGCCGCGGCACTACCCGGGCTGACACCCCGACACCCGGCCCGCTCAGGGGTGGACGATCACCCGCCCACCGACACCCCGCTCGACCGCCTCGTGGGCGTCGACGATCCGGTCGAGCGGTAGACGTTCGGCGATCCGGACCCGGAGACTGCCGGCGAGGAGGGCCGCGGTCAGTTCTGCCGCGGCGTGCTCCTTGACCTCCGGAGGGAAGTCGTCGCTGCCGAGCAGGCGCAGCGTCGTGTCGGCGAACCCGAGCCGCCAGTACGGAATGGCCGGGTGATCGTCGGACGAGTAGTAAGAGCTGATCACGGCGCCGACACCGACGATCGCGGCGTCCAGGTCGATGTGGCGGGCCAGGTCCACCTCGGCGATCCGGTCCACGCCGCCCGGCGCCACCTCCCGGATACGCGCGGCCAGATCGGGGTCGTCGGCGAGGAACACCCCGACTGCGCCCCACGAACGGACGATCTCCTGCTGTTCGGGTCGACGAACGACGCCGAGCACGCGTGCACCGTCACGCACGGCCATCTGGGCGGCGACAGACCCGACACCGCCTGCGGCGCCGTGGACCAGGACCGTGAGGCGGCGGACGCTGCCGTCGGCGAACACAGCGCGGTAGCCGGTAATTCCAGCGATGCCGAGGCATGCCGCCTGGTCGAACAGGTCGATGTCCGTGGAGCCCGGTAGCGGTACGGCGAAGGACACCGGTACGACGCAGAACTCGGCCGCCGTCCCGAAGGCGCGGTAGGACTGGGCGCCGTAGCACCAGACGGCCCGGCCGATCCAGCGCGTGTCCACGTCGGGCCCGACGGCGTCGACCACACCGGCGCCGTCGCTGTGCGGCACCACCCGCGGATACGGCATCGGTGAGTCCCGCCAGCCCGATCGCTTCTTCACGTCTCCCGGGTTCACCCCGGACGCCTGGATCCGGATCCGGACCTCGCCCGGACCAGGCCGCGACTCAGGGAGCTCACCGACGATCAGAACCTCGGCCGCCGGACCCCGGCGGTCGTACCAGGCTGCGCGCATCACGAAGTCCTTCCCTCGGATGGTTCGAGGCTACGCGTCCATCAGGGGACACTGGTCCGACCACTTGACCAACAGCCAGGCGACCGCCTAGCGTTTGTGACATGGATCTCACACCTGTGCGTCGGCGATCGATCCCCGACGACGTCTTCGAGCAGCTGCTGGACGGCGTCGTCGGTGGTCGGCTCACCGCCGGTGAGGAACTGCTCAGCGAGCGGCGGATGGCCGAGGCGCTGGGGGTCTCCCGCCCCGCGGTCCGCGAGGCGGTGAGCCGGATCGCCGCGATGGGACTGGTCGACGTCCGTCAGGGCGGGGCCACCGTCGTGACCGACCTGCGCCGACGGGCCGGGCTGGATCTGCTCCCCCGACTCCTGGTTCGCGGTGGCGAAATCGACCTCGCTGTCGCGCGCAGCATCCTCGAGGCGCGGCTGTGGAACGGCCCCAAGGCCGCCGAACTGGCTGCAGCGCGAGCCGCCGACGACCTCGCCGACTCTATGGACGCCGTTCTCGACGCCCTCGACGCGGATCCCGATGCAGTGCGGCGTCAGCAGCTGGCGCTGGACTTCTGGGACCTGGTAATCGACGGCGCCGACTCGATCACCTTCCGGCTCATGTTCAACACCCTGCGGGCGGCGTACGAACCGATGCTGGACGCGCTCGCGCTGGTGATGGCGGCCGAGGTGAACGAGGTCGAGCGCTACCGGACAATCGTCACCGCGATCCGGCACCGCGACACCGCGGCCGCCTTCACGGCAGCACATTCACTGCTCGCTCCCGCGACCGAGCTCATCGAGGCGGCACTCGACTTCGCCCACACCGATTCTCAGGAGGACACGTGACCACCACCCGCACGGACTCGCCGGCCTTCGGGCGAAACGTCACCCTCGCAGCCGCGCTGCGTGAGTTCACACGTCACCCGAGCCCATGGATCATCGGCGTCCTGTTCGTGGGCGCGTTCACCGCCCGCCTGACCGTCGGGGCCTGGAGCTGGGCGGACGCCCTCGTGCCGGCGGTGATTCTCGCGCTGTTCCCATTGCTGGAATGGATCATCCACGTCCTCGTCCTGCACTGGCGTCCGCGCCGAGTCGCCGGCCTCACGGTCGATCCGCTGCTCGCACGCAAACACCGCGCGCACCACTCCGACCCGCGCGACATTCCGCTGGATTTCATCCCGGCGCCGGTATTCGTGTGGCTGGTGCCACTGCTGCTCGCGGTCACGCTGTTCGTCGCGCCCCGTATCGAGCTCGGTCTGACGTTCCTGGCCATGATCACCGCGCTCGGACTCGTCTACGAGTGGACGCACTTCCTGATCCACACCGACTACAAGCCCAAGTCCGCGCTGTACAAGGCGACCTGGCGGCACCACCGCAACCATCACTACCGCAACGAGCACTACTGGTTCACGGTCACCACCTCGGGCACCGCAGACCGCCTCCTCGGCACCGCACCCGATCCGGACACGGTCGAGAAGTCACCGACAGCCAAGCACCTGCACGGACTGCACGCCGCGACCGACCGGTGAGCGTCAGCTCGCCGCATCCTCCTGCAACGTATGGGCGACAAGCGCATTGGCATGACCGTGGCCCAGCCCGTGCTCGGACTTGAGCCAGTTCACGATCTCCATGTGCTTGGTGAGGTCGGAGCCGCGAATGAGCTCCTTCCACTCGCTGATCGGCTTCCCGTACTTCTTCTCGATCGACGGAAAGTAGGACGCGGGACCCTTCACCGGTTCGGTCATGGACGGCACGCTACCTGTGGGCTACGACACGCGCGCGGATCGAACTCGCCCACTCCTCCGGGTCCCAGGTTCCCGGCCGGGCTCTCGTGAGCGGGTAGCACGCGAATCCGATGAGGACAGCGCTGAAGTGTCCGATGTCGGTGAACGTCAGGGTGCCGATCAACGGCAGCCCGTAGACCAGCAGCACCCCGGCCACGTAGAAGTACCGCCACGGCGGCGCGATCCGGTAGGCGAGCACCGCGGTGACACCGGCCAGCGCGTAGCTGACGCCCACGTCGAGGGTGTTCACCGCCGACTCGGGCGCCTGGCCGTGCCGAATCGCCAGATACAGGACGCCCTCGCTGAGATACGTCGCACCAACGTGCGCGATGGCCGCGATCGTCAGCCACCGCCACGTCCCCAGCCACCGTTCGACCGGAACATGAAAGAGGTTGAACAGCACGAAGTACCCGAACCAACTCCCGCCGGCCAGCCAGAGCGCGCTGCTGATCAGGACGCGGACGGGATCCTCCTGCAAGTGGTGCAGGTTGGTCGAGCGATTGCCCAGAACCTCATCGAGGGCCGCGGGCGAGAGGCGATGCATCACGATGCTCGTCACGAGCAGGATCGCGAGCCACACGAAGGTCCCGGGTGCGTGGCGCACATACGCCCACGCCGCAGCCGGGATCTGCGACCACCGGAACCGCTGCACGGCATCCACGGGACCAGTATGAACCCGATCCGGCCCGGACATCCGCTCAGCCGGCAACCGTCTCGATCCCGTAGCGCGCACGGTAACGCCGCAGGTTGCCGCGGGCGAGTCGGGCGATCCACGGCAGCACACGCAGCATCGGGCCCGGGGCCAGCATGCCGGTCTTGACCATCCAGCCGTCGGAACGCGGCAGATTGGTCTCGACGCGTGGACGGTCCACCAATGCGAGCACCCCATCGGCGATGCGCTGCGGCGGCAGTGGTGTCCCGAGAAAGTTCAATGCCGACCCGCCGGTGGCCGCCTCATGGCGCAGCATCGGCGTATCGACCGAACCGGGGTTCACGATGCTGACCCGGACGCCGGTATCCGGTGTCCGCGCGGCCAGTGCCAGCAGGAATCCGCGCAGACCGAACTTCGAGGCGCTGTAGCCCGGGCTCTCCGCGAGCGGCAGCATCCCACCGATCGACACGATCGCCACGACGTGACCGCGCGACGCCTGCAGCGTCGGGTACAGCGCGCGCGTCAACTGCACCGGCGCGATCAGGTTGACGCCGAGTTCGCGATCCATCTCGTCCCCGGTGACGCGCTCGAACGGCGTGGTGACCACGACGCCCGCCACGTGGACGAGCAGGTCACACTCCCCCACGGTGGACTCCACCAGCGCCTCCACCTCCGACGGAACGGTCAGGTCGCAGGCGTGCAGGGTGATCGTCCCGGATCCGGCGTCGGCCACAACCGCCAACCCACGAGTGTCGACGTCGACAGCGACGACGTCGTACCCGCGGGCAGCCAGCCCACGGCAGATCGCCGAGCCGATCGCACCGGCCGCACCGGTGACCACCGCCCGGGTCATGCCGTGACCCGCACTCGATCGAACATCCCGGGCTCCAGGCCCGACCAGCCGAACTCGGCACGAACGTCGGCCAGGTAGTCGCGGAACGCGTGCGAATCGACGTAGGCGCTGTGCCGATCGGTGCCGATGAAGGCGATCCCACCGCTCAGGTCAGGCCGATCCACGGCGATCTTCCGATCGAACGCCGCGGCACGCACCGGATCGTGGTGCTGATCGTGCAGGTACTGGGCGAGGATGTTCGTCACCTGGTCGAACAGCGTGTACGCGCTCGAGTTGGTCTCCAGGTAACCGACGCCGAACAGGTTCCGCTGCCTCGGATTGAACGCGGTCAGGTACAGCCGCGGCCGGCCGTGCGCCAGGTCGAAACAGTCGTCCGGCACGTACGGAATCGCCCAGTCGTACCCGGTGGCGTACAGCACCAGGTCGATCTCGCGGCTTGACCCGTCGGTGAACTCGACCCGCGACCCCGCGAACCGTGCGACGTCGGGGACGATCGCGACGTCACCGTGCTGCAGGTGGTGCACCAGCTGACTGTTCAGCAACGGATGCGACTCGAGCAGTTTGTGATCGGGACGCGGCAACCCCAACCGCGTCAGGTCTCCCTGCAGCAGTCGCAGCACCCCCGTCAGCAGCGGTCGCTCGATCGCCAACGGCAGCCGCGGCCCCTTCTCGGCGAACACGTCGGTGGGTGTACCGAGGATGTGTTTCGGGATGACGTGGTATCCGCGCCGGACACTGACGAACGTCTCGGCGGCGGACACCGCTGCATCGCACGCGATGTCGGCGCCGGAGTTGCCCAAGCCGACAATCAACACTCGTTTGCCACGGAACTCGTCGATCCCCCGGTAGCTCACGGCATGCCGTGCCTCGCCGTCGAACGTGCCGGGGTGCAACGGGACCTTCGGCTGCCACGTCACGCCCGTCGCGCACACCACCGCGCGGTAGGCACGCCGCTCCCCCGTCGAGAGCCGCACCGACCATCCGTCTCCGTCCGGCGTGACCTCGTCGACGGCAGTGCCGAACTCGATCGACTCGTACAGGCCGAACGCCCGGGCGAAACTGCGCGTGTAGTCGAGGATCAGGCGGTTACCCGGGTAGTCCGGGAACGAATCCGGCATCGGGAAGTCGTGGAAACCCGACATCGTGCGGGACGAGATGAAGTGCGCCGACTCGTACATCGGGGTCCCCGGGTTGTCGAGATCCCAGATCCCACCGACATCACTGTGCCGCTCGAACTGGTCGTACTCGACACCCAGCCGACGAAACGCCCTGGCCGCCGACAGTCCGGCCGGCCCCGCGCCGACGATGCACACCCGATCCATTCGAATGCCCCTTCCCTCGCCGCACATTCAACCCCGTCTCCTCCGTCGTGGCGCTGAATCGAGTGGAACCTGAGGCGAGTCCGGTGTGGAGTTTTGGGGCTGGGGCCGCCGGAGATAGTTTCGGTATTTACACGTGTTCCGTCTGACACGAATTTCTGACGAACAACGCCGACGCGGAATGGTGGCTGTGCCGCTCCCGAAGTGACCTGCCGCCCGCGCAATCGCGTCCGCGCAAGGTCATTTCGGGAGCGGCACAGCTCCTCCGGCGTCAACGGTGTTGCGGCCGTGTGGCCCAGGAGGCCGCGACGTCGAGATCCGAGGTCGAAGCGACCCCCACCGGGATCGGCGTGCGGGCCACCATCACCACAGGAATCCCCAGTTCACGCGCTGCAGTGAGCTTCGCCGACGTGAGCGCTCCCCCACTGTTCTTCGTCACCACCACGTCGATCCGATGCCGGCGCATAAGCGAGACCTCGTCGTCGACGGAGAAGGGCCCCCGATCCAGCAGGAGCTCCGACCGCGAGGGCATCGAGACGTCGGGCGGATCGATCGCGCGGACGAGGAACCAGCCGGAACCGTCGGCGAACGCGTCGACGCCCTGCCGGCCGATCGTCAGGAATACCCGCTCCCCCAGTGCGGGCACCGTCCCCGCTGCTGCCGCGAGGTCGGGAACCGGGTGCCAGCGATCCCCCGGACCCGGCTCCCATTCGGGTCGGCGCAGCACCAGCAGCGGCACGCCGACCCGCGCCGTCGCTTCGGCAGCGTTGGCGGTGATCCGCGCCGCGAACGGGTGGGTCGCGTCGACGACGGCGTCGATGTCGTTCACCTGCAGCCACTCCGCGAGCCCGTCTATGCCACCGAATCCGCCGATGCGCACCTCCCCCACCGGCAGTACCGGTTCACGGACGCGGCCGGCGAGCGACGAGGTGACCTCGACCGTCGGATCCGCGTCGAGGCGGGACGCGAGGGTTCGAGCCTCGCGCGTGCCGCCGAGGACGAGCATCCTGCGCAACGGTGTGGTCAATGCGTCGTACGGGACCGTGTCGCCGAGTAAAGGTAGCTGTCTGGGAACCCCTCCGCCGCCAACACCCGGCCCACGATCACCACTGCCGTCTTCGTGATTCCCGCGGCGTGTACCTGACCGGCGAGGGTCGCGAGCGTGCCACGCAGCACGATCTCGTCCGGCCGGCTCGCGAACGCGACGACCGCCGCCGGGCAGTCCGACCCGTAGTTCTCGGACAGCTCCTCCACGATCTGTTCGATCCGGTGCGCACCCAGGTGCACGACCATCGTGGCGCCGCTGCGCCCGAGCGAGCGCAGGTCCTCGCCGGGCGGCATCGCCGTCGACAGCGTCGACACCCGGGTCAGCACGATCGACTGGGAGACACCGGGCACCGTGAGCTCGCGTCCGAGCGCGGCGGCCGCGGCCGTGAATGCCGGCACCCCGGGCACGATGTCGTACGCGACGCCCGATGCCTCGAGGCGTCGAACCTGCTCGGCGACGGCCGAATAGATCGAGGGGTCTCCCGAATGCAGGCGGGCCACGTCGAGCCCGGCCGCGTCGGCGGCGATGAGTTGCTCGACGATCTCGTCCAGGCTCATGCGTGCGGTGTCGATCACCTCGGCGTCGTCCGGGCACAGTGTGAGCAGTTCAGCGGGCACCAGGCTGCCCGCGTATAGGCACACCGGGCTCTGCGAAATGATGCGCGACGCGCGGAGCGTGATGAGGTCGGCGGCGCCCGGGCCTGCTCCGATGAAGTGGACTGTCATGTCGTTTCCCTTTCGGTGCGCTCCGGCTTCGTAGCCGACCATTGGGCCACCGGCAACTGTGGTCGCCACGCGGTGAACCCGCCGAGCGCCTCACCCCGGTAGACCTGGAACTTGCGGAGATCTCCGCCGTGCCGCGAATGCCACTGCAGAATCAGCGATTCCGACTCGGCGGTGACGGCGTTGACCACCATCCGGCCGCCCGGACGCAGCCGCGCCCAGCACGCGTCGAGCATCCCGTTCCGGGTGACGCCGCCGCCGACGAAAACCGCGTCGGGCGTGGCCGTCTCCTCCCCGAACGACGCCGGCGCCGCACCGCGGATGCGGAGTGCCGGGACGCCCAGGGCCGCGGCGTTGTCGCCGATCTGCGTGACCCGCGAATCCTCGCGCTCGAACGCGACCGCGCGGCACCGGGGATCGCTGCGCATCCACTCGATGCCGATCGTCCCCGAACCGCCACCGACATCCCACAACAGTTCACCCGGTGCGGGAGCCAGTGCCGAGAGCGTCAGCGCCCGCACCTCGTGTTTGGTCATCTGCCCGTCGCCGCGGAACGCGGCGTCCGGCAGGCCGGCGTTCCGTGTCAGGCGCACCGGGCCCGCGCCGCGGACCTCGAGCGCGATGACATTGAGCGGGTCGCCGGGAGGCCGGTTCCATCCGGACGCGGTGCCGGCTGCCAGCGCTTCGGCGGGCCCGCCGAGCTGTTCCAGCACGGTCACACGGGATTCACCGAAACCACTCTCGCACAGCAGTTTCGCGACAGCCGCCGGGGTGTGCTGATCGTTGCTGAGTACCAGCAGGCGCGCACCGTCCTGCAGATCCGGCGACATCGTCTCCACCGGACGGTTCACCACGCTGATAGTGGGGGTCTCGTGGAGCGCCCAGCCCAACCGGGCGCACGCCAGCGAGACCGACGACGGGTGTGCGATCACACGGATCCGCTCGGGACCCAGCACCCGGCACAGGGTGACCCCGATGCCGTGGAACATCGGATCCCCGCTACCGAGCACGCACACCCGGCGGTCGCGGTACTCGTCGAACAGTCCCGGCAGGGCCGGCAGCATCGGCGACGGCCAGGCAACACGCGCCACCGGGGTCGCATCGGACGTCGGCACGAGGGCGAGTTGCCGGGGCGAGCCCATCAGCACGTCGGCGTCGCCGATCGCCGCCTGCGCGCGGGGCGACAGCCCCTCCCATCCGTCGGCCCCGATCCCGACCACCAGGACCGGCAAGGGCGTCACGGCAACGGTCATCGGGGCATCCGACGCCAGACGAACTGCGGCACCAGACGCATCCCGAAGATCACCGGACGCAGCAGCGCCGGCACCCAGACGCGTTCGGTGCGCTTACGCAGGCCGTGGACAACCGCGTCGGCCACTTGCTGCGGGGTGCTCGAGAACGGGGCCGGCTTCATCCCCGCGGTCATCTGCCCGATCACGAATCCCGGCCGCACCAACAGCAGGTGGACGCCGCTGCCGTGCAGGGCGTCCGCGAGCCCGGAGGCGAAACCGTCGAGGCCGGCCTTCGCCGAACCGTAGACGTAGTTGGCGCGGCGTACTCGCGTGCCGGCGATCGACGAGAACACCACGATCTGTCCCGAACCGTGGGCGCGCATCAGATTCGCGAGATGCGTCAGCACACTGATCTGGGCGACGTAGTCCGTGTGGACGACGGCGAGCGCGTGACCGGCGTCCCGCTCGGCGCGCGCCTGATCGCCCAGGACGCCGAACGCGAGCACTGCGATCCCGATGGGTCCGTGCTGCTCGGTGATCGCCGACAGGACGCCGGAATGATCCGCGACGCGGTCGGCGTCGAACTCGACGGTGTGTACGGCGGTGGCGCCGGCGCCGAGGAGGGTCTGGCGTTGCTGTTCCAGATCGTCGCTGCGTCGTGCAGCCAGGACGACGTCCCGCCCGAGCGCCAGTCGCTGCGCGATCTCCAGTCCGATCTCGCTGCGACCGCCCAGCAGCACCACCGATCCGGGGGCGAACTCCGTTTCACTCATGACTCCAGTGTCCTGGATTCGCGGCGCTCGAGTACGGTCGGGGCATGGCCCGCACCCCGTCGAATCCCACCCAGCTCACCGCCGATGCCGGCGAGTTCCTCGCCGAACGGCATCTCGCAACGCTGACCACCCTGCGCAAGGACGGGTCTCCGCACGTCGTGGCCGTGGGATTCACGTGGGACCCGGACAAGCAGATCGCCCGGATCATCACGAACGACTCGTCGCAGAAGGCACGCAATGCCGACCGCGGCGGGTACGCCGCGGTCAGCCAGGTCGACGGCGGACGGTGGCTCACCCTCGAGGGCCCCGCACGGGTGATGTCGGATCCGGAGTCCGTCGCCGAGGGCGTGGCGCGCTACGCGGCCCGCTACCGGACGCCGCGGGAGAACCCCACCCGGGTGGTCATCGAGATCGCGGTCGAACGGGTGATGGGCTCGGCAATCCTCGTCGATAGGTGAAATCGTCTGATTTGCAACGGTATTCGGTTCCGGCCGGGGTGTTCTGACGGGGTCACCGGGGGTACCGTACGAGGACGTCACCAGCGAACCCGAGTGGGGATGGCCATGACAACTCGACGAACGGCATCGACGAACGGGCGGCCCGACCGCCGCTGGGCCCTCCGTGGCTCGGTCCTCGCGGGTGTCGCCGTTGCCGGGCTGTGCGCGCCGGCCGCGGCCCAGGCACTGCCGCCGCACCCGTTCGGCCCGCCGGCACTGACGATCGGATGCGCCAACCAGGGCAGCCCGATGTCGTTGACCGGGGCGACAGGCCAGTCCGGTCCCGAGCAATCGCCGCCGATCGGCGCCGGCGAGATCCGATTCGAGACGTTCCCGGCGGCGCCACCGATCCCGGCCGCGGGGCAGGTGACCGTCGCCTGGATCAACCTCGACACCGGCGCGACGGGTACCGCAGCGCTCGAGGGGACCTACCCGTACTACTCGAAGACGGTCTACACCGGCCACGGCAACGTCCGTGCCACCGTGTTCGGCACGATCGACCTCTTCAGCCTGCCCCTGTGCCAGACGAATCCCACGTTCGGCAACTTCATCGTCTGACCGGGACGATGCCGCGTCAGCCGGGCAGCACCGTCAATCCGTGCGGGCGCCGGTTCATCGGCTCGC
Organism: Prescottella sp. GW823-FHT02E09; assembly: GCF_058797375.1. Taxonomy (NCBI): domain Bacteria; kingdom Bacillati; phylum Actinomycetota; class Actinomycetes; order Mycobacteriales; family Nocardiaceae; genus Rhodococcus; species Prescottella sp. GW823-FHT02E09. The sequence continues at coordinate 163,859 of NZ_JBXAJP010000002.1, forward strand.
ACCCGTCGGCGGTGACCACGACGATGTCCTCGATCCGGGCTCCCCACCGGCCGCGGAAGTAGATCCCCGGCTCGATACTGAAGGCCATGCCGGGCTCGAGCGCGATCTCGTTTCCGGCGACGATGTAGGGCTCCTCGTGCACCGAGAGCCCGATCCCGTGACCGGTGCGGTGCACGAACACCTCGGCCAGGCCGGCCTCCGCCAGCACGTCCCGGGCGGCGGCGTCGACGGCCTCTGCAGTGACACCGGGCCGGACCGCGTCGACGGCCGCCTGCTGCGCCGCCTCGAGGACCGCGCACTGCCGTGCGATCTCGGCATCGGGCTCGCCGAGGACGTATGTGCGGGTCGAATCCGAGTTGTACCCGGGCTCGACCGGACCGCCGATGTCGATCACCACGACATCGCCGGACTCGATGACCCGTTCCGAAACCTCGTGGTGGGGATCAGCGCCGTGCGGGCCCGATCCGACGATCACGAACGCCGCCTCGGTGTGCCCCTCGGCGAGGATCGCGTCGGTGATGTCGCGGGCCACCTCGGCCTCGGTGCGGCCCGGCCGCAACCACTCACTCATCCGTGAGTGGACCCGGTCGATCGCCGCGCCGGCACGACGGAGCGCATCGACCTCGGCGTCATCCTTGATCATTCGTAGTTCCCGCAACACCCCGGTCGCCAGCACCGGCACGGTGCCGAACCGCCGGGCCAGCGGAACCAGGTGCAGCGCCGGCATCGCATCGGTGACCGCGGTGCGCGGGTCCTCCGGCAGCAGCGACGACACCAGCTCGTACGGGTCGACGCCGTCGACCCAGTCGTGCACAGGCAGTCCGAGATCGCCCACCGCCGAATCCCCCAGCGACGCCAGTTCGAGCCTGGGCAGGACCACCGACGGCGGATTCCCGTCCGCGGGGAGGACCAGGCACGTCAGACGCTCGAACGAGTCCGCGCGGGATCCGACGAGATAGCGGAGGTCGGGACCCGGTGTGACCAGGAGTCCGTCGAGACCGGCACGCTCCGCGAACCGCGCTGCGCGTGTCAGGCGGTCGGCGTAGACGGCGGTCGGAAACCGCGTCGCCTCGGCATTGTCGGATCCGGTGGTATCGGAACTGCGCGAACTCCGAGAACTATCCGTACTCATGAGGTTCAGGCTAGTGCGGTTTGGCAGGATGGGGCGCATGAGTGGACCTTTGCTGCTGCTGGACGGTGCAAGTCTGTGGTTCCGGGCGTTCTATGCCCTTCCCGAATCGATGACGGCGCCCGACGGCCGGCCGGTCAATGCGGTGCGCGGGTTCACCGACATGGTCGCCGCCCTCGTCACTCGCACGCAGCCGTCCCGACTGGCGGTGTGCCTGGATCTCGACTGGCGCCCCCAGTTCCGGGTCGACGCCGTGCCGTCGTACAAGGCGCATCGGGTCGCTCAGGACACCGCCGACACCGACGGCTCCGCCGAGGAGGTGCCCGACACCCTGACGCCACAGGTCGACATGATCATGGAGGTGCTGGACGCCGCCGGCATCGCGACGGCAGGCGCCGTGGGATTCGAAGCCGACGACGTACTGGGAACCCTTGCAGCGCAGGAGAAGGAAGATTCCGTCGTCGTCGTGAGCGGCGACCGGGATCTACTTCAGGTGGTCACCGACGATCCGGTCGCCGTGCGCGTGCTGTACGTCGGCCGTGGGCTGGCGAAGGCCGAACTGTTCGGGCCCGCCGAGGTGGCCGCCAAGTACGGGGTGCCGCCGGAACGCGCCGGCGAGGCCTACGCGGAACTGGCTCTGCTGCGGGGCGACTCCTCGGACGGTCTGCCCGGGGTCAAGGGCGTCGGCGAGAAGACCGCGTCCACACTTCTGCTCCGACACGGTTCGCTCGAACAGTTGCGCGCGGCGGCACTGGACCCCGCCTCCGATGTCGCGAAGGGTGTTCGCGCGAAGCTCGCCGCGTCCGTCGACTACATCGACGCGGCGCTGCCCGTGGTGCGGGTGGTCACCGATGCGGACGTGCGCCTGTCCCGGCCCGACGCGCTGCCGAGCGCACCGGTCCACCCCGAACGACTCGACCGGGTGGCGGCACAGCTCGGCATCGAGCGCTCGGTCACCCGCCTCGTGGCGGCGATGGCAACCGAGCGCTCGTGACGACCGTTCGCGTGCGGGACTAGCTAGGGCGGCTGACCGAGTACTTGCCGTCGTTGTCGGTGAAGGTGACGGTGACCTTCTTCGGGGTACCGTCCACCGTCAGCGAGCACTGGAACGAATTGCCCTCGGCGACTTCCTGACCGGAGGGGCAGCTCACCCCGGACACCGAACGCGCACCGTAAGACTCGGTCACGATCTGCTCGACGCCCTTCTCCGCGGCCGCCTGATCGAGGGTCTTGCTACCGAAGGCGCCCGAGAGCCCCAGGCCCACGACCGCGATCACGGCGATGACGACCAGCCCGAGGACCGCCCAGACCGCCGGCTTCCCCTTGCCGCCGCCGGTGGTCGCCGGCTGCACCGGTCGCATGGGCTGCGCCGCCCACTGGTTCGGAGGCTGAGTGCCGTACTGCGCCTGCGGGTACCCCTGCTGTGCACCCCATTGCTGCCCGGGGTACTGCTGCCCGGGGTTCGGCTGCCCCGGAGTGGGTTGACCGCCGTACTGGCCGGGAGCTCCCGGCTGAGGGTTCCACTGTTGCTGCGGGGGCATCGGCTGACCCCACGCCGGATCGCCGCCACCCCACTGCTGGTTCGCCTCGGGTGAACCGGGATACGGCTGACCCCAGGCCTGGTTCTGGGGCTGCTGGCCCGGATATCCCGGGGCGGGAGCCGGGTACGCGCCGCCACCGTACACATCGGCGGGGTACGGGTTCGGAAGCGGTTGCTGGAAGTGCTCGGGTGCGGCCGGCGCCGCGTGTCCTTCGCCGTGTCCCGGCTGCGAGGCCCACTGCTCGTTGGGCTCGTTCGGTCCCTGCGGGCTGCTCATGTCGTCTCTCCTCGTCTCCGGTACTGCAGCCTACGATGCAACGAAACGCGCGAGCAGATCCCGAACTTCGTGGATACTCACGCCTTTCGACATATGTCGTCGGATCGGCATCGGGCTACCCGAGACCCGGATCTTCGACAAAGCGGTTCTCCTCCCCCGGCGCCGATTCATCGACACCCTACGCAGCATTCACTCGGACACGGAACATTGCCCCACGCTTTTCCGTGTCCACCGACCGAATGCCGGTTGTCGTCTTGTACCGCCGAGTCGACGACCCCTACTCGGTCAGATGCGCAGGCGTGTGAGTGACGCCCTCGATGTCACTGACGGTCGCGTCGATCAGCTGATGCGACAGATCCGCGAGTGCGCGTGCCGTCGCGAGTTCGTCACCGATCGCGGGAACGTTCCGGTCCGTCGGGTTCCTTCGCGCCGCCCCGACGCCGACCAGCGTCGTGTCACCGGTGTGCAGTCTCGCGGTCGAACGAGTCTGACGGTCGTGTTCGTCGATCACGATCTCCATCGACCACTGCTTCGCGTCCATGGTGGGACTCCTCTCGGGTACAGCCCCGACGGGTGGTCGGGGGTACACGATCCAGTCAACGTCGATCGGACGCGATCCGGTAGGGGGTGCACTGCGACGTGCCGCGGCCGCCGACTACGTGGCAGCCACCGCGACGACCCCGCGACGGATCGCCCCCACCGCCCGGGCGGCGGCCTTCGCCACCGCCGGATCCGACGCCGTCGAGTGCACCTGGTCCAGCAGATCGATCACCTGCCGGCACCAGCGCACGAAGTCACCCGCGGACAGTTCCTTCCCACCGGAGCCCGCGGCGATCAGCGCGTCGACCAGCGACTCGTTGCCGGCCCACTGGTACACGGCGGTCACGAAGCCGAGATCCGGTTCCCTGGTGAGCGGGAGCTTGTGCCGGACCTCGTCGGCACGCAACTCGCCCCACACCCGCACGGTCTCCGCGAGCGCCTGCCGCAGTGGCACCGTCGGCCCGCGGTCGGGCGCATCGGCGTCCTGCCGGGACTCGTACACGACAGCGGAGACCACCGCGGCGAGCTCGGCGGGAGTGAGCCCGCTCCAGACCCCGCGTCGCAGGCACTCCGCGACGAGCAGATCGCTCTCGCAGTAGATCCGCCCCAACCGCTGCCCGTCCTCGGTCGCCTTGGGGTGCTTGCCCTCGGAGATGTAACCACGCTCGGTCAGCAACGCCACGATCCGGTCGAAGGTGCGTGCCAGCGAGTTCGTGGTCGCAGCCACCTTCTGCCGCATCGAATCCGTCTCGCGGGCGAGCCGGTTGTAGCGCTCACCGATCCGGCTCAACTGTTCGCGGTCCGGTCGCGAGTGGCACGGATGCTCCCGCAGAGCCTTGCGGAGCGCCACGATCTCGGCGTCCTCACGGCCGCTCTTCGCCCGTTTGGGTTTCCGTGGCGCGACGATCCCGGTGCTGCGCAACGCGGAGGCCAGGTCTCGACGCACGCGGGCCGTGCGGTGATCGACGTGCCGCGGCAGTCGCATCCGGCCGAGCGCACGCGCCGGCACCGGGAAGTCCGCGGCGCTGACCCGGCCCGCCCACTTCTCCTCCGTCAGCACCAGGGGCCGTGGATCGCTGCGATTCTGGTCCGGCTCCAGCACGACCGCGAGCCCGGAGCGCTTGCCGACCGGGATGGCGACGACATCACCGCGCCTGAGACCGACCAGCGACTCGACCGACGCACCGCGACGGTCCGCCCGCCCCTGCCGTTCGATGGCGCGCTCACGGCTGCGCAGTTGTTCCCGGATCTGCACGTACTCGAAGTACTCGCCGTCCGCGCCGCCGAGCTTGTCGCGCAGTTCCACCAGCGCGGCCTCGTTGCGTTCGATTCCGCGAGTGAGCCCGACGACGGACCGGTCTGCCTGGAACTGGGCGAACGACCGCTCGAGAAGCGCACGCGACTCCGCCGCACCCATCCGGTCGATCAGGTTGATCGACATGTTGTAGGCGGGACGGAACGAGCTGCGCAGTGGAAAGGTCCGGGTCGACGCCAGTCCGGCGACGTCGGTGGGCTCGACGCCGGGCTGCCACAGGACCACGGCGTGACCCTCGACGTCGATGCCGCGGCGTCCGGCGCGACCGGTGAGCTGGGTGTACTCGCCCGGGGTGAGCTCGGCGTGCGTGTCGCCGTTGTACTTGACGAGCCGCTCGAGCACGACCGAACGCGCCGGCATGTTGATTCCCAGCGCGAGGGTCTCGGTCGCGAACACCGCGCGGACCAACCCGTTGACGAACAGCTCCTCGACGGTCTCGCGGAAGGCCGGGAGCATCCCGGCGTGGTGCGCGGCGAAGCCACGCTCGAGCGCCTCACGCCACGCCCAGTAGCCGAGTACCTCGAGATCGGCGCGCGGCAGATCTCGGGTGTGCTTGTCGATGATCTCGTCGATCTGTGCGGTCTGCTCCGGCGTCGTCAGACGCAGCCGGGAACGCACGCACTGTGCGAGGGCGGCCTCGCAGCCGGCGCGGCTGAAGATGAAGGTGATCGCCGGCAGCAGGCCCTCTTCGTCGAGACGCGCGATCACCTCCGGACGCGGCAGCGGCCGGTGGTCGCTCGACCGCCCGCGGCCACGCCCCCGCGGCTCCCAGTCGTTCATCCGGTCGAGCGCCAGGCGCTGCCTGACGTGGCGCGCCAGGTCCTGGTCGACGACCACGTCGTGCCCGCCGGCTGGTGTCGCCTTCGTGTCGAACAGATCGAACAGCCGACGTCCGACCATGATGTGCTGCCACAGCGGAATCGGGCGGGTCTCGTCGACGACGATCGTCGTGTCGCCACGAACCGTCTCCATCCACGCGCCGAACTCCTCGGCGTTGCTGACCGTCGCCGACAGGCTGACCAGGCGCACGTCGTCGGGCAGGTGCAGGATGACCTCTTCCCATACCGCCCCCCGGAAGCGGTCGGCCAGGAAGTGCACCTCGTCCATCACGACGTGAGAGAGGCCACGCAACGCCGGCGAGTCGGCGTACAGCATGTTGCGCAGCACCTCGGTCGTCATGACGACGACGGGGGCGTCCGAGTTGATGCTGGTGTCCCCGGTCAGGAGCCCGACGGCGTCCTTCCCGTGGCGTTCGGACAGCTCGGCGAACTTCTGGTTGCTGAGCGCCTTGATCGGCGTCGTGTAGAAGCACTTACGCCCGGCCTCGAGCGCGAGATGCACGGCGAACTCGCCGACGACCGTCTTGCCCGCGCCGGTGGGCGCGCACACCAGCACGCCGTGCCCGGCCTCGAGCGCCGTGCACGCCTGGACCTGGAACGGATCGAGCGGGAAGCTCAGCTGTTCCGTGAACGAATCGAGTTGGGTCTGTGCCCTCACAGCGTGTCCGAATAGTCCTGCGTGGACGTTCGAGGCGCGGCCGACGGCTGGACCGGGGCCGTGTCGTCGAGAGGTGTCGGAGCCCCGATCGAGGACGCTTCCTCGTCGGACAACGCGCGCAAGTCCTCGGCCTCACGCCGGGCCTTGCGCTTGTCGTTGAGCCGCGCGATCTGCACGGACAGCTCGAACAGCACGGTCAGTGCCGCGGCCAACGCCAGCATGGTGAACGGGTCCTGGCCCGGCGTCGCGATGGCCGCGAAGACGAACAGCGCGAGGATGAGCCCGCGGCGCCACGCCTTGAGCTTCTCGTAGGACAGGATGCCGACCACGTTGAGCGAGACGATCAGCAGCGGGATCTCGAAGCTGACGCCGAAGATGATCAGCAGATTTATCACGAACCCGAAGTACTGCGAACCGCTCAGCGCAGTGACCTGGACGTTGTCGCCGATCGTCAACAGGAAATGGAGAGCCTGGGCGACGACGACGTATGCGAGCACCGCACCCGAGACGAACAACACCGACGCCGCGACGACGAAGCTGACCGCGTACTTGCGTTCCTTGGCGTACAGGCCCGGGGTGACGAAGCCCCAGATCTGGTAGAGCCAGATGGGGCAGGCCAGGACGATTCCGGCGGTCATCGCGACCTTGAGTCGCAACATGAACTGCTCGAAGGGCCCGGTCGCGAGCAGTCGACATGCCCCGTCGGGGCTCAGGGACGCACGGCTCGATTCCGGCAGCGAGCAGTACGGACCGCGCAGCAGCTCACCGAGGCTCTCGATCCCGAAGAGTCGAGTCGAGTACCAGACGAAGCCGACGATCGTGGTCACGATGATGGCCGCGACCGCGATCAGCAGTCGTGTCCGCAGCTCGTACAGGTGATCGACGAGCGACATCGTGCCGTCTGGATTTGTCCTGCGCCTGCTGCGACGCGGGTCGAACGGAATTCGCACAGTGGGCCCTAGCCTTGGTCAGCCGTGATCCGGGGCGATGAGCTCACCCCGGATGCGTGTGGAACGTGGACTAGGCCGACTTCGGCTCGGTGTGCGACTTCGTGGTGTCGACGATCGTGGCGTCCAGCGGAGCCGACGGCAGCTGGGCCGAGGGTGCCTGCTCGGATGCCGCGCTCGCGGACGGGTTGCCGTCGTTCTGCATCTCCTTGACCTCGCTCTTGAAGATACGCAAGGACCGTCCCAGACCGCGTGCCGCTTCCGGCAGCTTCTTGGAACCGAACAGAATCACAACCACCAGTGCCACGATGGCCCAGTGCCACAGGCTGAAGCCTCCGGTCATTACTACCTCCAAATTTCAGATGCCAACGATGCTACCGGACGATCATGCGCCGGTCTTGGTGCAAATGTCCTGTTCACCGTGACGTAACGACCAACCGGAGCGGTCCGCGCACGTCGCCGCGAACCAGTTCACGCAACCGCCATCCGAAGTTACTCCTTCGGCCGCCTGAAGTGTGCTCGATCCAGCCGATTCGCGTGCCGTCGCGTGCCGGGTCTCACGCCTCCATCGCGTCGTACACGTCGAGTGCCGAACACGCGCGATCGCGGACCGCGGCGACCAGCTCCGGCGGTTCGAGCACCTTCGCACCGGAGCCGAAGCCGAGGACGAGTCGGGCCATCCATTCCTGGGACCCGTAGCGCATCGTCACCTCGACCGAACCGTCCGGAAGAGTCTGCACCGGGTGCATCGGATAGTTGTCCAGGATCCAGCCCTGGTCGGCCGAGACGTGCAGGACTGCCTGCGGCAGGTCGGGGTCGTCGCTGAACAACTCGAGGTGCTCGTCGGTACCGAGCGCCTGCTCGGGCGCCGCCGACGGCTCGTCCAGTTCCTCGGCCGCGTCGATCCGATCGAACCGGAACAGCCGCACCCCCTCGGCCTGCCGGCACCACGCCTGCAGATAGGTGTGGTCGTCGACGAGCAACGAACGGATCGGGTCCACCACACGCTCGGACACCGCGTCGCGCGACGCCGAGTAGTACGTCAGGTGCAGCGCGTGATCGTTCTGCAGCGCGGTCCGCACCACCGCCGCGACCGGGTTCTCCGGTGCACCTTCGCGCTCCGGGCCGTCCTGCGGGACGGCCCGCCCCCGAGCAGCACTCCCGGCGGCGGACTCGATCTTCGCGATCGCCCCCTGCGCGGCCGACGGATCGACCATGCCGGGCATCTCCGCGAGAGACCGCAGAGCCACCAGCAGCACCGTCGCCTCCGTGGACGTCAGCCGCAGCGGCCGATCGATGCCGGCCGAGAAGATGACCGAGACCGTGTCCTCGTCGAACGACAGGTCGATCAGATCGCCGGGTCCGTAACCGGGCAGCCCGCAGACCCACAGCTGATCGAGATCCTTCATCAGATTGGGTACCGTGACGCCCAACTCGCGGGCGGCCTGTTCCTTGCTGATACCCGGATGCGCCATGAAGTACGGAACCAGGTTGAGCAGGCGCGTCAGCCGCGACAGCCTCGTGCTCATCGGTCCGCCTCCATCGTCTCGGCTCCGACCCCGGCCGCGAACCGCAACTTCTCCTTCACGTTCGACCGCAACGACTCCGGCCCCAGCACCACGGCATCGACGCCGTGACCGGCGACGAGACGGGCCATCCAGTCCCACGACCGGACCGGAATCTCGAGGACCGTTCCGGGCCGTGAGCCGAGTTCCCGCGGCCCATGCGCCGCTCCGAGCCGCCGGAGCTCGTGCGCTCGGCCCTCGGCCACCCACACTGTCGCGGTTCCTGTCACCGAACCCGCACCGGTGACCGAGTCGACAATCGCCCGCAGGTCCACGTCGGCCGGCTTCCGGACCACGTTCGACGGCCCCACCGCCCTGACCGGATCACCGATCCGCGACAACCGGAACGTCCGGGTCGCATCGCGATCGACATCGTGCCCGACGAGGTACCAGCGCCCGCGCAGCGTCACCACGCCCCACGGTTCCACCGTCCGCGTGACGTACGGCTCAGTCGGGGCGCCACGATGCTGGAATTCGACCACCCTGCCGGCATCGACCGCCTCGAGCAGTTGGCGCATCGCGGTCTCGGATCCGCGGGTGCGTGCCGGGATCGCCGACACCGGAACCGCGTCGAGATCGGCCTCGACCTGCACGCCCGCCGCGCGCAGCTTCATCAGCGCGCTCTGCGACGCGGACATCAGTTCCGGTGACCCCCACAGCCGCACTGCGACCGCGACCGCCGCGGCCTCGGCGGTGTCCAGATCGACATCGGGTAATTCGTAGGCCGTCCGGTCGATCCGGTAACCCTCGACGGTCGAGAACCGGCCCGCCTGCCCCGTCTCGAGGGGGATCCCCAGATCGCGGAGTTCGTTCTTGTCCCGCTCGAACATCCGGCTGAAGGCCTCGTTGCTCGCCGACTCGTCATAGCCCGCCACGCTCTCCCGGATCTTCTCCGCAGTGAGGAACTGCCGGGTGGAGAGCAGGCAGATGACAAGGTTCATCAACCGCTCGACTTTCGCTATCGCCACGTCGCCGAGCCTAACGGCTCCGGACCGGACCGACCGGTAGCAAAACGGTCGGACCGGACGTCACATGGATGCGATCAGCCGCTCCACACGCTCGTCGACAGACCGGAACGGGTCCTTGCACAGCACCGTCCGCTGCGCCTGATCGTTGAGCTTGAGGTGCACCCAGTCGACCGTGAAGTCGCGGCCCGCATCCTGCGCGGCGGCGATGAACTCGCCCCGTAGCTTCGCGCGGGTGGTCTGCGGCGGCGTCTCCACCGCGGCCTCGATGGTCTCGTCTTCGGTGACCCGCTTCGCCAGCCCCTTGCGCTGCAACAGGTCGAACACACCACGACCGCGCTTGATGTCGTGATATGCGAGGTCGAGTTGGGCGATCTTGGGATCGGCCAGCTCCATCCCGTACTTGTCCTGGTACCGCTGGAACAGCTTGCGCTTGATCACCCAGTCGATCTCGGTGTCGACCTTCGCGAAATCCTGATTCTCGACGGCGTCGAGCGCGCGGCCCCACAGATCGACCACCTGATCCACCTGCGGATCCCGTTCGCGGGTCTGCAGATGCTCGACGGCCCGCGAGTAGTACTCGCGTTGGATGTCGAGCGCACTGGCCTGACGGCCACCCGCCAGCCGGACCGGACGGCGTCCCGTCAGATCGTGGCTGACCTCGCGAATCGCGCGGATCGGATTGTCGAGTGCGAAATCCCGGAACGGGACGCCCGCCTCGATCATCTCGAGCACCAGCGCCGCGGTCCCGACCTTGAGCATCGTCGTGGTCTCGGACATGTTGGAGTCGCCGACGATCACGTGCAGCCGCCGGTACTTCTCGGCATCGGCGTGGGGTTCGTCGCGCGTGTTGATGATCGGCCGCGACCGCGTCGTCGCCGACGAGACGCCCTCCCAGATGTGCTCGGCCCGCTGCGACAGGCAGAACGTCGCCGCCTTGGGCGTCTGCAGGATCTTCCCCGCACCGCAGATCAGCTGGCGGGTCACCAGGAACGGGAGCAGGACGTCGGAGATCCGGGAGAACTCCCCCGCGCGGACCACGAGGAAGTTCTCGTGGCAGCCGTACGAGTTCCCCGCCGAGTCGGTGTTGTTCTTGAACAGGTAGATGTCGCCGCCGATGCCCTCCTCGGCGAGCCTCTGCTCGGCATCGACGAGCAGATCCTCGAGCACGCGTTCACCGGCGCGGTCGTGGTTGACGAGCTGCAGCAGGCTGTCGCACTCGGCGGTCGCGTACTCCGGATGCGACCCGACGTCGAGGTACAGCCGTGCGCCGTTCCGCAGGAACACGTTGGAACTACGGCCCCACGAAACCACCCGTCGGAAGAGGTAACGCGCAACCTCGTCCGGACTCAGCCTTCGATGACCGTGAAAGGTGCAGGTGACACCGAACTCGGTCTCAATTCCCATGATTCGTCGCTGCACACTTCGACAGTACAGCGCGGAGCGGATTTGCCACGGCGTTCACGAAGAGGCTCGCGACCCTAGGGTGGGAACGTGGCCGAAGTGAGATGTTTTCCCGAACGTACCGACCGTGTCCTCATGCGCCTGAGCACCGATCTGCCCCCGTCGCGAATGGACGGGGGTCTGCGCGCACTCAGCACGGCAGCCAACCACAGCGTCCTCTGGATCGGTGTCGCCACCGGCATGGCACTGGCCGGTGGACGCGCTCGCCGGGCCGCGGTGCGCGGCCTGCTGTCGGTGGCCGGCGCGAGCGCACTGTCCAACGCGGTGCTCAAACCGGTGTTTCCCCGTCGGCGTCCGCCTGCGGGAACGCTCGGCTTCGCGACCCGCCGCGGGCTCCCGGCGCCGCGCTCGTCGTCGTTTCCCTCGGGGCACTCGGCCTCGGCGGCCGCGTTCGCGACCGGCGTCGCGCTCGAGTTTCCGCTCGCCGGCGCAGCGCTCGCACCGGTCACGGCAGCGGTCGCCTACTCCCGGGTCCACACCGGCGTGCACTGGCCGTCCGACGTCGCGGTGGGCCTGGGCGTGGGCGGGGCCGTCGCGTTCGCGACCCGCCGCTGGTGGGCGGTGCGCGACGAGGAACCGGCGACCCTCGGCCCCGACCGCAGCACCCAGGCCCTGCCCGACGGCGAGGGCATGATCGTGTTCGCCAACCCCGGTTCCGGAACCGACGACGACGGCACCCGCGCCGAGCTCGAGTCCCAGTTACCGAAGGCGGTGGTGGTCGAGTTCGATGCCGACCGTGACTTCGATCAGCAACTCGACGAGGTGATCTCGACCCACTCCCCCAAGGCCCTCGGAGTCTGCGGCGGTGACGGGACGGTCGTGACGGTCGCGTCCGCGGCTGTTCGGCACGACCTACCACTGGCGGTGTTCCCCGGGGGGACCCTGAACCACTTCGCTCGGGACGCCGGTGTCGGCGACATCGCGTCGACCGCGGACGCGATCGCGGAGGGCAGTGCCGAGGTCGTGGACCTGGGCCGCGTCCGGGTGGACGGCCGTCAGGAGTCGACCTTCGTCAACACCGCGAGCCTCGGCGGCTACCCGGACTCGGTACGACTCCGGGAGCGCTGGCAACCGCGGCTCGGCAAGTGGCCGGCCGCGGCGTTCGCGATGGTGCGGGTCCTGGCATCGGCGGAGCCGTTGACCGTCACCATCGACGGCACCGAGCACGCGGTGTGGATGCTGTTCGTCGGCAACGGCCGGTACGCCCCCGCCGATCAGGTCCCGATGTCACGCCCGGAGATCCACCGCGGCACGCTCGACGTGCGGTATCTGCTGGCGGACCGCCGGTTCTCGCGGCTGCGGCTCGTGGCGGCAGCGCTCACGGGCACCCTGGGGGCGTCCCCGACATACGTGCAGAAGAACACCGACGCGGTGACCATCGAGATCGACGGTGACCCGGTCGCCCTGGCGACCGACGGCGAGGTGGTCGCCGACGGGCGCCGATTCCAGTTCCGGAGCGAACCGCACCGCGTGGTGCTCTACCGCAAGCTGTAGCGGGCTAGGCGGTGTCCCCGTTCTCGGGGGCATCGCCTTCCACGTCCGGCTTCTTCTCACTCGCCTCGGTGGCGGCATCGCCCTTGTCACCCTGTGGGGCGGGCGGGACCGGCAGCAGCGACTCGAGCACACTGCCGGAGATGCGCCGGAACGTGCGCCGCGGACGGGACTGGTCGAGCACCGCGACCTCGAGACTCGACACCCCGAGCGTGCGGCGATCGGAATCCCCGTTGCCCGACGACGTTCCGTCCTGCAGCGCCTTGACGGCGACGGCAACGGCCTCGGCAAGGTCCATTCCGGTGCGGTACGACTCGCGCAGCGCGGTGACGATCGGTTCGGTGGTGCCGCCCATCACGACGAACTGCTGCTCGTCGACGATCGATCCGTCGTAGGTGATCCGGTACAGCTGCGCCTGCGGCGGAGCGTCCTGCGGACCGACCTCGGCCACGCAGATCTCCACCTCGTACGGTTTGGGCTGCTCGGTGAAGATCGTGCCGAGGGTCTGCGCGTACCCGTTGGCGAGCGAACGACCCGTCACGTCACGTCGGTCGTAGGAGTACCCACGCATGTCGGCGTGCACGATGCCGGCACGCCGCAGATTCTCGAACTCGTTGTACTTGCCCACCGCCGCGAAACCGAGCCGGTCGTACAGCTCGCTCACCTTGTGCAGCGCGGTGGACGGATTCTCCGCCACGAACAGGACACCGCCCGCGAACGTGAGCACGATGACGCTGCGGCCGCGCGCAATTCCCTTGCGCGCCAGCTCCGAGCGATCGCGCATGATCTGCTCGGCGGAGGCGTAATACGGCAGGGTCATCGCGGGGTGCGTCCTTCCTCGGTGCGGTCTGCCACGACGGCACGCGCCAGTTCGGCGGTCCGACCGGCCGGCACGTTCACGGCGCCGTCGGCGGTGATCGACACAGCCGTCGGGTAGATCGCCCGGATCAGGTCGGGTCCGCCGGTGGCCGAGTCGTCGTCGGCCGCGTCGTACAGCGCCTCGATGGCCATCCGGAGCGCCGACTCCTCGTCTGCGCCTTCCCGGTAGAGCTTCTTGAGCGAGGACTTCGCGAACAGGGATCCTGATCCGACCGCGTGGTATCCGGCGCGTTCCTCGTACCGGCCGCCCACGACGTCGTACGAGACGATGCGCCCGGCGCGGTCGGCGTCGGAGGCATCCAGATCGAAGCCCACCAGCAACGGAACGACGGCGAGGCCCTGCATCGCGGCACCCAGGTTGCCGCGGACCATCGACGACAGGCGGTTGGCCTTGCCGTCGAACGTCAGCTGGACGCCCTCGATCTTCTCGTAGTGCTCGAGCTCGACGGCGAACAGCCGGACCAGTTCGATGGCGACGCCCGCGGTACCGGCGATCCCGGCCGCGGAGTAGTCGTCGGTGACGAACACCTTCTCGACGTCGCGGCTCGCGATGAGGTTGCCCATCGTGGCCCGACGGTCGCCGGCGAGCACCACGCCGCCGGCGAACGTCAACGCGACGATCGTGGTCCCGTGCGGAGCGATGTCCGCACTACCACCGTCGGAACCGGTGTGGCTCATGTCCATTCGATTTCCGGGCAGAAGCTCCGGTGCGTGGAGGCGCAGGTGCTCGGTGAACGACGACAGGTTCGATCCGTAGGCGAACCCGGTGTTCATCCCGAGGCCGCCGGCAGTCGACGGCACCCCTGCACGATCCGCCCTCACTGGCCGCCCTTCTGGACGTAGGCGCGCACGAAGTCCTCCGCATTCTCCTCGAGCACGTCGTCGATCTCGTCGAGCAGATCGTCGGTGTCCTCCGCCAGCTTCTCGCGACGTTCCTGCCCGGCCGCGCCCTCACCGATCGGGGCATCGTCGTCGTCTCCGCCACCAGCGCGCTTGGTCTGCTCCTGGGCCATGGCCACCGACCTCCTCGTTACCGCGGACTCGTCGGAGCACACCTCCGACGGACGTCCTACTCGGACCCTAACCCTACCGATCACCGGTGGTTGTGGGGCTGCAAGCACGCAGCACGACTCGCCGGTGTGATCAGTTCGTAAGCTGATCGACCAGCTCAGCGGCCGAATCCACCGAGTCGAGAAGTTCGCCGACATGAGCGCGGCTGCCCCGCAGCGGCTCCAGGGTCGGAATCCGGACCAACGACTCGCCGCCCAGGTCGAAGATCACCGAATCCCAGCTCGCCGCCGCGATATCCGCGCCGAACCTGCGCAGACACTCGCCGCGGAAGAAGGCCCGGGTGTCGGTCGGCGGGTTGTGGACCGCGTCGAGGACCTGCTGCTCGTTGACGAGTCGTTCCATCGACCCGCGCGCGACCAGCCGGTTGTACAGTCCCTTCTCCAGCCGGACGTCCGAGTACTGCAGGTCGATCATGTGCAGGCGCGGCGCCGACCACGCGAGCCCCTCACGGTTCCGGAATCCCTCGAGGAGGCGGAGTTTCGCGGGCCAGTCGAGCAGGTGTGCGCACTCCATGGGGTCACGTTCGAGCAGGTCGAGCACCATCGCCCACTTCTCGATGATGTCCGCGACCCGCGGATCGTCGTTGCCCTCGCCGTCCACGAACTTTGCGACCCGATCCAGGTAGATCCGCTGCAGCGCAAGACCGGTGAGTTCGCGACCGTCCGCGAGGGCCACGGTGGCCCGCAGGGTCGGGTCGTGGCTGATGCGATGGACCGCGGTGACCGGGCGCGCCAGCTGCAGGTCGGACAGATCGACGCCGGCCTCGATGAGGTCGAGCACGAGCGCGGTGGTACCGACCTTCAGGTACGTCGACATCTCCGCGAGGTTGGCATCGCCGATGATCACGTGCAGGCGGCGGTACTTGTCGGCGTCGGCGTGCGGCTCGTCGCGTGTATTGATGATGCCCCGCTTGAGCGTGGTCTCGAGCCCCACCTCGACCTCGATGTAGTCGGCCCGTTGCGACAGTTGGAAGCCGGCCTCGTCACCGGACTGCCCGATGCCGACGCGTCCGGAGCCGCAGATGACCTGGCGGGAGGCGAAGAACGGGGACAGGCCGGTGATCACGGCGGAGAAGGGAGTCTCGCGTGACATCAGGTAGTTCTCGTGGGTGCCGTACGACGCGCCCTTGCCGTCGACGTTGTTCTTGTACAGCTGCAGGCGGGGGGTGCCCGGGACGCTCGACGCGTGCCGTGCGGCCGCCTCCATCACCCGCTCCCCGGCCTTGTCCCAGATCACCGCATCGATCGGGTCGGTCACCTCGGGCGCCGAGTATTCGGGGTGGGCGTGGTCGACGTACAGGCGTGCCCCGTTGGTGAGGATCATGTTCGCGGCGCCCACCTCGTCCGCATCGATCACCGGCGCCGGACCGCTGAGTCGTCCCAGGTCGAATCCGCGGGCGTCGCGCAGCGGCGACTCCACCTCGTAGTCCCACCGGGTGCGCTTCGCGCGGGGCACACCGGCGGCCGCCGCATACGCGAGCACCGCCTGCGTGGAGGTGAGAATCGGGTTCGCCGAAGGCTCGGTGGGCGAAGAGATGCCGTACTCGACCTCGATACCGATGATCCGCTGCATGGCACGAGCCTAGAGCGTTCCGCGCCCCCGCACCCCGGGGACGACTTCGCTCACCGCTCCGCGACCCGGCCCTGGAGGTACGTGTCGGCGCCGATCCGCCGCAGAACCAGCGCCACCGGAGCCGGGGCCCACCGCGCCCCGCGGTCCTTCTCGAGACGCGGTTCGACGAGATGAACGACGCGTCCGCGCACCACGACGTCGCATTCGCCCGCGGCAAGCACGTTACGTACCCAGTCGCTGTCGGCGCCGTACGTCAGCGCGAACCGATAGCCGTTTCCGATCCGAAACGCGTTGACCGGCGTCCGATACGTGCGCCCTGATCGTCTCCCCCGGTGCTGCACGATCGCGAATCCGGGCAGATGACCGGCGACGCGGACCACGACCCGATTGAGTCCCACCCGATTCGCCCGGGCGAGTGAACGTGGAAGGGGCATGGCGCCACCACCTCTCGTCCGTTGCAGCCTAGCGTCGGTAGCAGCCGGAGCGTGAGCGATGAGTTTGCCCGGTGCGCTGAGTCTCTACCTTCGCAACCTTCATCCAGTGTGTGGGAGAACCGAGTGGAACAACTACTGAAAGTCCAGAACTTCACCGTCTCGAGCGACGGGATCGCCTGCGGCGAGAACCAGAGCTTCGAGAGCCCGTTCGGCCTCGACCCGGGCGACATGCTCGCGTGGGCCGGCGCCACAGCCAGCTGGCCCAACCGGACCGATCCCGGCGGCAGCCGCGGCCTCGACGACTACTTCACCCGGGACTTCACACACAACATCGGCGCCGAGATCATGGGACGCAACAAGTTCGGGCCCCACCGCGGCCCCTGGCAGGATCACGAATGGCGCGGCTGGTGGGGCGACGAGCCCCCATTCCACACCCCGGTGTTCGTCATGACCCATCACACGCGGCCTTCGTTCACGCTTTCGGACACCACGTTCCACTTCGTCGACGGCGACCCCGCCACGATCCTCGCGCAGGCGCGCGCGGCGGCTCAGGGTAAGGATGTCCGACTCGGCGGCGGTGTCTCCACCATCCGGCAGTTCCTCGACGCCGATCTCGTCGACACCATGCACGTGGCGGTCTCGCCGGTGGAATTCGGATCCGGACTGCAGCTGTGGGAGTCACCCGAGGAACTGCTGGACCGATTCCACCTGGAACGCGTGCCCAGCCCCAGCGGGGTGACCCACCACCTGTTCTGGAGAAGGTGACCCGGGGGTCGGGATGACCTTCGATGCAACGGTGCCCGAGCCCAGTCGGGGTTGGGCTCGGGCACCGCGCAGCCGACGATAGCCACCCGCACCACGTTTCGTGGCGACTGTGGTCCGACTCTCAATCGGACCACATCGTGTCACGCCACACACCGGAACGTGGACTCGGCGACTTGACCCTGACACTGTGACAAGGACTCGAATGGTCGACGAAGGAGGTGGTTGTCGTGAACACAACCAACCACGGTGGGCCGAGCGCCCACCTCGTCGACGCCCTGGCTGCCGCGGACCCGTCGGATCGGCTGCGGGCCGCACTCGCCGCGGGCACGGGCCGCGATCCGCGTCTCGTGGAGGCCCTCGTCGCCCGCTGTGCCGCCGAACCGGACTTCTTCGTCCGCGACATGCTGACCTGGGCACTGTGCCGGCTGCCGGTCGATTGCACGGTGCCGAGACTGCTCGACCAGCTCGGGGCCGACACCCCGCAGGCCCGCAGCCAGGCGCTGCACACCCTGTCGAAGATCGGGGATCGGCGCGCCTGGCCCGCAGTCTCGGCGCTCCTGCACGACGAGCACGACGAGGTCGCGCGCAGTGCGTGGCGGGCGGCGCTGGCACTCGTGCCGGCCGGCGGCGAGGGCGATCTCGCGGCCGATCTCGCGATCGAGCTCGGACGGGGTGACCGGGAGATGCAGCTCAGCCTGAGCCGCGCGCTGGCGGGGCTCGGGGCGGGCGCCGGGCCGGTGCTGGCCGCCGCCACGGCGAGTCTCGATCCGCACGTGCGCGCCCATGCCGAGGCCACCGAGCGGCTCCGCGTCGACCCCGACAGCGGGTTCACGCTCTCGGTCGAGATGGCGAAGCGGGTCACCGTGGTCGGTCCGGACACGTGAGGAGGCGACGGAATGTTGATCGGTGAGGTCTCGCGGCGTTCCGGTGTCAGCGCACGCATGCTGCGCCACTACGACGCGCTGGGACTGGTGACGCCGACCGGACGCACGTCCGGCGGCTACCGCGAGTACTCCGCCGACGACATCCGTCGTCTCTTCCACGTCGAGAGTCTCCGGACCCTGGGTCTGTCGTTGGACGAGGCCGGACGCGCCCTGGACCAGCCGGGCTTCGCGCCTGCCGATCTGGTGGGAGACCTCATCCGGCACACGCGACGACGGATAGCGGCCGAGGAGGAACTGCTCGCCACGCTCGAACACGTCGACTCAGCCGCCCCCGCGGAGTGGGACACGGTCCTGCGCACCGTCAGTCTGTTGCGCGCGCTCGAATCGGACTCCGCGGCCCGTCGGCAGCAGGCGATCCTGTCCCCACACGCGGCGCTGCCCACCCGGGCGCTGGTCGAAGCGGCCCTGGCGGAGGACGACCCCAACGTCGCCGGAGCACTGCAGTGGTCGTTGGCGCGAGCCGCCGGCAAGGGTCTGGCGGATCTGGCGGCCGGTCTCGATTCGGCGGATGTGGACGTCCGACGCCGTGCGACTGCCGCGATCGCGGCAGTGCGCGCCGCGGAGTCGATCGCGCTCCTGCGGCGCGCTCTCGACGATTCGGACGCCACGGTGCGTCGACGCGCGGCCCTCGCGCTCGGCGCCCGGGGCAGTGCCGACTCGATTCCGGCCCTCGTCGACATGGTCGTCGAGGGCCGCGGTGACGTCGAGGCCGCAGAGGTACTGGGCCTGCTGGCGGGTGTCTCGCCCGCCACCGAAGATGTTGTCGAGGCCTTACAGGACAGGCTCGACGACATGGACGACGCACCCACTCGGCTGCGGATCACGCAGGCGCTGGCGGAGATTCCCGGCGCTGCGGCACGTCGGGCCCTCACGCGACTGGTCCACGACAGCGACCGGACGATCGCGGCCACTGCGGCCGCGATTGTCGACGTGCAGGATCGCGGACGGACCCCGCCACGGCGTAGTCGCTGATCGAATTCGTCGGAAAACACCGAAAAACAACTGGACGGTTGGTCTACAGTCCCGTAGTGGCCGGTATCGATCGCTGCAACTGTGGAGCCGATGTGACCCGAAAGACCTTCTCCCGGCGCGGATTCCTCACCGCCGGCGCCGGTGTAGCTGCTGCGGTCGCGGCCGGTTCACTGCTTCCTCCGTCGCTGCAACGGGCGCTGGCCGCGCCTGTCCCCGCGGGCGGACTCGACTCGATCGAACACGTCGTTCTCCTGATGCAGGAGAACCGGTCGTTCGACCACTACTACGGAACCCTGCGCGGGGTCCGAGGCTTCAGCGACCCCGATGCGCTCCGACTGCGGGGCGGAGCCACCGTCTTCGAGCAGCCGGGGCCGAACGGTCCGGTGCTCCCGTTCCCGATCCGGGATTCGGCGGCCGCGCAGCGCATGGACGTGCAGAACGTCACCGGACTCGACCACAGCTGGGAGGGCGGCCACAAGGCCCTCGCGGACGGCTGGCACGACGGTTGGATCGAGGCCAAGACCGGCACGACGATGGCCTACTACGACCGCCAGGACATCCCGTTCCACTACGAACTCGCAGACGCGTTCACCATCTGCGACGCCTACCACTGCTCGGTGCCGACGTCGACCAGCCCCAACCGCAACTACTGGGTCTCCGGGTACACCGGATTCGAACCCACCGGTATCAATCCATTCGGCTCGATGGATGAGTTGGGTGTGTCCGGGTCGTCCGAACCGGCCGGTCCCGAGGGTCGCGCGGTCACCAACGCCGCCTACAACCCCTGGCACGCCGGCTACGCGTGGCCCACTGTCCCGGAGCGGCTGCAGGCCGCCGGCATCACCTGGAAGACGTACCAGGAATGGGACAACTTCGGCGACAACAACCTCGAGTACTTCACCACATTCAAGAAGGTGGGGGCCCACCTGCTCGGCAACCCCGGCCTGATCCCGTACGAGCTGCAGACCCTGGCCGGGTTCTACCTCGCGCTGCCCGAGCTACCACCCGCGGCCCAGGACGCGGCGGTGGCGACGCTCGAGGGCGCGGTGAACGGACTCTCCCCCGCAGACCGGCAGCTCTACGACCGCGCGCTGTACCGGTCACGGCCGGGCACCCTTGCCGCCGAGTTCCGCAAGGACGTCGAGGCGGGCAGGCTGCCGCAGGTCAGTTATCTGGTTCCCTCCGAGGTCGATTCGGAGCATCCGTCCGGCTCCTCGCCAGCGGCGAGCGCGACGTTGCTCTACCAGGTTCTCGACGCGATCGCCTCCGACCCGGACCTATGGTCGAAGACGGCCGTGATCGTCAACTTCGACGAGAACGACGGCTACTTCGACCACGTGCCGCCACCGCGGCCACCGCTGTCGGTCGATACGGAATGGGTTGCGGGTCAGCCGCTCGGGCTGGGTCCGCGAGTGCCGATGACGATCATCTCGCCGTGGACCGTCGGCGGGTTCGTGTGCTCTCAGGTGTTCGACCACACAGCGGTGACGCAGTTCCTGGAGAAGCGGTTCGGGATCAGTCAACCGGAGATCGACCCGTGGCGGCGGACGGTGAGCGGAGACTTGACGTCGGCGTTCGACTTCGCCAATCCGCGGAGCCGGCCCGCCCTCACCCGACCGCAGCCCAGCCCGCCACTGGAACCACGATGGACGCCGACTCCACCTGCCGAGCAGCGCATTCCGGACCAGGAAAGTGGTGTCCGCCCTGCCCGCGCCCTGCCGTACCAGCCCGACGCGCACGCGACCGTGGATCCCGCAGCACGCTCTCTGACTCTGCGTCTGGACAACACCGGTGCCGAGTCGACGCACCTGGCCCTGTATCCGTACGCGGGCGAGTTCGACGTCCCCCGCCACTACGACGTCCTCGGCGCAAGCACCGACACTGTGCCGCTACCGACCGCGCGCTACGACCTGACCCTGCTGGGCCCCAACGGGTTCAGGCGGGAATTCGCGGGGTCGGCCGACGGGGTGGCGGCCGAACTCGAAGTGTCCTCGACGATCGACGTCGCGACGCGATCGCTTGCCCTGACCGTGGAGAACCGGGGAACTCGCGAGCTGACCGTCGGTGTCGACGGTCAACGGCGTCGACTCGCGGCCCACGAATCGGAATCGCTGACGGTGCCGTCGGTGAACGGCTGGTACGAGGCCACGGTGACCGTCGACGAGGACCCCGGCTTCCGGCGACGGCTGGTCGGACACATCGAGAACGGACAGGCCAGCGTCAGTCAACCGACTTGACGCGGCGAGAAGGCGCTGCGCCGCCGCTCCGGCAAGGAACGTGATCGAACCAAGAGAGTCCAACAGGAGGACACGTGCGTCGAATCCGGCTCGTATCGCTGATAGCGACAGGCTCGCTGGTGTTCGGTGGTGGCGTTGCCGCTGCCCAGAGCAGTTTGCCCACGTCCGGAAGTGGAAGTGGAAGTGGCGCTGCTCTGACGCCGTCCTACCTGAAGGACGATGAAGGTCGCTCACTGATCCTGCGCGGGTTCAACACGGCGTCGAGCGCGAAGAGCGCGCCCGACGGCATGCCGCAGTTCACCGCGGCAGACCTCGACCGCGAATACGCAGACATGGGAACCAACTTCGTGCGGTTCCTGATCTCCTGGCGGTCGGTCGAACCCGCACCGGGCGTGTACGACCAGCAGTATCTGGACCGTGTCGAGGATCGGGTCGGCTGGTACGCCGAGCGCGGCTACAAGGTCATGCTCGACATGCACCAGGACCTGTACTCCGGGGCGATCACCCCCGACGGCAACGGCGGCAACGGCGCCGGCAACATCGGCAACGGCGCGCCGGCCTGGGCGACGTACATGGACGGGCTCCCGGTGGAGCCTCAGTCTCGGTGGGAGCTGTACTACATCCAGCCCGGTGTGATGCGCGCGTTCGACAACTTCTGGAACACCACCGGCAAGCACCCGGAGCTCACCGAGCACTACGCGAACGCGTGGCGGGCGGTTGCCGCACGCTTCGCCGACAACGACGCCGTCGTGGCGTACGACCTGATGAACGAGCCGTGGGGAGGCACCCTGATAGGTCCGGAATTCGAAGCCGGACCGCTCGCTTCGCTGTACCAGCGGACGACCGACGCCATCCGGCAGGTCGATCAGGACACCTGGGTGTGTGTGGCCCCGCAGGCGATCGGCGTCAACCAGGGTCTCCCCAGCGGGCTCACCAAGATCGACGACCCCCGCGCCGGTGAGCAGCGCATCGCCTACTGCCCGCATCTCTACCCGCTGCCCCTCGACATCGGCGGCGGACACGAGGGCCTGGCGCGCACACTCACCGACGTGACCATCGACGCCTGGCGAGCCAACACCGCCCACACCGCGGGCGGGCTCGGCGACGTGCCCATCATCCTCGGCGAATTCGGGCTGGACACCACGTTGCCCGGCGCCCGGGACTACATCGAACGCGTCTACGGCACGGCGCGCGAGATGGGGGCGGGTGTCTCGTACTGGTCCAGCGATCCCGGCCCGTGGGGCCCCTACCTGCCCGACGGCACGCAGACGCTGCTCGTCGACACCCTGAACAAGCCGTACCCGCGCGCAGTGGCCGGCACACCCCTCGAGTGGTCGTCGACCACGGATCGACTCCAACTGAGGATCGAGCCGGACGCCTCGATCACCGCTCCCACCGAGATCTACCTCCCGGAGAGCGGGTTCCCGGGCGACGTCCGTGTCGACGGCGCCGACCTCGTGGGCTGGGATCGGCAGAATCGACTGCTCACGGTGCGCACTCCCGCCGACTCGGGCACCGTGACCGTCACGGTGACTCCGGCTGCCTGATCCGGCGAGAGCGACGAACGGTCGTCGGTGCAACGATGACTCCATGGACGAAGTGGTCTCGGTCTACGACACGCACGGCACCGTGATCGGCACTGCACCCCGCACACGGGTGTATGCCGAAGGGCTGTGGCACGCCAGCGCAGGCGTCCTACTGCGGTCGACGGACGGGAGCCGGCTGTACGTCCATCGCCGCGCGCCGGACAAGGCGGTGTTCGCGGGCATGCACGACTGCCTCGCCGGCGGCGTCGTGGACCCTGGTGAGACGCCCGAGGTCACCGCTCGGCGCGAGCTCGCCGAGGAGCTCGGCGTCACGGGTGTGGACCTGTCCCCCATCTCCCGGATCTCCTGGGACGGAACGTGGCACGGCGCACCCCTGCGCTGTCACCTGTTCGCGTTCGAAGCCCGCTACGACGGAACTATCCGCCACCAGCCCAGTGAAATCAGCGACGGCTGGTGGTGGACCGACGCCGAACTGCGGAGACACCTGCAGGACCCGGAGTGGCCGTTCGTTCCGGACACCCGGGCCCTGCTGGGCGACTACTTCGATCGAACCGTGTCCTAGACGACCTAGAGGTACTGGCCGGTGTTGGACTCGGTGTCGATGGCACGGCTGGCACTGGCGTTCTTGCCGGTGACTAGTGTGCGGATGTAGACGATCCGCTCGCCCTTCTTGCCGGAGATCCTCGCCCAGTCGTCGGGGTTGGTGGTGTTCGGCAGGTCCTCGTTCTCGGAGAACTCGTCGACGATCGAATCGAACACGTGCTGCACCCGCAGACCCGGCGAGCCCGTCTCGAGCACCGACTTGATCGCGTACTTCTTGGAGCGGTCCACGATGTTCTGAATCATGGCGCCGGAATTGAAGTCCTTGAAGTACAGGACCTCCTTGTCCCCGTTGGCATACGTGACCTCCAGGAAGCGGTTGTCGTCGCTCTCGGCGTACATCCGGTCCACAACCCGTTCGATCATCACCTTGACGCACGCCGCCCGATCCCCGTTGAACTCGGCGAGGTCGTCGGCGTGCAACGGCAGGGTCTCGACCAGGTACTTCGAGAAGATGTCCTGCGCGGACTCGGCGTCCGGGCGTTCGATCTTGATCTTGACGTCGAGTCGGCCGGGCCGCAGGATCGCGGGGTCGATCATGTCCTCGCGGTTGGACGCACCGATCACGATGACGTTCTCGAGGCCCTCGACACCGTCGATCTCGCTGAGGAGCTGCGGGACGACGGTGGTCTCGACGTCGGACGACACACCCGACCCTCGGGTACGGAAGATCGAGTCCATCTCGTCGAAGAACACGATCACCGGGGTGCCCTCGGACGCCTTCTCACGTGCCCGCTGGAAGATCATCCGGATGTGCCGTTCGGTCTCACCGACGAACTTGTTCAGCAGCTCCGGGCCCTTGATGTTGAGGAAGTACGACTTGGCTTCCTTGCTGTCCTGCCCCCGCGACTCGGCGATCTTCTTCGCGAGCGAGTTCGCCACGGCCTTCGCGATGAGGGTCTTGCCGCAGCCCGGCGGGCCGTACAGCAACACGCCCTTTGGCGGTCGCAGCGCGTACTCGTGGAACAGATCCTTGTGCAGGAACGGCAGTTCGACAGCGTCCCGGATCTGCTCGATCTGCCGGCCGAGGCCACCGATGTCGTTGTAACCGACGTCCGGGACCTCCTCGAGTACGAGATCCTCGACCTCGGCCTTGGGAATGCGCTCGAACGCGTACCCGGCCTTGGTGTCGACCAGCAGGGAGTCGCCGGGCCGCAATCGGCGCGACGGGGAATCCGGATCCTTCACACCGTCCTCGGCCGCGATCTCGGCGAGGGGCGCCGCGAGCCACACGACGCGCTCCTCGTCCGCGTGCCCCACCACCAGCGCGCGTTCGCCGTCGTCGAGAACCTCACGCAGAGCGCAGATCTCACCGACACGTTCGAACCGGGTGGCCTCGACGATTGTGAGCGCCTCGTTGAGACGAACCGTCTGGCCCATGTTCAGCGTGTCGGTGTCGACGTTGGGCGAACACGTCAGCCGCATCTTGCGCCCGGACGTGAACACGTCGACGGTCTGATCGTCGTGGATGCCGAGGAGCACACCGTATCCGCTGGGAGGCTGCCCCAGCCGATCCACCTCTTCGCGCAGCGCGATGAGCTGCTGCCGGGCTTCCTTCAGGGTGTCCATCAGTTTGCCGTTGCGAATGGTGAGCGAGTCGACGCGTGACTCCAACTCCCGCAACTGCTCGGGCGATTCCGCCAGTTGCCTACGGAGCGTCGCCGCCTCTGCCCGCAACGCGTCGAGTTCACGCACCGCCGCAACCGGGTCCGGATTCTCTGTCGGGTTCATGTGCCGCTCCTCCCAGTCCGATCTATCAACGCTACCGGCACCGGGGACAAAGCGTGACGCGACACGTGCCCGAGCTTCGGTCCGGCAGCGCCGGAATCCGGAGATCCACCCGAACCGACCATGTTAGCCTTGCCTTCGTTCCGGCCGGTAACGACCGACCGAGCCAAGAAACGAAAGGCCTCACCACCGTGATCATCCGCAAATCGCTCGTCGCCGCCGGCGTCCTGGTCGCCGCCCTCGGGATGACGGCGTGCAGCTCCGAAGACTCCTCGGACAGCGCAGCTACCACCAGCTCGGCTTCCACGTCGGCGGCCGCATCGACGACGACGGCGGCGTCCGCCGACGCTCCGTCCGCCGAGGTGCTGCAGAAGCAGCTGACCGTGTTCTTCGATCCGGCCGTCGCGGCCACCGAGAAGACCACGGTGATCGAGAACGGTGAGCAGCGGGCGGCTCTGATCGAGCAGCTCAACGGCGTTCTCGCCGGCTACCCGCTCACGGCCGAGGTCCACGAGGTGACCGTCGAGGGCGACACCGCCACCGCGATCACCCAGATCGCCGGCCCGCACGGCGGCGCCCCGGTGCCCGTCACGTTCACGCAGAAGGACGGCGAATGGGTGATCTCCGACGCCAGCACCTGCGAGATCCTCGGCATGGGCCGGCTCACCTGCAGCTGAACCGCCGGTAGCGGTTACCTCACCAGCTGAAGGGACCCTTCGTGCGCTGGCAGCGCACGAAGGGTCCCTTCAGCTGTGTTTCAGCCCTTGCTGGGGCGGCGCTGCGGCTTGGGGGTCACGGTGCCCTCCGCGAGCCGGCGCGCGGTGACGAGGAACGCGGTGTGACCCTGCATCCGGTGCTCCGGGCGCACCGCGAGGCCGACGACGTGCCAGCCGCGCACCATCGATTCCCACGACCGCGGCTCGGTCCAGCACTCCTGCTCACGCATCGCCTCGACGACCTTCGACAGCTGGGTCGTGGTCGCGACGTAGACGACGAGCACGCCACCGGGGACCAGCGCCTTCGACACGGCGGGCAGCACGTCCCACGGAGCCAGCATGTCCAGCACGACGCGATCGACCTTGCCGTCGACGTCGGCGTCGTACTCCGCGAGGTCGGCGATCGTCAGGTCCCAGTTGTCGGGACGCCCGCCGAAGAAGGTCTCCACGTTCCGGACCGCGTGCTCGGCGTGGTCCTCACGGACCTCGTACGAGACGACCTTGCCGGTGGGCCCGACGGCCCGCAGCAGCGAGCACGTCAACGCGCCCGAACCCGCGCCGGCCTCGAGCACCCGCGCGCCGGGGAACACGTCGCCCTCGTGCACGATCTGCGCGGCGTCCTTGGGGTAGATCACCTGCGCGCCGCGCGGCATCGACAGCACGTAGTCGGTGAGCAGGGGCCGCAACGCCAGGTAGGGCGTGCCGTTGGTGGACGTGACGACGGTGCCCTCGTCGGAGCCGATGAGGCTGTCGTGCAGGATGCCGCCGCGGTGCGTGTGGAACTCCTTGCCCGGTTCCAGGACCACGGTGTACTTCCGGCCCTTGGCATCGGTGAGTTGGACGCGGTCACCGACCTGAAAAGGTCCGCTACGTCCCAGTCCGCCTGATGCCATCTCGCGCCCACTCCATTCGTTCGTCCGGCCGACACCGTGTCGGACCCAGCGCATAGCCTGCCAGGTGTGAGCATCACCGTTCCGACGCCCCCTGCCCCCGACGGCCACGCGGTCGCGTCGGCGCCCGGCCGTGGGGCGGTTCGGCGTCCGGCGCTGTCACCGTCGCGGGCGAGCGATTTCAAGCAGTGCCCGCTGTTGTACCGCTTCCGGGCGGTCGACCGCATCCCCGAGGCGCCGTCGAAGGCACAGGTGAGGGGCACCGTGGTGCACGCGGCTCTCGAATCGTTGTTTGCGCTGCCGCGCGCCGAGCGGGTGCCGGAGCGGGCGCGCGAGCTGGTGGAACCCGCGTGGCAGCGTCTCCTGGAGTCGTCGCCCGATCTCGCCGATCTGCTCGGCCCCGCCGAGCGCGGGCAGTTCCTCACGGAGGCCAGGCGGCTCGTGTCCGGGTACTACAAGCTCGAGGATCCCACTCGGTTCGATCCCGAGTCGTGTGAGCTCCGGGTGGAGACCGAGCTCGACGACGGTGTCCTGTTGCGCGGGTTCGTCGATCGCATCGACGTGTCACCGACCGGTCTGCTGAGGGTGGTCGATTACAAGACGGGCCGGGCGCCGTGGGAGATGGGCGAGTCCAAGGCACTGTTCCAGATGAAGTTCTACGCCTTGGTGCTGATGAGGACGCGCGGCATCGTGCCGGCACAGCTGCAGCTGCTGTATCTCGGCGACGGGCAGGCGCTGACATACCAGCCGGAGGAGGAAGAGCTTCGGCGCTTCGAGCGGACCCTGTCGGCAATCTGGACGGCCATCCTCGATTCGGGGGCCACAGGTGACTTCCGCCCCAATCCGGGGCGATTGTGTGATTGGTGCAACCATAAGACTCGTTGCCCGGCCTTCGGAGGAACACCGCCCCCGTATCCGGGGTGGCCGGTTCCCTCGGAGGAAAGTTCGGAGTTCGAGGAGACAGTCGAGTGAGTGACCAGGCCTACTACATCCCGTTGGGAAGCACCGGAGACGGCGCCGAACTCTTCGGGTCGACGCCTCTGACCGCGAGCACCTGGGCTGACACCATGCAGCACGGTGCGCCGCCGTCGGCGCTGCTCGTGCGCGCACTCGAGCGTTGCGGCAACCGTCCCGACACCCGCCTGACCCGCGTCGTCGTCGAGATCCTGGGGCCGATCCCGATCACCGATATCGAGGTCCGCTCGTGGATCGAGCGTCCCGGCAAGCGCGTCGAGTTGGTCGTCGCCGAACTGTGGGCGACGGGACCGGACGGTACGTCTCGCGCCGTCGCGCGCGGCACCGGCTGGCGCATGGAGACGGCGGACACCGCCGCCGTAGTGCACACCGCGGACACTCCCCTGCGCCCGGTGGCGGAGGCCCACGAGGTCGAGCTGGACGGCCCGTTCTGGGGTACCGGATTCGTGAAGAGCCTCGAGTGGCGCTGGCTCGCCGAGATCGGCTGTGAGGGTCCCGGTCAGATGTGGGCGCGCCCCATTCCTGTTCTGGTGGAGGGCGAGTCGCTGACCCCGATCCAACGGCTGTTCACGGTGGCCGACGTCTCCAACGGCGCCGGAGCCAAGATCCACCCCGCGGAGTGGACATTCCTCAACACAGACCTGACAGTGCACCTGTTCCGTATCCCCGAGGGCGAGTGGATCGGGCTGTCGTCGGAGACGTCGTACGGGCCCGACGGTGTCGGCATGTGCGCCGGCGTCCTCTACGACGAGACCGGAGCCGTCGGACGCATCAACCAGACCCTCCAGATCCGCGCGCGCTGAGCGCCCCCTCCCGGAACGCCGACGGCGGGGGGGGGGGGGGGGGGGGGGGGGGGGGGGGGGGGGANNNNCCTACCCCCCCCCCCCCCCCCCCCCCCCCCCCCCCCCCCCCCCCCCCACCCCCCCCCCCCCCCCCCCCCCCCCCCCGCCGTCGGTAGTCGAACGCTGCGTCAGAAGGCGCGGC
The DNA here is from genome assembly GCF_058797375.1 of Prescottella sp. GW823-FHT02E09. NCBI lineage: Bacteria > Bacillati > Actinomycetota > Actinomycetes > Mycobacteriales > Nocardiaceae > Rhodococcus > Prescottella sp. GW823-FHT02E09. The sequence continues at coordinate 192,903 of NZ_JBXAJP010000002.1, forward strand.
AGGACCGGATGTCGGATGCCAGGATCGCCTTGGCACCGAGGTCGGCCAGCTCGTCCATCACCGCGTTGTGAACCTTGCGGGAGACCATCGCACGCACCGCGACCCAGTTCTCGTCGGCAAGCGGCGAGAGGGTCGGCGATTCGAGGCCCGGAGTGACCTTGACCGCCTGCTCGAGCACGGCCTTGGGGCAGTCGTAGTCGAGCATCAGGTACTGCTGGGCGAACACGACGCCCTGCACGCGCGCGATCAGCTGGTTGCGGGCCTTGTCGTCGCCGTCGGAGCCCTCGCGCTCGATCAGCACACCCTCCGAGTCGCACAGCGACTCACCGAAGGCGATGAGGTTGTGCTGACGCAGGGTGCGGCCGGAGCCGACGACGTCGGCGATCGCATCGGCGACACCGAGCTGAATCGAGATCTCCACGGCGCCGTCGAGGCGGATGACGGTGGCCTCGAGCCCGCGGGCGGCGAGGTCGGAGCGCACCAGGTTCGGATACGACGTCGCGATCCGCAGTCCGGCGAGATCCTCGACAGCCCAGTCCCTTCCGGCGGGGGCGGCATAGCGGAAGCTGGAGCGTCCGAAGCCCAGTGCGAGCCGCTCGTGGACGGGTGCGCCCGAATCGAGTGCGAGGTCGCGGCCGGTGATGCCGAGATCGAGTTCACCGGATCCGACGTAGATCGCGATGTCCTTGGGGCGCAGGAAGAAGAACTCGACGTTGTTGGTGGGATCGAGGACGGTGAGATCACGCGAATCGGTACGGCGACGGTATCCGGCCTCGCCGAGAATCTGGCTGGCCGATTCCGAGAGCGATCCCTTGTTGGGCACTGCTACGCGCAGCATGTGGGGTGGTCCTTCCGAGAGGATGGGTGCAAGGAGACGAGGCCGAACTCAGAGATGTCGGTACACGTCTTCGAGCTTCAGGCCCTTGCCCACCATCAGGACCTGAACCCAGTAGAGAAGCTGGGAGATTTCTTCGGCGAGAGCCTCGTCGCTCTCGTGTTCGGCGGCGATCCAGACCTCGCCGGCCTCCTCGAGCACCTTCTTGCCCTGCGCATGGACACCAGCGTCCAGCGCAGCAACGGTGCCGGATCCCTCGGGACGGGAGGCGGCGCGCTCGGTCAGCTCGGCGAACAGGGATTCGAAGGTCTTCACGGGTATCGATTCTCGCACGTGGTCCGAACGGTGCCGAATCTGGACCGACGTCAGTACTCCAGGGTCCGTCGGCTCTCGAATTGCCTGGGCTCCCCCGTCAGCGGATCGTCGAACTCGAGACTGCGCGCCAGCAACCGCAGAGGGTCGGCGAAATCGTTCGGGTCGCGGCGCCGGAACTCGGGATAGAAATTATCGCCGACGATCGGCACACCCAGCGAATTCAGATGCAGACGCAGTTGGTGGGTGCGGCCGGTGCGCGGCTGCAGCCGGTAGCGCGCGAGCTCGCCGCGATGTTCGACGAGATCGATCAGCGTCTCCGAGTTGGGCTCCCCCGGTTCCTCGGACGCGGTGAGCTCCCCGTGCACCTTGCGGATGCGGCTGCGTACGACGCGGGGGAACTCGACGTGGGACAGGCCGGGGGCGATGGCCTCGTACGTCTTGCGCACCCGCTGCTTCTCGAACATCTCCTGGTAGGGCCGGCGCAGCGCCGGATCGGTGGTGCACAGCAGGACACCCGCCGTCATCCGGTCCAGCCGGTGCACGGGCACCAGGTCGGGCAGCTCCAGGTCCCGGCGCAGCCGCACCACGACGGTCTCCCGGATGTGCGCGCCGCGCGGGATGGTCGCGAGGAAGTGCGGTTTGTCGACGACGACCAGCCCGGCGTCGCGGTGCAGGACGTCCACCGCGAACGGCACCGGCACCTCCGGCGCCGGCTCACGATAGAAGTACACGAACCGCGTCGGCTGGTACGGGGTCGTGTGGTCGACCACGCGCCCGTGCTCGTCGACCACCTCGCCCGCCCCGAGACGGGTGTCCCAGTCCTCGTCGGGGTGACGCCCGCGCAGGTAGTCGACGACCGTCATCGACGGCCGCCCGGCCGGCATGCGGATCCGGTCGGGTCCGAGGCCGTCACGGATCGGGAGCGGCGCGCGTGCCATCGTCAGCGGCGCCTCAGGCGTCGGGGACGCACGGCTCGCACACCAGCGTCAGCTCTCGACCGCCCACGTCCGGGTGGTTGCGGAACCGCGACGTGGGGGCGCCGCAGATCGTGCACTTGCCCAGCGTCACAGCACGATCGGTGAAGTCGACGTTCATGCGCTTGTCGAACACGTACAGCGAGCCGTCCCACAGGCCCTCGTCGCCGAACGCCTCGCCGTAACGGACGATGCCGCCGTCGAGCTGGTAGACCTCCTCGAAGCCCCGGTTGCGCATCAGCGCCGACAGGACCTCGCAGCGCACGCCGCCCGTGCAGTACGTGACGACCGGCTTGGACTTGAGGTGGTCGTAGCGTCCGCTGTCGAGTTCGGTGACGAAGTCGCGGGTGGTGGCGACGTCGGGAACGACCGCGTTCCGGAACCGGCCGATCTCGGCCTCGAACGCGTTGCGGCCGTCGAAGAACACGACGTCGTCGCCGCGGCTGCCGACCAGCTCGTGCAGTTCGTTCGGCGACAGGTGCGTGCCGCCGCCCACGACACCGTCGGCGTCGACCTTCAACTCCTCCGGAGCCCCGAACGTGACGATCTCGGGCCGCACCTTGACCGACAGCCGCGGGAAGTCGTCACCCGCGCCGTCCGACCACTTGATGTCGGCATCCTTGAACGGCGCGTACGACCGGGTCCCACGTACGTACCGCTTGACGTCGGCGATGTCGCCGCCGACGGTGGCGTTGATCCCGTGCTCCGAGATCAGGATCCGGCCCGTGAGATCGTTCGACGCGGCCAGCGTGTGCTGCCACAACCGGATCGCCTCCGGGTCCGCGAGCGGAGTGAACCGGTAGAACAGAACGATCTTCGGCGTCGCCACGGCTACGCGACCTCTCGCCGGTGCAGCGCGTGGAGGTCCGACGCGGCGAGCCCCTCGAGGGTCGTCCGGAAGATGCGCCGGGGCGACTCGGGGACGGTCGTGAGCGACGGGATCACCAACACCGTGCATCCGGCTGCGTCGGCGGCGGCGGCACCGGTGGGTGAGTCCTCCACCGCGAGACAGTCGGCGGGCTCGACGCCCAGTAGCTCGGCGGCCCGCAGGTACGGCGCGGGGTCCGGCTTGCCGGCCGGCACCTCGTCGCCGCACACCGAATGGTCGAAGTGCTCCCGGCCGAGGGTGTCGAGGGCGAACTCGCACAGTTCACGGTCCGTGTTCGTCACGAGTGCCGAGCCGAGGCCGGCCGCGCGCACGGTACGCAGTGCCTGCTGCGCACCGGGACGCCACGGCAGGCCGGCCTCGAACAACTCGCCCATCCGGCTGTAGAGCCACGCCTTGGCGTCGGCGAGAGCCGCGGGATGCGGATCCAGGTCGAGCGAGGCGAACACCGTGCCGAGTGCGTTCGCACTGGACGCTCCGATGGTCGCGAGCCGGGTCTCCTCCGACATCGGGCCACCGAGGTGCAGCGACAGTTCCTTCACCCCGATGTCCCACAGGTTCTCGGACTCGAGCAGCGTGCCGTCCATGTCCCACAGGACCGCCCGCAGGGTCCCGACCGACATCGATCCTGATCGATCAAACATTGAAGTACTTGGCCTCCGGGTGGTGCAGCACGAACGCATCGGTGGACTGCTCGGGATGCAACTGGACCTCCTCCGACAGCTCGACGCCGATGCGCTCCGGCTCGAGCATCGCCACGAGCTTGCGGCGGTCCTCCAGGTCGGGGCAGGCGCCGTAGCCGAACGAGTAGCGCGCGCCGCGGTATTCGAGCTTGAAGAAGTCCTCGACGTTCGACGGATCCTGCTCGGCGATGTTGTGGCCGCCCGGCAGGATCAGTTCCTCACGGACCCGGCGGTGCCAGTACTCGGCGAGCGCCTCGGTGAGCTGGACGCCGATGCCGTGGACCTCGAGGTAGTCGCGGTACGCGTTGGCCGCGAACAACTCGTTGGCAAAGTCCGCGATGGGCTGGCCCATCGTCACCAGGTTCATCGGCAGCACGTCGACCTGGCCGTCCTCACGGGCGTCCTCGCGGGAGCGCACGAAGTCGGCGATGCACAGGAACCGGTCGCGCTGCTGGCGCGGGAACGTGAACCGGAAGCGTTCCGGCGCATCGGGATCGGGAGCGGAGCCTGCGGAGCGACCCGAGGACGCAGTCGGCTCGTCGAGCACGATCACGTCGTCGCCCTCGGAGACCGCCGGGAAGTACCCGTACACGACCGCGGCATGCGCGAGCACGCCCTCGGCGGTGAGCCGGTCCAGCCAGTAGCGAAGGCGCGGACGCCCCTCGGTCTCGACCAGCTCCTCGTAGGTCGGTCCGTCGCCGGCGCGCTGCCCGCGCAGACCCCACTGACCGAGGAACAGCGCGCGCTCGTCGAGCAGGCCGGAGTACTCGGACAGCGAGATGCCCTTGACGATCCGGGTCCCCCAGAACGGCGGGACCGGGACCGCGATGTCGGCGGCGACGTCGGACCGCGCCGGCACCTCCACCGGCGTCTCGGCCGCCTTACGCTTCTCCGCGATCCGCTTGGAACGCTCGTGACGCTCCTTGCGCTCGGCCGCCTTCGCCTTGGCCGCCAACGCCTCCGGACTGTCCGGCGCCAGGCCCTCGCCGCGCTTGGTGGCCATGATCGTGTCCATCAGGTGCAGACCCTCGAACGCGTCACGCGCGTACGACACCTCACCGTCGTACACCTCCGACAGGTCGTTCTCGACGTACGAGCGGGTCAGCGCCGCGCCGCCGAGGAGTACCGGGAACTGCTCGGCCACGCCCTTGGCGTTGAGCTCCTCGAGGTTCTCCTTCATCACGACCGTCGACTTCACCAGCAGGCCCGACATGCCGATGACGTCCGCGCGCTTGTCGAGGGCGACGTCGAGGATGGTCGCGATCGGCTGCTTGATGCCGATGTTGACGACCTCGTACCCGTTGTTGGACAGGATGATGTCGACGAGGTTCTTGCCGATGTCGTGCACGTCGCCCTTGACGGTCGCGAGCACGATCCGGCCCTTGCCGTCGTCACCGGTGGACTCCATGTGCGGCTCGAGGTAGGCCACGGCCGCCTTCATCACCTCGGCGGACTGCAGCACGAACGGCAACTGCATCTGGCCGGAGCCGAACAGCTCACCGACGGTCTTCATGCCCGAGAGCAGTGTCTCGTTGATGATCTCGAGCGGCGGGCGCTCCGTCATCGCGGCGTCGAGGTCGGCTTCGAGGCCGTTGCGCTCGCCGTCGACGATCCGACGCTCGAGACGCTCGAACAGCGGCAGGGCCGCGAGTTCCTCGGCCCGCGACGCGCGCGCCGACGCCGCCGAGACGCCCTCGAACAACTCCATCAGCTTCTGCAGCGGATCGTATCCCTCACGGCGACGGTCGTAGACCAGGTCCAGTGCCGTCTCACGCTGCTCCTCCGGGATGCGCGCCATCGGCAGGATCTTCGACGCGTGCACGATCGCGGTGTCGAGGCCGGCGTCGGTGCACTCGTGCAGGAACACGGAGTTGAGCACCTGGCGCGCGGCCGGATTGAGGCCGAACGAGATGTTGGAGATGCCGAGTGTGAAGTGGACGTCGGGGTGCCGCCGCTTGAGCTCCCGGATCGCCTCGATGGTCTCGATGCCGTCGCGGCGCACCTCCTCCTGACCGGTGGAGATCGGGAACGTCAACGCGTCGATGATGATGTCCGACTCCGACAGCCCCCACGTCGTGGTGATGTCCTCGATGAGACGCTCGGCGATGCGGACCTTGTGCTCGGCGGTGCGGGCCTGTCCCTCCTCGTCGATCGTCAGCGCGACGACGGCGGCGCCGTGTTCCTTGACCAGTCGCATGATCCGCTGGTAGCGCGAGTTCGGACCGTCGCCGTCCTCGTAGTTGACCGAGTTCACCGCGCACCGGCCACCGAGGTGTTCGAGCCCCGCCTGCAGGACGTCGGGTTCGGTGGAGTCCAGCATGATCGGCAGCGTCGAAGCGGTCGCCAGGCGGCTCGCGAGCGCGGACATGTCGGCGGCACCGTCACGACCGACGTAGTCGACGTTGAGGTCGAGCATGTGCGCGCCGTCGCGCGTCTGATCCTTCGCGATGTCGAGGCACTTCTGGTAGTCCTCGGCGATCATCGCCTCACGGAAAGCCTTGGAGCCGTTGGAATTGGTGCGCTCACCGATCATCAGGATGGACGCGTCCTGGTCGAACGGGACGGCCGCGTACAGCGACGACGTGCCGTCCTCCGGCTGCGGGGTGCGCTGTGCCTTCTCGACCGCGCGGACGGCCTCGGCGACCTGACGGATGTGTTCGGGCGTCGTGCCGCAGCAGCCGCCGACGAACGCCAGACCGAACTCGCTGACGAAGCCGGACAGCGCGACGGCCAGTTCCTCTGCCGTGAGCGGGTACTCGGCGCCCTTGGGCCCGAGCTGCGGCAGACCGGCGTTCGGCATCACCGACACCGGCAGCGTCGAGTGCCGCGACAGGTGCCGCAGATGCTCGCTCATCTCGGCGGGGCCCGTCGCGCAGTTCAGGCCGATCATGTCGATCCCGAGCGGTTCGAGCGCGGTCAGGGCCGCACCGATCTCGCTGCCCAGCAGCATCGTGCCGGTGGTCTCGACGGTGACGTGGGTGATGATCGGCAGGCGGCGACCGAGCTTCTCCATCGCATGCTGGCTGCCGATGATCGCGGCCTTCACCTGGAGCAGGTCCTGGCAGGTCTCGATCAGGATCGCGTCGGCGCCGCCCTCGATCATGCCGAGCGCCGATTCGGTGTACGCGTCGCGCAGCACCGCGAACGGCGCGTGACCGAGGGTGGGCAGCTTGGTGCCCGGGCCCATCGAGCCGAGCACGAACCGGCCCATGCCGTCGCGGCCGGGTCCCATCTCGTCGGCGACCTCGCGGGCGATGCGGGTGCCCCGCTCGGAGAGATCACGGATGCGATGGGAGATGTCGTAGTCGGCGAGGTTCGGCAGATTGCAGCCGAAGGTGTTGGTTTCGACCGCGTCGGCGCCGGCTTCGAAGTACGCGCGGTGGATGTCGCGCAGCACGTCGGGGCGAGTCTCGTTCAGAATCTCGTTGCAGCCCTCGAGCCCGAGGAAATCGTCGAGAGTCAGATCCGCGGCCTGCAACATCGTGCCCATGGCGCCGTCGCCGATGACAACGCGCTGTTCCAGCGCATCAAGCAGGGCAGAGTGGAATGGTGCAGACATGCCGTCCAGAGTAGTGGGCGGCTCGACGGCGGCTGGTCGTAGGCTGGGTAGGTGAGTTCACCCGAGTTCCCCGACACCACCGAATCGGACGATACCGACGCGGACGTGCCGATGCTGCGCGATCCCGTGTTGATCGCCGCGTTCGAAGGCTGGAACGACGCCGGCGATGCCGCGAGCGGCGCCGTCGAGCATCTCGAGCTCACGTGGGATGCCAAGCCACTCGCCGAACTCGACTCCGAGGACTACTACGACTACCAGGTCAACCGGCCCATCATCCGGCAGGTCGACGGGGTCACCCGCGAGATCGTGTGGCCCACCACACAGTTGTCACTGTGCTCCCCGCCGGGCAGCGATCGAGACGTGCTGTTGCTGCGCGGCATCGAGCCGAACATGCGCTGGCGCAGCTTCTGCGACGAGTTGCTCGAGTTCGTCGACGAGCTCGGGGTGCACACCGTCGTGATCCTGGGCGCACTGCTCGCCGACACCCCGCACAGCAGGCCCGTCCCGGTGACGGGCACCGCGCACAGCGTGGAGGCCGCCGAACACTTCAACCTGGAGCAGACCCGGTACGAGGGGCCGACCGGCATCGCCGGGGTCCTGCAGGACGCGTGCGTCAAGGCCGGTGTCCCGGCCGTGTCGTTCTGGGCCGCGGTCCCCCACTACGTATCCCAGCCGCCCAACCCCAAGGCCACCGTCGCGCTGTTGCAGCGCGTCGAGGACGTCCTCGACATCGAGGTCCCGCTCGGCGATCTGCCCAACCAGGCCGAGGACTGGGAGGAGTCGGTGTCCGAGATGACCCGCGACGACGAGGAGATCGCCGAGTACGTGCGCACCCTCGAGGAGCGCGGCGACGCGGAGACCAACATCTCCGACGCGATCTCCAAGATCGACGGCGACGCGCTGGCCGCGGAGTTCGAGAAGTACCTGCGCCGTCGCGGCCCCGGCCGCTTCGGGGCGTGACCGGGGACCCGGCCCGGGGTTTCCGCACACGGCTCCAGCTCTCCGCGCTGTACGCCGGCGGATTCCTGGGCCCGTTCGGTGGCGGCGTCGTCACGTCGATGCTTCCCGAGATCGGCGACGACCTCGGTGTGGACGCGTCGGCCGCGGCGACGTCGTTGACGGCGTATCTGCTGCCGTTCGCTCTGGTGATGCTGGTCTCGGGGACTCTCGGTTCCCGTTGGGGCCGGATGCGCACCGTCCGCATCGCATACGGCGTCTATCTCGTGGCATCGCTCGCGTGCTTCGCTGCACCGACGTTGGAGTTGCTGCTCGGCGCCCGGGTCCTGCAGGGCTGCGCCAACGCCTTCACCACACCCCTACTGCTGGCGACGCTGGCGGCGATGACACCGCAGAACAGACTGGGCCGCGCCCTCGGCGCGTTCGGGGCACTGCAGGCCGCCGGCCAGACCACCGCACCACTGATCGGTGGTCTCGCCGCGGAAGCGAACTGGCGCCTCGCATTCCTCGCGATCGCGGTGGTGGCCGCACTGCTCGGCGCGCTCGGCCTGCCCGACGCAGCCCGCAACATCCCGGCCGACACCGGAGCCCGACTGCGTGACGCGTTGCGCCCGGAGGTGCTGCGCGTCGGCGTCGTCGCACTGCTCGGGTGGGGCGCGCTCGGCGGCCTGGGATTCCTGCTGGCCTTCCGCGCCGAGGACGAGTTCGGGATGAGCCCGGCGGTCCGCGGCCTGCTGCTGACCGGGTTCGGTGTCGCCGGCATTCTCGCGGCCCGTCCCGTCGGACTGCTGATCGACCGGATCGGGGCCCGGCGGACCGTCGTCGTCGGCGCGCTCGCCGGTGCCGTCCTGGTCGCGATCGCCGGCACCGTGGACTTCGCGGCCGTCGCCGCCGTTGCCTGGTTCTTCGCCGGCATCGCATCGCAGTTCCTACTGGTCGGCGTCAATGCCGCCGTCCTGGGTTCGCAGAGCGGGAACCGCGGCGGTGCGGTGTCGGTGGTGCAGTCGCTGCGATTCTCGGGTGCGGCGCTCTCGCCGCTCGCGCTCACTCCCCTGTACGCGGTCCATCCGAGCGCGAGCTTCCTGCTTCCGGCGCTCCTGCTGGCCGTGCTCCCGCCGCTGTTGATGCCGCGAAACCCGGCGAAGGACTGATCCCCTCTACCGCCCCACCCCCGCGTTTTGCGCACTTGTCGGTGATTTCCAACTCGGAAATCACCGTTACGTGCGCAAAGTGCGTACCGGCGTGCAGTTTCGGAAATCCTGCCAGTTCCGTCCCGCACCGATCTCCGACACGACACGCGTCCCCGATTCCGCTTTTCTTCCGGTTCCGTTGTGCACAGAGTGACTACTGTTGCGGATGTGACCCTCACGGACGTTGCACCGAACCCGCGGCCCGAACGCAGCATCGACATCTATCGGCGCGCCCTGTCCTGGCTGGAGACTCAGCTCCCCCACGGATGGTCCGTGTCGTCGGACCGGCCCCGCTCCCCCGCCGCACCGAATCGACTGCTGATCACGGCGCCGGACGGCGAATCCGTGTCGTACGCGATCACCGCGTCCAAGGGCGTCCTCAGTGGTGACGTGGCACGCATCGCGGCCGAACTCTCCGACAGCGACCGCGGATTCGTCTGCGCGCACTACCTGTCCGAACCGGTGCGCCGCCAGCTGGACGGCCACGGCCTGTCGTACGCGGACGCCACCGGCAACCTGAACCTGGTCGCGGACCGGCCGGCGATCTGGGTCCGGAACCGCGGCGCCGACGCCGATCCATGGCGCGGACCCGGCCGGCCGTCGGGTGTGCTCACCGGCGAGCCGTCCGAGCGCATCGTGCGTGCCCTCGCCGATCACGTCGGGGAGGTGTCGGTCCCCGAACTGATCAAGCTGTCCGGAGCGTCGACGGGGGCGGCCTACCGCGTGGTCGAGGTCCTGTTCGAACGGGAACTGCTGACCCGCCTGCCCCGCGGCCCCATCACCGACGTGCGCTGGACGCACATGCTCCGCGCGTGGGCCGCCGACCGCAAGCCGTGTGCCACCCGCAGTTTCGCGGCTCCGAACGGACTCGACGAGCTGCGAGCGCGGCTCGCGGCGGGCAACGGCGACCCGGTCTACGCGGTGACCGGGATCGGCGCCACCGACTACGCGTCGGCCGCGGTGCTCGAGGTCTACGCCGACGACGTCGACAGCTTCGCGGCCGCGCTGGACCTGCGTCCGGTCACCGGTGGGGCCGACGTCGTCGTCGCGACACCGTGGTCGGCAGCGGTTTTCGAGCGGATGCAGTACCGCGACGGACTGCGCTGTGTCGCGCCGAGCCACGCGTACGCCGACCTGGTGGCCGGCCCGTTCCGGCATCCCGACGCAGCGGAGTACCAGTTGACGGCGCTCACCGCAGACGAATCCTGGCGCCGCCCGGTGGGTCGCGGCCGGTGACGGGGTGGTGTGTTCGCTCGCGACCCGAGCGACGCCCTAGGCTGTCACGGTGAGCGATTCAGGTGACCCTCGCACGTCCCCGGGCGGTGATTTCGCCGTGCGCGAGGATCGGCTCCGGCTGTTCTCCTTCACGACCGCCGAGAAGCGTGCCGAATACCTGTGGGTGCTACGCGCGTTCGACCATGCGCGGGCCAACTACGTCGTCCTGCTGCACGCCGGCGAGGTCGCCGAGATCCTGGGTCGGATCTCCGGGGACGATCCGGCCGCAGCGCTGACGTCCGCCGAGATCACCCCTCTACTGGAGCAATTGCACACGTGGGCGGTGCTCGAACGCAGTTACGACGGGAGCCGCGCTGCGACCCTCGCCGAGTACCGGAACCGGCACTTCGTGTACCAGTTCAGTCAGGCCGGCTACCTGGCCTTCCGCGCCGTCGAGGATCTGCTCGGGGCACGGCTCGAGGATGCGACGCTGTCCCGGTTGGCGCTCCCGGATCTACTCGCAGATCTCGAGGAACTGGCCGTGGCCAACCGCCGGGGCGACGGGGATCTCATCTACCGCAAGCTCGCCCGCCTGGACTCCACCCTCACCGACATGGCGGCGCGGGCCGCGCAGTTCTATCTCATGCTCGGCGACCTGGTGCGCACCACCGAGATCACGCCCGAGGCGTTCCTGTCACACAAGGACGCCCTGCTGAGTCACATGCGGGAGTTCAGTTCCGACCTGGCCCGCTACGCACCGAAGCTCCGCGCCGCCATCGAGGCGGTCGAGGCCACCGGCGTCCCGTCCCTGATCACGCGGGCTGCGGCCAGCGACGATCGGGTCTTCCTCTCCATTGAGGAACGCGAATCCGATTGGCGCGCACGCTGGTCGGGCCTCGCCCAGTGGTTCGTGGGGGTGTCGGGCCCCAGCGAGTCGGATCGTCTGCGGGAGGGGACGATGAGCGCGATCGCCGCGGTGTTGTCGCTGCTGCGCCGGGTCACCGAGACCCGACGGGGCGGGGTGAGCCGCGAGAGCCAGCTGCGGCACCTCGCCGGATGGTTCGCCGCCACCCCCGACGAGGATTCGGCGCACGCCCTGTTCCAGCTCGTCTTCGACCTCGGACGCCCGCGACATCTGTCGATGGTGCATCCCGACGCGGATATCATCCCCGACTCGCGGTCGTGGTGGGACGCGACGCCCGTCGAGATCTCGCGGACGCTCGCCGAGACCGGTCGCGCAGCGCAACCGGGCATGCCGTCGCGTGTCCAGCGCAACGAGGGCAGCATCCGCCGACTTCGCGAGGAACAGTTGGCAGCTCAACGTGCCCGCGCGGTCGCGGCATCGTCGCTGGCCGCCGCCGGTGCCTACGACCGAGTCCTCGACGCCGACGAGACCGACGTCCTGTTGAGTCTGCTCAATGCCGCACTCACCGCGCGCGTGCCGGTCAGCGGCACCGTCCCCAGTTCGACGGGGTCGGAGAACGGTGTCCGGCTCACGCTGCGCCCACACGGGGAGACGACGGTGGTGCAGACCGTCCGGGGCCGGCTGCATCTCGACGGACTGCAGGTGAGTGTCCAGTGAGGTCCCGTGTCTCACCGCTGGATCTCGACTCGTACCAGCGGGCCGCCCGGGTGATCCTGTCGAATCACCTCGTGACGCAGACGTATCCCGACCGGCTCGCGCTTCCGCTGCTGCGACGCTGGGCCACCGAGCTTCGGGACGACCTGCTCGACCTGTTCGGGTACCGGCTCGAGGTCACCGAGACCACCGCTCGCCTGTTCACCGTGGCCGACCGCCTCGAACCGGGAATCCCGGCGCGCACCGCGAACGACCGCACGTTCGACCGGCACCGCTACGCCTACCTCGCGTTGGCGCTCGCGGCGCTCGGCCGGGCCGGAAACCAGATCACCCTGTCGGAACTCGCCGACCACGTCGGGGCCGAGGCCGCTCAGGTGCCCGGCGTGGCGCTGTCCACCGACCGGGCCGCCGACCGCGACGCGTTCGTCGACGCCGTCGGCTGGCTCGCGGCCCGGGGCGCGATCGTCCTCGCGGACGGTGACGCGGGCGGATGGGCGTCCAATCCCGATGCGGGCGAAGCGCTCTACGACATCGACCGGTCGGTCGTGGTCGCGTTGTTCCGTCCGCCCCGCGCGCTCCAGCACCTCACCTCGGTGCGGACACTGCTCTCAGGCGAGAAGCCGCCGCAGGACGACGACCTGATCGGCCTGCGCACCGGAGATCCCCGCGAGGTCGCCCGGCGGATGCGACGGGCCCTGGTCGAGCGGCCGGTGGTGTACGCGGACGAACTGACCGACGACGAGCGACTACAGCTCGCGCTGCCCCGCACGGCCGCCGACGTCGAGGAGGTGACCGGACTGGTCGCCGAACGCCGGGCCGAGGGGATCGCGATGATCGACCCGTCGGGCCGCATGTCCGACATCCGGTTCCCGAGCACCGGAACGGTGTCCCAGGTCGCGCTGCTCCTCGCCGGCGAGATGGCCGATCGGGTTCTCGATCTGGACGCGCCCGGTCTCCCCCGGCACCCGCTGCCCGAGTCGAACCAGCGCGAGTTGATCGCCCGGCTGGACGCGGCCGTTCCGAGTGCCGGGATCTTCGCCGAACTCGCCGAGCACGTCGATGCCGACGACGGTGCCACCACCGACGGCGACGCCGACGACGATCGGCCCGAGCCCGCTTTGTACTCGATGCTCGATGACGCCTGGATCGCGGCAGCCGTCGACGAACTGGTACTGCGCTTCGGGCGAACCTTCGCTGCGCAGTGGCAGGCCGATCGGGAGGGCTTGAAGCGCAACGTGATCGGGCTGCTCGATCGCCTGCAGCTGATCCGCGTGGTCGACGGCGGCGTCCTGGTGACGCCGGCCATCGCACGATTCCGCGGGGTCGTGGTCACCATCCGGGACCGCACCGCCCAGTCCGAACTGTTCGACGAAGCCGACGCCGCTCGACCCGACGTGACCGCAACCGTAGAGAAGTAGAGGCACCTTTCGCATGGCACACGCGCGCTTCAAGCCGACCCGCGCCGGGATCGTCAACCTGTGGGACTACCGCGACCAGGAGTTCTCGTTCGCGGACGGGCGACTGGTCCTGCGCGGGCCCAACGGTTCGGGCAAGACCAAGGCGCTCGAGGTGCTGTTCCCCTTCGTCTTCGACGGGCGAATCGAGCCGCGCCGCCTGAACCCGTTCGCCGGCGAGGAACGCACGATGAAGTCGAACCTGCTGTACCGAGGCCAGGATTCGGCGCATTCGTACGTGTGGATGGAATTCGCGCGCGGCCCGCAGGACGATCCGGAGGCCGTCACGGTCGGGATCGGGATGCGCGCCAGCCGCCACAACGACAAGGTCACGCGCTGGTACTTCGTCGCGGAAGGCCGCGTCGGCGTCGACTTCTCGCTCCTGGGCAGCGACGACCGGCCGCTCACCAAGAAGCAGCTCGCCGAGCAGCTGGGCAGTGACGCAATCACGGACCGTCCCGTCGACTACCGCGCCGCGATCGATGCCCGGCTGTTCGGGCTGGGCACCGAGCGCTACGACCAGCTCATCAACCTCATCCTGACCCTGCGCCGCCCGCAGCTGGCGAAGAACCTCGACCCGAAGGGGCTGTCGCAGGCCCTCACCGACGGCCTGCGTCCGCTCGACGAGCAACTGGTGCTCGAGGCGGCCCGTTCCTTCAGTGACATGGAGGAGGTGAGCCGCGCGCTCGAGGGCCTCGCCGCCGCCGACCAGGCCGCGCAGAGCTTCGTGACGGTGTACTCGAAGTACCTCGGTCAGCAGGCCCGCACCGACGTCGAACAGGTCTCCCGGCGCATCGAATCGGTGGAGCGCGCGAAGACCGTGCTGGACGAGGCCGTCGCGCGGCAGACGTCCCGGCAGGAGGAGCGATTGCTCGCCGAGGATCGGTTCACCGCCGCCGAGCGCGCCCTCGAGCAGAGTCGCGCCGACCTCGAGACGCTGCAGCGGTCCGGGGCCTACGAGGGCAAGCAGCAGCTCGACGACCTGGCCGCCGCCGTCGCACAGCTCAAGTTGTCCACCGAGCAGCAGGCCGACAAGGCGCGCCGGGCCCAGGCGACACTCGAGCAACGCACCGAGGAGGCCACGCGGGCCTCGGATTCGGTGAAGCGGGCGACCGCCGAACTGGTGCGCGCCGAGGAGCAGTTGGCCGAGGCCGCGGAGCAGGCCGGCATCGTCTGGAGTCCGCTACCCGACGGGGTTCGCTCGGACCGGATCACCACCGCCGTGCGCGGGCACGCCGAGGAACGTGACGGCGACGTCCGCGCGGTCCGCGCCGCGCTCGCCACCGTCGACAAGGCCGGCACCGAGCGCGCGCGGGCCGACCGCGCCGCCGACAAGGGACGCGAACTGCTCGACGCCGCACAGGCTGCGGTCGCCGAGGCCGAGGCCTCGGTGGCGTTGGCCCGCGCCGACTGTGCCGCCGCGTTGAGGGCCTGGTGGACCGAGCACTCGGCGGGATACGCCTCGATCGGGGTGAGCGCCGACCTGTTCTCCGCGCTGGACACCGCACTGTCGCTGGCCGGCGAGGACGACTCCCCCAGCCTCACCACGGTGCTGCACGAGCAGACGCACACCGCCCTCGACGACCAGCGCGCTCGGCGTCGTCATGCCGTCGCCGAGCAGACCGCCGCCACCGAGCGGATCGCCGCGCTGCGCGCCGACCGCGATCGCGTCGCGGCCGAGAAGGACGATGCTCCTGCGGGATTCGCGTTCCGCACCGGTGATCGAAGCGAGTTGTCCGGGGCCCCGCTGTGGCGGTTGGTGCGGTTCGTGGACGGCGTCGAGCCCGCGGTGGCCGCGGGCGTCGAATCCGCGCTGGCCGCCGCGAATCTGCTCGACGGCTGGGTGTCGGCCGGTGACGGTGCGCAGCCGGACACCGAGTCCGAGCAGTTCCTGACGGCACTGCCCGAGTCGCTGCGCCCGCAGGGTCCGACGCTGTCCGACGTCCTCGAGGTGGAACCCGACACCGGGGTCCCCGAATCGCTGGTGCAGGCGATCATCGAGTCCATCGCGCTCGACACCACCGGGGCCGCGAGCGCCGGCACCGTCGGTGTCGGCGTGGACGGACGCTTCTGGCAGGGCGTGCAACGCGGCCGCCACGTCAAGGCCGACGCCGAGTACATCGGTGCGACCGCACGGAAGCGGCGCCGGGCGCAGCGGATCGAGGAGATCGCGCAGGAGATCGTCGAGGCGGAGGCTCGACGGGACACCGCCCACACCGAGGAGACCGAGACCACCGCGCTGCTCGAGCGGATCGCGGTCGCCGGGAAGTCTCTGCCCCGCACGTCCGGTGTCCTCGCTGCGATCAAGAAGCTCACCGAGGCCGCCGGGGCGCTCCGCAGCCGCTCGGAGTCCACCGCGAGCGCGGGCGAGGAACTCGATCATGCGATCGCCGATCACACCGCCAAGGAGAAGCAACTCCGCGCGGTCGCCGTCGCGCACCGCCTGTCGCATCAGGCACGCGACATCGACGCCGTGGCGGCCTCGATCCGGCACTTCGAGAGCCGGGGCGAGCAGTTGCTTCGCTGCCGTCGTGAGCAGGAAAAGGAACTCGAACTCCACCGGGAGGCGGTGGACCGCCTGGAGGAGGCCCGCGGCAACACCGAGGAGTTCGTCGAGGAGGCTGCGGTCGCGGAGGAGAACTACGCGCAGCAGATCTCCAGGCTCGAGACGCTCCGGGAGGCTCTGGGCGCGAGCGCCGAGCAGATCGATGCCGACCTCGAGCAGGTCCGCGCCCGAATCGAGGTCTGCAAAACCGAGCAGCGGTCCGCGCGCAAGGCCTACGACGCGGCCGTCGAGCAGATCGGCAAGGCCGAGGGCGCTCACAACACCGCGATCGAGGCATTGCGCAGCGCGCTGACCGAGACGCGCACCGATGTCGACCGGCTCGCGCCCTACGCGCGACGCGACCTGCTCGATCTCCTCGGAGTCGAGGGTGTGCATTCGTGGCCGCAGAGCAGTGCGGCGTGGCTCACGGCCGACCAGCTGGTGTACCGGATCGCGACCGAGGGCGACGTGGACTCCCCGATCCTGCCGCCCGAGGTGGACGCGCTGTACCGGGCGATGGTCGCGGCCACCGCCTCGGTGAAGACCAGCGAGAACGCCAAGAAGGCGACCCGCTCGGCGCTCACCGCGGCGCTGCAGGACTTCGACGCCCAGCTCGCCGCCGCCGGTCAGGACTACCGCCTGCAGTGGGACGCACCGGACGGTCTGACGGTGGTCCGCGTGCAGGACGACCAGGGTTACTCGTCGATCGGCGAGTTCGCGACCCGGATCGCCGGCGCCCGCCGGGATCAGGAGGTGCTGCTCACAGACTCCGAGCGCCGCATCCTCGAGGACGCACTGCTGACCGGGCTGGCGCAGCAGATCCACGAGCGCACCGCCGACGCCCGTGACCTGATCGCCCAGATGGGCGCGGAGATGCGCGAGCGCCGGATGTCGTCGGGCAGCACGATCGGCGTGCACTGGGTTCTCGCCGACAACCTCGACGACAGCTCACGCGCCGTGTCCAAGTTGCTCGACCGGGCCCCGTCGGCACTGACCGCCGACGAACTGGCCACCGTCCGGGCGCACTTCGCGGCCCAGGTGCGGATCGCGCGCGCCTCCCACCCCGAGCGCTCGTACCCGGAGATCCTCGCCGCCGCGCTCGACTACCGACGCTGGCGGGTGTTCTCCTTCACACTGATCGGCGGCGACGGCAGCGAGGACCGGCTCACCGTCGCCCGGCACAGCGCGCTCTCCGGCGGCGAGCAGTCGGTGTCGCTGCACCTGCCGCTGTTCGCTGCGGCCCACGTGATGCTCTCGTCGGCCGACCCGCACTCACCGCGACTGCTCGGCCTGGACGAGGCGTTCGCCGGCGTCGACGACAACGGCCGCAGCGAGCTGCTGGGGTTGAGCGTCCAGTTCGATCTGGACCTGTTCATGACCGGCTACGACCTGTGGATCACATACGGCGGCGTGCCGGGGTGTGCGCACTACGACCTGGCGCACTCCACCGCCGAGCAGAGCGTCAGTGCCGCGCTGCTCGTGTGGTCGGGCGGCGAGCTGCTGGCCGAGCACGACGGCAGTGATCTGGCCCGGGCGCTGGGATCGCCGATGCGTCGCCGCGTCCCGGCCACCGCGGAGGGCGGTCTCACATTCGCCGAGGTCTAGTCGGGCGAACGCGGCTCACCGGGCAGGGCGGCGACCCACTCCGGCCGGTGGCCGGCACCGCCGAATGGACCATTTACCAGCGAATTATCGGCATGTCCCGCACCGACACGCCGATCGTTTTGTGATCTGCGTCACAACGCAGGCCCGGAGTGACCCTCGCCTCCATGACTTGAACATTCCGTGTAACGGCCTGTTATCTGGTTGTGACATTGCCGTGACCACCGAGTGATCTTCGGTCTCGATCTCGTAGACCATTGCCGATTCTACCGGTGCTCACGCCCGACGCGGTTGCCACGTTGCAGCCCCCAGCCGGAGCAGAGCCTTGCACAATTCCCCTGAATGCACGATCGACCAGACGACGCCCACCCCGCGTGGCCTCATGTCACGAGTCCGCATCGCCGGCCTCGCCACTGCGAGCGTCGCCGGACTGTGCGTCGGCAACCTCGCGATCGGACCCATCGCATCCAGCTCAGCAGAGACCCTGCCGACACCGGCCGCAGCGGTGCAGTTCCTCGACACGACCAACCTGCGGAAGGCGCTCGATCTTCCCGAGTCGACCTCCGCGGCAGCCCCCGTCGCCCAGGCCCGGGTCATGCCGGCCCTCGGCTCCGCCGATCCGGCCGCAGTGCCTGCCGCGGCGGCCGCGCCGGTCGCCCCACCTGTCGCCCCGCCGGCACCGAACCCCGCATCGGTCACGCTCGACGAGCTCGTCCGTATCGTCCCGCAGGTGTCGCCCGACCAGCTCGCCCAGTACGTCGCTCCACTCAACGAGGCGCTCGTCAAAGCCGCGATCGACACCCCCGTGCGCAAGGCTGCCTTCATCTCCCAGCTCGTCGTCGAGTCCGACTCGTTCCGCACGTTCGAGGAGTACGCCTCCGGCCGCGCCTACGAGGGCCGCGCCGACCTCGGTAACGTCGCACCCGGCGACGGCGAGCGGTACAAGGGCCGCGGCGCGATCCAGGTGACCGGACGCCACAACTACCAGAGTGTCAGCGACTACCTGGGCATCGACTTCGTCGCGAACCCCGAGCTCATGGCGACGCCGGAGAACGCGTTCGAGACCGCGGCGTGGTACTGGCAGTCCCGCAACCTCAACGCCACCGCGGACACCGCCGGGATCGAGCAGGTCTCGCGGATCGTCAACGGCGGAACCCACGGCCTGCCGCAGCGCATCGACAGCTTCATGCGCGGACTCGCCGTCCTCCACTGACCCACTTCGGCAGTTACCGCGCGAAAGCCCCCTTCCGATCACGGTAGGGGGCTTTCGCACGCTCCACGGCCCCCCTTGCTTGAAAGTTCGGGATCCCGAACTCTATAGTGCGTATACGCGAACCGCCCTGGTCGGTGCTCGCGGAACACCTCGAAGAGTCCAGTGAGCGGAGTCCAGTGAGCACCGAGACCGACGTACCCGCCGCGACACGACGCAAGGGCGGCGGTCTCCGCTCGGCCGCCCTGCTCGGGCCGGCGTTCGTCGCCGCCATCGCCTACGTCGACCCCGGCAACGTGGCGGCGAATCTCACTGCGGGTGCGAAGTACGGCTATCTGCTGATCTGGGTGCTGGTCCTCGCGAACGCGATGGCCGTCCTGATCCAGTACCTGTCGGCCAAGCTGGGCCTGGTGACCGGGCGCTCGCTGCCCGAGATGCTGGGGCAGCGACTCCGCAAGGGCAACCGCCGGGCATTCTGGCTGCAGGCCGAGGTCATGGCGGCGGCCACCGACGTCGCCGAAGTCATCGGCGGCGCCATCGCGCTCCACCTCCTGTTCGGCCTCCCCCTGTTCATCGGCGGCCTCGTCACCGGCGTCGTCTCGATGGTCATCCTTTCCATCCAGTCCCGCCGTGGACAACGCACGTTCGAGTTCGTGGTCATGGGACTGCTCGCGATCATCACGATCGGATTCCTCACCGGACTCGCGTTCACCGACGTGTCGGGTGGCGAGGCCGTCGCCGGACTCGTCCCCCGATTCGAGGGCACCGAAACCGTCCTGCTCGCGGCGAGCATGCTCGGCGCGACCGTCATGCCGCACGCCATCTACCTGCATTCCGCCCTGGCCCGCGACCGACACGGGGCCGCCGGACACGGGCCCCGCCTACGCCGACTACTGCGTGTGACGCGCTGGGACGTCTGCGGCGCCCTCGTCATCGCCGGCGGCGTCAACATCGGCATGCTGCTGCTCGCCGCGTCCGCCCTGCGCGGCGTCCCCGACACCGACAGCATCGAAGGCGCGCACGCCGCGATCCAGGCGGCCCTCGGTCCCGGCGTGGCGGTGGTGTTCGCGATCGGACTGCTCGCCTCCGGCCTGGCCTCGACCTCGGTGGGATGTGCCGCCGGATCCGAGATCATGCACGGACTGCTGCACATGCGCATCCCCGTCCTCACCCGTCGGGTGGTCACGCTCATCCCGGCGCTCATCGTGCTCGGGATCGGAGTCGATCCCACCTATGCACTCGTGATCAGCCAGGTGGTGCTGAGCCTGTGCATCCCGTTCGCACTCATCCCCCTGGTCCGGATGACGTCGGACCCCGACCTCATGGGTCCCGAACGCAACGCGTCGGCGACGACCGCCCTCGCGTGGGGGTGCGCCGGACTGATCATCGCCCTCAACGTGGCCCTGTTGTGGCTCACCGTCACCGGATCCGGCTAGACGGCGACCACGACCCGCTCACGGCAGAGTCCACACCACCGTCGTCAGCAGCCAGAACACTGCGGCCGCGAAGGCGAGGAAGCCCACCGACACGACGACGCCGAGTGCATCGATCCGCCGGTCGGTGACGTCACCGCGTTCGAGCCAGAACCGCAGCACGCGGGTGACGATCGGCATCACGACCCAGGTGAGCAGGCTCACCGACGCGATGTTGCCGATCAGCAGGCTCGACCAGAGCGGCGCGGCGGGCCACAACTCGTCGATGGTGATCGTCAACACCACAACCAGCGGATAGAGACCGACGAGCACCGACAGCGCGGTCTTCCAGGACGGCACCGGCGCGGCCGCTCCGGCGGCCGACGGGAACCACGACCCGTAAGGGTTCGGAATGGGTCGCAGGCTGAAGTCCCGGAACTCCCGGCCCTCCGCGAGCAGCGCGGCCCGGTCCGGCGACTCGAGCCAACGGTCGAGGTCCGCCTGCGACCCGAACGTGAACAGGATCGTCCATTCGTCCTGGATTCCCGGAATCGGTGCGTGCAGTTCGGATCCACGGAAACCCGGGAATCGGCTCTCGGCCTCGGTGATTCGCTGCTGCCAGGCGAGGAACTCGTGTTCTCGACCGGGCACCGGGGGATGCGATACGACGACCGTCACCGGCTCCGGCCCGTCGTCCTCGACCAGCACGTGCTGCGTCGGTGACCGCTCGAACAGCGGTGAGGCGCGGTCGACGAGGGCGCGCCGGCGTTCACTGCCCAGCCAGCGCTCGAGGTGGGTCACCGAATCGAACCGGTACACGACCGACCACTCGCGCCCACCGCCGGCCGGCGGGGTGATCTCGGTCCCGAGGAACCCGTCGAACGCTGCTGCCGCCCTGTCGACTTCGTCCTGCCAGTGCCGGAAGTCCGGTTCGCGTCCGGCTCGGACCGCGTGCGTGACCACCACGGTCGCCGGGGCGCGACGTGGCGATCCGGAATCCGAGGCGACCATCGCGGTGACGGCTCAGTAGGGGTGCTTGTCGGTCTTCTCGGACCAGACCGCGTACGCGGCCGCACCCAGATCCTGACGCACCTGCTCGATCCTGATGGATCGATCCGCGAGGGGACGGGCGAAATCCTCGTACTGGAACGCGTCGTCGAACCCGATCGCGGTGGTCGCGGCAAAGTCGCTCGCGAAGTACACCGCATCGAGGCGAGACCAGTAGATCGCGCTCATGCACATCGGACACGGCGCGCCACTGGTGTAGATCTCCATCCCCATCAACATCCGGGCACGCTCGGGAACACGATCCGGCGAGCCCTCGGGCCGCGGAACCAGCGTCAGCGTCGACCGGTCGAGATGGTCGGCGGCGATGCTCGGCGCATCGGCGTTGAGGACCTGGACCGTCTTCCGGATCGCCTCGATCTCCCCGTGCGCGGTGATGTCACCGGTCAGCAACACCCGATTCTGACCGCGCGCCACGATCTCGCCGTCCCGAGCGATCACGGCGCCGAACGGGCCGCCCCAGTTGTTCGTCACCGACTCGATCGCGAGCCTGCATGCCTCGTTCATGAGTTCGTCTGGTGTCATGGCCGTTTCGCCTCCGGAGCGTCGCAGTACCCCTTCGCACAATTTACCGAGCGGGTGAGCCTCACCACACGACTTCGGCCCCGATCGGGGGCACGACCTGCCCGAACGGCCGCTTCCCGGCACCGCCTCGCGATCGACGACGACCTGACACCGACGCGCTCGGGGTGTCTACTGAGTACACCCGCTGCCGATCGAGCCGAGGTGAGCGCAGATGCCGGTGTGGCGATTGCGAGACTTCCAGAACGACGACCTGGACCAGGCGATTCAGGTCTGGGACCAGAGCCGGTCCCCCGGATCCCCCGAGCCCGTCTTCACGCTCGCCGAGGTGATGGCGGCCGCGCGTGCCGGTCAGCCGGCCGTGGTCGCCGCCGTCGGCGACGAACTCGTCGGCATGGCTGTCGCCCAGGTCCACGGCGAACGAGCGTGGATCCTGCTGGTCGCGCTCGGGTCGCGCTGGCGCAACCGCGGCATCGGCAGTGCGCTGCTCGCCAACCTGGAACGACGCCTGCGGAGCGCGGGGGCCCATCGGATCTCCGCGGTGCTCCCGGAGGCGGCAACCGGGTCCGCCGCGTTCGAACACTCCGGATACCTCCGCCGCGACGGGCTGGTCTACTACGAACTGCTCGAACCCCCCGGCCCGGACAAGACCCTGCTGAGCGAGCTGGGCGGCCGGGTGATGCCGAGCGGGTTGTGGGCGACGATGTCCGGGATGGAGGACGTCAAGGCGGTCATCGACCGCCGGATCGTCTCACCGCTCGAAAACCCGGACCTGGCAGACCAGTACGGGGTCCAGCCGCCGAAGGCGGTCATCCTGTTCGGCCCGCCCGGGACCGGAAAGACCAGCTTCGCGAAGGCGATCGCCTCCCGGCTGGACTGGCCGTTCGTGGAACTGTTCCCCTCCCGCCTGGCAGCGACGTCCGACGGCGGCCTCGCGGCGTCGCTGCGCGAGGTGTTCGCCGACCTCGCCGAACTCGACGAAGTCGTCGTCTTCATCGACGAGGTCGAGGAGATCGCCAGTGCCCGAACAGGAATCGCCACCAGCCCGGCGCACGGCGTCACCAACGAGCTGCTCAAACTGATACCGGCATTCCGCGAGTCCGATCGTCGGCTCATGGTGTGCGCGACCAACTCGGTCCACTCACTGGACTCGGCGTTCCTACGTCCCGGACGATTCGACTACGTCATCCCCGTCGGACCGCCCGACGCACCCGCACGCCGCGCCGTGTGGCAGCGCTACCTCGGCGCGTCCGCGGTCCACGTCGACCTCGACCGACTGGTCGAGGCCAGCGAACTGTTCACCCCCGCCGACATCGAGTTCGCCTCCCGGAAGGGCTCGCAGGCCGCGTTCGAACGCGAGGTGTCCGAACGCTCCGGCCGGCCGGCGACCACCGAGGACTACCTCGTGGCGATCGCCGACACCCGGCCGACGCTGACCACCGAGATCCTCACCGAGTTCGAGGAGGACCGGGAACGATTCACGCGGCTGTGACCGCGGTCAGCGCAGGTCGATACCCAACAGCGCGTCGACCGCCGTCGCGAGTGCGGCCGGCGCGGACTCGTCCGGTCCGCCGTGATCGAGTGCCCGACGAGCCCAGCCGTCGATCGCGTCGAGCGCCTTGGGCGTGTCCAGGTCGTCCGCGAGATGCTGCCGCAGCCGGGCGATCGTGTCCTCGGCCGACGGGGCGGACGCGACCACAGCGGCCTTGCGCCACAACTCCAGTCGGGTCTGCGCATCGGCGAGAACCTGGTCGGTCCACGCGCGGTCGGCCCGGTAGTGACCGGACAGCAGACCGAGCCGGATCGCGGCCGGATCGACGCCCTCACCACGTAGCTTCGAGACGAACACCAGGTTGCCGCGGCTCTTCGACATCTTCTCGCCGTCCAGGCCGATCATGCCGGTATGCACGTAGTGGCGTGCGAAACGCTCCGTGCCCGTGGCCGATTCGGCGTGCGCGGCCGAGAACTCGTGGTGCGGGAAGATCAGGTCGCTGCCCCCGCCCTGGATGTCGAAACCGGATCCGATGCGGTTCAGCGCGATTGCGGCGCACTCGATGTGCCAGCCGGGACGTCCGGGACCGAACGGGGACGGCCACGACGGCTCGCCGGGTCGCTGCGCGCGCCACACGAGGGCGTCCAGCGGATCCTGCTTGCCCGCGCGGTCGGGATCCCCGCCGCGCTCTGCGAAGAAGTGATCCATCGTGGCGCGGTCGTAGCCGGACTCGTACCCGAACTGCGCGGTGGCGTCCGCCCGGAAATACACGTCGGGGTATTCGGGGTCGTCGACGATGTACGCGGCACCGGACGCGACGAACTTCTCGACCAGCTCCACGACCTCGTTGATCGATTCCACCGCGCCGATGTAGTCGCGCGGAGGCAGCACTCGCAGCGCCTCCATGTCCTCGCGGAACAACGCGGTCTCCCGCATGCCGAGCACGATCCAGTCCTCGCCGTCACGCGCGGCCCGCTCGAACAGCGGGTCGTCGACGTCGGTGACGTTCTGGACGTAGTGCACGTCGTGACCGGCGTCGCGCCAGATCCGGTTCACCAGGTCGAACGTCAGATAGGTCGCGGCGTGACCGAGGTGCGTCGCGTCGTACGGGGTGATGCCGCACACGTACATCTTCGCCACCTGGCCGGGCGTCACCGGGCGGACCTGTCGGTCCGCGGTGTCGTAGAGCCGGAGGGCCGGGCCCTGACCGGGCACGGACGGGACAGCGGTATCGGACCAAGACTGCATGGGAACGAGCCTAATGGAGAGTCGATTCCACCTCTGCGGGCGGAGTCGACGGCGGCGCCTGTCCGGGCTCCGGCGCCGACGCCAGTCGGCTCGGCCACCAGATCTTCCGTCCGATGTCGATCGTGAGCGCGGGCACCAGCAGCGACCGCACGAGCAGCGCGTCCAGCAGGACCCCGAACGCGACGATGAACGCGAGCTGCGCGAGGAACAGCAGCGGAATCACCGCCAGTGCCGAGAACGTGGCCGCGAGAACGACACCCGCCGAGGTGATCACACCGCCGGTGACGGTGAGCGCCCGCAGGGTCCCGCGCCGCGTCCCGAACCGGATCGACTCCTCGCGCACGCGGGTCATCAGGAAGATGTTGTAGTCGATGCCGAGCGCCACCAGGAAGACGAACGCGAACAGCGGCACCACCGGGTCGGCGCCGGGGAACCCGAGCAGGTGGTCGAACACCAGCGACGACACACCCAGCGTCGCCACGAACGACAGCACCACGGTCGCCATCAGGATCAGCGGCGCGAGCAGCGCCCGCAACAGCAGCGCCAGGATCGCGAACACCACCAGGATCACCACCGGAATGATCACCGTGCGGTCGCGGGTCGAGGTGGTCTTCGTGTCCAGGTCGGTCGCGGTCGGACCGCCGACCAGCGCGTCCGCCCCGGGCACCGCGTGGACCGCGTCGCGCAGACGCTCGATCGTCCGCTCCGCCGCGAGCGAATCCGCGGGATCGGTCAGTGTCGCCCGGATCGCCACACGGCCGTCCACGACCATCGGGGCGCCCGACGGACCACCGGGCGCCGCCACCGCACTCACCTCGCCCACCCCCTCGACCCGCGACGCCGCGACGACCTCGTCGACGGCCCCCGCCCGAGCGATCACGACGGCCGGTGAGCCGGAGCCCGCGTCGAAGTGCTCGCCGAGAACCTGCTGCCCGGCCACCGAATCGACGTCGAGCAGGAAGATGTCCGACTGCGCCACCCCACTCGCCTTGAACGTCGGCAGCAGCAGCGCGAAGGCCGCGAGAACCAGGGTGGACGCGACCCAGAACCGCCGCGGACGGGCGCCCACTCTCTTCGCGAGACCGCCCCAGAAGCGGTGGTCGGAGGTTTCGTCCCGCTGTGCGTGATCGGGGTCGAACGCCGGACGGGTGGGCCAGAACGCGACCCGGCCGAACAGCACCAGCGCGGCCGGCAGGTACGTCATCGACGCGACGAACGACGCCGCGATCCCCACGGCCGCCACCGGCCCCAGCCCACGGTTGGAGTTGAGGTCGGACAAAAGCAGGCACAGCACACCTGCGATGACGGTGCCGGCGGACGCCGCGACCGGCTCGAGGGTTGCGCGCCAGGCCCGCTTCATCGCGTCGAACCGATCCGGTTCGGTGCGCAGTTCCTCCCGGTAGCGCGCGACCAGGAGCAGCGCGTAGTCGGTGGCGGCGCCGAACACCAGGATGAAGAGGATGCCCTGGCTCTGCCCGTTGAGCGCGATCGCGCCGGAATCGGCGAGCAGGTACACCAGCAGGCTCGCGAGCCCCAGCGCGAACACCGCCGACGAGAGCACCAGCAGCGGCAACAGCGGACTGCGATAGACCACGATCAGGATCAGCAGCACCACCGCGCCGGCGACCAGCAGGAGCAGTCCGTCGATCCCCCTGAACGCGGTCGACAAGTCGGCCACCTGCCCGGCCGGTCCGGTGACCAGTACTTCGAGCCCGTCGGGCGCTCCCTCGAGCCCGATCCTCAGCTCCCCGACGCTGTCCCCGACGTCCACGGTGGAGTCGATCGGGACGATCATCTGCAGCGCGCGCCCGTCGCCCGACGGAATGGGCGGCGACACCTGTTCGCCGAAGCCCGCCCGGCCCGCGACCGCTGCTCCTGACTGCTCGAGGAACTGGGCGTCGCGCGGTTCGATCCCCGCGTCCCGCTCCGCGACGACGATCGCCGGCACGAACCGGGTGTCGGTGAACCCGTCGTAGAGGGCGCCGGCCTCGGTCGCCTCCGCGGAGGCCGGCAGGAAGGCGGTGTTGTCGTTCTTCTGAACCTCACCGAGCTTGCCGGCGAACGGGCCTCCGAATCCGCCGACACCGAGCCAGACCAGGACCAGCAGTGCGGGCAGCACCCAGCGCAGGCGGGAAGTAGTGCGCTTGTCCGGATCGGTCCGTGCGGGCATGGTCTGGATCCTCCGGGGTCGACGAGGGAATAGGCTCGAACTCCAGAGGGAGTTTATTCAGCCTGCTGAACAATTGCACGGAGACCGACTTTGACCGACACCGCCCCCGCCTCCGGACCGGCCCCCGACGGGTTCGACTCCTGGCCCACCGGCCGCCTGCTGTCCACCGCCGCGCGCCTGGTCGAACACACGTGGGAGGAACTGCTGCGTGCCCACGGCATGACCCACGCCGGTCTCATCGCACTCCACACGGTTGCCGACGGGGCGCACTCGCAACGGGACATGGCCCGCGCGTGCCAGGTCACCGATCAGACCATGAGCCGCACCGTCGAACGCCTCGAACGCGAAGGTTTCGTCATCCGGGAAACCGACCCGAGCGACGAGCGGCGCATGCGCGTCCGGATCACCGACACCGGTCGCGACATCTACCGTCGGCTGCTCGACCTCGAACGCGACGATGCGGACCTCACCGCCGGCATCTCCGATCCGGACGCGTTGCGTCGGCTGCTCCTGGAACTCATCCGCAGTCGGCGGACATCCCGGGACTAGACGAAATCAGAAGGCGGGCCAGGGAATCGGGCGCGACCCGACCGGATGCGGCATCACCGGTGCCGCAACCAGGGCCCGCGCGCGCTCGCGCAGGGCATCGACCTCACGGACCGTGATGTGCTCGGCGAGGACGGTCTCGAACTCCTCGCCCTCGAGCCGCTGGGCGAACGCGACCACGTCGGCCATCAGGTCGTCCCCGATCGGCGCCCCCGCCCAGCCCCACAGCACCGTGCGGAGCTTGTGCTCCTCGTGCAGGCAGATGCCGTGGTCGACGCCGTACACCGAGCCGTCGACGCCCTCGAGTGCGTGCCCGCCCTTGCGGTCGGCGTTGTTGAGCAGGATGTCGAGGACCGCCATGCGCTGCAGCCGTGGATCGTCGGCGTGGATCAACGCCACCTCCGCCCCCTGCCCGTCGAGCGCACGCAGCACTTCGAGCCAGCCGGGCGGCACCTCCTCGGGAGGACAGATGTCCACGAGATCGAGCTGGCCGCCCGACTCGGGATGACGGTCCGGGGTCTCGATCCACTGCTGCACCATGCCGGGACCGAACGGCCCGTCACGCAGGATCGTCCGGGGAATCACGCCCCAGCCCAGTTCCTCCGAGATCAGGTACGACGCGACCTCACGGCCCGCGAGGGTGCCGTCCGGGAAGTCCCACAGCGGACGTTCACCCCGGATCGGCTTGTACACGCAGCGCACCGACCGGCCGTCGGTGGACGCGTCACACACCAGCGTCGCGTTGCTCGCGTGGACGATCCGGCCGACCGGCGTCAGCTCACCGTCCGCGAGCAGTTCGCGGGCCGCGGGATCCGACGGGCCGACCGTCACCGCCGTCAGAGCTCTTCTCCGAACTCGACAGACGAATCGAATCCCGCGATCCGTCGGTATCCGTTGGTGCGAATGCAGACATGGCCGTCCGCGGCCAGCGGCTCGCCGCACAGCGGACACGGGGCGCGGCCCGCCGCGACGACACGCTCGGACCGCAACGCGAACTCGCGCGCCTGGATCGGGGTGAGGAACACCCGCACGGCATCGGGCCCCTCCTCGGCATCGTCGAGGACGACCGATTCGTCGATCTCCGTCTCGCTGACCGCCAGCAACTCGACGACGACGGACTCCGCCTCGGCGTCCCAGCCCAGCCCCATCGTGCCGACCCGGAACTCGACGTCCAGCGGTGTCACGAGCGGACTGAGATCACCGAGTTCGCCCGCCTCCGGGGGCACCGCCGTGCCGAACCGTCGATGCACCTCCTCGAGCAGCAGACCCATCCGGTCGGCGAGCACCTGGACCTGCTGCTTCTCGAGCAGCACGCTCACCACCCGCGCGTCATGCACGGCCTGGAGATAGAACGACCGGTCGCCGGGTTCGCCGACCGTCCCCGCAACAAATCGATCAGGGGTGCGAAAAACATGTATCGCGCGTGGCATTGCACCTCCTCGAATTCTGCGTACCGCTTCATTATCCGCCTACCGTCCCGGTGGCCGATCATTGCCGACCTCACCGCCGGGCACCGACTCCTGCGCGTCGTTCCTCCCGCCGCCGGCGCCGTTCAGGGCGGAGAGGTCGCCGCCGGTGTCGTTCATCCGCAGAACGAAGGGCCGGGTCTCCGTGTACCGCACGACGCTGAGCGACGCCGGCTCGGCCACGATGCGCTGGAACCCGTCGAGGTGGCTGCCCACCGCGTCGGCGAGGACCGACTTGATCACGTCGCCGTGGCTGCAGGCGACCCACACGACGTCCCGGCCGTGCTCGTCGGCCAGGCGCCGGTCGTGTTCCCGCACCGCGGCCACGGCCCGGGCCTGGACCTGCGCCAACCCCTCACCACCGGGAAAGACGGCGGCCGACGCATGGTGCTGGACCACCCGCCACAGGGGCTCCTCGACCAGCTCCTTCAGACTCCGGCCGGTCCACTGTCCGTAGTCGACCTCGACGAGCCGTTCGTCGGTCCGCGGTGTCAGTCCCCGGTCGATCGCGAGCGGGGCGACGGTCTGCTCGCACCGCAGCAGCGGCGAGTGCACGATCTCGGCGATCGCGACACCCGCCAGCCTGTCGATCAGCCCCTTGGCCTGTTCGACACCGAGGTCGTCGAGTCCGATCCCGGGCGAGCGACCGGCGAGGGTGCGTGAGGTGTTCGCCGTCGAACGTCCGTGTCGGAGCAGGATCACCGTCATGCGCTACAGCCTAGTGGGGTCGTGCGCCGACACCGGTCACGTCGCCGACACCACGCCGGTCGCGAGCAGTGCGAGCACGACGACACCGAGCACGATGCGGTACCCGACGAACCAGTACATCGAGTGGTTCACGACGAAGCGGAGCAGCCAGGCGATCGAGGCGTAGCCGATGGCGAACGCGATCAGGGTGGCCACCAGCAGTTGCGGTCCGGACGCGATCAATCCCTCACCGGCCGGTTCGAATGCGTCGGGGAGACTGAACAATCCGGAGGCGACCACCGCGGGGATCGCGAGCAGGAACGAGTAGCGGGCCGCGGCCTCGCGGGTGAGCCCGAGGAACAGGCCGGCGCTGATGGTGCCGCCGGAGCGCGAGACGCCGGGAATCAACGCGAGGGCCTGCGCGGAGCCCATGATGATGCCGTCCCGGGCACGCAGATCCTCGATGGGCCGAGTCTTGCGGCCGTAGTACTCGGCCGCGGCGATCACCAGCGCGAAGACGATCAGCATCGTGGCGATGAGCCACAGATTCCTTGCACCGGTGCGGATCTGGTCCTTGAACAGGAATCCGAGCACACCGACGGGAATGGTGCCGATGATGACGTACCAGCCCATGCGGTAGTCGAGGTCGCCGCGGTGCTCGGCGTGGAACAGTCCTCGGAACCAGGCCACCACGATGCGCCCGATGTCCCGCGCGAAGTACAGCAGCACTGCCGCCTCGGTACCGAGCTGCGTCACGGCGGTGAACGACGCCCCGGCATCGGTGCCGAAGAAGATCTCCGAGACGATCCGCAGGTGGCCCGACGACGAGATCGGCAGGAACTCCGTGAGTCCCTGCACCGCGCCGAGCACGATCGCCTGGAGCCAGGTCATGGCCTCCCCGATCACGCGAGAGACCCCGTGCCACTCGCGCCGGGTGCGGGACGTCGGATCAGGTTGCGGGCATCCGTATTACACGCGTGTGGTCCAAGTTTCACCGGACAGACGGTACCCGGCGTGGCTGTACTCGGCGCGCCGTGCGCGCTACTAGTGTTCTTCACCGGTAGGCGTTCGTCCTGCCGGTGAAGTCAGCGGAAACATCCAGTGTCGAGACGTGGGCGGTTATGGAATACAGAGCGGTGGGAACGAGCGGTCTGCGGGTGTCGAGGCTCGGGCTGGGGACCCTGCACTGGGGTCGGGACACCGACGGCGACGAAGCCGCGGCTCAGCTGTCCGCGTTCGTCGACGCCGGGGGCACCCTCGTCGACACCTCCCCCGCCTACGGCGACGGCAAGGCCCAACGCCTGCTGGCCGAGCTGCTCGACGATGTGGTGCCCCGCGAGTACCTGATCCTCGGTGGCAGCGCCGGCATCAATCCGTACGCACACAACGGGCAGCGCGTGGACTGTTCCCGCCGCGGCCTGCTGGCGCAGCTGGATTCGACGCTGCGCGAACTCGGCACAGACCATCTCGACATGTGGCAGGTGGCGACGTGGGATCCACTGACCCCGGTGGACGAGGTCGCGTCGGCTCTCGACCACGCGGTCAGCAGCGGCCGTGTCCGTTACACGGGGGCCCGCGGCTACCTGGGCTGGCAACTCGCCACGGCGGCGGGTCACTGCGGACCGGGACGTCTGGTCGCAACCCAGGCCGAGTACTCGCTCCTCGCGCGCGGTGTCGAGGAGGAACTCCTTCCTGCCGCCGCGCATCACGGCATCGGCGTGTTCGCCGCGGTCCCGCTCGCGGGCGGCGTCCTGACCGGCAAGTACCGGGACGGGATCCCCGCCGATTCGCGCGGCGCGGACGAGCAGCACGCGGCGGAGGTCCGCAGCTATCTCACCGAGTCGTCGGTCCGGGTGGTCGACGCGGTCCTCACGGCGGCCGACGGGCTGGGCACGTCGCCCCTCGCGGTGGCACTGGCGTGGGCACGAGACCGGCCGGGGGTGGCCAGCGCGGTCGTCGGTGCACGCGACCTCGCGCAGCTCACAGGCGTGCTGTCGGCCGAGGAACTCGAACTGCCGGCGGCGATCGCGGCCGCTCTGGACGACGTCAGCGCCTGATCGGTCGGGCGTCCAACTTTCGATTGATTTGCGGTGATCAGTGACGACAACGATCGGGAGGATAGGCTAACCTCGTAGCCGTTGTGTCTGACGAATGTCACCGTGAAGGAGATCACATGGACGTGCTCGACCAGGGTACCGAGACCGGCGCGCCTGCCGGTTTCGCCGAGCGCATCAAGACCGAGACCGATGCGGCTCACCGCGCTACCGAGCAGTCGCGATTCGTGGGTGATCTCCTTGCCGGCAAGCTGACCAAGGAGGGCTACGCGGCCCTGCTGGTGCAGACGTACCTGGTCTACGAAGCACTCGAGCGGGCCGCCGACGCTCACGTCGCCGACCCGATCGCGGCACCGTTCATCGCTCCCGAGCTCGTCCGCCTGCCGGCGCTCGCGGCCGACCTCGAGTTCCTGCTCGGCCCGACGTGGCGTGACCAGCTGGTGGCGACTCCCGCGACCGCGGCGTACGTCGCTCGCCTCGAAGAGGTGGCCTTCACCTCCCCCGCGGACTTCGTCGCGCATCACTACCTCCGCTACATGGGCGACCTGTCCGGCGGCCAGATCATCCGACGCATGCTCGAGCGCGCGTACGGCTACGAGGTCGACGGCCTGCGGTTCTACATCTTCGACCAGATCGCAAAGCCCAAGGTCTTCAAGGACGAGTACCGGGCCAAGCTCGACCAGGCACCGCTGTCCGCAGACGAGCAGGCGCGCTTCATCAGCGAGGTCACCCTCGCCTACGGTCTCAACGGCGGCCTGTTCGCCGACCTCGAGGCCGATATCGATCGCTACCTTGTGAAATGAGATCTGCGCTCTCCCGGCTCCTCGTCGTGGCCGTCTCGGCCGCGACCGCGGTCTCCCTCGCGGCCTGCACCTCGGTCACGAGTGACGAGACCGCGCAGCACGGCCAGACCACCGCGGTGGTCGCCGACGCCGATCCGCGGCCCGTCGCGAACAACCCGGTCCCACAGCTCCCCGTCACGGTGCGCAGTTTCGACGGCGTCGACGTCACGATCGACGACGCCAGCCGCATCGTCACCGCCGATCGGTACGGCACCCTGACCGAAACGGTGTTCGCACTGGGGCTCGGCGACAACGTCGTCGGCCGCGACACCGCATCCGGATTCCCGGCCGCACAGGACATCCCCAACATCACCCCAGGCGGGCAGGCCATGAACGCCGAGGCGATCCTGAACCTGTCCCCGACCGTGGTGCTGACCGACACCAGCATCGGCCCCAAGTCGGTGCAGGATCAGCTCCGCGCCGCCGGGGTTCCGGTCGTCTACTTCGATCCCACCCGCACGCTCGAGGGTGTGCCGGGGCAGATCACCGCGGTGGCCGCGGCGTTGGGCGTGCCCGCCCAGGGAGAGCAGCTCGTCGCCCGGACCGAGCAGGAGATCGCCGACGCGAAGGCGTTGGTTCCTGCCGGTTCCGAGGCACTGAAGATCGCGTTCCTCTACATGCGTGGTCCCTCGATCACGATGCTCGCAGGCCCCGGGTCCGGTGCCGATTCGCTGATCGAGGCGCTCGGCGCCACCGACGCGGGCACCGCATCGGGCCTGACCAGCGAGTTCGTCCCGATCACCAGTGAGGCCATGATCGCCGCGGCACCCGACGTCATGCTGATGATGAGCGGCGGCCTGCAATCCATCGGTGGAGTCGACGGCCTGGAGAAGGTTCCGGGCATCGCACAGACTCCCGCCGGCCGGAACAAGCGGGTCGTGGACATGTCCGACACCATGCTGCTCAGCTTCGGCTCCAACACCGGCCAGGTGCTGGCCGCGCTGGCCGAGGCGATCTACCACCCCGACGCGGAATGAGTACCACCGTCACCAGCCGGCCCCGGGTGAAGCCGGGCACGGTCGTCGTCGGGCTGGTGATCCTGCTCGCCGCACTCGCCCTCGCGTCGGCCTGCATCGGCCAGGTACCCACCAGTCCTGCCGAGGTCCTCGGCAGCGTCATGCATCGCATCGGACTCGACATCGGACCGATGCCGTCGCACCCCAGTGGTGAGGTGACGCTGTGGCAGGTGCGGTTCCCGCGCGTCATCCTCGCGATCCTCGTCGGAGCGGCGCTCGGATGTTCGGGAGCGCTGCTGCAGGGCGTGTTCTCGAACCCGCTCGCCGAGCCGGGCGTCATCGGCGTCTCGGCCGGCGCGGCGGTGGGCGCCAGTGCCGCGATCGTGCTGGGCGGAGCATTCACCGCAGGCCCGGCCGTCGCGGCGTCCGCCTTCGTGGCGGGCCTGATCACCACGACACTCGTCTACCTGCTCGCCCGTTCCGAGGGGCGTACCGAGGTCGTCACCCTCGTGCTCACCGGCGTCGCGATCAACGCGTTCGCCGGCGGACTCATCGCGTTCTTCACGTTCGTCGCCAGCCCCGCGGCCCGCGACCAGATCGTGTTCTGGCAGCTCGGCAGCCTGAACGGTGCCAGCTGGAACGCCGTCGCGATCGTCGCACCGATGGCGATCGCCGGTATCGCCGCCTCGATGCTGATCGCTCCGAAGCTCGACCTGCTCGCCCTCGGCGAGAGCGCTGCACGGCACCTCGGTGTCGACGTCGAGAAGCTGCGGCTGATCGCGATCGTGATCGTCGCGGTGCTGGTGTCCTCGGGCGTCGCGTTCACCGGCATCATCCTGTTCGTCGGCCTCGTCGTGCCGCACGTGATGCGCATGCTCGTCGGCCCCGGACACCGACTGCTGCTACCTGCGAGCGTGCTCGGTGGCGCGGTGGTCCTCCTGGCCGCCGACCTGGGTTCCCGAACCCTCGTGGACAATGCCGACCTTCCGCTCGGCATGCTGACCTCGCTCGTGGGCGGACCGTTCTTCTTCTGGCTGCTGCGCCGAACCCGTTCCCGTCAGGGCGGGTGGGCATGATGGGCTCGATGATCGACCGCGCGCGAGGCCTGTTCGGCCGCGCCGCCGACGTCCCCGCGCGCATCGAACGTGGCGCCGTGACGATGCGGGCCACCGGAATCAGTGTCGAACGTGGCGGACGTACCGTCCTCGACGGCGTCGATCTCACGGTCCGTGCCGGTGAGGTACTCGCGCTCGTCGGCCCCAACGGTGCCGGCAAGTCCACGCTGCTCGCCGCGCTGTCCGGCGACCAGCCCGTCGCGGCGGGCACCGTCGAACTCGACGGCAAGCCCCTCGGTGACTGGACACCGTCGGAGATGTCGCGTCGGCGCGCGGTACTGCCGCAGCAGCACACTGTCGGGTTCTCGTTCACCGCCCGCCAGGTGGTCACCATGGGGCGCGCCCCGTGGCAGCGCACCGACCGGGACACCGACGACGACAAGGTCATCGACGAGTGCATGGGCATCTGTGACGTCCGACACCTCGCCGACCGGCCGTTCAGTGTCCTCTCGGGCGGCGAACGTGCACGCGTCGCACTGGCCCGTGTCCTCGCGCAGGACACCGAGACCGCCCTCCTCGACGAGCCCACGGCCGCCCTCGACCTGGGGCACCAGGAAGCCGTGATGCGCATCGCCCGCGACCGGGCGGCCGACGGTGCCGCTGTCGTCGTCGTGCTGCACGACCTGGGACT
Source organism: Prescottella sp. GW823-FHT02E09 (assembly GCF_058797375.1). NCBI lineage: Bacteria > Bacillati > Actinomycetota > Actinomycetes > Mycobacteriales > Nocardiaceae > Rhodococcus > Prescottella sp. GW823-FHT02E09. Next base: position 228,113 of record NZ_JBXAJP010000002.1, read on the forward strand.
GGCCGCGGCGTACGCGGACCGGATCTGTGTTCTCGAGGACGGCCGTGCGGCCGCCGACGGACCGCCCGCCGAGGTGCTCACCGAGGAGTTGCTGTCCCGCGTCTACGGTCATCCCGTCGAGGTGTTCCGGCATCCCCGATCCGGTGCCACGCTGGTGCTCCCGCGCCGGGACGGGGCACCGGCCGCCGGGGACTGAGTGTCGCCCGACTCACGTACGGGGTGACTCGAATTCCGGCCGGTCCAGTCGATCATGGATGCTAGAAGGCGAGCACACACGCACCACACGGCAGCACTGCTGCAGCATCCGAGGAGCACACCCATGCGAGTACCCGCACCGCGCATCACCGCTTGCACGATTGGGGCCGCCGCGTTGCTGTTGCTCACCGGGTGTTCGGCCGAGCAGAACGGCGACGACCTCAAGACGATCGAACCGGCCACCGCGGCGGTGTCCCCCGCCGCCGCCACACCCGCCGGCTCGGTGCAGGACATCGGTCGCTCCGTCGACGCGCTCGTGTTCGACCCGACCACGAAGACCACCGCGATCCTCACCGACGGCGGCACGCATCTGCTGCTGCAGACCGCGGGCACGGAGCCGCGGGAGATCACCCTCGACGGGACTGCCGCGCAGATCACGCTCGCGTCCGACGGGCGCGTGCTGGCACCGATGAACGGCCAGGTCCAGATCGTCGACATCGCCTCCGGGAAGGCGAGCTCGACCGCGGTCGACGGGGATGCCCGGTCTGCGGCGTTCCTGCCCGACGGCCGGCTCGCGGTGGGGCTCGCGAACGGCCGCATCCAGGTGATCGCCGGAACCGGCGAAGCCACCGAAACGATTTCCGGTCTGGCGTCGGTGGACGCGCTGGCCGTGACCGGCGAGGACCTGAGCGCGCTGGACCGCCGCCAGACGTCGCTGACGCAGATCGACCTCGACGACGCGGAACTGGGCTTGGCGCTGCGCGCCGGTGAGGGCGCCACCCAGCTGATCACCGACGAGTACGGGCGCATCCTCGTCACCGACACCAGCGGTAACGAGCTGCTGGTGTTCACGACCGACCCACTGATCATGCGTCAGCGGTACCCCGTCGCGAACGCGCCGTACGGGATCGCCTACGACGAGCGGACCGATCTCGTGTGGGTGACGCAGACCGCGAGCAACAAGGTGGTCGGCTACGACATCTCGACCGGCATCCCCGTCGAGAAGATCCGCTACGACACCGTCCGCCAGCCCAACTCCGTCGCGGTGGATACGGTGACCGGCAACCTCGTCGTCGGATCCGCGGCCGGCGACGGACTGCAGACCATCCCGCTGGCAGCGGGGTGATCCACCGTGACGTCCAGGTCGCAGCGTCGCCGTGGGATTCCCCCCGAATGGGAGACGGACTCCGATGAGTTCGAGTACATCCCGCTGAGCCTGCCCCGTGACGTCACCCGTGTGAGCGCATCGATGCGCCTGGCACTGCAGGCCGAGTTCGGCGGCTGGGAACTCTCACGCGTGCGTCTGTACACCGACGGCAGCCGTCGGATCCTGCTCCGCCGCCGCAAGACCACCCATCACATTCCGGCACCTGGAATCTAGGGAGATTCGTGTACTACCTGCTTCTGCGTCTGATGTTCCGGGTTCCCCCGGAACGCATCCACCACCTCGCGTTCGCCGCGATGCGGCTCGTGACGCGTTTCGCACCGATCCGCGCGCTCGTCGCCAAGGTGCTCGTCGTCGACGATCCGGTGTTGCGCACCAAGGCATTCGGTGTGGACTTCCCGGCACCGGTCGGATTGGCCGCCGGGTTCGACAAGGACGCGACCGGCGTCGACACGTGGGGGCCGCTGGGCTTCGGCTTCGCTGAGATCGGCACCGTCACCGCGCAGGCGCAGCCCGGCAATCCCGCGCCGCGACTCTTCCGTCTGCCGGATGATCGCGCACTGATCAACCGGATGGGCTTCAACAACCACGGCGCCGGTAACGCCGCCAACTACCTGCGACACCGCCGCGGGGATGTGCCGATCGGCGCGAACATCGGCAAGACCAAGATCGTCCCCGCGGACGAGGCGGCCGGCGACTACACCGCCAGCGCTCGGCTGCTGGGACCGCTCGCCGACTTCCTCGTCGTCAACGTCAGCTCTCCCAACACCCCGGGACTGCGGGACCTTCAGGCCGTCGAGTCGCTGCGCCCACTGCTGCAGGCGGTGCTCGACACCGTGCACATCCCGGTCCTGGTGAAGATCGCACCCGACCTGTCCGACGAGGACGTCGACGCCGTCGCCGATCTCGCCGTGGAACTGGGTCTGGCCGGCATCGTCGCCACCAACACCACGATCTCGCGCGCCGGACTGCGCACCCCGCAGTCGCGGATCGAGGAGATCGGGGCGGGCGGCCTGTCCGGCGCCCCCGTCGCGCGTCGTTCGCTCGAGGTGCTGGGCCGCCTGCACGCCCGGGTCGGCGACAAGCTGGTGCTGATCTCGGTGGGCGGCATCGAGACCGTCGACCAGGCCTGGGAGCGGATCCTCGCCGGAGCGACACTGGTGCAGGGCTACACCGGCTTCATCTACGGTGGGCCGTTCTACCCGCGCAAGCTGCACAAGGGCCTGGCCCGCAAGGTCCGCGAGGCCGGGTTCCAGTCGATCGCTGACGCGGTGGGTGCCGGCGCACGCACGTAGCGTTCCCCGCCTCCACGAACAGGGCCCGTCACCGATCGGTGACGGGCCCTCGTGGTTCGCGACCTACTTCTGCTCGTACGTCCCGGTGATGACGGCACGCGCGATCGCGTGCGAGAACAGGTTGAAGCCGAGGAATGCCGGCTTCGACTCCGGGGTGACGTCGAGATGGTCGACGTCGACCGCGTGAACCGCGATCATGTAGCGGTGCGGGCCGTGTCCCTGCGGCGGCGCCGCGCCGAGGAACCGGGCGAGGCTGCCGTCGTTCTGCAGCGTCACGGCGCCCTCGGGCAGCCCGGAACCGGTCTCGTCGCCCGCGTCGGCGCGCAGCGAGGTCGTGGTGACGGGAATGTTCGCGACCGCCCAGTGCCAGAAGCCGGACGCCGTCGGCGCGTCGGGGTCGAACATTGTCACGGCGAAGCTCTTGGTCTCGGGCGGGAACCCGGACCACGACAGCTGCGGCGAAATGTCGCGTCCACCGGCCCCGAAGATTCCGCTGACCTGGTCGTTCTTCAGCGGGGCGCCGTCGGTGACGTCCTCGGACGTCAGCGTGAAGGACGGCAGGTCGGGCAGTCCGTCGTACGGATCGTGTGCCATGTGAATCCTCTCCCAGATCTCGGGTGCAGCGGGTCAGCTGTGTAGCAGGAAGTGTTCCATCACTCGGGTGCCGAAGTGCAATGCGTCCACCGGCACCCGCTCGTCGACGCCGTGGAACAGCGCCGCGAAGTCCAACTCCGGCGGCAGCCGCAGCGGAGCGAATCCGAAGCAGCGAATCCCCAGACGCGCGAACGCCTTTGCATCGGTGCCCGCGGACAGCATGTACGGCACCGTGCGACCGTCGGGGTCGTGTGCGAGCACGGCATCGTTCATCGCGTCCACCAGGTGACCGTCGAACGTCGTCTCGTACGAGTCGAGCTTGGTGATCCACTCGCGGGTCACGTTCGGCCCGATCAACTGGTCCACCTCACGCTCGAACGCGGCCTGCCGACCGGGCAGCACGCGGCAGTCGAACACGGCCTCCGCGGTCTGCGGGATGACGTTGGCCTTGTAGCCGGCCTTCAGCATCGTCGGGTTCGCGGTGTCCCGCAGTGTCGCGCCGATGATCCGGGCGATGGACCCGAGCTTGGCGAGAGTGCCGTCGATGTCGGGCGAGTTCGGGTCGAAGTCGACGCCGGTCTCTTCGGCGAGCGCCGTGAGGAACTCGGCGACCGAATCCGACATCACGAGGGGGAAGGTGTGGTTGCCGAGCCGGGAGACGGCGTCGGCGAGGATCGTCACCGCGTTGTCCTCGTGCAGGAACGAGCCGTGGCCCGCGGTGGCCTTCGCGGTGAGCCGCATCCAGCCGAGCCCCTTCTCGGCCGTCTCGACGAGATACAGGCGGCGTTCCGTCCCGTCCGCGCGCGGGATGGTCAGCGAGAAGCCGCCCACCTCCCCGACCGCTTCCGTGACGCCCTCGAAGAGATCGGGCCGGTGATCGACCAGCCACTGGCAGCCCCACTTGCCACCGGCCTCCTCGTCCGCGACGAAGGCGAACAGGACGTCCCGCGGCGGGACGGTGCCCTCGGCCTTGAACTGACGGGCCAGCGCCAGCATCATCCCGCACATGTCCTTCATGTCCACCGCCCCGCGGCCCCAGACGTAGCCGTCCTCGACCGCGCCGGAGAACGGATGCACGCTCCAGTCCGCGGGCTCGGCGGGTACGACGTCCAGATGCCCGTGCAACATCAGCGTCCCCCGCTTCGGGTCCGCGCCCCGGAGGCGCGCGAAGACGTTCCCCCGACCGGGCGCACCGGATTCGACGTACTCGGTCTCGTAACCGACCTCCTCGAGCTTCTCCTTGACCCACAGCGCGCACTCCCGCTCGCCCTTGGTCGTCTCGAGTTCGCCGGTGTTGGAAGTGTCGAACCGGATCAGCGCGCTGACGAGGTCGACGACCTCGGATTCGGCGAGACTCACGGGCTGCGGCGAGGACGTTGCTTCGTCATGTGATGGCACCTCACTTTCCTACCACCGCTACGACGTCGGCACCCGCACCCGCCGATACATACTTTTGGTCCAAAACCCCCCGCTGACCAGGCGATTTTGGACCTGGCGAAAGATCGGATAATCTTTCCAGGCACCCGGAGAACGGGGCAAAGAGAAAAACAACTGAATGCCTCGCGATGAGGCGAGCAACGAACGAGTCCGAGTGGCGGAATGGCAGACGCGCTAGCTTGAGGTGCTAGTGTCCTATTAACGGACGTGGGGGTTCAAGTCCCCCCTCGGACACTCTGAGTTGAGACAGACGAGAAGATCCCCGGTTCACAGAACCGGGGATCTTCTCGTTTCCGTAACTCACAGGTCTCGGCACCTGTTCCTGCCGCCCCTGCGGTCGACCGGCTTCGGTCGACTCGCGTCACCGGCGCATCGCCTCCATCCGCGTGTTCGCCCGGTCGGCCGTCGCCAGCTCCCGCACCGCGAGATCCTTCGCACACACCAGCAGCGACCCCAGCGCGCTCACCCGCGGGAAGGTCAGTTCGGTGTGGTTGACGTTGTCGTGGTCGTCGGCGCCGTCGTAGACCACCGTCGAACCGCGGGCCAGCCACCGCTTGACGTCGACCACGCTCGGCAGATGCCCCATGGTGCGCAGGTAGAACGACTGCAGCAACGCCACGACGCCGAGCACGACCGGTGTCGCCTGGCTGGCCCCGTACTGGATCGACTCGCCGGTGTCGTTGAGGATGCCCGACGAGGTGATCGGCGATCCCGGTGCGAAGGTGTCGGTCGCGCACGGACCACCGACGGTCCGGTGCAGTCGCTGCGTGAACGGGGTGAGGCGGTCCGCGTCCGACGCGAACGCCTTGGCGCCGTCCCGGTAGCGGAAGCTGCCCTCGTCGGCGTCGTACACCGCGCCGACGCTGATCGTCTGACGGAAGATCGCCGGGTAACACATTCCCTGCATGCCGCCGTGCGCGTAGTAGTCGTTGCCGGCCGCGACACAGCAACACACACCCTCGTCGGTGAGTTCCTGCAGCAGCGCCCCGATCGCGTCACCGGGCATGTCGGTGTCCGTCGTGCGGTTGTCGGACGCACCCGTCGCCAGGCACAGCGCCGAGATCCCGAGCGCCGACCGCCGGTCGAGGAGCCAGTCCAGCGCGTCGCGGATGTCGGCGAAACGACCCGTGCCGTCGTTGGCGAGGACCTTGACCGGCACCACCCGCGCGTTCGGCGCGATCCCGGTGTGGATCCGTCCTGCACAGGCGATCCCCGCGACGGACGTACCGTGTCCGTTCCCGTCCGTGATCTCGGCAGGATCGCCGCCGTAGTCGGAGGTGAAGTTCCGCCCCGGAACCACTCGGCCCGCGAAATCGACGTGCGTGGAACGCATTCCGGTGTCGAGCACCGCCACGGTGATGCCGGAGCCCGACACGTTGAAGTCGCGCCGCGCGTCGGGGGCACGCACCAGCAGATCCACCTCGGTCAGTTCCGGAAGAAACGGGCCCTCCTTCTGCAGTGGCGACTCGACCGGCACCACCGATTCCGCGTGCAACATCTCGAATGTGCCGACGGCCGACACCGTCGACAGGCCCGATCGGTCCGATCCGGGTTGGCCGGACCCGTTCGACTTGCTCATTGTCCTCACCCTCCTCGAGTGTCATCTCTCGAGCGGGGGACTGCTCTGGGGGCACTCCCCCTGGTACTTCACATGCTCCTCCGACGCGGGCACGGTGTCACCAGCACAGCGGCCGGAGGAGCCCGGTCGGGCACTCGGTAGACTCGTCGGTCGACCACCCGCACGGGATCAGGCACACGCGCACGAGATCAGGACTGAGTTACCTACCGATGGCACAACCGATGACGGGTATCGATCCCGCTGATTTGGACATCTGCATGCGGGTGCTGTCGGAGGCATCCGCGCTCGACGCGGACCACCCCGACTCGGTCGCGCTGCAGCGCGCGGTCGGCAACCTGTTCAAGAAGCTCAAGCGCCGCCGCCGCGTCGAAACGCGCGACGCGGTGTCCGAGGCCGATCGGGCCGTCGTCGCGGCCACCGCGACGGGCTCGCCGGACCGAATCGACGACGAGACGGCGGGGATTCCGCTCACCTCCAACGCCGCCGGGGCGACCGCCGGCACGCTGATCCGCCCGCGGCCCTGCTACATCTGCAAGCAGCGCTACACCCAGGTCGACGCGTTCTACCACCAGCTGTGCCCGGAGTGCGCGGCCCGCAGTCATGCCAAGCGTGACGCCTGCACCGACCTGACCGGGCGGCGCGCGCTGTTGACCGGCGGACGCGCCAAGATCGGCATGTACATCGCGCTGCGCCTGCTGCGTGACGGCGCCCACCTGACCATCACCACACGGTTCCCGAACGATGCCATCCGCCGGTTCAAGGCGATGGAGGACAGCGCCGACTGGATCCACCGACTTCGGGTCGTCGGTATCGACCTGCGTGATCCCGCGCAGGTGGTCGCGCTCGCCGATTCCGTTGCCGCACAGGGACCTCTGGACATCCTGATCAACAATGCCGCGCAGACGGTCCGCCGCTCCCCCGGCGCCTACAGCGCGCTCGCCGAGGCGGAGTCCGGTGCGCTGCCTGCGGGCGAACTGCCCGACGTCGTGACGTTCGGTAAGACCAGCGAGGCCCACCCGGCAGCCCTGGCCGGATCGCTGTCGACGGCGACGCTCGCCTCTGCCGCGAACCTGTCGGCCGACGAGGTCAGCTCGCTCGCGCTGGTGGCCGGTTCGGCGACGCCCGCCCGGATCGAACGCGGTGTCGCGATCGACGCGGGCGGCCTGCTGCCCGACATCGCCCACACCAACAGCTGGGTGCAGACAGTCGAGGAGGTCGATCCGATCGAGCTCCTCGAGGTGCAGTTGTGCAACTCGGTCGCGCCGTTCATCCTCGTGTCGCGACTGCGGCCGTCGATGGCCGCGGCGGCAGCCCGGCGCAAATACGTGGTGAACGTCTCCGCGATGGAGGGACAGTTCAGCCGCGCGTACAAGGGTCCAGGCCACCCGCACACCAACATGGCGAAGGCCGCACTGAACATGCTCACCCGCACCAGCGCCAAGGAGATGCTCGAGGACGGCATCCTCATGACGGCGGTCGACACCGGCTGGATCACCGACGAGCGTCCGCACTACACGAAGCTTCGGTTGGCCGACGAGGGCTTCCACGCCCCGCTCGACCTGGTGGACGGCGCGGCGCGGGTCTACGACCCGATCGTCCAGGGCGAGGCCGGCGTCGACCTGTACGGGTGCTTCCTCAAGGACTACCAGCCCTCGCCCTGGTAGCCGGCGACCTCCGGAAGCGACGCCGGACGACACGGTGACGGGCACGTCACACCTGAATCGCGACGTGTGCCACACGGTACTTCGACTGCCGAGCGGCGATACTGGACGGGCACTGTTCCACTCGTCTGGGAGGCTTCATGGCCATTGCCGTTGCATACAGCGATACTCCGGAGGGGCGCGTTGCGATGGTGTACGCCGCACGCGAGGCCATGCAGCGTCGAGAGCAACTCCTGGTGTTGCAGATCCTCGACGACGCCGCGGCCGACGGCGATGTCGAGGCGTTGCGCGCATCGGTGCAGACCGTCCTCGACAACGGTGGGGTGGGCGAATCCCCGTGGGAGCTGCGCACCAGCGAGCACAGCGGCGACCGTGTCGGCGCCCTCGTCGACCTGGTCTCCGACAGCGGCGCCGGATTGTTCGTCGCGGGCAGCAAACGGATGTCGCCGATCGGCAAGTTCCTCCTCGAGCGGTCGCTGCAGCGCCTGCTGCTGGAGGTCGACGTACCGATCCTGGTGGTCAAGGAGCCCCAGTAGCATCGCGGCAGCACGCCAGTAGCTCGGTAGCGCCGGTGCCACCCCTCGACCCGCAGTAGCCTGAAAGCCGAGTGGTCCCGTCCCGACATCGGGAGGTGTCGCGGTGCTGTATCGGTTGCTGGCCGACGCCACGGTGGTGGTCCACCTGGTGTTCCTCGGCTACGTCGTGGCCGGTGGCTGCCTCGCGTGGCGGTGGCGTCGCACGATCTGGTTGCACGTCGCGGCGGTCGCCTGGGGTTTCAGCACGGTCCTGGCCGGCCTGGAATGCCCTCTCACACACCTCGAGAACTGGGCCCGCCAGCGCGCCGGTGACCAGCAGCTGCCGTCCACCGGTTTCATCGCCCACTACCTGACCGGCGTCGTGTACCCCGAGAACGCGGTGGGGCTGGTCCGCGGGCTCGTCGCCGCATGTGTGATCGGATCGTGGATCGGCTACGCCGTTCTTCGGCGGCGTCACTCGGGGTGGTGGCAAGCGCCGGTGTGATGTGCGCCGCACGAAGCATTACCCGCGAGTAGGGTCGTCGACATGACAGCTGCCTCACGCACCCGCGATCTCGATGTCGTCGTCTACGGCGCCACCGGCTTCGTCGGCCGGCTCGTGGCCGAGTACCTCAGCGAGCATGCGCCCACCGGCTCCCGCATCGGGTTGGCCGGGCGGTCCGTCGACCGGCTCGAACAGGTACGCGCCCAGCTGGGACCGGCCGCCGCCGAGTGGCCGCTGCTGCGAGCGGACGCCGGTGACGAAGCCTCGCTCCGAGATCTCGCTGCCGCCACCCACGTCGTCGCGACGACGGTCGGCCCGTACGCCAAGTACGGTCTTCCGCTCGTGCGGGCGTGTGCGGAGGCCGGCACCGACTACATCGATCTCAGCGGCGAGACCCTCTTCGCCCGCGACAGCATCGACCTGTACCACGACGCCGCCCGCGCGAGCGGCGCGCGGATCGTCCACTCGTGCGGCTTCGACTCGATTCCCTCCGACCTCGGCGTTCACGTCCTGCATCGTCAAGTCGAGTCCGACGGCGCAGGCGAGCTGACCGACACGACGCTGGTGGTGACCTCGATGAGCGGGGGCGTCAGTGGCGGCACGATCGACTCGGTGCGCACCCAACTCGACGTCGTCAAGCGCGACGCCACCCTCCGGCGCATCGCCGCGGCACCGTATTCGCTGAGCCCGGACCGCGCCGCCGAACCGGACCTCGGCCGCCAGTCCGACGTGGCCATCGTCCGTGGGTCCGACATCGCGCCCGGCCTGTCGGGGTGGAAGGCGCCGTTCTTCATGGCGTCGGCCAACACCCGCGTGGTGCGCCGCAGCAACGCACTCGCCGACTACGCGTACGGCAAGCAGTTCCGCTACCGCGAGGTGATGAACGTCGGTTCGTCGTTCGCGTCGCGCGCGATCGCCGGCGCGGTGGCGGTCGGCATGGGCGCGGCAGTTGCCGGGTTACTGTTCCCGCCGACCCGCTGGCTGTTGGATCGGGTACTGCCGAAGCCCGGCCAGGGGCCGAGTGAGAAGGCCCGGCGCAACGGCCATTTCACGGTCGACCTGTACGGCGACACGACAACGGGCGCCCGCTACACGGCCCGGGTCGCCGCGAAGGGCGATCCCGGGTACGCGGCGACCGCGGTGATGTTCGGCGAGTCGGCACTGGCGCTCGCGTTGCAACGCGACGATCTCCCGGACACGTCCGGGGTGTTGACGCCGGCGACGGCGATGGGCGACGTCCTGGTCACACGACTGCGGGACGCCGGATTGCTGATTCGGGCGCAGCGCGCCTGAACTTCACGGGCCGCTCGGTGCCTGCGCCGCCGCCGCGCGGCCCGTGAGGTCGGACAGGGCGAGCCGATGTCGCGGCGACCGGTCGAGCAGCATGGTCCGGGTCACCGTCTGATCGGCTCCCACGTGCAGCAACTCCCCCGGGCACAGCGACTCCCAGTCCGGATCCTCGTCCATCTGCTCGGTGGCGACCACCACTGCGGGCAGCGAAGCGAGTGCCCCGGACCGGGCGCGGACGGTGCCGGCGGTGCTGGCATGCTCGAGGTGTCGCCGCCCGTTGGACCCGCCGGCGCGGCGACGCAGGACCAGCAGGTCGTGCGTGTCCGGGTACCGGAATGCCCACAACTCGTCTGCGGTCACGAGCACGAAGTTGAGCGCGAGCATCCGGAGGTTGTCCGCGATCCACCCCACTGCGGCCGCGACACCGGCCGCGACGTCGCCCCCGTTCTCGTCGATGTGCCGGGTGATCAGTGCGAAGTACCGCTCGGAGTCGGTGTCGCCCTGGACCAGCTCGCGATAGTCGCCCAGTTCGGCCTCGAGCGCAGGAAGGTCCTCGATCACCCCGTTGTGGGCGAACAATCGACCCTTCTGCTCGAAGGGGTGGGTGTTGACGGTCTCGTTCTCGCCGGTCGTCGCGTACCGGACGTGCGCGATGAAGGTCTCGGACTCGCGTTCCCTGGCCTCGCGCGCGAACTGCTGGTCCTCGTACGCGGCGAATGGCTGTTTCTCGACGCGCGGAGCTCCGTCCGCGTCGAACGTGCCCAGGCCGGTGCCGTCGGGCATGCGTCGGCTCTGCTCGGCGAGGCTGTCGTCCGCGTCGAGCAGCCAGAACGTTGCGTGAACGCGGTGCGGAGCCGCGGACAGTCCGAACAGTCGACACATGGCCGTCGTCCTCCTCGGTTCGAGGCCGGGTTTCGACCAGTATGAACGGGCACACCGGTCCGGCGTGCCCGTTCTCCCTCAGAACTCCATGCCCGCGTCCGCACCCATCTGCATCGTGGTGTTCGCCCCGTCGAGGGACTCGCGGATGATGTCCGCATGACCCGAATGATGGGCGGTCTCGCGCAGGATGTGCATCAGCACCCGGCGGGCAGTCCACCACTCGCGTTCCGGCGCCCACGGTGCGGTCGGCAGCGGAATCGGCAGGTCCAGATCGTCGAGTGACGCGACCACCCGCTCGGTCTCCTCCGCCGCCTTCCGGTAGTCGTCGAGCAACCCGGCGATCGTCTCGCCGTCCGCCATGTAGTAGGTCTCCATCGCGACCTCCATGTCGAACTCCGCGGTCTCGTCCCGTTCGACGATGCTCCGGACCCAGTTGCGCTCGGTTCCGCCGACGTGCTTGATCAGACCGCCGAGCGTGAGATCGCTGACGGTGGAACGCGCCCGAGCCTGCTCGTCGTCGATGCCACGGACGGTGATCAGCAGGCTGTTGCGCTGGTCCGCGAGCATCGCCAGGATGTCGGCCTTCTCGGCGGCGGTGGTCGTCGTGGTGTGCTCGGTCATGTCCCTCACCCTTCGATCGTGTCGGTGGAGCTCGATGGATATGACGGTACGAGCGATTGCGGACAACAACGGTCCTCTATCGCGGACTTCGGCCGGGAACTTCCACCTGCCCCGATCGCGCTGACGACCCGCGACACGATCCGTACGCTCGCGACGGTGACCACTCATTCGGACGGCTACCTGTCCGCGCGGCTGCCGGCGTTCGATCTGGCGGCGATGGCCGTGTCCCGGTTCGCTGCCTCCGCTGACGGACTGCGGGCATCGCTCGGGCTGCCGGTGTCGCCGTACCGACCTGCTCCGGACCGGATCGCGGCGTCGTTCTCCGGCGACCGGATGTTCCGCCGCGACGGGCGACCGGTGGAGGCGTTCGCCGAGCTGTCGGGGTTCTTCGAGACGGCCGCCGGTTGGGTTCGCACCCATGCGAACTATCCGCATCACCGCGCGCGCCTCCTCACCGCGGTGGGTCTGGCCGACGACACCGATCGCGCGAGCTTCGCCCGACGGATCGCGGGCCTGTCCGCCACCGACATCGAGGACGCGGCCGCGGTGGTCGGCGCGATCGCGGTGCGGGTCCGCGGTGACGCGGAGTGGGCGGCGTCGGCGCCCGGAATCGCGGCCGCCTCGGGCGATCTGGTGGGAGTCCGTGTCCGCCGCGATCACGGTCCGGCCACTCTGTCGGCGACACCGTCCGCCCCGTTGGCAGGCATGCGGGTCCTCGATCTCACCCGCGTCATCGCGGGGCCGGTGGCGTCGCGCGCGCTGGCTCTGCTGGGCGCCGAGGTGCTGCGGATCGATCCACCGCACCTTCCGGAGATCGAGTGGCAGCACCTCGAGAACGGACAGGGCAAACGCTCGGCGCTGCTCGACCTGCGGGATCCACAGGGGCTCGGGGGGTTTCGTACCCTGGTCGCGGGTGCGGACGTGCTGCTCACCGGATACCGGCCGGGCGCCCTGGAGGCGCTCGTCGGGGATCTCACCTCGGTTCGCCCAGGGCTCATCCTGGGCCGAGTCTGCGCGTGGGGCCATGCCGGGCCCTGGGCCGGGCGGCGTGGATTCGACAGCATCGTCCAGGCGGCGTCGGGCATCGCACTGATCGAGGGCGGCGGTCGGCCGGGCGCGCTTCCCGCGCAGATACTCGATCACGCGTCGGGGTACCTTCTCGCTGCCGGCGTGGTCCACGCCTCGACCCGCCGACTCGTCGACGGCGCGGGGCGGGACATCGATGTCTCCCTCGCGCGCACCGCGTCATGGTTGCTTGCCGCCACCGGGCGCCGAGAGACTGCACGCTTCGCCCGGCTGCCCGGACCGGACACGGTCATGACCCACGGCGGAAGCACCACGGCCCGGCCGGCTCTCGCAGCGTTCGACGACTACCCGTTCCCGGCAAGAACCTGGGGTGCCGACGAACCACGCTGGTGACTGCGGTCGGTGTCACCGGGTCACGATCCACCCGACGTCACTCGACACCCGGCGAGGACTACGAAATGCGTTCACCGGGCAGGAAGCCCGCGCCCGTCGAGCCTTCGCGTGCACACTTGCGCGGCTGTCCGGGGATCCCGCAATGACGACATCGCGTCGACCAGACTGCCGTGGATGCACTCCAGTTCCGGGCTGGTGAAGTTCGCCCGGTCCGTATCGTCCGACAACTCCGATTCGGCGACGACGTCATCGGAGGCCGTCTCGACCTCTCACACCGATTGCGGCCGGATCCGGTCCGCTATCGGGCTCCGGACGGCCTGCCATCCTCGAGTTCAGTGCACAGCTGCGTCGGAGCCGAATCGCGACCGTGCGCGGCGCGCAGCACGCCGAGCACGATCAGCACCTGCGCGGCGATGTAGGTGACCATGACCCAGAAACCCTCGACCCGCGGGGAGAACCAGTCCGCGAACGCTCCCAGCGCGATCATGCCGTCGGACACCAGGAACAGGGCGCCACCGACCGCAACCCAGCCGTTGACCCCCGCCGCGAGGATCGCCATGGAACCGAGCGCGACACCATAGACCAGGGCCGGCACCAGCAGCGCCCCGGCACCGGGCGCGCACGCGAGAACCAGCAACCCGACCGCGACGAGATACCCGATCGTCGACGGACACCGACGTCCCCAGATCTCCGCACGCCCGTAGGGCGCGAACGCCACGATGTAGACGATCTGTGCCAGCAGGAAGAATCCGACCATCAGCAGGAACGACATATCGCCGTCGGCGAGATCGGGCGCGGTGTCGCCCAGCCAGGACAGACCGATCGCGACCAGCGTCAGGACCACGAGCCGACCCCGGCTCGGCTCGGTCGACGTCCACAGCACTGCCGCCAGGACCGGCATGAGGAACCACTGGCTGACGTTCGCGACGCCGTTCGCGTCGACCAGTTGCGCCACCAGATGCACCGCGGCGAGCGCGCTGAAGACCACCCACAGGAATCGCGTGTGCTGCCGAGGAATCACGCCGTCATGCTAGGCGCCCACACGGGGCCGGACACGAGTTTGTCTCGCATCCAATCGGATTCCGCGAGAATGGGAGCGTGACCATACACAGCTACGTCCTCGACGTCACCCGCGCCGACGATTCCGCCCACGAGAAGTACTTCGTCGCCCGGTCCGTGACTCCCCCGGTCGACCGGGACTGCGCCTCGGCCGGATCACGATGACCGCGCCGACACGACTGATCGTCGACGTCGACACCGGGATCGACGACTCGGTCGCACTGCTGTATCTGCTGGCACGCGAGGATGCCGAGATCGTCACCGTCCTGTCGACCGCCGGCAACGTCCCCACCGCACAGGTCGCGGCCAACAACCTGGCCTGGCTGGACCTGTGTGGGCGGCCCGACATCGAGGTCGCGGTCGGCGCCGACGGCCCCCTGACGATCCCGCTGCGCACCACCGAGGACACCCACGGCCCGCAGGGCGTCGGGTACGCGGTCCTGCCGCCGTCCGGCCGGGCGCCGTCCGCGCGGTCCGCCGCACAAGCCTGGAGCGAACTCACCCGCGAGAATCCCGGCGAACTGGTCGGACTCGTGACCGGCCCGCTGACCAATCTGGCACTGGCGATACGCGCCGATCCCGAACTCCCCCAGCGACTCCGGCGCCTGGTCGTGATGGGTGGAGCCTTCCAGCACCCGGGCAACACCACACCGGTCGCGGAGTGGAACATCTCGGTCGATCCCGAGGCGGCCGCCGAGGTCTTCGCCGCCTTCTCGTCGGTGCCCGCGGATCGGGCCCCGATCGTCTGCGGCCTCGATGTCACCGAGCGGATCGAGCTGCGCCCCGAACATCTGCGTCGACTGGCCGAGCTCGCGCACAGCACACCGGTCGAGCTCATCGGCTCCGACGACGCCCCGGACACCCGGTCCACGACGTCGAATCCGATCGTGCGGCACCTGTCGGACGCGGTGCGTTTCTACTTCCAGTTCCACCGCGACCACGGGCAGGGTTTCATCGCGCACATGCACGATCCGTTCGCCGCAGCCGTCGCACTCGATCCCACGATCGCCCGCTACCGCGCCGCCACGGTGGACGTCGAAACCGAAGGACGCATCACCCGTGGCCAGACCGTCGCCGACTGGCACGGATTGTGGGGAAGATCACCTAATGCGGCGATCACCTGGGAAACTGACCCCGACGCGTTTCTCGACGACCTGATCCGCCGTCTCGCAGCATTCGCGCGCACCGCGACAACCCCGAGGAACCGAACCGACCGGTAGCTGGACACTGGTACGGTTTCGTCGATCTGGAAGAGCGTCCAGTCCGCACAGCGACCGTGCGCTCGACCGGATCGTCAAGTCGGGAAAAGGCGGTTCACGTGGTAAGACAGGCACGCGCTGTGGCAACACGGCAACAGATCATCACCGGAGCGGCTCGAATGTTCGAGCAGTCAGGATTCGAAGGAGCGAGCCTCGGCGACATCGTCGACGGGGCGGGTACCACCAAAGGTGCGCTCTACTTCCACTTCCGGTCCAAGGACGAACTCGCGAGAGTCGTCATAGAGCAACACCATCGAACATCGATCGACACGGTCGATGCGATCGCGAACACCGGTGCAGGTTCACTGCGACAACTCGTGATGCTCTGTCACGAGATGGCCCGGCAGATAGTGGACGATCCGATCGTCCGCGCGGGCACGCGTCTGACACTCGAGTTCAGCGGGACAGTGGACGCCCCGGCCCAGCCGTACATCGATTGGATCGACAGCGCGCAGAAGCTCATCGAATCGGGAATCGCCCAGGGTGAGATTCACGGGACCGTGGATCCTCCGACGTTGGCCCGCTTCGTGATCGGGTCCTTCACCGGCGTTCAACTCGTGTCCCAGGTGCTCGCACGCCGCGAAGACATCGAGCAACGCATCGACGAGATGTGGGGATTCCTGCTCCCGAGCGTCGCGACCACCCAGGACGCCGCCGAGCTCGCCGAGGTCCGCATCGCACGCTGGACACCTCCGACCGAGTCGACCACGGCGACCACGGATCATTCCGTGAACGTCTGAATCAATTCACACGCCGGCCGGGGCCCGCGATGCGGGGCCCGGCCGGCTGCACGGCGCCACTACGACGACGGAAGCCCCGTCCCACGGCGGCACCGACGAATCGGTGCGACACTCCGTCCATGGACCAACGCATCCACTTCGTCACGCTCGCCACACCGGACCTCGACGCCGCCCGGGCTTTCTACTGCGGCGGACTCGGGTGGGAGCCGCTGCTGGACGTGCCCCGGGAGATCATCTTCTTCCAGACCGCACCGGGCACGGTACTGGGACTGTTCGACGCCGAGAAGTTCCGCGAGGACATCGGGCGTCCCGGAACGCACGTCGCCACCTCGGGGATCACGTTCTCCCACAACGTCGCCGACGCCGCAGCCGTCGACACCATCGTCGCCGCCGCGGTGCGGGCCGGCGCCTCTCTGATCAAGCATCCGCAGCGTGCCGCATTCGGCGGCTATCACGGCCATTTCGCCGACCCCAACGGCGTGATCTGGGAGATCTGCCACAATCCGGGCTGGAGCATCGACGCCGACGGGCGGGTGCGGCTGACCACCGATACGTGAGACGGCAACGACGAGGGCCCCACACCGTCGGACGGTGTGGGGCCCTCGTCGTGTTTCCGACTGTGGGAGAGCGTTACTCGGAGCCGTCGAATGCCTCGAGGATCCGGTGCGCGGCGAGGGCCGCGGTGAGCGACCCCTCACGAACCTGGTCCTCGACGTCGCCGCGGATCTTCTTCACCCGCTCGTTCGAGTCGAGGCGGCGCAGCAACTGGTCGTGCACCATCGACCACGTCCAGTCCACCTGCTGCTGATGCCGCTTACGTTCGAGTTCACCGGCATCGCCGAGCACCTGGCGGTGGCGGAGCACCTCGTCCCAGAACCTGTCGACGCCGATGTTCTCGAGCGCGCTCATCGTCAGCACCGGCGGCTTCCACAACGCGTCGTGCGGGTAGATCAGCCGCAGTGCACCGGCCAGTTCGCGTGCAGCGACCCGCGCCTCGGTCTCGTGCTTGCCGTCGGCCTTGTTGACGGTGACGATGTCGGCGAGCTCGAGGACACCCTTCTTGATGCCCTGCAACTGGTCACCGGTACGGGCGAGGGTGAGGAACGTGAACGTGTCGACCATGTTCGCGACCGTCACCTCGGACTGCCCGACACCGACCGTCTCGACGAGGATCACGTCGTAGCCGGCCGCCTCGAGCAGCACCATCGTCTCGCGGGTCGCCTTCGCGACACCGCCGAGCGTGCCCGACGTCGGGGACGGCCGGATGAACGCGTTCGGCTCCACCGACAGGTTCTGCATCCGGGTCTTGTCACCGAGGATCGAGCCACCGGTGCGCGTCGACGACGGGTCGACGGCGAGGACGGCGACCTTGTGTCCCAACGAGATCAGGTGCATCCCGAGTGCTTCGATGGTCGTCGACTTGCCGACGCCGGGGACACCCGTGATGCCTACCCGGATCGCGTTTCCGGCGTGCGGGAGCAGGCGCAGCAGCAACTGCTGCGCCTGCTCCCGGTGATCGGCCCGGGTGGACTCGACGAGGGTGATGGCCTTGGACACATCACTTCGCCGACCCTCCAGGACCGCGTCACCGAGCGCAGCCAGATCGAGCGGCGGACGGTTAGTCGGCGGCAATCGGATCGTGTCCCAACTGCTCCGACAGCTTCTGCAACAGACCGATGGCCGCATCCGCCAGGACCGTGCCGGGCGGGAAGATCGCCGCGGCACCGGCCTGGTACAGCTCCTCGAAGTCGCCCGGCGGGATGACGCCGCCGACGACGACCATGATGTCGGGGCGACCCACCGCAGCGAGGGCCTCCCGCAGCGCCGGCACCAGGGTGAGGTGACCGGCGGCGAGGGAGGACACACCGACGATGTGGACGTCGGCGTCGGCCGCCTGCTGGGCGACCTCCTCGGGGGTCTGGAACAGCGGTCCCACGTCGACGTCGAAGCCGAGGTCGGCGAAGCCCGTGGAGATGACCTTCTGGCCGCGGTCGTGGCCGTCCTGGCCCATCTTCGCGACGAGGATGCGGGGACGACGTCCCTCGTCCTCGGCGAACTTCTCGACCAGTCCGATTGCGTTCGAGATGTTGCTCACCTTTCCGGCCTCGTCCCGGTAGACACCGCTGATGGTCCGGATCTCGGCCTGGTGGCGCCCGTACACCTTCTCGAGCGCGTCGGAGATCTCGCCGCCGGTCGCCTTGGCGCGGGCCGCGTCGATCGCGAGAGCGAGCAGGTTGTTCTCCATGCCGCCCTCGGTGGACGCCGCGGCGCGGGTGAGCTCCGCGAGAGCCGCCTGTGTGGCGGCCTCGTCACGCTCGGCGCGCAACTGCTCGAGCTTGGCGATCTGCTCGGCACGCACCTTGGTGTTGTCGACCTTGAGGACCTCGATGCTGTCCGGCTCGTCCGGCACGTACTTGTTGACGCCGATCAGCGGCTGGCGGCCGGAGTCGATGCGTGCCTGCGTACGGGCCGCGGCCTCCTCGATGCGGAGCTTCGGGATGCCCTCACCGATGGCCTGCGCCATGCCGCCGGCCTCCTCGACCTCGGCGATGTGGGCGCGCGCCCGGTTCGCGAGTTCGTTGGTGAGCCACTCGACGTAGTGCGAGCCACCCCACGGGTCGATCGGACGGACCGTGTTCGACTCCTGCTGGATCAGCAGCTGTGTGTTGCGAGCGATGCGGGCCGAGAAGTCGGTCGGCAGCGCGATCGCCTCGTCGAGCGCGTTGGTGTGCAGCGACTGGGTGTGTCCCTGCGTCGCGGCCATCGCCTCGACACACGTGCGGCCGACGTTGTTGAACACGTCCTGCGCGGTGAGCGACCAGCCGGAGGTCTGCGAGTGGGTACGCAGCGACAGCGACTTGGCGTTCTTCGGCGCGAACTTCTCGACCAGCTCGGCCCACAGCAGACGCCCGGCGCGAAGCTTGGCGACCTCCATGAAGAAGTTCATACCGATCGCCCAGAAGAACGACAGGCGCGGCGCGAACTTGTCGATGTCCATGCCCGCGTCGAGACCGGCGCGGATGTACTCGATGCCGTCGGCGAGCGTGTAGGCCAGCTCCAGGTCGGCGGTCGCACCGGCCTCCTGGATGTGGTAGCCCGAGATGGAGATCGAGTTGAACTTCGGCATCTTCGCCGAGGTGTACGCGAAGATGTCGGAGATGATCCGCATCGACGGCTTCGGCGGGTAGATGTAGGTGTTGCGGACCATGAACTCCTTCAGAATGTCGTTCTGAATGGTTCCGGCCAGCTGCTCGGGGGCGACACCCTGCTCCTCGGCCGCCACGACGTACAGCGCCAGAATCGGCAGCACCGCGCCGTTCATGGTCATCGACACCGACACCTGCGACAGGTCGATGCCGTCGAACAGCTGACGCATGTCGAGGATCGAGTCGATCGCGACACCGGCCATGCCGACGTCACCCTGCACGCGCGGGTGATCGGAGTCGTAGCCGCGGTGCGTCGCGAGGTCGAATGCGACCGACAGGCCCTTCTGGCCGGACGCGAGGTTGCGGCGGTAGAACGCGTTGGACTCGGCGGCGGTGGAGAAGCCGGCGTACTGGCGGATGGTCCACGGCTGGTTGACGTACATCGTCGGGTAGGGGCCGCGCAGGAACGGGGCCGCGCCCGGGTAGCTGCCGAGCGGGTAGCCGTCGGCCTCGGCGGCGTCCCGGTCGGCCTTGGTGTAGACCGGCTTGACGTCGATGCCCTCGGGCGTCGACCACACCACCTGCTCGGGGGTGTAGTTGTTCGCCGTCGCGAGGTTCTCGATGAGTGCCTCGGTCTGCTCGGAGGTGGGTGCAGCCGGCTTCGGGAACTGCGGGTCCGTCAGCGCGACGTCGGCGAAACTGCCGATGACGTGCTGCACCTCGTTCGTTGTCACTTGATGCTCCCAGCTTCGATTGCGTCGAGCAGGCCGGTCAGCGCCGTCACTGCGTCGATGCGAGCGGTAAGGAATCCGTCGGGACGCTCGCCGCCCTCGACATCGGCAAAGATCTTCTCGGGCCCGGCGAGCAGAACCTGCTCGATGCCGGCCTCCCGCAGGGCGGCTACGGCCGCCGCGCCCTGTTCCGCGTAGCGCTTGTCGGTGCCGCACAGCACTGCGATGCGGGCCCCGGACTCCTTCACCGCCGCCGCGATGCTGCCGTCACCGGCGTCCAGGGGTCCGGGGTTGAGCGCCTCGATGCCACCGGACGCGAGCAGGTTGCCCGCGAAGGTGGACCGTCCGTTGTGCTCGGACACGGGACCCAGCGGGGCCAGGAACACCTGCGGCCGTTCGCCGTTCGCGGCAAGGAACGTGTCGGAACGATCACGCAGCGCCTCGAATGCTGCCGCGTAGCGGGCCACCGTGGCGCCGGCCTCGGCGGCACCCGCGGGCAGCGGGGCCTCGGCGAGGTTCGGGAACTCGTTGATGCCCGTGACCGCGGTCTTGCGGTGCGCGATGTCGGAGTCGCGGGCGGCCTTCGTCGCGGCGACGCGATCGGCGATCACACCGGATCCGAGTGCCGCCGTGTAACCGCCGGCCGTCTCGATCTGCTGGAAGAACTCCCACGCCTTGGCCGCGATCTCCTCGGTGAGGTCCTCGACGTACCAGGAACCTGCACCCGGATCGAGCACCCGACCCAGGTGCGACTCCTCGAGCAGCAGCAGCTGGGTGTTGCGGGCGATGCGGGCCGAGAACGACTTCGACACGCCTGCGGCGCCCGCGGGCAGTGCGACGTCGAACGGCAGCACCGTCACCGAGTCCGCACCGCCGACACCTGCACCGAACGCGGCGAGCGTCGTGCGGAGCATGTTCACCCACGGATCGCGCTGCGCCATCATCGCGGCGGAAGTGACCGCGTGCTGCACGGCGCCACCGAACTCGGAGGCCCCGCACACCTGCGCGACGCGCGCCCACACCTGGCGGCCGGCGCGGAACTTCGCGATGGTGTTGAACTGGTCGTCGGTGGCGGCCAGTCGGAACTCGAGTTGGCCCAGGGCCGCCGAGATCGTCAGGCCCTGCGCGGTGAGCGCCCGCAGGTACTCGACACCGGCCGCGACGGCCGCTCCGAGCTCCTCGGCGTCACTCGCGCCGGCGTTGTGGAATGCGGTGCCGTCGACGGTGATCGCCCGGACCGACTCGGCCCGGCTCGCGGCGGCGTCGGCGAGTGCGACGGCCTCCGCTACGTCGATTCCTGCGGCACCTGTGAACGCGTCCGTCAACGGGGACGCACCGAGGCCGACCCGCACCTGGGCGCGGTCGGTCACGCCGTCACCGGCGGCAGCGCGCGTGTCGAGCAGCGCGAAGAGCTGCTGAGCGGCCGCGACGGCGTCCGCGCCGGCGTCCAGCGTGAGCGGGGCCAGATCGAGCAGGACACCCTCGAGCGCGGCATCGAGCGACTCGACCGGGAGGTCCTTGCCGCCGACCGCGAGCCACAGGGCGCTGACGCCGTTCCCGAGCGCGTCGAGGACGGTGCGGTTGACCTCTGCGCCGTTCTGCGCGCCCTGACCGAACTGGGCGCTGACCAGCCATCCGGCGTTGACATCACGGTTGGCGTCGGCCCCGCGCACGAATGGGAACTGTCCGGGCAGCGGAGCCTCGGGAAGCTCGTCACGACCGGTGTACAGCGGCGAGATCGTCACACCGTCGTAGGTGGTCGTCTCGAGAAGCTTCTGCGGTTCCGGGCCCAGCTCGGCGGCGTCCACTCGACGGGACTTGGCGAGCACGCCGGCCACGGCCTGCTGCCACTCCGAGTAGGCGCGCGCGGCGTCCTCGGCCTCTGAAGCTGGTGACACGGGGCGGCTCCCTCTCACTCTCACGTGCGATCGCGCGTGGCGACCGGTTTTCCAATCGGGCAAAACAATCGGGCAAACAAATGGGACGATTGTCGTCCTCTGACCTGTGATGCTAACCGCATCGCCGTGGCCACTGACGTGAGGACCACCCGACGTTCGTTAGCCTCGGCCCATGAGCGTTGCGAACGTGCTGGAAGACGGTGTGTCGATCACCCCTCAGCGACTTTTCCGGATGAGCCGCCCGCAGCGTCTCGACGGATTCAACCGCCTCACGATGGACGTCGACGGACATACTCCTCAGGGCATGTCCTCCACCGCCACGCTGGGCATTCTGGTCGACGACATCCTCGGATTCACGCTGTGGGACCGCCGCGGCGACCGAACCGGCGTGGTGACGGCGGACCTGTCGGTGGACTTCGTCACACCGACCGGTTGGATCGGCCCCGATGTAGTTGCCGACGGCCGAGCCGTGGCGATCACCGAGGACGGCGGCCTCGCCGGGGCCGAACTCCGAGACAGCGCCGGCACTCTGCTCGCGACCGCGACCGCGTGGGGCAACTTCGTCGACGGCGGCGCCGATCGCAGCACGACCGTCGTGCGTCCCCCCGCCTCGCCCGGATCGGTCCCGGCCGCCTCCGTGTCGTCGCTGGCGCGTATCGGTGCGCGTTTCGAGGGCTCCGACGGCACTCGCGTCGTCGTGCCCGCGAACCCCGCGCTGGCCAACAAGCTCGGGGTGATGCACGGCGGCATCCAGGCGTGTGCGATCGATCTGGTCGGCAACGCCGCCGTCAGCACGGCGGACGCGCCGATGCACACCGCGTCACTGCGGATCAACTTCTTCCGGCCCGTTCCCGTCGACACCGACGTCGTGTTCACGGCCGAGGTGGTCCGCGCCGGCCGGTCGGTCGCAGTCGCCCGGGTGACGAGCACCGGCGCCGACGGCCGTGCGTGCGCGGTCGCCACCGTGACGTGCCGCCGACCGAGCCGGTAGCCGCGCGGAGTCGGCGGGGAACTGCGCGCACACGGGTACCCTGGCCGATTGTGATTGCGCGACTGAGGGATCCCCGGCTCCTCGCTGCCCTCGTCGGCCTGGCGGTGCTGTTCGTCGCCGCCGCGCTGATGCCACACCCCTCCATAGACCAGGTGCGCGCGTGGTCCGAGTCGGTCGGGCCGATCTTTCCGCTGATCTTCTTCCTCGTGCACGTCGTCGTCACGGTGGCCCCGGTCCCCCGCACCCTGTTCACCATCAGCGCCGGCGTCCTGTTCGGTGCGACCACGGGCATCACCGTGACCGTTGCTGCCACCACGATCAGCGCGGTGCTGGCACTGCTGCTGGTTCGCGCGATCGGCCGGGACGCCGTCGCCGCACACCTGACGCATCCGGCGGTACGTGCCGTCGACCTCCGCCTGGAACGACGTGGCTGGCTTGCGGTCGGGTCACTGCGGCTGATCGCGCCGATCCCGTTCTCGGTGATCAATTACTGCTGCGGGGTGTCGTCGATCCGCACGCTCCCGTACACCGCCGCCACGATCGTCGGCATCCTGCCCGGCACGGTGGGTGTCGTCCTCCTCGGCGACGCCCTCACCGGCGAGGCCAATCCGGCGATGTTGGTGCTGTCGGGGATCTGCATCGCGGTGGGTGTTGCGGGGCTGATCCTCGACGCGCGCAAACCGGTGTCCCGGACCCCGAATCAAGTCAAGGACTGATACTGGACTTTGAAAAGTAAAGCTTTGAAGCTTGATCTTCGACTATCAAGCTCTTAACCTTGCTCCATGTTCGTTCTGACGGTGGATCAACGGGGCAGCCGACGCGACATCGACCGCGTCGGCCTGCTGCTCGCCGATCTCAGGGACCGGAGCCTGCTCCGCCCGTTCGAACGGACCGCCGGTGACGAGGTCCAGGCCGTCGACGACGACGCCGCGACCGTGGTCGACCTCGTACTCGACCTGGTGCGACGTGGTCATTGGAGCATCGGAGTAGGTGTCGGGACCGTCGAGGAACCGCTGCCCACCCAGACGCGGGCGGGCCGGGGCCCGGCCTTCGAGGCCGCCCGGGTGGCGGTCGAACGCGCGAAGAAGGCACCGGCCGCCGTCGCCGTCGAGGCGGCCACCCCACAGGCCGCGGCCGACGCCGACGCCGCACTGACCCTCGTCGCACTCCTGGTCTCGCGTCGCTCGCCCCAGGGCCACGCCGCAGTGGCGCTCATGGAACGCGGACTCACACAGGCCGAGGCCGCCGCCGAACTCGGCATCAGCAAACAGGCGGTCTCCCAGCGCCTCACCGCCGCCGGGTGGCAGGCCGAGGTATCCGGCCGACGACTGGCCGAGCGACTACTCCGGAGGGCCGATCGATGACCGCGCTCAGTCTGATCCTGCTCGGGATCGCCACGCTGGTGGGAACCGTCGCGGGCCGCCTGGCAGCGTCGTCCGCCCACTCCGGAACGGCCGTCCGCGTCGCACCCGTGGTCGCGGTACTGGCGCTCGGCGGGGCGGCTGTCGCCACGACGAGCGCTCCCCCGGCCACCGGTTTCGCGCTCGCCGCGACCTACGTCCTGACCGTGACGGCCGCCGCGACCGGCGGTGCACCGATGGTGTTGGCGGCCTTCCGATTCGCCCGGCGCCAACCCGATGCCGGGCCGGAACCCGACGACGGCCCACTCCGCGGTGGCCGCGTCATCGGTCTGCTGGAGCGAACCGCCGTCGCGGTGTCGATCCTCGCCGGGTGGCCCGAGGGCATCGCGATCGTCCTCGCTGTCAAGGGCCTCGCCCGCTACCCCGAACTGCGCGAACCGCACGCCTCGGAGCAGTTCATCATCGGCACCTTCACCAGCGTGCTGTGGGCCGTGGCCGTCGCCGGTGTCGGCCGGGCGCTGCTGACCTGAGTCAGACGACGGGACCCTTCGTGCGCTCGCAGCGCTCGAAGGGTCCCGTCATCCGCCAGGCCGCGTCACCGCGGCGGGGTCCTACTCCTTACCGGGGGGCAGTTCGCCGGGCTCGTCGGCGCCACCGAGCAGGTGTTCCTGCGTGAGCGGGTTCTCGACCGGGGTGCGCGCCACGGCCTCGGCCGCACGGACCGCGCGCTCGACGGCTGGGTCGGTCTTGGTCTCGAACCAGCTGGCCACTTCCTCGGAGTCGTCCTCGGGCCGCGGCAGGTCCTCGTCGTCGGTGCGAGTGGGCTCGTAGCGGAAGACGCCGTCGTCGCCCGGTGCGCCGAGAGTTTTCGCGAATCCCTTGAGCGCGTCACCGAAGTCGCTCGGGACGAGCCACACCTTGTTGGCGTCGCCCTGCGCCATCTGCGGCAGCGTCTGCAAGTACTGGTACGCCAACATCTCGGGGGTCGGCTTGCCTGACTTGATGGCGGCGAAGACCTTCTCGATGGACTTGGCCTCGCCCTGTGCCTGCAGGTACTTCGCGGCGCGCTCACCCTGCGCCCGCAGGATCCGGGACTGCCGCTCGCCCTCGGCGGAGAGGATCGACGCCTGCTTGGCGCCCTCGGCCGCCAGGATCTGGCTCTGCTTGGCCCCCTCGGCGGTCTTGATGGACGACTCGCGGTGTCCTTCGGCGTTGAGGATCATCGCGCGCTTCTCGCGGTCGGCCTTCATCTGCTTCTCCATCGACTCCTGGATCGACGGCGGCGGATCGATGCTCTTGAGCTCGACCCGTGCGACGCGCAGGCCCCACCGTCCGGTGGCCTCGTCCAGGACGCCGCGCAGCTGACCGTTGATGGAGTCGCGCGAGGTCAGCGTCTCCTCCAGAGTCATGCCGCCGACCACGTTGCGGAGTGTGGTGATGGTGAGCTGCTCCACCGCGGCGATGTAGTTGCTGATCTCGTACACCGCGGCCTGCGGGTTGGTCACCTGGAAGTAGACGACTGTGTCGATCGACAGGGTCAGGTTGTCCTGCGTGATCACCGGCTGCGGCGCGAACGACACGACGCGCTCGCGCAGATCGACCTTCGCGCGGATCCGATCGACGAACGGGATCAGGAAGGTGAGCTGACCGGACACCGTCTTGACGTAGCGGCCGAGCCGCTCGATCACGGCCGCCTCCGCCTGCGGCACGAGCGCCACCGACTTCGCGACCACCACGACGACGAGTACGACCAGTACCGCCAGAACTATCAGTGCTGCCATGTCTTCTACGGTCCCCTCCACACGACGGCCGTCGCGCCGTCGATCTCCATCACCGTCACAGTCGTGCCCGGCGGATACACCTCGGTGACGTCGAGTGGACGCGCCGTCCACACGTCGCCGTCCAGCTTGACCTGTCCGGCGTGCGCCCGGACCTCCTCGAGGACGAGCGCCTGCTTGCCGGCCAGGGCGGCCGCATTGGTCAGCTTGAGCGGCGGAGCCTCGAAGCGCCGCAACAACGCCGGGCGCACACCCGCGACCAGGGCGACCGAGACGACACCGAACACGATCGCGTCGACCCACACCGGGAAGTCGGTCACCGCGCTGAAACCGGCCGTCGCCAGGGCGCCGCCGGCGAGCATCAGCAGGAAGAACTCCCCCGCCAACGCCTCGGCAGCCGCCAACAACAACCCCGCTACCAGCCAGATCAGAGCCGCCACGTCACCATCTAACCAGAACTCGGGACACCGGCGCGGTCCCGCGGATCCGGTTGTGGACGAACACACGGCCGTCGCGGATCAATCGACGGTGACGAAATCGACCAGGCGCTCGACGGCACCGATGAGCGGGGCCTCGAGATCGCGGAAGCTGCTGACCGCACCGTAGACGCGCCGCCAACCGTCCTGCGGTGTGCCCCATCCGAGCGCGTCGCACACACCGGTCTTCCAGTCCTGGCCACGCGGCACCGTGGGCCACGCGGCGATCCCGACCGCCTTGGGTCGCACCGCCTCCCACACGTCGATGTACGGGTGACCGGTGACCATGACGTGCGGCCCGAGGCCCTGCGTCAACCGCTCCTCCTTGGAGCCGGTGACGAGGTGGTCGACGAGCACTCCGACCTTGCGTCCCGGCCCCGGCCGGAACTCGACCAACCGGTCGGCGAGGTTGTCGAGCCCCTCCAGATGTTCGACCACGACGCCCTCGACCCGCAGGTCGTGCCCCCACACCCGCTCGACGAGCGCGGCATCGTGGACGCCCTCGACCCAGATCCGACTGGGCAGTGCGGTGCGTGCCCGCAGACCCTCGACGCGCGTCGAACCGGACGCGGATCGCTGCGCTGCCGCGCTCCGGTTCGGCTGCTGGGGCGTCGGGCGGACGAGGGTGACGGTTCGACCGTCGATCAGGAACGCGGCCTCACGCATCGCGAACAGCCGGGCGCGCCGGGCACCGTCCTCGAGTCGGACGAAGTCGCCGTCGTAGGTGCGTTCGAAGCCGACCACGGCCCCGCAGAATCCGGTGGCGGCGTCCTCGACCACCAGGTCCTTCTCCGCGGCCACCTTCGGAATCGAGGGCTTCCGGGTACGGGGATGGCCGGAGAAGATGTCGCCGTACTTGTTGCTCGCGTTCACGGCACTTCACGCTATGCGAGCCAGGCGTGCGCGCGCCCGTCGCCACGCCGTCCTATGCTCGTTAACCGTGAGTTCCCCCAGCGCGACGCTGACCGTGTGGGCCGGATCCTGGCTCGCCGGAGACAGCTCCCCCGACGACGTGATCGACGCCCTGCACCAGTGGGCGCCGATGCACATCGTCGGCGCCTCCGACGCGGGAACCGCACAGGCGACCGGGCTGGACTGGCCTGGGGTCCAGGACGGCGCGGGACCGGTCCTGCTGCGCATCGTGCGCCACGGCACCTCAGCGACGGGGGCCGAGGTGCGACTGGTCCTGCCCGTACCCGGAGACGTCCGCGGGCTGCCTGCCGGAAGCGGGTTCGCGCGGGCCGCACTCGATGCCGGCGAGGGTGTCGTCGTGGGCGAGGTCGAGCACCCCGGTGTCGGCCTCGTTCCCGTCGTCGAGGGACCGGACGTGCTGCGCTGGACGGTCTTCCCGATCGCGACGGTGCCCCCCGCCGCCGACTACACCGGGTTGGGCGAGGCGGAGTACTCGATGCGCGAAGCCATCCGTGGCGCCGCCGACGCGCTGCTGCGACTGTCGTCGGTACAGACCGGCCGCGCCGAGGGCGATCCCCGTCGACGCATCGCCGAGGCGCTCGACGACCGCGCCCACCATCGCTATCCCGACTCGATCCCGACGCGGGCGCTGCGCATCCTCGACTCCGCCGACCAGGTGGCCACGATTCTCGCTGTGGCAGAGGATGATTCACCGACCGAAGCACCGTCGGCGTCCGGTGCCGCCGCCCGCGAGGAACTGTTACGCCCCCTGTGGGCCGCGGTGCGGTCGGCCCGGGTGGCCGCGGTGTCCGCATGCGTGGGGTCGACGCACCGCGCCTGATCGCGCCCGCTGCCGGATCAGCCGTCGCGGTGGTTCATCACGATGTGCCGGTCGATCCGCACGTGCTCGTCGAGCGTGGGGTAGCGCAGGCCGGTGTCGCGGCCGTAGTCGTGATGCCGCAGCCAGGCGTACACGTCACCCCACAGCCAGATGCCACCCGAGACGGTGTTGAACGGCACCGGGAACGGGGTTCCCTTCTGCCGCACGCCGCGCACCCACTGGCCCACCGCCTGCCGGGTGACCCCGGCCCGGTCGGCGACGTCCTGCCGGGTCACGAGATCCGGGTGCGTTCGCAGTGGACGCACCCCCCGCGCCACCAACTGGTCCACCAAGCTCATGCCGGCGGTCGCGCAGCGCATGCCCTCGGTCGTCACCGTCAGCAGCTGCAGCCCCGAGCGGTCGTCGACGCGGCCGCCGAACTCCTCGATGACCGCGGTCTCCCGCGAAACCGTCAGCAGCGGAACGATGAACGAGAACTCGAAACGGTGATAGAGGGTGTCGTGCACCCGCTCAACATAGCCCTCGCCACCGCCCGTTTCCATTCGGAAACGAGCCTGCGGGTCCGGCGTCAGCGCCCCGCCGGACGACGCGTCGGCGCGCAGCATTCGACGGCGCAGGGCAGCCCGTCCACGGTGGCCCCCAGGAGAGGCTGCCGCCCGAGCCGAGCCGGCGCCGCGCCGGTTCGCCGCTCCTCGACCAGCGCGCGCACCATCTCGGCGAAGCGCGGATCGGCACCCGGCGTCGCGACCCGGACGAACTCGATGCCCAGTTCCGCGGCCTTGTCGCGGGCCTCGGTGTCGAGGTCCCACACCACCTCCAGGTGGTCGGAGACGAACCCCACCGGGCACACGATCACCGCCGGCGCACCCGAGGCGGCCACCGTGTCGAGGTGATCGCAGATGTCGGGATCGAGCCACGGCACCTGCGGCGGACCGGACCGCGACTGCCACACCAGATCGAAGTCGTCGACGCCGACGGCCTCGGCACACAGGCGGGCCGCCTCGGCGACCTGCCGGCTGTAGAGATGCCCGCCCTCGGCCGGTGGCCCGGCGGCGGCATCGGCCGCGATCGGCACCGAGTGGGCCGTGAAGACCAGGCGTGCCCCGTCCCGCACGCTCTCCGAAAGCTGCTCCCGCGCAGCACGAATCGCGTCGGCGAAGGCTCCGATCATGAGCGGATGGTCGTAGTACTGCCGCATCTTCGCCAACGTCGGCGCGTCGGCACCGACCGCGTCCCGGGCCCGCGCGATGTCCTCGTGATACTGCCGACAGCCGGAGTACCCGCCCCACGCCGACGTCGGGAACACCAGCGCGGAGCGGACACCGTCGTCACGCATGCGTGCGACGGTGTCCTCCACCATCGGATGCCAGTTGCGGTTGCCGAAGTACACCGGCAGATCGATTCCGGCGCCGCGCAGTTCCGCCTCGACGCGCTCGATGATGTCGCGGTTGAGTGCGTTGATCGGCGACACCCCACCGAAGTGCATGTAGTGCTCGGCGACGGCGTCGAGCCGCTCGGCCGGGATCCCCCGCCCTCGGGTCACGTTCTCGAGGAACGGTCGCACGTCCTCCGGCTTCTCGGGCCCTCCGAAGGAGAGCACCAGTAGTGCGTCGAACCCCGTGTCCTGCTGACCGCTCATGCCCTCATTCTCGCCCGTCGCCGAAACACCGCCGTGGACGGGTCAGCCGACCACCGCATGGAAGCCGCCGTCGACGTAGATGATCGAAGCGGTGGTGCCGGGCAGCCAATCGGACAGCACGGTGCACACGCTCTTGGCGACGGGGGTCGGGTCGTCGACGTCCCACCCGATCGGTGCGGCGCTGTCCCACGCGGTGTTCAGCTTGTTCAGCTCCGCACCGGGACCGGTCGCGTCGCCGGCGATGGCCTTTGCCGCGAGGGTCTTGACCGGCCCTGCCGCAACGAGATTGGAGCGGATGCCGCGCACACCGACCTCCTTGGCGACGTACCGGTTGACCGCCTCGAGTGTGGCTTTGGACACGCCCATCCAGTTGTAGAACGGCATCGCACGGGACGGATCGAAGTCCATGCCGACGATGGAGGCGTTGTCGTTGAGGACCGGCAGCAGCGCCTTGGCGAGCGACGCGTACGAGTACGCGGAGATCTCCATCGCATTCGAGATGTCCGACCACGGCGCGTCCAGGAACGGCGCGCCCAGGCCCGAGCGCGGCGAGAACGCGATGGAGTGCACGACGCCATCGAGGCCCTCGGGGGCCAGTTCACGGACCCGATCGGCGAGCGTCGCGAGATGCTCCTCGTCCTGGACGTTCAGCTCGACGGCGGGCGGCACCGGCTGCGGCAGCCGCTGCGCGATCCGGTCGATCAGCCGCAGCCGGTCGAAGCCGGTGATGATCACCCTGGCGCCCTGCTCCTGCGCCACCTTCGCGACGTGGAACGCGATGGACGCGTCGGTGATGATGCCGGTGACGAGAATGGTCTTGCCCGCGAGCAGTCCGCCCATGTTGTTGCTACTCCTGTGGTGAAAGTCTGTGGGGTGCGTGATGTTCCGGGGATACCTAGTGGCCCATGCCCATGCCGCCGTCGACCGGAATCACGGCACCGGAGACGTACGCCGAGTCCTCGGAGGCGAGGAAGCTGACCACCGCGGCCACGTCCTCGGCCTTGCCCAGGCGCTGCAGCGGGATGAACTTCTTGGCGGTGTCGCGCAGGTCCTCCGACAGGTCCGCGGTCATGTCCGTCTCGATGAAGCCCGGCGCCACCACGTTCGCGGTGATCGACCGCGAGCCGAGTTCCCGGGTGATCGACCGCGCCATGCCGATGACGCCGGCCTTGGACGCCGCGTAGTTGATCTGGCCCGCCTGGCCGGCCATCCCGACGACCGAGCCCAGGAAGATCATCCGGCCCCAACGCGCGCGCAGCATCGCACGGTTCGCGCGCTTGGCGCACCGGAACGCGCCGGTCAGATTGGAGTCGATGACACGCGAGAACTGCTCCTCGTCCATCCGCATGAGGAGCGTGTCGTCGGTGATGCCGGCATTGGCGACCAGCACCTCCACGGGACCCTGATGCTCCTCGACCTCCTTGAAGGCACGATCGATCGAGTCCGAGTCCGTCACATCGCACTTCACGCCGAACAGCCCCTCCGGCACGCCCGACCCGCGATGGGTGACGGCAACCTTGTGACCGTCCTCGAAGAGGCGCTGCGCGACGGCCAGGCCGATGCCACGGTTGCCTCCGGTCACGAGCACGGAACGGGACGGGGAGCTGGATTTCGACATGCGATCAACCTATCTGTTCGACTGCTGGTTGCGGGCGCAGGTGGACGAATTCGACGTAACGGACCAGATCAGGGCAGGCGCTGCCGCAGGACCAGCGCCGTCGCGAGCCCCGCCGCACTGAACAGCACGCCGAGCACCAACCACGGACGACTGGCGTCTCCGCGGGCGTTCTCGAAACCGATCTGCTCCTCGAGGGTGTCGTACACATCGCGCAGTTCCTCGAGGCTGGACGCGGTGAAGAAGCTGCCACCCGACAGATTCGCGATCTCCCGCAGCGACGGATCGTCCACCGGCACCGGGATGCGGTCGCCCTCGATCTCGACGGTGCCGTAGCTGGTGCCGAACGAGATCGTGGAGATCGGCACGCCTTTGTCCTTGGCCTGCCGGGCCGCGGTGAACCCGCCGCGCGGGTCGTCCTCGCCCTCGGGAACCGTCTGCTTGCCGTCGGAGAGCAGGACGATGCGGGCGGGCGGCGCCTGCTCGCTGCCGCCGAGGACGGCCGCGAGCGTGTCGATCGACTGCAACGACGTGAAGATCGCCTCACCGGTCGCAGTGCGCTCGCTGAGCTCGAGGTTGTCGATCGCAGCCTTGGTCTCGTCGCGGTTCGGTGTCGGCGACACCAGGACCGACGCGGTGCCGGCGAACGCGACCAACCCGAGGTTGATGCCGGGAGTCAGGCCGTCGGCGAACGACTTCGCCGCCTCCTGCGCGGCCGCGAGCCGACTCGGCTCGACATCGGTGGCCTTCATCGACAGCGACACGTCGATCACCAGCACCACCGTCGCCCGGTTGCGCGGGACGCGCTTGTCGGCGGTGGGCCCGGCCAGCGCGACGGTCAGGAACACGAGGCCGACGAGCATCAGGGCGATCGGGATGTGCCGAGTCAGGTTCGGTCGGTTGGGCGCGACCTTCTCGAGCAACTCCATGTTCGCGAAGCGCAACACGTGCTTGTGGCGGCGACGCTGGATGACGACGTAGCCCGCGGCGAGGGCGGCCACGACCAGCAGGAACAACAACCACCACGGAGAAGCGAACTGCGACAGACTCATCCGCGCGCCACCCGTGTCCCGGGAGCGCCGTAGCTGTGTCGCCGGGAAGAGACGAACCGCACCACGTCGGCAATCCAGTCCCGATCCGTGCTCAGGCTCAGTCGCGGTGCGCCGCAGCGCCGCAGCGCGGCCTCGACGTCGCCGCGATGCGACTGCGCGGCGCGCGCGAAGTCCGCGCGCAACTGGTGCGTGGTCGAGAACTCCCGGGTCCGACCCGATTCGGGATCGAACAGCACCACGTCACCCGCGTCAGGCAGGGCCAGATCGCGCGGGTCGAGCACCTCGATGCCGAGCAGTTCGTGTCGGCCCGACAGTGCGCGCAGCGAGCGCTCCCAGTCGATCGGCCCCAGGAAATCGCTGATGACCACGGCCAGTCCGCGGCGCCGCTCCGGACGGCGGAGGGACTCGAGGGCACCGCGCAGGTCCCCACGGACGCCGTCGGCGGCGTGCGGGGTGGACGCGATGCGCCGGAGCATCGCCTGCGCGTGGACGCGGCCCCCACGCGCCGGAATCCGCACCGTCCGATCGCCGGTGGCGACGATCGCACCGATCCGATTCCCGCTGCCCCCGGCCAGGTAGGTGATGGCCGATGCCGCGGCGACGGCCAGGTCGCGCTTCTCGCACCCGACGGTTCCGAAGTCCAGACTCGACGACAGGTCGACCACGAGCCACGTCTCGAGTTCCCGATCGGCGACCGTCTGCCGGACGTGCGGATGTGTGGTGCGGGCGGTCACCGACCAATCCATCTGCCGCACATCGTCACCGGGCTGGTACTCGCGGGCGTCGCCCGGCTCGGAACCCGGCCCGGGGATCAGCCCGAGGTGATCGCCGTGGAGCACCCCGTCCAGTCGCCGGCGGACGGTCAGTTCGAGAGTCCGCAGTGCCGCGGTCAGTTCCGGGTCGCGCAGCGATCCGGAACGGAACGACGGCACTGCTCCCGCGCGACGGGTCACTGTTGCTGCGTGCCCGTCGCGGACAGGGGCGCGGGCTCGAACGCGGGCGGCGCCGGCGGCGCGACCGGCTGGGCGCCGACCTGCGGCAGCCCGACGGTCTGCAGCACCCGGGCGATCACGTCCTCCGGCGACACCTCGTCGGCGAGGGCGTCGTACGACAGGACCAGACGGTGACGCAACACGTCCGGGATGACCTCGAGCACGTCCTGCGGGACGACGTAGTCACGTCCACGCAGCAGCGCCAGGGCTCGGGACGCGGAGATGATGCCGAGCGTCGCACGCGGCGAGGCGCCGTAGGCGATCCAGCCGGCGACGTCGTCGAGGCCGAACTGTCGCGGCGTGCGCGTCGCGGCGATCACACGGACCACGTAGTCGACCAGCGCGTGGTGGACGAACACGTTGCTCGCGACCTTCTGCAGTCGGACGAGTTCCTGCGCGTCGAGGACCTGATGGGGTTCCGGTGCGGCGACACCCATCCGGTAGACGATCTCGCGCTCCTCCTCCACCGTCGGGTAGTCGACGAGCACCTTGAACAGGAAACGGTCGCGCTGCGCCTCCGGCAGCGGGTAGACGCCCTCGTTCTCGATGGGGTTCTGCGTCGCCATCACCAGGAACGGCTCGGGCATCGGGTACGTCTTGCCGCCGATCGACACGTGCCGTTCGGCCATGACCTCGAGCAGCGCCGACTGCACCTTCGCGGGCGCGCGGTTGATCTCGTCGGCGAGCAGGAAGTTCGCGACGACCGGGCCGAGTTCGGTGTCGAACTGCTCGCGGCCCTGCCGGTAGATGCGGGTACCGATCAGGTCGGTGGGCACCAGGTCCGGGGTGAACTGCACGCGGGAGAACGATCCACCGACGACCTTGGCGAACGTCTCCACCGCCAGCGTCTTGGCGACACCCGGAACGCCCTCGAGCAGCACGTGGCCCTTGGCGAGCACGCCGACGAGCATGCGTTCGACCAGCCGGTCCTGCCCGACGATGACTCGCTTGACCTCGTAGATCGCCCGCTCGAGGGTGTGCACGTCGCGAGCGAGATCGGACGCCGGCGTCCCCACGCTCGCGTGCGCCCCCTCCGAGCCCGAGCCAGCTACCGCGCCGTCACGTGAGGTCACCAAGAATCCCCGCTTCCACCTAGATCGTGCTCATCGACTCGACTGTCCGTTCAACTATTCCAGGTGTCGCCCGGTCCCCGCACGCAGGCGACGTGACCTAGGACACCATACGGACAGCGTAGGGCGTCATCCCGTCCCATCGCACCGGCGAGACCTTCACGATCGATCCGGACTGCGGCGCCTCGAGCATCATCCCGTCGCCGAGGTAGAGGGCGACGTGCTGGCTCGCGTTCGGGCCGTAGAAGATCATGTCGCCGCGGCGCATGTCCGACGACGCCACCTGGGTACCCGCCGTGTACTGGTATCCGGTGTAGTGCGGCAGGGAGATTCCGGCGCCGGCGAAGGCGTAGATCATGAGTCCGGAGCAGTCGAATCCGACCTTGTCGAAGTCGCCGAAGCTGTCGGCGACGCCGCCGTCGCGGATGCCCAGCGTCGGGCCGCTGGCGTTGCCACCGCCCCACGCGTAGGGAACACCGAGCTGCGACATGCCGCGGTCGATCACCGTCTCGATCGCGGCGCTCCCGGTGACGGCCGGCGACATCGGGCGCGGCTGCGACTGTGCCGGGGGCGTCCAGCCGCCGGAGTCCCCGTCGTCGACCTGCGTGTGCGGACGCTGGCCGTCCGCCAGCTGGGCCGCCCGATCGTTCGCCGCGCGATCCTCCGCGGCCCGCCGCGCCGCCTCCTGCGCGGCAGCGGCGGCGGCCGCCGCGGCCACTTCCTCCGCTTGCCGCTGGTTGTCCCAGTTGATGTAGGCCTCGCGCTGGCCCTGCAGTCCGGCGACGTTGCTGCGGGCGGCGTCGAGCTGCGTCTGGGCGGCGTTGCGGTCGGCCTCGATCTGCGCCTTCCGGCTCGCCTGCTCCTCCAGTGCGCTGCGGGCCGCGACGATCGCCTGTTCCGCCTCCGCCTTCTTCGACTCGGCCTCGTTCGCGGCGGCGTCCGCCCGCTGCTTGGCCTCACGGGCGGCAGAGTCACGGTTGGCCTGCTCGGTCCGCGCCCGCTGCAGGTTCTCGAGGACCGCCTTCTGGCTGCCCGACAGCACCCGCATGATCTGTGCGCGGTCCAGGATGTCCTCGGGACCCTCGGCACCGAAGTACGACGACAGCGACGCCACGTTCCGACCCTTGGTGTAACTCGACACCGCGTAGTCGGTGAACCGTTTCTGGGCCTGCTCGATCTGCGTTCCAGCGTCCTGAAGCGCCTGCTGACTCTGCGCGACGATCCCGCCGGCAGCGTCCGCGGCATCCCGAGCGCTCTGCAGATCGACGAGCGCGCGATTGACGTCCTCGCGCTTGATCGCGACCTCGTCGTCGAGACGCGACAGCTCCTGGTTCGCGGTGGCCACCCGGTTGATCAGGTCCCCCACCTGGACGACGCCCTCGGAGACCTGCGCGTTCCCGCTCTCGATCTCGGCATCGGACGGATTGGGCGGTGGCGGCGGCACCGCGGCCGCGATGCCCGGTGTCCCGGCCACCAGCGCACCGACGATGCTCACGCCCAGCACGACTCGGGCGAATCGGGAACGCGTCCGCGAGAAGCCCGGACGTCGCACGCCGACGCGTGCACTCCTTGCACCCCTCCGGCTCACAACACCCTCCCTACGGCTGTGACCGGGCCGGCATCTCGTCCGACCCGTGCGGGGAGGTACGCCGACGACACCGCCGGCGACGCGCAGATCACATGACGGCACAACAGTCACGCGAATCGTCACATCACTCTCGCGACACTCCTTCCCCAAAAAGTGCCATTGGCACCGTACGACACTTTGCGCTCCCTGGTGAACTCTTGTCACAAATGACGTGGACGTAATTCGACCTGGGGAAATGGCGCGAAGACGCCGAATCGACGACCCCCGGCGCAGGTGCGCCGGTCAGGCCGGTGGGTAGAGGTTCGCGCGACTGGAAGTCGGGCGTCAGCGCGCGGCGTCGTCCCCGTCGGAACCGGAATCGGCGGACGCGGCCGACCCGGTCGGGCCCGCCGCGGGCGCAGGACCGCGACGGGACTTCGCGAAGTACGACACCCCGCCCACGAGCACGACCACGAGCACCAGCAGCGCGGTGATCAGCCCCCAGGGCGTACCGGAATCGGTGATCTCGTCGACGAAGTTGTTCGCCGACTGGACGGCATTACCGGTGTAGGTGTGATCCTGCGCGCCCTCGAGCACGACCCGGCTCACGGTGTCGCTGTAGGTACCGGGTGAGGACGGGGCGAGGACCAGCACCGTGCCGCCCTCGGACTGCCCCACCTCCGTCGCGAGGTCCCGCAACTGTTCGGCCCGGGCCGGATCCTTGTCCACCACAACGACACTCAGCTTGATTCCGTGCTCCTCGGCGCGGATCACGACATCGCGGAGACCGTCCACGTCCGATGCGGGCGCCGAGACTCCGTCGTCCGCGAGATCCGCGAGCACCGCGTCGACGGAGACGCCCTCCGGAATGGTGGCGACGAGCGGGAGCAGGGCGTGCGCGATAGGAGCAGACATCTCTCATCCGGGTTCGGCGAAAAAGGGCGAGCGTGCTCTGCACAGTACGTGACGGTGAGCCGCGGCGACCGCCTCCGCCGTTGCGCCCGCGCGCCGACTGCGTGAGGATTGGACCGGCGCGAGCAGGTCCGTCGGTCGCCGGGCCGGAACTCGACAAGACCCTGCAGTCTCACAGGACAAGCGTACTGTTAGACTCGTTTCGAGACGCCCGCAGAACTGTCGGGTTCGGTCCGCCGACCGAATCAGGGACTGTTCGCGTGCCTCGCTTCAGCCGTCGACACAGCCCCGTCGACGGCGAACCTCAAAGACGAGTGGAGCTGACGTGACCACCAGTATTGATTCGTTCGGCGCCAAGGGAACGCTCGAGGTCGGAGACAACTCGTACGAGATCTTCCGCCTCGCGTCCGTCCCCGGCACCGAGAAGCTGCCCTACGCGCTGAAGGTTCTCGCCGAGAACCTGCTGCGCACCGAGGACGGCGCCAACATCACCGCCGATCACATTCGCGCCATCGCGAACTGGGATCCCTCGGCCCAGCCGAGCGTCGAGATCCAGTTCACGCCCGCGCGCGTGATCATGCAGGACTTCACCGGCGTGCCCTGTGTCGTCGACCTCGCCACCATGCGTGAGGCCGTCACCACCCTCGGCGGCGACCCGAACAAGGTCAACCCGCTCTCCCCCGCCGACATGGTCATCGACCACTCGGTGATCCTCGACGTCTTCGGCCGCGCCGACGCTCTCGAGCGCAACGTCGACCTCGAGTACCAGCGCAACGGCGAGCGTTACCAGTTCCTGCGCTGGGGCCAGGGCGCGTTCGACGACTTCAAGGTCGTCCCCCCGGGCATGGGCATCGTGCACCAGGTCAACATCGAGTACCTGGCGCCCACCGTCATGACCCGCAACGGCCAGGCGTACCCCGACACCTGCGTCGGCACCGACTCGCACACCACCATGGTCAACGGCCTCGGTGTGCTGGGCTGGGGCGTCGGCGGCATCGAGGCCGAGGCCGCGATGCTCGGCCAGCCGGTCTCCATGCTGATCCCGCGCGTCGTCGGCTTCAAGCTGACCGGTGAGATCAAGCCGGGCGTCACCGCGACCGACGTCGTACTCACCGTCACCGACATGCTCCGCAAGCACGGTGTGGTCGGCAAGTTCGTCGAGTTCTACGGCAAGGGCGTCGCCGAGGTGCCGCTCGCGAACCGCGCCACGCTGGGCAACATGAGCCCCGAGTTCGGTTCCACCGCAGCGATCTTCCCGATCGACGGTGAGACCATCAACTACCTGCGCCTGACCGGCCGCAGCGACGAGCAGCTCGCGCTCGTCGAGGCGTACGCCAAGGAGCAGGGCCTGTGGCACGACGCCGACAAGGAGCCCGCCTACTCCGAGTACCTCGAGCTGGACCTCGGGACCGTCGTGCCGTCGATCGCCGGCCCGAAGCGCCCGCAGGACCGCATCCTGCTGTCGGAGTCGAAGGACGCGTTCCGTCGCGACATCGTCACCTACGTCACCAACGGTGCCGAGGCTGCGCACTCCGCACTGGACGAGGCCGTCGAGGAGTCGTTCCCGGCTTCCGACCCGGCCTCGACGGCCGGTGTCTCCGACGTCGCCGCGGTGATTCCGTCGGCCGCCAACGGTTCGCACGGACGCCCGAGCAAGCCGGTCACGGTGAAGACCGAGCGCGGCGAGTTCGTTCTCGACCACGGCGCCGTTGCGGTCGCGGGCATCACGTCCTGCACCAACACCTCGAACCCGTCGGTCATGCTCGGCGCCGCGCTGCTCGCCCGCAACGCGGTCGAGAAGGGCCTCGAGACCAAGCCGTGGGTCAAGACCAACATGGCACCCGGCTCGCAGGTCGTCTCCGACTACTACGAGAAGGCCGGCCTGTGGCCGTACCTCGAGAAGCTCGGCTTCTACCTCGGTGGCTACGGCTGCACCACGTGCATCGGTAACACCGGTCCGCTGCCGGAGGAGATCTCCAAGGCGATCAACGAGCACGACCTGTCGGTCACCGCGGTGCTCTCGGGCAACCGCAACTTCGAGGGTCGCATCTCCCCCGACGTCAAGATGAACTACCTGGCGTCGCCGCCGCTCGTCATCGCGTACGCGCTGGCCGGCACCATGGACTTCGACTTCGAGAAGGACGCGCTGGGTCAGGACAAGGACGGCAACGACGTCTTCCTGAAGGACATCTGGCCGTCGGCTCAGGAGATCGACGACACCATCAAGTCGGCGATCAGCCAGGACATGTTCCGCAAGTCCTACGCCGACGTCTTCAAGGGCGACGAGCGCTGGCAGAACCTGGCCACCCCGGAGGGCGACACCTTCGCGTGGGACGAGAAGTCGACCTACGTCCGCAAGGCGCCGTACTTCGACGGCATGACGATGGATCCGGCCCCGGTCACCGACATCACGGGCGCCCGCGTGCTCGCGCTGCTCGGCGACTCGGTCACCACCGACCACATCAGCCCGGCCGGTCCGATCAAGCCCGGCACCCCGGCCGCGCAGTACCTGGACGCCAACGGTGTCGAGCGCAAGGACTACAACTCCCTGGGCTCGCGTCGCGGTAACCACGAGGTGATGATCCGCGGCACCTTCGCGAACATCCGCCTGCAGAACCAGCTGCTCGACGGTGTCTCCGGCGGCTACACCCGCGACTTCACCCTCGAGGGTGCGCCGCAGGCGTTCATCTACGACGCGTCGCAGAACTACCAGAAGGCCGGCATCCCGCTGGTCGTCCTGGGCGGCAAGGAGTACGGCTCCGGTTCGTCGCGTGACTGGGCAGCCAAGGGCACCAGCCTGCTCGGCGTGAAGGCCGTCATCGTCGAGTCCTTCGAGCGCATCCACCGCTCGAACCTGATCGGCATGGGTGTCGTCCCGCTGCAGTTCCCCGCCGGCGAGTCGGCCGGGTCGCTGGGCCTGGACGGCACCGAGGTCTTCGACATCGCGGGCATCGAGAAGCTCAACGAGGGCGTCACCCCGGAGACGGTCGAGGTCACCGCGACCAAGGCCGACGGCAGCAAGATCGAGTTCGACGCGGTCGTCCGCATCGACACCCCCGGTGAGGCGGACTACTACCGCAACGGCGGCATCCTGCAGTACGTGCTGCGCAACATGATCCGGGGCTAGTCACCTGATCGTGTGATCTAGGTTCCCCTGGATCACTCAGCGCGTTGACGGCGGGCTCGGGACGTCAGTCTCGGGCCCGCCGTTGCAGTTTCGTACGAAAGGATGTCGGCTGTGCCCAAGGTCAGTGAAGACCATCTCGCAGCGCGGCGGGGCCAGATTCTCGACGGAGCCCGCCAGTGCTTCGCGCAGTACGGCTACGACGGCGCGACCGTGCGCCGTCTCGAGGAGACCACCGGGCTCTCGCGCGGTGCGATCTTCCACCATTTCAAGGACAAGGACGGACTGTTCCTCGCCCTGGCCCACGAGGACGCCAAGCGCATGGCCGACGTCGTCGCCGAGGGTGGTCTCGTCCAGGTGATGCGCGACATGCTCGCCTCCCCCGAACAGTTCGACTGGCTCGGCACCCGCCTCGAGATCGCCCGCCGACTGCGCACCGATCCCGAGTTCGCTCGCGACTGGACCCAGCGCAGCGCCGAACTCACCGAGGCCACCGTGCGACGACTCGAGCGCCAGAAGTCGGCCGGGCGGCTGCGCGACGATCTACCCACCGACGTCCTACTCGACTACCTCGACCTGGTCCTCGACGGTCTCATCGCGCGCATCGCCTCCGGGCACGGCGGCGAGAACCTCTCGGCCGTACTCGATCTCGTCGAGGAATCGGTGCGGCGGACGGACTGAGCCACACCGCGCGGTTCCAGCACGTCGCAGGCCGGCTCACACGCGGCGTCGCCGCCACGCCCAGACGCACAATCCGATTCCCACGAGGGATACGGCGGCCAGCACCCATCGCAACCGGCGCAGTGTCACGAGTCGCTGGTACTGCTCGCCCGAGAGAAACTGCGTCGTCGTCGGACCGAAGCTGGGCGTATCCCACCAGAAACTCCCCGCGCCGGTGACCACCTGGGGCCAACCGAAGACGCTCACCACGGCAACGAGGGCAAGGCACGTCGGGGGGAACACGACCCAGAACCACGGGAATCCCGACGCCCGCCCGAGTCTGTCGCGTCGGGGCAGCACTGCAATCACCACCAAGACGACGACCCCCATAGCGACGAGTGCCAACCAGCCCATGTGTCGGACGGTATTAGTTCCCGAATGGGAGATTCCCGTTTGCGGTGGGATCTGTCCGAGTGGGCTACTGTGCTGGCTTCTTCCGCCGGTTCGGCCCACCGCGTCGTCGAAGGGTCACGTCGGCCTCGACGAGCACGTTGTGGATGAATCCGTACGAGCGGCCGGTCTGTTCGGCGAGGGTGCGGATGCTCGCGCCGGCCTCGTACTGCGCTTTGAGGTCGTCGCGGAGCTTGTCACGCGATTCCCCGGTGATGCGGGCCCCCCGCGAGATTCCCGTGCTCTCCGCCATGACGACCTCCGGTCAGCTGAGCGAGCCTCGGTTTCCAGGCTAGATCACTTTCCGGCACGTGATCAACGAAACAGGCGGCTGCGCCGCCCGTGCGCCATTTGTGTAGTCCCAGCTACCAGAAGTGCGCACGGGCGCGGAGCGCCTAGGCGAGCTGGATCAGCTCGAGGTACTCCTGGGACCAGTGGTCCTCGGTGCCGTCGGGCAGCAGGATGACCCGTTCCGGGTTCAACGCCTCGGCGGCGCCCGGATCGTGGGTGACGAGGACGACGGCGCCGGTGTAGCTGCGGAGCGCGTCGAGCACCTGCTCGCGTGAGATCGGGTCGAGGTTGTTGGTCGGCTCGTCGAGCAGCAGCACGTTCGCCGCCGACGACACCAGCCCGGCCAGCGCCAGACGCGTCTTCTCACCGCCGGACAGCGTGCCCGCCGGCTGCTCGAGCTGCGGGCCGGTGAACATGAACGCACCCAGCAGCCCGCGCAGGTCCTGCTCCCCCGCGTCGGGCGCGGCATGGCGGATGTTCTCCCACACGGTCGCGTCGTCGTCGAGGGTGTCGTGCTCCTGCGCGAAGTAGCCGATCTTGAGGCCGTGCCCGGGCACCAGCTCGCCCAGGTCAGGGGTCTCGACTCCACCGAGCAGGCGCAGCAGCGTCGTCTTGCCGGCACCGTTGAGTCCGAGGATCACGACGCGGCTACCGCGGTCGATCGCGAGGTCGACGCCGGTGAAGATCTCCAGCGAGCCGTAGACCTTGGTGAGCTCCTTGGCCATCAGTGGGGTCTTGCCGCAGGGCGCGGGTTCGGGGAACCGGATGTGGGCGACCTTGTCGGCGACGCGGACGTCGTCGAGCTCGTTCATCAGCTTGTCGGCGCGCTTGGCCATGTTCTGCGCCGCGGTCGCCTTCGTCGCCTTCGCACCGAGCTTCGCGGCCTGGGCACGCAGCGCGCCGGCCTTCTTCTCCGCGTTGGCACGCTCGCGGCGGCGACGCTGCTCATCGGTGGCGCGCGCGTCGAGGTACTTCTTCCAGCCCATGTTGTAGATGTCGGCCTCGCCGCGGACCGCGTCGAGGAACCACACCTTGTTCACGACGTCGGCCAGCAGGTCCACGTCGTGGCTGATCACGATCAGGCCGCCGTCATGGTTCTGCAGGAAGCCGCGCAGCCACGTGATGGAGTCGGCGTCGAGGTGGTTGGTGGGCTCGTCGAGCAGCAGCGTCGTGTTGGACTTGCCGCCCGAGCCGTCGGACGCGGCGAACAGGATCCGGGCGAGCTCGACGCGGCGACGCTGACCACCCGAGAGGGTCCTCAGCGGCTGCTCGAGCACCCGATCGGCCAGACCCAGGCTGTTGCAGATGCGCGCGGCCTCGGACTCGGCCACGTAGCCACCGAGGGCGGAGAACCGGTCCTCGAGCGATCCGTACTTGCGCACGGCCTTGTCGCGGGCGGCGTCGTCGACGGCCTCGGCCATGATGGCCTGCTGCTTCTCCATCCTGCGCATGATCTCGTCGAGGCCACGCGCCGACAGCACCCGGTCCTTCGCGAGAACGTCGAGGTTGCCCTCCTTGGGGTCCTGCGGCAGATAGCCCAGCTCACCACTGCGGATCACGGTGCCCGCGTAGGGTTCACCCTCCCCGGCGAGGATGCGCAGCGTGGTCGTCTTGCCGGCACCGTTGCGTCCGACCAGTCCGATCCGGTCCCCGGCCTGCACTCGCAACGCCGAACCCGGTGCAGACAGCAGGGTCCGCACACCGGCACGAACTTCGAGGTCGGTGGCGGTAATCAAGCAAAACTCCTAGGTGAGAAAAGGCGGGACGGACCCGAAGCGCATGCACTGCGCTGTTCGGACGTCATCGTGCCCGCGATAGAGCACAAGAACCACCGATTTTACCGTGACGCGGGATTGTCGCCACACCGCGGTGCAGTGACTCGGCTAACGTTCGGTGCCATGACTCGTGTGAACGATCTGCAGGGACGCAACGCTCTCGTCACCGGCGCCAGCCGCGGAATCGGCAAGGCCATCGCCGCCGAACTGCTGGGGCGCGGCGCCAACGTGGTCGTCACCGCCCGCAAGCCCGAACCGCTGGACGAGGCAGCCGCGGACCTGCGCGCGCTCGGGCACGGCGGGAAGGTGATCGCGATCGCCGGCAACTCCGGGGACGCCCAGGCTCGGCACGACGCCGTCGCCCGCACGGTGAGCGAGCTCGGCTCGATCGACATCCTGATCAACAACACCGGCATCAACCCGGTGTACGGCGCGCTGATGGACGCCGATCTCGACGCCGTCCGCAAGATCTTCGACGTCAACGTCGTCGCCGCCCTCGGCTACGTCCAGGAGGCCTACCGGGCGTGGATGGGCGAGCACGGCGGCGCGGTCGTGAACCTCGCGAGCGTCGCCGGCATCCGCTCGACGGGTGTGATCGCCGCGTACGGCGCCTCGAAGGCCGCGCTCATCCGGCTCACCGAGGAACTCGCGTGGCAGCTGGGACCGAACATCCGGGTCAATGCCGTCGCCCCCGGTGTGGTGAAGACGAAGTTCGCGGCCGCTCTCGTCGCGGGCGGCGAGGATCAGGCGTCGTCGATCTACCCGATGAAGCGGCTGGGGACCCCGG
This sequence comes from Prescottella sp. GW823-FHT02E09, assembly GCF_058797375.1. NCBI lineage: Bacteria > Bacillati > Actinomycetota > Actinomycetes > Mycobacteriales > Nocardiaceae > Rhodococcus > Prescottella sp. GW823-FHT02E09. The sequence continues at coordinate 272,397 of NZ_JBXAJP010000002.1, forward strand.
AGGACGTCGCCGGTCTCGTCGGATTCCTCGTCTCCGACGACGCCGCGTGGATCACCGGCGAGACCGTCCGCGTGGACGGCGGACTGCTCGCGACGGGCGGTCTCTGATCTCTGCCTTCTCTGCCGATGTCGCGGTCGTGGGCCTCGGCCCCGCCGGCCGCGCCCTCGCGCACCGCGCCGCCGCGGCCGGGCTGTGTGTGGTGGGTGTCGACCCGGCGCCCGACCGACCGTGGACGCCCACATACGCGGCCTGGGTCGACGAACTGCCGTCGTGGCTGGACTCGTCGGTGCTGCTCTCCCGGACGTCCCGACCTCGGGTCTGGACGACACGGGAACGGACGATCGACCGCGCGTACGCCGTGCTCGACAACGCCGTCCTGCACGCGCGACTCGGATTCGATCGCATCGTGCGGGGCACGGCGGCCGAGATCGGTCCCGGCACGGTCACGCTGCGCGACGGCACCGAGATCCGGGCCGCGCGGGTAATCGACGCGCGGGGCCTGCGCCCCGATCCGGCGCTGGCCGAACAGACCGCGTTCGGGATCGTGATGTCCGAGGTCGTCGCGGCGCCCGCGACGTCCGGCACCGACTGCTGGTTCATGGACTGGCGCCGCGACAACGGCGCCGCACCGGACGATCCGGCGTCGTTCCTCTACGTCGCACCCCTCGGAGGTGACCGGGTGCTGCTCGAGGAGACGTGCCTCGTGGGACGGCCCGGGCTGCCGCTCACCGCGTTGCGGACGCGCCTCGAGACCCGCCTGCGCAACCGTGGCGTGGAACTGCACTCCGACCTCGAGGTCGAGCACGTCAGGTTCCCCGTCGAGGCGCCGCGACCTCGCGCGACTGTCGCCGCGTTCGGCGCCCGGGCGGGACTGATCCACCCGGGCACCGGATACAGCGTCGCCACCTCGCTGAACGCGGTCGACGCCGTGGTCTCCGCGCTCACCGCCGGGACGGACCCCGCAAAAGCGCTGTGGCCGTTGCCCACCCGAGCGGTTCGAACCCTGCGCGAAGTAGGCCTGCGGGCGCTGCTGCACCTCGATCCGTCGAGGAGCGCCGAGTTCTTCGACACGTTCTTCGCCCTGCCGGTGCATCGGCAGCGGGCCTATCTGTCCGGACGCGATCACCCGGCGGCCACCGCCGCGGCGATGTGGGAGATCTTCCGCACGGCCCCACCGCCGATCCGTCGGACGCTGGCCGCGGCCGGCATCCGACGGTCGTGACTCAGGACCCGAGCGAGCCCGTCGGGACCCACGACGGCAGCAGGCCGAGGGAACCCGTCGCGGGCACCGCCGACCTGGGCAGCGGCGTACCGTCGAGGTCGGCGGGCTGAGCCACCCCGAGGTTGTCGAGAACCGTGGGGGCGATGTCGGCGATCGTGTAGGTGTCGTCGGTCGCGCCCGCCTGGTAGCCGGCCCCGCGCGCGATCACGAACGCCGTTGCCTCCTCGGCGCTCTGGCCACCGTGACCGCCGTTCGGCTTGTGGCCGTGGTCGGAGGTGACGAGGATCGTCCACTTCTCGCCGGTCGCCTTGCTGCGCGCGTCGACCGCGTCGACGATCCTGCCCACCTCCGTGTCGACGCGCTCGAGCGCCGGCGCGTACTCCGATCCGGCGGTGCCCGAGGAGTGTCCGGCACCGTCCACCTGGTCGAGCTGAGTGAACACGAAATCCGGTCCGCTGGTGGCGATCTCGGTGGCGACGGCGGTGGCGGTCGCGGTGTCCGTCGCCGCGCCGCTGCCGGCGCCCGGGGTGGTGACGACGACGTCGGCCTTCGGGCTTCCGGATCCGGCGATGGTCGCGATGCCGCCCCAGGTCGAGATCGACGCGGTGCGCAGCGCCGGGTCGGCCTGCTCGATCCGGGTGAACGCGCTGGGGTACAGGTCGTAACGGGCGCCGTTGTAGGAGTTGTCGACGACGCCGTGCTTGGTGTGCCACACGCCGGTGAGGATGGTCGACCACGACGGACCGGAGATCGTGGGGTGCCCGAGAATCGACGACTGTCCGCTGGTGCCCTCGGCGATCAGCCGATGCAGGTTGGGGGTGTTCGCGTTCTTGACGTAGTCGAGCATCGTGCCGTCGAGCCCGATGACGACGGTCTTGGCGACCGACGGCGCGGGCGCGGCGTTCGCGGTGCCCGCCGAACCGACGACGCCGGCAGCGACCGTGCCGGCCGCAAGGAGGAGGGACAGGGCCTTGGGGGTTGCGATGTTGTTTGCCACAACGAACAGCCTGAAACGGACTAGACCAATTGTCGCGGCGTGCGCCGGTCTGTTCGTCCACTGTTCGTGGACCGTTCGCCGCACACGCCCCGGGGACGCCAACCGGTCGCCTCGACGTCGCCGGAATGTCTCGAGATGGTGATGATCTTCTCGGCGAACCCGTCACTGTGCCCGGATTTGGGCGATAGTGGGTTCCATGCGATCAATCTGGAAGGGTTCCATCGCGTTCGGTCTGGTCAACGTGCCGGTCAAGGTGTACTCCGCGACGGAGGACCACGACATCCGCTTCCATCAGGTCCACGCCAAGGACGGCGGCCGGATCAAGTACAACCGCGTGTGCAGCGAGTGTGGGCAGACCGTGCAGTTCGCCGACATCGACAAGGCCTACGACTCCGACGACGGCGACCGCGTCATCCTCACCGACGAGGACTTCGACAAGCTGCCGGCGGCCGAGAAGCACGAGATCCCGGTGCTGCAGTTCGTGCCCACCGACCAGATCGATCCGATCCTGTTCGAGAGGAGCTACTACCTCGAGCCGGACTCGGCCACCCCGAAGGCGTACGTGCTGCTGGCGAAGACGCTGGAGAAGGCCGATCGCACCGCTCTGGTGCACTTCACGCTCCGGCAGAAGACCCGGCTGGCCGCACTGCGGGAACGGGACGGGGTGCTGGTGATCCAGACACTGCTGTGGCCGGACGAGGTGCGCGCCGCGGCCTTTCCCGCCCTCGACGACGCCGAGGAGCCCAAGGACAAGGAGTTGAAGATGGCCGGCACCCTCGTCGAGAGCATGGCCGAAGACTTCGACCCCACCGAGTTCACCGACGACTACCAGATCCAGCTGCGCCAGCTGCTCGACGACGCGATCGCGAGCGGCGGGAAGAAGGTCATACCCGCGGCCGAACGCGCCGAGGCCGGCGAGGATGCCGAGGTCGTCGACCTGGTGGCGGCCCTGCAGCGCAGCCTCGAGGCCGCCGGGGAAGAGACGAAGCCCGCACCGGCGAAGAAGAGCACCCGCCGCAAGCGGGCGTGAAGCCGCCCGACGGGGCACCTGTACGTTCACGTATTCCGTTGCGCTCGAAAGCCATTGGCCGCTTCCCCGACAACACGAATCCTGAACTGGTGGTCAGGCAGCAGACACGGCACATACGAAATACGATCGGCCGATGACACACGAACGTAGTGAAGCGGTTGGCTGGCGGCGTCCCCGCCTATGGCTGGCAATCGGGCTGATCGTTGCCTACTTGGCGTTCTACCTGGCTGTGTCGTGGCTGATCACGTCGATCTTCGCCGGTTCGATCGACAAGGACAACGTCGTCGGCTCCGCGCCCAGCATCCTGCTGGGCATCGCCCTGCCGATCGCGATCGGCGGGATTGCGCTGTTGATCGTAACTGCCCGCCTCGGCATGCTCGGGAAGATCTTCGGACCCCAACCCATCCGGGGACGCGGCTGGATGTGGATCGGCCCGGCCCTGGTCCTGGCCGCGATCATCGCGCACCTGACCGGGACGGACTGGAGTTCCTGGACCGGCGGGCAGATTGTGGCGATGTTCGTGCTGGGTGCCTGCGTCGGCGTGACCGAGGAGCTGGCCACCCGAGGACTGGTGGTCCAGATTCTGCGCGATGCCCGCCACCGCGAGAAGTTCGTCGCGGCCGTCTCCTCGTTGGCATTCGCCCTGATGCACACGATCAACCTCATCTCCGGCATGACGCTGGCCACGGTCGGCGGGATCGTCGTCTACACCTTCGCCTTCGGCATGTGCATGTACCTCACGATGCGCGTGACCGGCACAATCTGGGCCGCGATTGTCCTTCACGCCCTCACCGACCCGACGACCATCCTCTCCTCCGGTGGGCTCGACACCGCCGTCGGCACGTCCAGTAGCAGCGGTGCAATCGCGGGGTTGGCGACGATCCTGCTCATCGTGTTCGGTCTGGTCGCGGCTTTCCTCGTAAAAGGAAAGATCCGGGAACTGCGACCCTCGCCTGCAGCCTGATTCCCCGACCAGCCGGCCGTAGCCATGCCCTGCGGGCCGCCCGGTCACTTCGCGGACTACGGCGCCGCACGTCGGTCCGCGAAATCGCCGCGCATTGTGGGCCACAGACGTTTCGCACCTGCCTCCACGCCATGCAAGCCGGACGCCTCTGCTACCTGCCGGCACTCAGCCGGCGAGTGCCCGCAGGTAGCGCCCCGTCATCCGACGCTGTACGAAACGTGCTGCGGGATCGCCCAGACGCGTGAACCAACGTCCGGGGCGCGAAAACGCGGTGATCGTGACGTGCACCGAATCGTCGGGGCTGCGTTCGACGCAGAACCGTTCCTCCCCCGACTCGGGATGCCCGGTCAGGGTGCCGTAGGCAAAGCCGCGGCGGTCCGGTTCGTCGACCACATAGATCACCCGGCACGGGATCGTGAAGCCGAACCAGCGCAGTTCCACGGTGGCGCCGGGCATTGCCACCGGGGAATCTGCCTGCACCCGCAGCCCGGCACGACGGTGTACGTCCCAGCCCATCAACGCGTCGGACGCGGCAAGGAAGGCATCCTCGCCGCGTCCGACGAACATCGATTCGCGTTGATGTCGGTAGCCGGCCGGCAGCTCTCCGGCGGTGGCACCGACCTCGCGGTAGGTCAGCGCCCGGGGATCCCGGGCCAACCTGCTAGACCGTGAACCCGAGGGCGCGCAGCTGCTCGCGGCCGTCCTCAGTGATCTTGTCCGGACCCCACGGCGGCATCCAGACCCAGTTGATCCGCAGCTCGTCGCACAGGCTGCCGTTCACCAGGGCGCGCTTGGACTGCTCCTCGATGACATCGGTCAGCGGGCAGGCCGCGGACGTCAGCGTCATGTCGAGTTGCACGACGTCGATGCCGTTCTCGTCGATCTCCTTGAAGTCGTAGACCAGACCGAGATCGACGACGTTGATACCGAGCTCGGGGTCGACGACGTCACGCATCGCCTCCTCGAGCTCGTCGAGGCGCTCCGGGGTCAGCGTCGCGCCGTACTCGGCGCCACCCTCGGCCGCGGTCGCCGAGTTCTCGGGCTGGGCCTGCTCGGCCTGGGTCTCGGTCATGATGTCTGTCCTCCGGTTCGCGCAAGGTCGTTCTCACCGTCGACTATTCGAACAACGGCATCCTTGAAAGCCATCCACCCCAACAGCGCGCACTTCACGCGTGCCGGGTACTTCGACACCCCGCTGAACGCGATGCCGTCGCCGAGCACATCCTCGTCGCCCTCGACGGTGCCGCGGCTGCTCACCATCTCGTTGAACGCGTCGACCGTGCGCAAAGCGTCGTCGAGGGGCATCCCCACGATCTGGTCGAACAGCACCGACGTCGATGCCTGGCTGATCGAGCAGCCCTGGCCGTCGTAGGAGACGTCGGCCACGACGAGCCGGCCGTCCTCACCCTCCGACAGGTGCACGCGCAGCGTGATCTCGTCGCCGCACGTCGGGTTCACGTGGTGCACCTCGGCGCCGAACGGATCGCGCAGCCCACGGCCCAGCGGATGCTTGTAGTGGTCCAGGATCACTTCCTGGTACATCTGCTCCAGACGCACGCTCAGGCTCCTCCGCCGACACCGAAGAAGTCCTGCGCCCGCCGGATACCGGCGACCAGCGCATCGACCTCGTCGAGGGTGTTGTACAGCGCGAACGACGCCCGCGCGGTTGCGGCGATGCCGAACCGCTGGTGCATCGGCCACGCGCAGTGATGTCCGACACGCACGGCCACACCGTCGTCGTCGAGCACCTGCCCCAGGTCGTGGGCGTGGATCCCGTCGACCAGGAACGCCACCGCGGACCCGCGGTCGATTCCGTCGGTGGGTCCGACGATGCGGACGCCGGGAATCCCCGCGAGGCCCTCGAGCGCCGCGGTGACGAGCCGGTGCTCGTGTACCGAGATGGCGTCCATGCCGATATCCTCGAGGTACTTCACGGCCGCCCCGAGCCCGACCACCTGCGAGGTCATCGGCACTCCGGCCTCGAACCGCTGCGGCGGGGCCGCGTAGGTGCTGCCCTCCATCGTCACGGTCTCGATCATCGAGCCGCCCGTGATGAACGGCGGCATCGACGCCAACAGCGCACGCTTGCCGTACAGCACACCGACGCCGGACGGCCCGAGCATCTTGTGTCCCGAGAACGCGGCGAAGTCGACGTCGAGCGCATGGAAGTCGACCGTGATGTGCGGCACGGACTGGCACGCGTCGAGCACCGTCAGCGCACCCACGGCCTGCGCCCGCCGAACCAGCTCGGCGACCGGCGAGATCGCGCCCGTCACGTTCGACTGGTGCGTGAACGCGACGACCTTGACCTTGTCGGTCAGCTCCAGCGAGTCCAGGTCGATACGCCCGTCGTCGGTGATGCCGTACCAGCGCAGGGTCGCGCCGGTGCGACGAGCAAGCTCCTGCCACGGAACGAGATTCGCGTGATGTTCGAGTTCGGTGACCACGATCTCGTCACCGGGCCCGACGACCCGGGAGAACCGGTCGTCGCCGAACACGTGCGCCACGAGATTGAGCGACTCGGTGGCGTTCTTGGTGAACACCAACTCGTCCGCGTCGGCGCCCACGAACGACGCGATCGCGGCCCTGGCACCCTCGTACGCGTCGGTGGCCTCCTCGGCCAACTGGTGCGCACCGCGGTGCACTGCAGCGTTGCACGTGGTGAGGAAGTGCCGCTCGGCGTCGAGCACCTGGACCGGACGCTGCGACGTGGCACCGGAGTCCAGGTACACCAAGGGCTTTCCGTCGCGCACGGTCCGTCCCAGGATCGGGAAGTCCTCCCGGATCCTGGTGACGTCCAGCGCGGGCACCGTGGTGGTCATCCGAACTACGCCTCTGCCCCGGACGCCGCAGCCTGGGTGAACCGCACGTAGCCGTTGGTCTCGAGCTCGTCGGCGAGCTCGGGGCCACCGGACTCGACGATGCGGCCGTTGACGAACACGTGCACGAACTCGGGCTCGATGTAGCGCAGGATCCGCGTGTAGTGCGTGATCAGCAGGATGCCGCCGTTCTCACGCTCCTTGTAACGGTTGACGCCCTCGGAGACCACGCGCAACGCGTCGACGTCGAGGCCCGAATCGGTCTCGTCGAGGATCGCGATCTTCGGCTTGAGCAGACCCAGCTGCAGGATCTCGTGGCGCTTCTTCTCGCCACCGGAGAAGCCCTCGTTGACACTGCGCTCGCTGAACGACGGATCGATCTCGAGCTCGTTCAGGGACTCCTTGACCTCCTTGACCCAGTGGCGCAGCTTGGGGGCCTCGCCACGGACCGCGGTGGCGGCGGTGCGCAGGAAGTTCGACATCGACACACCCGGAACCTCGACCGGGTACTGCATCGCGAGGAAGAGTCCGGCGCGGGCGCGCTCGTCGACACTCATCTCCAGGACGTTCTCACCGTTGAGGGTGATCGAACCGGAGGTCACCTCGTACTTGGGGTGGCCGGCGATCGCGTACGACAGGGTCGACTTGCCGGAGCCGTTGGGGCCCATGATGGCGTGGGTCTCTCCCGAGCGGACCGTGAGGTTCACGCCCTTGAGGATGTTGATCGGCTCGGCGTTCTCGTCCGAGCTCGCAACGTTGACGTGCAGGTCCTTGATTTCGAGAACCGAGTTTTCAGGTGCAGACATTCGATTTCCTAGAAGGGTATCGGCGACGTATCGGTGGAAGGGCGGCTGACCGGATCAGACGCCGACGGCGGCGAGTTCGGCCTCGACCGCGGCTTCGAGGCGCTCGCGCACCTCGGGGACGGCGATGCGGTTGATGATCTCGTGGAAGAAGCCACGAACGACCAGTCGCCTCGCCTGGTCCTCGGGAATGCCCCGGGCGCGCAGGTAGAACAGCTGCTCGTCGTCGAAACGTCCGGTCGCGCTGGCATGTCCGGCGCCGACGATCTCGCCGGTCTCGATCTCGAGGTTCGGCACGGAGTCGGCGCGGGCGCCGTCGGTGAGCACCAGGTTGCGGTTGAGTTCGAACGTGTCGGTGCCCTCGGCCTCGGCACGGATCAGCACGTCACCGATCCACACGGTGTGCGCGTCGGGCTTGCCGGACTCCGGATCGCCCTGCAGCGCGCCCTTGTACACGACGTTCGACTTGCAGTGCGGCTGCGAGTGGTCCACCAGCAGGCGCTGTTCGAAGTGCTGACCGGCGTCGGCGAAGTAGAGGCCGAGCAGTTCGGCGTCGCCGCCGGGGCCCGCGTACTTGACCGTCGGCGTGATGCGGACGAGGTCGCCGCCCAAACTCACCGAGGTGTGCCGTAGCACCGCGTCCCGGCCGAGCATCGCGTGGTGGGCCGCCGCGTGCACCGCGTCGTCCGCCCAGTCCTGGACCGCGACGACGGTCAGCGACGAGCCGTCGCCGAGCACGAACTCGACGTTCTCCGCGTAGGTTCCACTGCCCTTCTGATCGAGGACGACGGTCGCCTTCGCGAAGGTCTCCAGGCGGATCTGCAGGTGCCCGAACGCCACCTGGCCCTCACCGGGTCCGGTGACGACGATGTTGATCGGCTCCGCCACCTCGACCTCACGGCCGACGGTCACGACGGTCGCGGTCTCGAACGACGAGTACGCCTGCGCGGCAACACGATCGAACGGCACGCCGCCCTCACCGAGGCGCGCGTCGTCGCGACCGACGGTCTCCACGGCGACGTCGCCGCCGGTGACCTCGACCTTCGCGGAGCCCAGCGCCCCGGCCGCAGCCGTGCCGTCGTGCAGACCACGGAGGCGGCGCAGCGGCGTGAACCGCCACGCCTCGTCGCGTCCGGCCGGCACCTCGAACGCATTCACGTCGAACGAGGTGAAGACCTCACCCTTGTTGGTCGCGGGGGCGGCGTTCTCGCCGGCCACCGCACCCTGTACTCCCGTCACGGGGGTGCTCACTAGCCCACCGCCCCTTCCATCTGCAGTTCGATCAGGCGGTTGAGCTCGAGGGCGTACTCCATCGGCAGCTCCTTGGCGATGGGCTCGACGAACCCTCGCACCACCATGGCCATCGCCTCGTCCTCGGTCAGACCGCGGCTCATGAGGTAGAACAACTGGTCGTCGCTGACCTTCGACACCGTCGCCTCGTGACCCATCGTCACGTCGTCCTCGCGGACGTCGACGTAGGGGTACGTGTCGGAACGGCTGATCTGGTCGACGAGGAGGGCGTCACACTTGACGGTCGCCTTCGACCCGTGCGCACCCTTGTTGACCTGAACCAGGCCGCGGTACGAGGCGCGGCCGCCGCCGCGGGCGACGGACTTGCTGATGATGGTCGACGACGTGTGCGGCGCCAGGTGCAGCATCTTCGCACCGGTGTCCTGGTGCTGGCCCTCGCCGGCGAACGCGACGGAGAGAACCTCGCCGCGGGCGTGCTCGCCCATCATCCACACGGCCGGGTACTTCATCGTGACCTTGGAGCCGATGTTGCCGTCGATCCACTCCATCGAGCCACCCGCCTCGACCTTGGTGCGCTTGGTCACCAGGTTGTAGACGTTGTTCGACCAGTTCTGGATCGTCGTGTAGCGGCAGTGGCCGCCCTTCTTCACGATGATCTCGACGACCGCGGAATGCAGCGAGTCCGACTTGTAGATCGGGGCCGTGCAGCCCTCGACGTAGTGCACCGAGGCGCCCTCGTCGACGATGATCAGCGTCCGCTCGAACTGGCCCATGTTCTCGGTGTTGATCCGGAAGTAGGCCTGCAGCGGGATGTCGACCTTCACGCCCGGGGGGACGTAGATGAACGATCCGCCGGACCAGACGGCGGTGTTCAGCGCGGAGAACTTGTTGTCGCCGGCCGGAATGACCGAGCCGAAGTACTCCTGGAAGATCTCCGGATGCTCACGCAGACCGGTGTCGGTGTCGAGGAAGATCACGCCCTGAGCCTCGAGATCCTCGCGGATCGAGTGGTAGACCACCTCGGACTCGTACTGCGCCGCGACACCGGCGACCAGGCGCTGCTTCTCCGCCTCCGGGATGCCCAGCTTGTCGTACGTGTTCTTGATGTCCTCGGGCAGGTCTTCCCAGCTCTCGGCCTGCTTCTCGCTCGAGCGCACGAAGTACTTGATGTTGTCGAAATCGATGCCGTCGAGGTTGGAACCCCAGTGCGGCATCGGCTTCTTGTCGAAGGTCTTGAGCGCCCTGAGACGGATGTCGAGCATCCACTCGGGCTCGTTCTTCTTCCCGGAGATGTCCCGCACGACGTCCTCGGACAGGCCTCGCTGTGCACTGGCACCGGCGGCGTCGGAGTCCGACCAGCCGTAGCCGTAATTGCCCAGCGAGGCGATCGTCTCTTCCTGCGTCAGCGGCGCCTCGGGTGTCACCTGGTCTGATGTGACGGTCATGCGAGCTCCTTCCGGAGTCTTGGTACGTACCGGTGAGAGCTGGACACCGGCGAGGAGAACATCGAGAACATCTATTCGGTCGTTCGGGGTAACGCGAGCGGGACGTGGGTGGTGCAGGCGCAGTCCCCGTTGGCGATGGTCGCCAATCTCTGCACATGTCGGCCGAGCAAGGCGGCGAACGCGGCCCGCTCCGCCTCGCACAATTCGGGGAACTCCTCGGCCACGTGCGAGACCGGGCAGTGGTGCTGGCAGATCTGCACGCCGTTGCCGACCGGACGGATCGACGCCGCGAACCCGGCCGAGGTGAACGCCTCCGCGATCTCCTCGGCGGTGGACTCCACCTCCTCCGGCTTGTCGTCGGCCACCGGCGCGACGTCGCCGACGATGGACTGCACCCGACGTCGGGCGAAGTCCTCGATGGCCGCGTCGCCACCGATCTCACGCAACTGCCGCATCGCGGCGCCGGCGAGGTCGTCGTAGGTGTGGCCGAGCTTGCCCCGCCCCGCCGCGGTGATCTGGAACAGCTTGGCGGGACGGCCGCGGCCACGCTGCCGCCAACTGGCGGCACTCGCCGCCTGGGCCTCACCCGCGTCGATGAGCGCATCCAGATGCCGTCGGACACCGGCCGCACTGAGTCCGAGCCGGGCGCCGATGTCGGTGGCCGAGATGGGCCCCTCCTCGACGAGCAGTTGAACGACCGCAGCGCGGGTATGCCCTTCGTGAGTACCGGCAACGGACACCACGGAACCAGCGGAGGACGACGCAGTCACGTGAGCTGCGCTTTCTCCACTCGAACGTCGAGCCGCTTCCGATTTCACAACACCAGTGTGACGGAATTAGGCCCGACGGTCCACGAAGGGTTGCCTGTGTAACGGGCGCCACACCGGCGCGAGCAGTCGCCGATCCGCCGTGACGGGAGCATCCCGCACGCCCCGCTACGCTGCACCGTGTGCCGCAGACCGAGATCGACAACGAGTCGGACGCCCCGGCCCGATCTCGGGCCGAGCGGGCGACGACCTTCGCCAAGCGGGCGCTCGGAATCGACGGGCGTTCCCCCCGCCCGTCCGTAGGCGACGCCCTACACGGCGACGAACCGGAGTCGCCAGGTCTCAACGCCCGCGAGAACCGCCAACTGCACCACATCCGACTCTTCGGCGCGACCGGTGCCGTCCTCATGGCCGTCGGTGCGCTGGGCGCGGGCGCTCAGCCCGTTCTGCAGAACCCGGTCCAGGGCCTGCGGCTCCTCGGGCTGCCGGCGCGCATGCCGAGCGCGACGCTGAGCATGGCGATGACGGGCACCGTGATGGTGGTACTGGCCTGGCTGCTGCTCGGCCGCTTCGCGGTCGGGAACATCCGCGGGGGCCGCGCACCCCGACAGTTGAGCCGGTCGCAACTCGACCGCACCCTGCTGCTGTGGGTGATTCCCCTCACAGTCGCTCCCCCGATGTTCAGCCGGGACGTGTACTCCTATCTCGCGCAGAGCGAGATCACCGCCCGCGGCCTCGACCCCTACGAGATCGGACCGGCGGGCGCGCTCGGCGTCGATCACGTCCTCACCCGGACGGTGCCGAACATCTGGCGCGAGACGCCGGCGCCGTACGGTCCACTGTTCCTCTGGATGGGCCGCGGAATCACGTCACTGACCGGCGACAACATCGTGGCCGGCATCTTCCTGCACCGCATTCTCGCCCTCGCCGGCGTGGCACTGATCGTATGGGCGCTGCCCCGACTCGCCCGACGCTGCGGCGTGTCCGCCGTCAGCGCCCTGTGGCTGGGCGCTGCGAATCCACTGGTGCTGTTCCACCTCGTCGCCGGCATCCACAACGAGGCCCTCATGATCGGGCTCATGCTGGCCGGCGTCGAACTGGCCCTGCGAGCCGTCGCCAGCGTGGACCCGATCCGCGGGCGGGTGCTACTCCTGCTGATCGCGGGCGCGACGCTGATCGCCCTGTCGTCGACGATCAAGATTCCCTCGCTGCTGGCGCTCGGTTTCGTCGGCATGGCCCTGGCCCGGCGATGGGGCGGCAATGTCAAGGCCCTGGCGTCCGCCGCGGCCCTCCTCGGCGCGGTGACCATCGCGGTGACGGTGTTCGTCAGCGTCGCGAGCGGACTCGGCATGGGCTGGACCCAGACCCTCGGCACCGCGACCGAGGTGCGCAGCTGGATGTCGATCCCGACGCTGCTCGGGTTGGGCACCGGCCTCGCCGGCGTCCTCCTCGGCCTGGGCGACCACACCACCGCTGTGCTCAGTCTCACACGGCCGATCGCGTCGTTGATCGCCGCCTTCATCACCGTCCGCATGCTGATCGCCGTCCTCGTCGGCCGGATCCATCCGGTGGGCGCGCTCGGCGTCTCGCTGGGCGCGATCGTGCTGCTCTTCCCGGTGGTGCAGCCCTGGTATCTGCTGTGGGCGGTGATCCCGCTGGCCGCGTGGGCCACCCGGCCCGTCTTCCGCATCCCCGCGATCGCGTTCTCATCGTTCGTCAGCGTGATCCTGATGCCGAACGGCGCCGAGTACGAGCCGTTCATGATCGTCCAGGCCGCGATCGCGACCGCGGTGACGAGTATCGCCCTGATCGTCCTGACCCGGAATCAGCTGCTGTGGCGGGCTCCGGCCGGACCGCCGGCTCGGACCGATCCGGCCGGGGCCTAGGCTGGTTGCTCGTGATTGTCAGATCGTCGAACACGACGTCCAACAGGGGCGGGCCCGCCGTACGACTCGAGGGCGTCGTCAAGTCGTTCGGAGACCTGCGCGCGGTCGACGGACTCGACCTCACACTCGAGTCCGCGCAGGTGTTGGCCCTGCTCGGCCCCAACGGCGCCGGAAAGACGACGACCGTCGAAATGTGCGAAGGCTTCGTCTCCCCCGATGCGGGATCGGTGCGCGTACTCGGTCTCGACCCGATCGCCGACTCGGCCGCGCTGCGCCCGCGGATCGGCGTCATGCTCCAGGGCGGCGGCGCCTACCCGGGATCGAAGGCCGGGGAGATGCTCGACCTCGTCGCGTCGTACTCGGCCGACCCGCTCGATCCCGAATGGCTCCTGCGGAGCCTCGGACTACAGGACGCTCGCCGGACGCCGTACCGGCGGCTGTCGGGTGGCCAGCAGCAGCGTCTGGCACTCGCCTGCGCACTGGTCGGGCGTCCCGAGCTGGTTTTCCTCGACGAGCCGACCGCGGGACTCGACGCGCAGGCGCGTCTGCTGGTGTGGGAGCTGATCGACGCCCTGCGCCGCGACGGCGTCAGCGTCCTGCTGACCACGCACCTGATGGACGAGGCCGAGGAACTCGCCGACGAACTGGTCATCATCGACCACGGGCAGATCGTCGCGTCCGGTACGCCGTCGGAGGTCACCCGCACCGGCGCCGAGGGTCAGCTGAGTCTCGTCGCGCCACCCGGTCTCGACCTCGGGCCCCTGCGGGCGGCGTTGCCGGCCGACTACCAGGCACTGGAGCGCACTCCCGGCAACTACGTGGTGCGCGGCACCATCGATCCGCACATCGTCGCGGCGGTGACGTCGTGGTGCGCCGGACAGGACGCGCTCGCCACGGAACTCCGGGTGGACCAGCGCCGACTCGAGGACGTCTTCCTCGAACTCACCGGACGGGACATTAGGGGATGACCGTGACGAACCACGACCGCCTGGCCGACAACCGTTTCGCCGACGGCACGTTCGCCCCGCGCCCGCAGCCGGCGCCGGCGGCCCGCATGCTCGCCGCGCAGACACGGCTCGAGCTCACACTGCTGCTACGCAACGGCGAGCAGTTGCTCATCACCATGTTCATCCCGATCACCCTCCTGATCGGCCTGACCCTGCTCCCGATCGGCGATTTCGGAACCGACCGCGTCGACACCATCGTCCCCGCGGTGATGATGGTCGCGATCATGTCGACGGCGTTCACCGGCCAGGCGATCGCCGTCGGCTTCGACCGACGCTACGGCGCACTGAAACGACTCGGGGCCACTCCCCTGCCACGCTGGGGCATCATCGCCGGCAAGAGCGCGGCGGTCGTCATCGTCGTCGCGTTGCAGACGGTGCTGTTGGGGGCAATCGGCTTCGCGCTCGGCTGGCGGCCCAGTGTCCTCGGCCTCGCGCTCGGCGCGGTCGTGATCGCGCTCGGGACCGTCACGTTCGCCGCGCTGGGGTTGCTGCTCGGCGGCACGCTCCGCGCCGAGATCGTGCTCGCTCTGGCCAACATCCTGTGGTTCGCGATGGCCGGAATCGGCAGCGTCATCTTCGCCGATCAGCTCAACGACGGCGTCCGAATCGTCGCCCAGTTGATTCCGTCGGGCGCCCTCGCCCAGGCACTCGAGGACGCCACCGCGGGCAGCATCAACCTCATGTGCGTGGCCGTCCTGGCGGTGTGGGCGGCGGTGGCCGGTTTCGTCGCCACCCGCACCTTCAAGTTCACCTGACACGAGTATTCGTGCAATCGGCTCGTGTCGGGCGAAACGCTCCCGCGACCGACCGTCCGGTACCACACTGGCCGTCGTGACTACCTCCCTCATCACCGGCATCCGCCGGACGTCGATCGCGGCCTGCGGCGCGCTCGCTCTGGCCCTGTCCCCGATGACCGCGGACGCGGCCACCCCGTGGGGCCCGCTCGCACCCCCCAACCCGTTTCTGGGTCCCGACGGGACCTCGACCATGCACGGCGACGCCGGATCGTCGGACGCGACACGGCTGGCGGGTCCGGGTACCGGCGCGATCTCGATCGCGCAGTACCCGCTGGCGTCGGCCTGCCCGACACTGTTGCAGGGCTCCGACGGCCTGGTCGTGGCGCTGTGCACCACGATGATCGGCCAGAACCCGACCGTGCACCTGCTCGATCCCGATGCGTCGACGTTCCCGGTGGGCGGCACGCTCGCCCAGCTGCAGCTCACCAAGGGCAGCTTGCTCGGCGGGGTGTACGCCTACCTCGATTCGGACGACCGCCTGGTTGTCGTCGACGGCACCCGGCACATGCTGCGGATCGGCCACGCGCTGGTCGACGGGAAGTGGAAGCTGAGCATCGATTCCAGCACCGATCTGACGTCCGCCATCCCGGACGGCGACAACGTCACCGGACTCGCGCCCGACTGGGCCGGCAACGTGTGGTTCGCGACGGGCGGCGGGATCGTCGGCACCGTCGACCAGGCGGGAGTCGCGCGCACCGTCGCCCTGCCCTCCGGTGAGCAGGTGCAGAACAGCATCTCGACGTCGGTCGGCGGCGCGGCCGTCGCCACGACGCACGCCACCTATCAGCTCAGCGCCGGGCCGGACGCCCAACCCGTCATCGACTGGCGTCAGCTGTACGACCGGGGGTCGGCACGCAAACCCGGACAGCTCAGCTGGGGCACCGGATCGACGCCCACCTACTTCGGGCCCACCACGGGATCGGAGTACCTCACGATCGTCGACAACGCCGACGGCCAGGTGAACCTGCTGGTGTACCGGTCCGACACCGGCGCCGAGGTCTGCAAGGAACCGGTCCTCCCGCCGGCCGACGGCGGAGGGAGCGCGGGCAGCGCGGGCAGCGCGAGCGGCAGCTCCGGATCCGACACCGGCTCGGCGGGCAGCCTCACCGGCAGCGTCGGCGGAAGCACGGGTTCGGGCAGCGGCAGCGAGAACTCCCCCATCGGCATCGGACGCTCGGTGTTCGTCGCCAGCACCTACGGCTACCCGTACCCGACGGTCCCGGCCGGTGCGGGCGAGGCCGTTCCCGCGTCGGCTCCGTTCCACGGCGGGATGACGCGAGTGGACGTCGACGACGACGGTGGCGGCTGCAGCACGGTGTGGCAGAACAAGGTGCGCAGCTCCGCGGTGCCACACCTGTCCGTCGAGGACGGCAACATCTACACGATGGTCCGGCAGGGACTGGACGCGACAACCCCTCTCGACGGGTTCGCGTATGCCGTGATCGACCCCGAGACCGGCGCCGTGAAGACCACCAGGACGATCACCGGAACCCTGCTCGGGGACACGCTGCAGATGTCGGCGCTGATCACCGATGACGGCCGGTACATGCAGGGCACGATCTCGGGGATCGTCTCGGTCAATCCCGGCACCGGCGGCTCGAGCGGGTCGGCCGGGTCGTAATCCGGCGCGCGTCAGAACTGGTTCCACCACACGGCGAAGGCGACGTACAGGTTCGTCGGGAAGAAGAAGGCCCAGTCCAATCCGCCGTACGAGATGTCTGGCAGGTTTCCTTGCATCAGCACTCCCAGGTGATTGCGCACGCCACACGGACCTCTCGATCGTAGGGCGACAATATGCGTGGCGGGTCGGTTGTACTGCGCGTTTCCCCCGATGGATCCACCCCCAACGACAGCGTGTAGTGGATCGCCCTCTACCATCGTCGTGTGCTGTATCGCGGGTTTGTGAACCTGGTCAACCGTCTTCCGCTGCCGTCGCTTGCGGTCCAGAAGTGGATCGCGATCGCGGTGATCGTGACGCAGGGCGGCATCGCGGTCACCGGATCGGTGGTCCGTGTGACGGCGTCCGGTCTGGGCTGCACCACCTGGCCGCAGTGCTATCCGGGCAGTTTCGTCCCGACCGGCGACTCGACGGCGCCCTGGTTCCACCAGTCCATCGAGTTCGGTAATCGACTGCTCACGTTCCTGGTGGTCGCGACGGCGGCGGCCGTCGTCCTCGCGGTGACCCGCGCGGGGCGGCGTCGCGAGGTCCTCGCCTACGCGTGGCTGATGCCGCTGTCGACCGTCGCGCAGGCCGTCCTCGGAGGCATCACCGTGCTCACCGGGCTGCTGTGGTGGACGGTGGCGCTGCATCTGCTGGTGTCGATGGCGATGGTGTGGCTGTCGGTGATGCTGTACCACAAGATCGATCAGCCGGACGACGGCGTCGAGGTGACCACGCTGCCCAGGCAGCTGAGCTGGCTGACCGCCCTCACCGGTGTCGCGCTGGCCGGCACGCTGGTCGCGGGAACGATGGTGACCGGGGCCGGCCCGCACGCCGGTGACAAGAACCCGGAGCGCACCGTCGAGCGCCTCGACCTCGATATCACCAACCTGGTGCACCTGCATGCCGAGATGCTCGTCGGCTACCTCGCACTGCTGGTCGGCCTCGGCTTCGGCCTGTACGCCGTCGGTGCGAGCGCCGCGGTGAAGCTGCGCCTCAAGGTCGTGATCGCGCTGGTCGTTGCGCAGGCCGGCGTCGGACTCGTGCAGTTCTGGACGCACGTCCCGGCCGCTCTCGTGACGATCCACGTGGCGCTCGCCGGCGCGTGCACCGCCGCGACCGCCGCTCTGTACGCGGCGGGTCGGGTCCGACAGCCGGTCGCCGACCGTGCCGACGCCGAACCCGTCGCGTCGGCCTGACACGGCTCCACCCCCGAACGACGAAGGCCGGGGTCCTGCACTTGTGCAGGGCCCCGGCCTTCGGGTGTTTCAGCGCTCGTTGCGTGCCTTCGGGAAGCGCGTCTGGTGCGCCACCCAGCCCGCCATCTTCGCGAAGTGACCCTTGCGCGGGGTCACCACGCTGGTGAGGGCGCGGTCCCACTCCGAGACGGTGATCTCCTCGAACGAGGCGACGACCGCGTTGGCGATCGCGACCGTGTCGACCACCTGGTCGCCGAGGATGCCGTCGGCGCCGACGAGGGTGATGCGGACGCCCGCGCGGCCCACCGGCTGGATGACCGCGCTCGCGGTTCCACCGTGCTCGGACAGGAACTTGCGGATCGCGGCGACCGTGCCCGAGGGCAGGACCGGGGCCGCAGCTGTGCTCTGGGTATCGGTGCTCATGGGGTCAGACTACTGTGCGGTAGCCGAACGACCGTCACGACCTTCCGGTACCGAGCGGGTCGACCCGGTGTAGAACAGGGAGCATGCGTGCAATCGTGGTGTCCCAGTTCGGCGGTCCGGAGGTTCTCGTCCCCACGGAGGTGCCCGATCCCGTGATCGGCACCGGTGACCTGCTGGTTGCCACCGACGCGATCGGCATCAACTTCATCGACACGTACTTCCGCACCGGAACCTACGCCCGCGACGTCCCGTACGTACCCGGCGACGAGGGTTCAGGCGTGGTGGTCGAGGTCGGGTCGGACGTCACGGACTTCGCGGTGGGCGACCGTGTCGCGTGGGCGGCCGCCACCGCCAGCTATGCGGAGAAGGTGGCCGTGCCCGCAGCGGTGGCGGTGCGGGTCCCCGAGGGTGTGGCTCCCGAGTTCGCGGCATCGGCGCTGCTGCAGGGCATGACCGCGCACTACCTGATCGAGTCGGCGTATCCCGCGCAGGCCGGGGACACCGTCCTCGTGCACGCCGGCGCGGGCGGGGTGGGCCTGTTGCTCACCCAGATGGCCGCCGCGAAGGACGTCAAGGTGATCACGACGGTGTCGAGCGACGAGAAGGAGGCCCTGTCGCGCGAGGCCGGCGCGTGGCGGGTCCTGCGGTACGGCGACACCCTCGCGGACCAGGTTCGAGAGGTCACCGGCGGCGAGGGCGTCGCCGCCGCGTACGACGGGGTCGGCAAGGACACGTTCGACGCGAGTCTCGCGTCGCTGCGGATCCGCGGCACCCTCGTGCTGTTCGGGGCCGCGAGCGGGCCCGTCCCCCCGTTCGACCTGCAGCGCCTGAACTCGTCCGGATCGCTGTACGTCACCCGCCCCACCCTCGCGCACTACGTGCGGACACGGGAGGAGCTGACGTGGCGCGCCGGTGCCGTGCTGGACGCCATCGCCGCGGGGACGCTGCGTCTGCGTGTGGGGGGCACGTACCCCCTGGAGGACGCCGCACAGGCGCACCGAGATCTCGAGGGGCGCAAGACCACCGGTTCGATCGTGCTGGTGCCGTAAGCCACGGGAAAGACGACGAAGGGCCCGCTCCGGAGAGCGGGCCCTTCGTCGTTCGTGTCGGATCAGAAGTACGAGGCGATGGTGTTCCAGCCGAGGACGGAGTCGACGGCGAGTCCGCAGCACACCACCGCGAGGTAGTTGTTGGACTGCAGGAACAGCTTGAGGGGCTTGATCGGAGTGCCGCCACGCACGGAGTTGTACAGCTGGTGGGCGACGAACAGGAACCACGCGCCGGCCAGCAGTGTGACGCCCGCGTAGATCCAGCCGGCCGCCGGCACCAGTGCCAGCGAGGCGAGGACCGTGGCCCACGTGTAGATCACGATCTGCTTGGTGACGTGTTCCTCGGAAGCGATGACCGGGAGCATCGGGACGCCGGCCGCCTTGTAGTCCTCCTTGTAGCGCATCGCGAGCGCCCAGGTGTGCGGCGGCGTCCAGAAGAAGATGATCAGGAACAGGACAACCGGCTCCCAGCTCAGCGATCCGGTGACCGCCGCCCAGCCGACCATGACCGGCATGCAACCCGCGGCGCCGCCCCAGATCACGTTCTGCCACGTGCGGCGCTTGAGCACCATCGTGTAGACGAGCACGTAGAAGGCGATGGTGAGGACCACCAGGAACCCGGCGAGCAGGTTCGCGCGCCACCACAACCACAGGAACGACGCGACACCGAGCGTCATGCCGAACACGAACGCGTGCCGCGTCGGGACGGCCTGACGTGCGAGGGGACGCAGCGCGGTGCGCTTCATCACCTTGTCGATGTCGGCGTCGACGACACAGTTGAGCGAGTTCGCGCTCGCCGCGCCCATCCAGCCACCGAACAGGGTGCTGATGATGAGAACCAGATCGATGTGGCCGCGGTCCGCGAGGAGCATCGCCGGAATCGTGGCGACGAGCAACAGCTCGATCACCCGCGGCTTCGTCAACGCGATGTACGCCAGAATCGTCGACGAGATGCGGCCCCACAACGTGGTGGTATCCCGCGCAGTCTTCGATTCGGATGCGGCGGCGGGGCTGCCGAAGCCATGTCCGCTCGGCCGATGCCCTGTACGCACGCTATCTCCTTGCCCCACGCGACTACATCCTCGCTTGCTACTGCACTACTACAAACGATGGTAGACGCCGCAAACCTGCGAACCGAATCGACCCGAACGGTGAGGCACAACTAGGCTGGAGGCGCACAAGAGGCCCGCTAGCGCCCACAGCACCCTCCGGCTCCACGTACAACCATGTCAGGAGACATCTGCCCGTGTCGATCACAGACGAGATCCGCGTCCTCACGCAACCGGTCCACCCTGCCGATTGGACCGACCTGGACACCAAGGCCGTCGACACCGTACGAGTCCTCGCCGCGGACGCCGTCCAGAAGGTCGGCAACGGCCACCCGGGCACCGCGATGAGCCTCGCGCCGCTGGCGTACACGCTCTTCCAGCGAGTGTTGCGCCACGATCCGAAGAACCCGGAATGGGTGGGTCGCGACCGCTTCGTCCTGTCCTGCGGCCACAGCAGCCTGACGCTGTACCTGCAGCTGTACTTGTCGGGTTACGGCCTCGAGCTGTCCGACATCGAGGCGCTGCGCACGTGGGGCTCGCTGACCCCGGGCCACCCCGAGTTCGGTCACACCGTCGGCGTCGAGATGACCACCGGCCCGTTGGGCCAGGGTCTGGCATCCTCCGTCGGCATGGCGATGGCCGCTCGCCGCGAGCGTGGCCTGTTCGATCCGGACGCCGTGGCCGGCGCCAGCCCGTTCGACCACTACGTCTACGTGATCGCCTCCGACGGCGACATGGAAGAGGGCGTCACCTCCGAGGCATCGTCGATCGCCGGCGTCCAGGAGCTCGGCAACCTGATCGTCTTCTACGACGACAACAAGATCTCGATCGAGCACGACACCGCGATCGCGCTCGGCGAGGACGTCGCCAAGCGCTACGAGGCGTACGGCTGGCACGTGCAGACCGTCGAGGGCGGCGAGAACGTGTCCGCGATCCTCGATGCCGTCGAGGCCGCGAAGGCCGTCACCGACAAGCCGTCGATCATCCTGCTCCGCACGATCATCGGCTACCCCGCTCCGACCATGATGAACACCGGTGACGTGCACGGTGCCGCGCTCGGCGCGGAGGAGGTCGCCGGCGTCAAGCGCGCCCTCGGTTTCGATCCGGAGAAGAGCTTCGACGTCGACCCGGCCGCACTGGCGCACGCCCGCCAGGTCGTCGACCGTGGTGCGCAGGCGCACCAGCAGTGGCAGGCCGACTTCGACGCGTGGGCCGCTCGCGAGCCGGAGCGCAAGGCGCTGTTCGACCGCCTCCATGCGGGCGAGTTCCCCGAGGGCTGGACCGACAACCTGCCGACGTGGGACGCGGACGCCAAGGGTGTCGCCACCCGTAAGGCCTCCGGCAAGACGCTCAACGCGCTCGGCCCGATCCTGCCGGAGCTGTGGGGCGGCTCGGCCGACCTCGCGGGCAGCAACAACACCACGATCGACGGTTCCGACTCGTTCGGTCCGACGTCGATCTCCACCAAGGACTGGAACGCCCAGCCCTACGGCCGGACGCTGCACTTCGGCATCCGCGAGCACGCGATGGGTTCGATCCTCAACGGCATCGTGCTGCACGGCCCCACCCGCGCGTACGGCGGCACGTTCCTCGTCTTCAGTGACTACATGCGCCCCGCGGTCCGCCTCGCGTCGCTGATGCAGACGCCGGCGATCTACGTGTGGACGCACGACTCCATCGGTCTCGGCGAGGACGGCCCGACGCACCAGCCGATCGAGCACCTGGCGTCGCTGCGCGCGATCCCGAACATGTCCGTCATCCGTCCGGGTGACGCGAACGAGACCGCCCAGGCGTGGAAGGCGGCGCTCGAGCACAAGACCGGCCCCACCGCCCTGGCACTGACCCGTCAGGACATCCCGGTCCTCGAGGGCACCCGAGAGAAGGCCGCCGAGGGTGTCACCCGCGGCGCGTACGTGCTGGCCGAGGCATCCACCGGCACCCCCGAGGTGATCCTGCTGGGCACCGGCTCGGAGCTCCAGCTGGCCGTCGCGGCCCGCGAGGCGCTCGAGGCCGACGGCATCGCCACCCGCGTCGTGTCGGTCCCCTGCCTCGACTGGTTCGAGCAGCAGGACCAGGCGTACCGCGACGAGGTCCTGCCGCCGGCGGTCCGCGCCCGCGTCTCCGTCGAGGCCGGCATCTCGATGCCGTGGTACAAGATCATCGGCAGCGACGGCGAGGCCGTGTCGATCGAGCACTACGGCGCGTCGGCCGACCACAAGACCCTGTTCCGCGAGTTCGGCTTCACGGCCGACGCGGTCACCGACGCGGCACGTCGCGTCCTTGCACGTGTGAAGGGATGAATCACGATGACTGACACTGCAACCCAGAATGCGAACCTCGCGGCACTGTCCGCGGCGGGTGTGTCCGTGTGGCTCGACGACCTGTCGCGCACGCGGCTCGAGACCGGCAACCTCGCGGAGCTGATCGCCACCCGCAGCGTCGTCGGCGTCACCACCAACCCGACGATCTTCCAGGGCGCCCTCACCAAGGGTGAGGCGTACGACGCACAGCTGCGCGAGCTCGCGAATAACGGCGCCGGCGTCGACGAGACCGTCCGCGCGCTCACCACGGACGACGTCCGTGCTGCGTGCGAGGTACTGGCACCGCAGGCCGAGGCGTCCGACGGTATCGACGGCCGGGTGTCGATCGAGGTCGATCCGCGGCTGGCACACGAGACCGACGCGACGGTGGCGCAGGCGATCGAGCTGTGGAAGCTCGTCGACCGCGACAACCTGCTGATCAAGATCCCGGCCACCAAGGCGGGCCTGCCCGCGATCACCCGGGTGATCGCGGAGGGCATCAGTGTCAACGTCACGCTGATCTTCTCGGTCGAGCGCTACGAGGCCGTCATCGACGCCTACCTCGCGGGGCTCGAGGCCGCGAAGTCCGCCGGACACGATCTGTCGAAGATCCATTCGGTCGCGTCGTTCTTCGTGTCCCGCGTGGACAGCGAGATCGACGGACAGCTCGAGAAGATCGGCTCGGACGCGGCACTCGCGCTGCGCGGCAAGGCCGGTCTGGCCAACGCCCGCCTGGCGTACGCGTCGTACCAGCAGGTGTTCGAGGGCGGGTCGCGCTGGGAGGCGCTGGCGGCCGCCGGCGCCCGCGTACAGCGTCCGTTGTGGGCGTCGACCGGTGTGAAGAACCCCGACTACTCGGACACGCTGTACGTGACCGACCTCGTCGCACCGAACACCGTCAACACGATGCCGGAGAAGACCATGGAGGCGGTCGCCGATCACGGCGTCGTCTCCGGGGACACCATCTCGGGCACCGCCGCGGCGTCGCAGGCCGTCTTCGACCAGCTCGCCGCCGTCGGGATCGACATCCCCGCGGTGTTCGACAAGCTCGAGACCGAGGGCGTGGACAAGTTCGAGGTCTCGTGGAACGAACTCCTCGACGCCATCTCGGAGCAGCTCACCGCTGCTCGAGAGAGCTGACCCCGTGAGCGGACCCGCGGCGGACGGTTGGATCAACCCACTTCGGGACAGCAGGGACCGGCGACTGCCTCGCATCGCCGGCCCCTGTGGCCTGGTGATCTTCGGTGTCACCGGCGATCTGGCTCGCAAGAAGCTGATGCCCGCGGTCTACGACCTCGCCAACAGAGGCCTCCTGCCGCCCGGGTTCGCTCTGGTCGGTTTCGCCCGGCGTGACTGGGCGGACCAGGATTTCGCACAGGTCGTGCACGACGCGGTGCGCGAGCACGCCCGCACACCGTTCAGCGAGGACGTCTGGGAGCAGCTGGCGAAGGGGATTCGCTTCGTGCAGGGCAGCTTCGACGACGCCGAAGCCTTCACCCACCTCTCGCACACCCTCGACGCCCTGGACCGTGAGCGCGGCACCCGCGGCAATCATGCGTTCTACCTGTCGATTCCGCCGGCTCAGTTCCCCACGGTGTGCGAGCAGTTGTCGAAGTCCGGACTCGCCAAGTCCGCGGACGGGCAGTGGCGCCGGGTGGTCATCGAGAAGCCGTTCGGCCACGACCTCGAGAGCGCGCAGGAGCTCAATGCGGTGGTGAACAACGTGTTCCCGGAGGACACGGTGTTCCGCATCGATCACTACCTGGGCAAGGAGACGGTCCAGAACATCCTGGCGCTGCGTTTCGCGAACCAGCTGTTCGACCCGATCTGGAACGCGCACTACGTCGACCACGTGCAGATCACCATGGCCGAGGACATCGGCCTCGGTGGTCGCGCCGGATACTACGACGGCATCGGTGCGGCCCGTGACGTCATCCAGAACCACCTGCTGCAGCTGCTCGCGTTCACCGCGATGGAGGAGCCGATCAGTTTCGAGCCGTCCGAGCTGCAGGCCGAGAAGATCAAGGTGCTCTCCGCGACGCGCCTCGCCGAGCCCCTCGACGAGACCACCGCCCGCGGTCAGTACGCCGGCGGCTGGCAGGGCGGACGCAAGGTCGTCGGCCTGCTCGAGGAGGAGGGTTTCGCCAAGGACTCCACCACCGAGACCTACGCGGCGATCACCCTCGAGGTGGACACCCGCCGCTGGGCGGGCGTGCCGTTCTACCTGCGTACGGGAAAGCGATTGGGCCGCAGGGTCACCGAGATCGCCGTCGTGTTCAAGCGGGCCCCGCACCTACCGTTCGACGCGACCATGACCGAGGACCTCGGTCAGAACGCCCTCGTGATCCGGGTCCAGCCCGACGAGGGCGTCACCATGAGGTTCGGCTCCAAGGTGCCCGGATCGAGCATGGAGGTCCGGGACGTCAACATGGACTTCAGCTACGGACAGGCGTTCACCGAGTCCTCCCCGGAGGCCTACGAGCGACTGATCCTCGACGTCCTGTTGGGCGAGCCGTCCCTGTTCCCCGTCAACGCCGAGGTCGAGCTGTCGTGGAAAATCCTCGACCCGGTCCTCGAGCACTGGGCGAAGCAGGGCAAGCCCGAACCCTACGAGGCAGGAACGTGGGGTCCGCCGTCGGCGCAGGAGATGATGCGCCGCACCGGTCGCGAATGGAGAAGGCCGTGATCATCGAGCTGCCGGGCACCACCACCGGAGCGATCAACAAGAAGCTCGTCGAGCTCCGCGAGTCCGGCGGCGCCGTCACGTTGGGCCGGGTCCTGACGCTGGTCGTGTGCACCCGGGACAGCAAGAACTCCGAGGACGTCATCGACGCCGCGAACGAGGCCAGCCGGGAACATCCCTGCCGTGTCATCGTGGTGGCGCGCGGGTCCCGTTCGGAGGAGACGCATCTCGACGCCGAGATCCGGGTCGGCGGCGACGCCGGCGCTTCCGAGGTCGTGGTGCTGCGGGTGTACGGCGAGCTCGCCGACCACGAGGCCAGTGTCGTCGTCCCATTCCTGCTGCCCGACACGCCCGTCGTCGCGTGGTGGCCCGAGGACGCCCCCACGGTGCCGGCGCTGGATCCGGTGGGCCGCTTGGCGATCCGTCGGATCACCGATGCCACCGGCGCCGAGGACCCGACGTCGACGATCAAGAGTCGGCTCGGGTCGTACACCGCCGGGGACACCGACCTTGCGTGGAGCCGGGTCACGTACTGGCGCGCGCTGCTGACCTCGGCCCTCGACCAGCCGCCGCACGAGCCGATCGTGTCGGCGACGGTGTCGGGGCTGGCCACCGAGCCCGCACTCGACGTGCTGGCGGGCTGGCTGGCTGATCGCATCGACGGCCCGGTCTACCGGCAGACCGGTGATCTGTTCGTCGAACTGAAGCTCGCGAACGACACCATCTCGATCAGCCGCCCGCAGGTCGAGACCACCGCGACGCTGAGCCGGACCGGTCAGCCCGACGCCCTGGTGGCGCTGGCCCGGCGCGAGACGCGCGATTGTCTCGCCGAGGAGCTGCGCCGGCTCGACCCGGACGAGATCTACGAGGCCGCCCTGACCGGACTGTCGAAGGTGGAGTATGTCTGACGTGAATGCACAGCAGGAGATCCAGCGGTACCCGGACACCGACGCGCTGGTGCAGGCTGCGGCCGCGCGGTTCGTCGACGCGGTCGTCGCAGCGCAGCGCGAGCGTGGGTCCGCGTCGGTGGTGCTCACCGGCGGCGGCACCGGCATCGCACTGCTCGAGCACGTCCGTGCGCACCCGGGCACGATCGACTGGTCGGCGCTCGACGTGTTCTTCGGCGACGAACGCTTCCTGCCCGCAGGCGATCCCGAGCGCAATGAGGTGCAGGCGCACCAGGCCCTGCTCGACCATGTCCCGGTCGACCCGGCTCGCGTCCACGTGATGGCCGCGTCCGACGGCGCGTACGGCAGCGACCCGGTCACCGCGGCCGCAGCCTACGCCGAGGTGCTCGACGCGTACGGGTCCGATCGCGCCGGCCCACTGTTCGACGTCCACCTGCTGGGCATGGGCGGTGAGGGACACGTCAACTCGCTGTTCCCGCACACCGATGCGGTGCGTGAGCCCGAGCAGCTCGTCGTCGCCGTCACCGACTCCCCCAAGCCGCCGCCGGTCCGCGTGACGCTGACGCTGCCGGCGCTGCAGTCGGCGCGTGAGGTGTGGCTCATCGTCTCGGGCGAGGCGAAGGCCGAGGCCGTCGCTGCCGCTGTCGGTGGCGCGTCGTCCGACGAGATCCCGGCCGCGGGTGCGCGCGGGATCGCGAAGACAGTCTGGCTACTCGACGAGACCGCAGCGAGCGGACTGCCCCGCACCTGACGTCGACCGCGTCAGTCCGGCTGATCGTCGATCGGCCGGACCGACTGCGGCGGTTCACCGGTGTCGGCCACCACAGGTCGTGGCCGACACCCGGTCGCCAGCAGTCCACCGCTGCGCGGTCCGGCCGACGCGCGCAGCGTCGACCGCAGATGCGCCGATCCCCTCGGGCACCGATCCATTCGCCCACTCCTCCACTGTCGTCCCCGGATTCGAGATCCTTTCGCTCTGTAGGACGCGACGAATCGTCGATCGGTTCCCCGTCGCCGCCGGCCGGTCCGGCCGCTACGATTTCGACGTGAACCGCACGGAGTACCTCTCGGAACTGCATACCGTCCTCGGCCGCTACACGGATGCTGCGGCACAGAGGATTTCGGCGATCCTCGATGCCTGTCCCGCGGAGGCGACCGCCCTGTGGTTCGACGTGTTTCCCGATCAGGACGGGGAAGGAACGTTCGATGTGTGGGCACGACTCGACGGGCCGGACTCCTTCGTGCTGAACAAGCCGATCGACGACCACCGTCACCTGTTCGGGGTGGAGTACACCGAGGACGGACTCGAGCCGGACGTCCCGCTCTGGCCGAGCCGGAATCCGCCGTTCTGCATCCAGGACGCGGTGGTCGACGCCGCCGCGACCTGGCTCACGACGTTGTGGTCCCGGGTGGGCGAGGGACGCTCGACGCTGCCGTGGCACATCGAAGGCCACGACGACTACGGAACCATCACCCCGCTGCTGTTCTCGCCGACGAACCGGTAGGGGCAGCGGCACACGGCGCTACTGCCCGCCGAGCGCGGTCCGCAGCACCGCACCGAACTCCGGCGACGACCTCATCGGCAGCGAGTAGTGGGATTCACCGGGAAGCACGTGTACCGCGGCCCGCGGCATCGAACTACGAACCCGTTCACGGACCCGTGCAGCGTCGTGTACCCGACTGCGCTCGGCGAGCACGACGGTCACCTCGGCACGCACCTCCCCGAGCTCGCGCGCCCCGGGTCGCCGCGGCACCACCAGGCGGTGCGCCGGGAACCGTTCGGTGCCGAATGCGACCAGCTCGAGCCAGTCGGCGTCCACCGCGGCGCCGGCCGATTCCCACCCGATCAGGCGCCGCAGCCGCGCACCGGTCGGGTGGACTAGCACCGGAACCGCACGAGCCAGGTACTGCGGGCTCATCCCCGCGAAACACGAGTTGGGATCCAGCAGGACCAACCTCTCGAGCCCGGCGGGCCGACGCAGCGCGTGCGCGAGCGCGACCATCGCACCGTACGAGTGGCCCACGACGTCGTACGTTCGCAGGCCCAGAGCGTCGACGACCGCGGATACCCAGCCCATCAGGTCGTCCAGGTTCCCCGGCGGTTCGGTGGCCACCCAGAGACCGACGTCGCCGGGCAGATCGACAGCGAACACCTGGTGATCGCCGCACAGTGCCGCCGCCACCGCGAACCACATCGTGGAGGTGGCGCCCCCGCCGGGCAGCAGGATCACCGGCGAGGCACCGGCCGGCCCACATACGTTGACGCGGGTGGTCCCGAACCGGGTGTCGATGTCGACGCCCTCGACCGCACCCGGCCACTGTCCGAGCACTCGGCGGTACCGCTGCGCGAACTCACGCCCGTTCTCCGTCGTCGCGAATTCGACTCCATCACTTCGTTTCACCAGTCTGCCCCCGTTGGTCGGCCCCACCTGTCGACTTTTATCTCGATCATCGAGATACTAGGCAACGAGATAACCGCCGTCCAGGCCCGTACGGGAGAAAAGAGGAAGCCATGCCCGACGATGAACTCGACCCCCGCATCAGGGGCCACGCAACGGTGCACCAACTGCGGGCGCTGACGGTGGAGCTCAACCTCTTCGGGTCCGAGTTCGCCAGACGGCACCACCTGCACACGACCGACCTTCGGGCGCTGATCGCCCTCCTCGACGCGGCCCGTGCGGGACAGCGCGCAACGCCGGGTTGGTTGGGGTCGCAGCTGAGCATCAGTTCCGCCTCCACCACCGCACTGATCGACCGACTCGAGAAGGCGGAACTACTGTCCCGCACACGAGACACCGTCGATCGCCGTCGGGTCGTCGTCGAGGTCACCTCACACGCGGTCGACCTGGGTACGTCGTTCTTCGGACCCCTCATCGACCGCGCGGTGGAGGTCGTCGAATCCTTCCCGCCGCACGAGCAGGAGACGATCGGGGCATTCCTGACGAAGATGCACGCCGTCGCAGCCGGCGCGCGCGCCGACGCCGACGTGCGCTGAACGCCTGCCCCCGCCCGGGCCGTCGACCTCGACGGTCGGCCTGACTCGGTCGGATCAGCCGCTGTTGCGCAGCGCGGTCGCGAGACCGTTCATCGTGAGCTGGATGCCGCGCCGGACGCCGTCGGAGTCGTCGCCGCCGCGGTAGCGGCGCAGCAACTCGACCTGCAGGTGGTTGAGCGGTTCGAGGTACGGGAACCGATTGTGCACGGACCGGTCGAGAGCGGGGTTGTCCCACAGCAGGTTCTCGTGCCCGGTGATGGCCCGGTACATCGCGATCGTGCGGGCGTGCTCGGCGGCGATCTTGCCGAACACCTCCTGGCGCAGCGCGACGTCGGGCACCAGCTCCGCGTAACGCGCCGCGAGACCCATGTCGGATTTCGACATCACCTGCGCCATGTTCGACAGCACCGTCCGGAAGAACGGCCACCGCTCGTAGAGGTCGGTCAGCGTGGCGAGGCGGTCCGCGTCTCCACTCACCCACTGCTCGAACGCCGTTCCGGTGCCGTACCACCCGGGCAGCATCACCCGCGACTGGCTCCAGGACAGGACCCACGGGATCGCGCGCAGGTCGGAGATCGACGCGGTCGGCTTGCGGGACGCCGGCCGGCTGCCGATGTTGAGGGCACCGATCTCGGCGACCGGCGTCGACGCCTTGAAG
Source organism: Prescottella sp. GW823-FHT02E09 (assembly GCF_058797375.1). Lineage (NCBI taxonomy): Bacteria > Bacillati > Actinomycetota > Actinomycetes > Mycobacteriales > Nocardiaceae > Rhodococcus > Prescottella sp. GW823-FHT02E09. The sequence goes on from NZ_JBXAJP010000002.1 coordinate 302,309, forward strand.
TACTCGACGAATCCCGGGGTGTCGTGCACCAGATCGGCGTACGCGACCCGCGCCAGTTCGGCCAGCTCGTCGAGGATTCCGTAGGCGGGCGCCGCGTCGTCGCCGAGCCCCTCGACGTCGAGCAGGGTCGATTCGAGGGTGGCCGCGACCAACGCCTCGAGATTGCGGCGCGCGAGCCGCGGCTCGGCATACTTCGCCGCAATCACCTCCCCCTGTTCGGTGATCCGCAGCGACCCCTGCACCGCGCCCGGCGGCTGCGCGAGGATCGCGTCGTAGCTCGGGCCTCCACCACGTCCCACCGTGCCGCCGCGACCGTGGAAGAGCCGCAACCGGATTCCCATCTTCCGCGCCGCCTGCACCAGGTCGAGTTCGGCCCGGTACAGCGCCCAGTTCGCGGCGAGGTATCCGCCGTCCTTGTTGGAGTCGGAGTAGCCGAGCATCACTTCCTGGCTGTCGCCGCGGCCGGCGACCAGTGCCCGGTAGATCGGCACCTCCAGCGTTCGAGTGAGGGTCGCGGCGCCACGGCGCAGGTCCTCGATCGTCTCGAACAGCGGCACGATCCCCACCGGGCACGACGGTCCGTCGTCGCCGTCCGGGTCGAACAATCCCACCTCGGCGAGCAGGATCGCGGCCTCGAGCATGTCGCTCACCGAGTCGCACATGCTGATGATGTAGTTCGGGATCGCCTCCGGGCCGATCCGCTCGACGGCCTCGGCGGCTGCTCGGAGGATGCCCAACTCCTTCGTGGTCAGCTCGCTGAACTGGGCGTGCGGGCCCGACAACGGCCGACGGGTCGCGAGTTCCCGGGAGAGCAGCGCGACCCGCTCGTCCTCGGACAGCGACCGGTAGTCCGAGTGCACTCCCGACCACGCCAACAGTTCGGCGACCACCGTCTCGTGGACCTCCGAGTTCTGGCGCATGTCCAGACCGCACAGGTGGAAGCCGAAGACCTCCACCGAGTTCCGCAACCGCGCCAGGCGGTCGTCGGCGACGGTGTCGTCGCCGTGCGCACGCAGCGACGCGTCGATGACGCCCAGGTCCGACAGCAACTCGGCCGGGCTGCCGTATCCCGGCAGGTCCGGTGCCGCCGCTCCGACACGGTGGACCGCGGGGTGACCGAGAATCCGATCCGCGGTGGCCGTCAGTCGTGCACGCAGGCCCCGGACGGCACGCCGGTAGGGCTCGTCGGCGCGGAACGCCGACTCGTCACCGGACTCGTCCGCGAGCCGGTCCAATTCGGCGGTCACGGTGACCAGCCGAGCCGACATCGACAGCTCCCGTTCGAGTACCTCGAGTTCCTCGAGGTGATGTTCGAGCGCGGTCTCGGCAGCGCGGTGCGTGGCCCTGGCGACGACATCGGCTGTGACGAACGGATTCCCGTCCCGATCGCCGCCGATCCACGATCCCGGCCGCAGCATCGGTTCCGTGAGCAGGGTCGCGCCCGGCCACCGGGCCCGCAGCCCCTCGCGGAGGTCGGCGTTGATCTGCGGGATCACCTCGAACAGTGAGGCGTCGTAGTAGCGCAGGCCCACCTCGATCTCGTCCTGGATCCGCAAGCGTGACAGACGGATCAGCGCGGTCTGCCACAGCGTGAGGATCTGGCGGCGCAACTGACGCTCGATCGCGACCGACTCGTCGACGCCGCCGGACACCCACTCCCGCATCCGCATCAGTTCCATGATGCGGTTCTGGGTCTCGAAGATCGTCCGTCGGCGCGTCTCGGTGGGGTGGGCGGTGATCACGGGCGCCACCAGGGCACCGATCAGCGCGGCGCTCGCCGTCGCCGGATCGAGAGTCACCGCATCGAGTTTCGCGTAGGTGGCCGCCAGGCTGCTGTCCTGTGGAGGTTCACCGGCCCGCACGTGGATCGCGCGCCGTCGCTCGCGATGGATGTCCTCGGCGACATTGGCGAGCAGCGCGAAATGACTGAAGGCGCGGATCACCGGAATGGCCTCCCCGGTGTCGATCCGCTCGAACATCTCCGCGAGGTCCGCCCGGTCGATCTCCGAACGCCGAACCCGAAACGACTCGACACGGGCGCGCTCGACCAGCGCGAAGACCTCGTCGCCGGACTGTTCCCGAACGATTTCCCCCAGAATCCCACCGAGCAGACGGATGTCCTCTCGGAGCGGTTCGGTGGCGGCGCGCGGGGCCGACGGCGCAGAGGAAGAAGTTGCCGACGAATCTGGGATCCCGGTCATCTCCCGATTATCGGCCGACGATCGACCGCCCGCACGACAACGACAGCGCGGGCGTCAGCCCTTCCAGATCACCTTCGACGGCGTGAGCCGGACGATGACCCGCGGAGTGTCGGGAGTGTCGTGTTCCCAACGCTCGGCACCCGTGTACTTCCGCGCCAGTTTGTGGATGAGCGAGCCACCGGGATCGTCGGCGACCGTGGTGGTGCCACGGATCTCGACGTAGTTGTACGGCCCGCTCGCCGGGTAGATCAGCACCGTCGCACGCGGGTCGCGCAAGAGATTGTCGGTCTTGCGGCGACCGCGGACGGTGGAAATCAGTACCTCGTCGCCATCGCGCTCGAGCCACACGACAGACAACTGTGGGTGACCACCCGGCTCGACCGTCGCGAGCGTCGCGAACTCGGGCGCGTCGATCAGGGCCGCGGCGGCGTCGGGAATGGACGCCGAGCTGCGGTACCCGGCCATCGTCAGCTGAACTTGATCTCGAGCCCGATACCGAGAATCGCGATCAGCCAGATCGCTGCGGTGAAGACCGTCAGCCGGTCGAGGTTCTTCTCGACGACGCTCGAGCCGGCGAGGCTGGACTGGACACCGCCACCGAAGAGGCTGGACAGACCGCCACCCTTGGCGCGGTGCAACAGGACAAGCAGGATCAGCAGCAGGCTGGTGATCACCAGCAAGATGTCCAGGAACAGTGCCATTTCGGTATTCGCTGCCCTTCACGCACGACGATTTCGGCCACTAGCGGGCCCAGCTTACCTGTTACCGAGACGTCCGGGCACGAACCGGCCACCGCGGCGGGGACATCTCGCCGCAGCGGGACGGCAGCGGGGCACACCTTCCTCCCGCGGAGTGAGACGGCTCACTTCTGTGGCACAACGTGCCGCACTACCTTCCGAGCAGTCAGTCAACCCCCTTGCGAGGAAGGCCCCACCATGACGCACCGCTCCACAGCTCTGCGCCACACCACCCGGACCGCAGTGGCAATCGCGGCATCCGGCTCGTTCCTGTTCGCCGGGACGGCCGCCGCGGGCGCCACCGGTTCCCTCGACCTGCCGTCCTTCGGATCCTCGAATTTCGGCTCCAGCGCCCCGGCCACCGTCGAGGCGCCCCGGCTGGCCACTGTCGACAACTTCCGGGACGTCGCCGGCCCCGGATACAAGACCCCGCTCGGCCACATGCGCACCGGCGTCTTCTACCGCGCCAACGCCCTGACGCCGAACGACGCGGACCTCACCACCCTCACGGCGATGAATCTGACCGCGGTGTACGACGTCCGGACCGACGAGGAGGTGGCGCAGAAGCCCGACCGCCTGCCCGTCGGCCCCGAGTACGTGCGTATCCCGATCCTGTCGGGCGACCTCGCTGCGGGTGTGGCCAAGCTGAAGACGCCCGAGGACGCCCGGAACTTCATGCGGGACATGAACCGATCGTTCGTTTCCGATCCCGCGGCCCGCGCCGGTTTCACCGAGCTACTCACCGATCTCGCCGAAACCCCGGGCGCGCAGGTGTTCCACTGCACCGCCGGCAAGGACCGCACCGGTTGGGCGTCGGCGCTGCTGCAGAGCATCGCCGGGGTGTCGCGCGAGACGATCATGAACGACTACCTGCTCACCAACGAGTACACGGCCGAATCGATGGCCAAGTCCCGCGCCGGCATCGCAGCCAGCTTGGGCGAGGACGTCGCCAAGGTCTACGACCCGCTCCTCGGCGTCGACGCCAGCTACCTGCAGGCCGGATTCGACGAGCTGACCGCAAAGTACGGGACCGTGCAGAACTACCTGCGGACCGGCCTCGGCCTGTCGCCGGAAACCATCGGCAAGATCGCCGTCAAGCTGCTCGGCTGACCCACCGGCGTGAACAGTGCTGGGCGCGTGGCGGATTCGCCACACGCCCAGCGCTCCCCCGCGAACCACCAAACCGTTCCACTGGATGGAATCCGGCGTGGCGCCGACAGGAGCCGACCGCGACCATGACTTAAGACAGAGTGACTTAGGCGACGCGATCAGCGCATCCACGAGGAGAACGATGACCCACGCAGTTCGAAAGTCGAAAGCAGGAGTCGTAGCGCCTCCGTCGGCCACGACGGAAGCCACCGCCGAATCGCCAGCGGGACCGATCGATTCCTCACTGTCGCGCGACGAGGTCGCCGATCTGACGGAGGAGGCCTTCTACTGGGGCCTGAACATCGCCGGCTACTACGAACTCCGGCACGTGTACACCCAGATGGAGGGGCAGCCCGCCTACCGCGGCGTCAATCGGATGCAACCTCAGATGAATCTGTTCGATGCGAAGATCCGATTCGCCACCACCGTCAATGCCTCGACCCTGTACTCCGGCGGCACGTTCGACACCTCGAAGGAGCCGATCGTCGTCGAGACCCCGGCGGTGACCGACGGGCGCTACTGGAGCATCCAGGCCACGGACCAGAACGTGACCACGTTCTTCAAGGCAGGCTCGCAGTTCACCGGCGACGCACCTCAGCGGTACATCATCGTGGGCCCCGACCGGCGCGGCAACCTGCCTGCCGGCTTCAAGGGCACCGAGATCGTCAAGGCGAGTTCCGACTCTTTCACCATCGCCGTCCGGGTGGCGGTCACCACGCGCGACGACGCCGACCTGGCCGCGGCGCGGCGCACGGTGGCCGGAATGCACGCCGCGCCGCTGAGCCTGTGGTCCGCGCACGGCGGCCGGGTCCCGCCGCTCGACCGGCAACCCGTCGTCAAGGGCGACTACCGCACCTTCCCTCGCATGGCCGAGATCTCCGACATCGGGAAGTCCATGACCGCCGTCGACTACCTGCAGTTGCTGAGCCTGTCGATCAACGATCCATCGATCACCCGCCGCACCGACTCGGTGAAGGAGACCCGGACTCTCGAACGGCTCGCACGCCTCGGACTCGTGGAGGGCACGATCTTCGACCCCGCCCAGGTCACCGATGAGCAGAAGGCGGGCATCGCCGAAGGGTTCGCCCGTGCACGCAAGGCCGCCAGGAGCGCCTTCGAGAAAACACAGATCGACATGAACGGATGGCGGCTGCAGTCGAGCCTGTTCTTCGACGACCTCGACTACGTCGCCAAGTCCGGGGCCGACGACGTCGCGTGGGGCACACCCGTTCCCTACGATTCCCACACCATCGCTTACGTTTTCGACGACAGCGAAGGCCGACCCCTCGACGGGCAGAACAACTACACCCTGACCTTCGACATCGACGATCTGCCGCCGACCTCCGAATTCTGGGAACTGCCCGTCTACGACTCGGCCGGCTACTTCATCGACAATCCGATCGACCGGTACAGCACCACCAGTGCACAACTCGAGGCCGGTCAGTACGCGATCGTCGACGGCCAGGTCACCTTCTACCTGCAGCCCGACCGGCCCACCGCTCCCGGACAGGACCGCAACTGGCTGCCCACCTCACGAGACGGCCGATTCCAGATCGCGGCCCGGTTCTACGGACCGACCACCGGGCTGATCGACGGCACGTACCCGATGCCCGGAATCGTTCGCGCCCCCTAGGATCCGGCAGCATCCCGAGGCCCGCGTCGCGCCGACCGAGGGCGGACCGACGAAAAACGCTGGGCGCGTGACCTTCACGGTCACGCGCCCAGCGCCTGTCTTCGGTTGCTACCCGATCACGGGAGCGGCCCGCCGGCGGCGATTGCCGACAGCGTCGCGAACTCGTCCGCCTTGAGCGATGCTCCGCCGACCAGTCCACCGTCCACGTCGGGCTGAGCGATGAGCTCGCCGACGTTCTTGGCGTTGACCGAGCCGCCGTACAGCACGCGCACGGCCTGCGCGATCTCGGGCGAGGCCAGCTCGGCGAGCGTGTCACGCACCGCCTTGCAGACTTCCTGCGCGTCGGCGGCCGAGGCCACCTTGCCGGTGCCGATGGCCCACACGGGCTCGTACGCGACGACGATCTTGGAGATCTCGTCGGCCGACAGACCCGCGAGCGAACCCTTCAGCTGCGCAACGTTGTACGCCACGTGCTCGCCGGCCTCGCGGATGTTCAGGCCCTCACCGATGCACACGATCGGGGTGAGCCCGTTCTTCAGCGCGGCCTTGGTCTTGGCCAGCACGGTCTCGTCGGACTCGCCGTGCAGCGTGCGCCGCTCGGAGTGTCCGACGACGACGTACGTGCAGCCCAGCTTGGCCAGCATCGAACCGCTGATCTCGCCGGTGTACGCGCCCGAATCCTGCGCCGAGACGTCCTGCGCACCGTAGGTGAGCAGGAGTTTGTCGCCCTCGACCAGCGTCTGCACGCTGCGGATGTCGGTGAACGGCGGGATGACCGTGACGTCGACCTTCTCGAAGTACTTCGCGGGCAGCGAGAACGCGATCTTCTGCACCAGGGCGATGGCCTCGAGATGATTGAGGTTCATCTTCCAGTTGCCGGCGATCAAAGGCTTACGTGCCATGTCTCAGTCCTCCAGCGCCGCGATGCCGGGAAGCGTCTTGCCCTCGAGGTACTCGAGGGACGCGCCGCCACCGGTCGAGATGTGCGAGAAGCCGTCCTCCGGCAGACCGAGCTGACGCACGGCCGCCGCGGAATCTCCGCCGCCGACGACGCTGAACGCGCCCTTGCCGGTGGCCTCGATGATCGCCTCGGCGACACCCTTGGTGCCGGCCGCGAACTTGGCGAACTCGAACACGCCCATCGGGCCGTTCCAGAACACCGTCTTGGCACCCGAGAGGATCGCCGCGAAGCGCTCCACCGACTGCGGTCCGATGTCCAGGCCCATCCAGCCGTCCGGAATCTCCAGCACGGAGACCGTCTTCGACTCGGCTTCCGCCGAGAACGAGTCCGCGATCACCACGTCCTGCGGGATGTGGATGACGTCCGCGTACCGCTCGAGCAGTTCCTTGCAGGTGCCGATCATCTCTTCCTGGCACAGCGAGTTGCCCACCGAGATGCCCTGCGCGGCAAGGAAGGTGTAGTACATGCCGCCACCGATGACGAGGGTGTCGACCTTGGGGGCCAACGCCTCGATCACGGCGAGCTTGTCCGACACCTTGGAGCCGCCGAGCACGACTGCGTACGGGCGCTCGGAGTCCTGCGTCAGCTTCTGCAGAACCTCGACCTCGGCCGCAACCAGGTTGCCCGCGTAGTGCGGGAGCAGCTTGGCGATGTCGTAGACCGACGCCTGCTTGCGGTGCACCACACCGAAGCCGTCGGACACGAACGCACCGTCGCCGTCGACCAGGTCGACGAGCGCCTTGGCGAGTGCCTCGCGCTCGGCGTCGTCCTTGCTGGTCTCACGCGGATCGAAGCGGATGTTCTCCAGCAGGAGGACATCGCCGTCCGTCAGGCCCTCGGAACGTGCGAGCGCGTCCTGGCCGACGACGTCACCGGCGAGCTGGACGTTGCGACCCAGCACCTCGCCGAGCTTCGCAGCGACGGGCGCCAGCGACAGCGCCGCGTCGAACTCGCCCTTGGGGCGGCCCAGGTGCGCCATCACGATGACCTTCGCGCCCGCCTCGGCCAGCGCCGAGATGGTCGGTGCCGACGCCACGATACGGCCCGGGTCGGTGATGGTTCCGTTGTCCAGCGGAACGTTGAGGTCGGAGCGCACCAGCACGGTACGGCCCTCGACCCCCTCGTCCAGCAGGTCCTTCAGAGTCTTGACTGCCACGGCGTCAGAGGGACTTCGCGACGAGACCGATGAGGTCCGCGAGGCGGTTCGAGTAGCCCCACTCGTTGTCGTACCAGGAGACGATCTTGACCTGGTCGTCGATGACCTTGGTGAGGCCGGCGTCGAAGATCGAGGAGTGCGGATCCGTCACGATGTCCGACGACACGATGGGAGCCTCGGTGTACTTCAGGATGCCCTTCAGCGGACCCTCGGCGGCCGCCTTCATCGCGGCGTTGATCTCTTCGGCCGTGGCCGGCTTGCGCAGGTTCGCGGTGAGGTCGGTGACCGAGCCCGTGGGGATCGGCACGCGCAGCGCGTAGCCGTCCAGCTTGCCCAGCAGCTGCGGAAGGACCAGGCCGATGGCCTTGGCCGCACCCGTGCCGGTCGGGACGATGTTCAGGGCCGCGGCACGCGCGCGACGCAGGTCGCTGTGCGGGGCATCCTGCAGGTTCTGATCCTGCGTGTACGCGTGGATCGTGGTCATCAGACCCTTGACGATGCCGAACTCGTCGTCGAGCACCTTGGCGATCGGGCCGAGGCAGTTCGTGGTGCACGAGGCGTTCGAGATGATGTTCTGGCTGCCGTCGTACTGATCGTCGTTGACGCCCATCACCACGGTCAGGTCCTCGCCCTTGGCGGGCGCGGAGATGATGACCTTCTTGGCGCCGGCCTCGAGGTGACCCTTCGCCTTCGCGGCGTCGGTGAAGATGCCCGTGGACTCGACGACGACGTCGACGCCCAGCTCGCCCCAGGGGAGCTCGTTCAGCGGGCCGCGATGCGCCAGCGCCTTGATCTTGGTGTCGCCCACGACGATGGTGTCTTCGCCCTCGAGCGAGACGTCGTACGGCAGACGACCCAGGATCGAGTCGTACTTGAGCAGGTGAGCCAGCGTCGCGTTGTCCGTGAGGTCGTTGACCGCCACGATCTCGATGTCGGTGGTGCCGAGCGCCTTCTGCGCATCGACCGCCCTGAAGAAGTTACGTCCGATACGACCGAAGCCGTTGATGCCTACCCGGACCGTCACAGTTAGCTCCTTTGCCCATCTACTCTGGTGTGCCAGTTGTTCGCCCGCGAGAACCTCGCGAGCACGTGATACCCACGACTATCGAACCGAAACGCGAGACTCATCGGTCGATGCGTGTCCCACCCTAGTGCGCGCACCCACATGCGCGCGCATCTGCCCCGGTCACCGGAACCGGGGTGGGTCGTCGACCGATCGTCACGCCTCTTCGAGCAACTCCGGGGTCACCGCCGACTCGGTGTCGGGAACCCCGACCTCCTTGGCCTTGCGATCCGCCATCGACAGCAGACGCCGGATGCGACCGGCGACAGCGTCCTTGGTCATCGGCGGGTCCGCGAGCTGCCCCAGCTCCTCGAGCGAGGCCTGCCGATGCTTGACCCGCAACGTGCCCGCCGCCGCGAGGTGGTCGGGGACGTCCTCACCGAGGATCTCGAGAGCCCGTTCGACCCGCGCCGCAGCCGCAACGGCCGCGCGCGCGGACCGGCGCAGGTTCGCGTCGTCGAAGTTCGCGAGACGGTTCGCGGTGGCGCGCACCTCGCGGCGCATGCGCCGTTCCTCCCACGTGAGCCGAGTGTCCTGTGCACCCATCCGGGTGAGCAGGGCGCCGATCGCCTCGCCGTCGCGCACCACCACCCGGTCGGTGCCCCGGACCTCGCGCGCCTTCGCGGCGATACCGAGGCGGCGAGCCGCACCGACCAGCGCGAGGGCCGCCTCCGGACCCGGGCAGCTGATCTCGAGCGCCGACGAGCGCCCCGGCTCGGTGAGCGAGCCGTGCGCCAGGAACGCGCCGCGCCATGCGGCCTCCGCGTCACCCACGCTGCCGCCCACCACCTGTGCCGGCAGGCCCCGCACCGGACGTCCCCGCATGTCGAGCAGCCCGGTCCGACGGGCCAGCGCCTCGCCCTCCTTCGCGACCCGGACGACGTACCGGGAGCTCTTGCGCAGCCCGCTCGCGCTGAGCACGTGCACGTCGGAGTGGTACCCGTAGAGATCGAGGATCTCGCCGCGCAGGCGCCGCGCGATCGATCCGAGGTCCACCTCGGCTTCCACGACCACACGGCCACCCACGATGTGCAGGCCACCGGCGAACCGGAGCAGTGCCGACACCTCCGCCTTCCGGCAACTCACCTGCGTCACCGTGAGCCTGCTGAGCTCGTCCTTGACCTCGGCTGTCATCGCCACGTGGCGCTCTCCCTTCCCCCTGCTGTCCGTCCGGCGGGCTGCTCGCTGCCGCTCACCTCGACGGGGCGGTTGTCGCCCACCTGCCGCTCGGTGAGCCGTTCGAGCACCGCCGCGAGCTTGCCCGCGTGGTGCTTGTGGGTTCCGTCCTCGGCGACGTCCGCGTAGACGACTTCCGCGCCGAGCTGCGTCGCGGCGCGGCACAGATGGTCGCGTTCGCGCCCGGCCGGAACCGATCCCGAGTCGACGACCACGTGGTCGACGCGAAATTCGGGTGCGTGCTGGCACAGTACGTGCAGATGACGTTCCGCGGAGAATCCTGCAGTCTCGCCCGGCTCCGGCGCGAGGTTGAGGATCAGCACCTTCCGCGCAGCCGAACGCATCAGACCGTCGAGCAGGTCCGGCACGAGAACGTGAGGAATCACACTCGAGAACCACGAACCGGGGCCGAGCACTGCGACGTCGGCGTTCTCGATCGCGGCCAGCGCATCCGGGCACGCGGGCGGGCTCGCCGGCAGCAGCCGCACACGGCGCACCTTTCCCGGCGTGGTCGCGACCGCGACCTGTCCGCGAATACACCGGCTGACTCGTGGATCGGACTCCAGCCCCACGACGTCGGCCTCGATCTCCAGGGCCACCGGTGACATCGGCAGCACGCGGCCCTCGATGTCGAGCAGTCGCGCAACGGTGTCGAGTGCCGCGACGGTGTCGCCGAGAACCTCGGTGAGACCGGCGAGGATCAGGTTCCCGACCGAGTGACCGGCGAGAGCGCCCGTGCCCCCGAAGCGGTGCTGGACGGTATCCGTCCACATCTGGACCTGCGGCTCGCGCGACGCCAGCGCGGCCAGCGCCATCCGCAGATCGCCCGGCGGGATCACACCGAGCTCACTGCGCAGCCGTCCCGAGGAGCCGCCGTCGTCGGCGACCGTCACCACCGCGGTGACCTCCGAGCTCAGCCGCCGCGCGGCACTGAGGGTCGCGTACAGACCATGCCCGCCGCCCAACGCGACGATGCGGGGCGTGCGGCCGGTTCCGTGCAGTGGATCGCTGCTCATTCGCGCCCCACATCACGGTGCACGACACGGACGGCGAGGCCGTCCTCCTTCTGCAGTCGCGCTGCGAGCGCCTCCGACATGGCAACACTGCGATGTTTGCCACCGGTGCATCCGACCGCGATGGTCATGTAGCGCTTTCCCTCCCGGCGGTATCCCGCCGTCGTCAGTTCCAGCAGGCGCAGGTACGTATCGAGGTACTCCTGAGCCCCGTCACGGGACAGGACGTAGTCCTGTACCGCCTCTTCCAGCCCGGTGTGCTCGCGCAGTTCGGGAATCCAGTGCGGATTCGGCAGGAACCGCACGTCGCACACCAGGTCCGCGTCCATCGGCAGGCCATGCTTGAACCCGAAGGACTGCACGGTCACCTGGATCTCGGCGCTGCCCTCGCCACCGAATGCCGTCTCGACCTTCTCGCGCAGCTCACGCACCGCGAGTGACGACGTGTCGACCACCAGATCGGCTGCGGCCCGCACCTGGGCCAGCTTCGCGCGCTCGGCGGCGATCCCCTCCGACAGGGTGCCTTCCTTGCTGTCGCTCTGGAGTGGATGGCTGCGTCGCACGTGCTCGAACCGACGGATCAGCACCGAGTCGTTGGCTTCGAGGAACAGCACCCGGATCTGCACGGGCATCGCCTCGAGTGCGGTCACGACCCCGCCCAGGTCGCCCGAGAACGGGCGGCTGCGCACGTCCATCACCACCGCGAGCCGACGGATCGGCGGATCCGACTCGACACCGAGGTCGACCATCCGCGCGATCAGTTCGGGCGGCAGGTTGTCGACGACGTACCAGCCGAGGTCCTCGAGGACCTTCGCGGCCGTGCTCAGCCCCGCCCCGGACAGTCCGGTGACGAGCGCAACCTCCATGCCGTGCTCACCAGAATCCTGCAGGTCGTTCACGCGGGAGTGTGTCCTGTTCGTTTCGAAGCGCCGATGTCCGTCACATCATCCCCCACGACGGGGTCACTCGCAGTGACATCCGGTCCGGCCTCGCCCGGCGCCGGCGCCGGATCGGTCGCCGGATCGGACCCGGCGAGCGCCTCCAGAACCGCCTGCGCGGTGGCTGTGCCGATGCCCGGGACCGCGGTGATCTCCTCGACGGTCGCGCTCCGCAGCCTGGCCACGGACCCGAAGTGGGTCACCAGCGCGGTCCGCCGGGTCTCCCCCAGCCCCCGCACCGAGTCCAGCGCCGACGCGGTCATCCGCCGCGATCGCTTGCTGCGGTGGAACGTGATCGCGAATCGGTGTGCCTCGTCGCGGACCCGCTGCAGCAGGTACAGCGATTCGCTGGTCCGGGGCAGGATCACCGGATCCTCCTCCCCCGGCACCCACACCTCCTCGAGACGCTTCGCGAGCCCGATCACCGCGACATCGGTGACCCCGAGCTCGTCGAGTACCTCCGCAGCCGCGGCAACCTGCGGGGCGCCGCCGTCCACGACGTACAGGTTGGGCGGGTACGCGAACCTGCGGGGTCGTCCGGTCCGGGGATCGAGCGCGGCCTCAGGCGCGAGGTCGCCGCCGTCACCGCCGCCGTCCGGGTCGCCCACGCCGGAACCGGCGTCGCCGTCGACTCGTGCGGCCGCCGCGACGTCCCGGTTGTGCCGCAGGAACCGTCGACGGGTGACCTCCGCGATGCTCGCGACGTCGTCGGACCGGCCGTCGCCGGCTGCCTCCTTGATCGCGTAGTGCCGGTAGTCGGACTTGCGCGGGAGACCGTCCTCGAACACCACCAGCGAGGCGACGACGTCGGTGCCCTGGACGTGACTGATGTCGACGCACTCGATCCGCAGCGGCGCCGAATCGAGATCGAGCGCTTCCTGGATACCTTGCAGCGCAGCAGATCTCGATGTGAAGTCACCTGCGCGCTTGAGCTTGTGCTGCGCGAGCGCCTCCTTCGCATTACGTTCGACGGTCTCGGCGAGCGCCTTCTTGTCGCCGCGCTGCGGGACCCGCAACTGCACCGACGAGCCGCGCAGCGTCGAGAGCCACCGCTGGATCTCCTCGGCGCCCCGCGGCAGCACCGGGACGAGCACCTCGCGGGGCACGGCGTTGGCCGGCTGGTCCGCCTGCGCGCCACCGTCCCCCAGCGCGGCCTGCTCGCCGTAGAACTGGGTGAGGAACTGCTCGACGAGGATCGCCTCCTCCGAGGCCCCGGCGGCGTCGGCGGCGTCGGCGGCATCGAGGGCGACCGCATCCCGCTCGATCACGTCGCCGGCCTTCTCGACCACCCAGCCGCGCTGACCCCGGACCCGGCCACCGCGGACGTGGAACACCTGCACGGCCGCCTCCAGGTCGTCGGACGCGAAGGCCACCAGGTCGGCATCGGTGCCGTCGCCGAGTACCACGGCCTGCTTCTCGAGAGCCTTCTTCAGGGCACCGATGTCGTCACGCAGCCGGGCGGCGGTCTCGAAGTCGAGGTCCTCGGCGGCGTCCTGCATCCGGACCTCGAGCTGACGGACGAGCCGGTCGGTGCGCCCGGACAGGAAATCGCAGAAATCCTCGACGATCTCCCGGTGCTCCGCGGCACTGACCCGACCGACACACGGCGCCGAACACTTGTCGATGTAGCCGAGCAGGCACGGCCGGCCGATCTGGCTGTGCCGCTTGAACACTCCCGTCGAACACGTCCGGGCCGGAAACACCCGCAGCAGCAGATCCAGCGTCTCGCGGATCGCCCAGGCGTGCGAGTACGGACCGAAGTACCGCACTCCCTTGCGGCGTGGTCCGCGGTAGACGAACAGCCGCGGGAACTCCTCGTTCAACGTCACCGCGAGGACCGGGTAGGTCTTGTCGTCGCGATAGCGGACGTTGAACCGGGGATCGAACTCCTTGATCCAGTTGTACTCGAGCTGGAGGGCCTCCACCTCGGTACTGACCACCGTCCATTCGACGCTGCCCGCGGTGGTGACCATCTGGCGGGTCCGCGGATGCAGCGACGAGACGTCGGCGAAGTACGAGTTCAGTCGCGACCGCAGGCTCTTGGCCTTGCCGACGTAGATGACCCGGCCGTGCGGATCGCGGAACTTGTAGACACCCGGCGCCGCCGGGATGGTTCCCGGGGCGGGGCGATACGTCGAAGGATCAGGCACGATTCAAGGTTAGTCGGCGGTACCGACGGTACTCAGGCGGCGCGCGAGCTCGTGTACTTCGCTTCGAGCTCGCGGAACCGGCGGACCGCCCGCACCGCGTGCTCGCCGTCGTTGGCCTGGATCGCCATCACCGGCACGTACTCGTCGTCGGGCAGTTCGATCCTGGCCCACGGCGCCCCGTCAGGAAACGACATGCCCTCGTCCAGGTCCCAGTCGACGACGCGCTCGCTGAGAATGTTGCGGACCGCGATGCCCCGCGGACCGACCCGCAGGCGAGGTCGGGTCAACAGCAGCACGCCGCCCGCCAGCAGGATCCCGATGCCGGCGATCGCGAACTGGTCCACCACCCGGAAGTAGACACCGGTCGCCGACGTCCGCAGCAGGACTCCCAGCGTCACGTGCACCACCACCAGCACAGCGGCCGCGATCATCGCGTAGCGCGGCGACTTCTTGGAGCGGACCTCGAATTCCCAGTCCTCGTTTGCGCTCATCGGTTCGCGTGCTCCGTCCGCATGCCCCGGAGCTGGGCGAGCGTGACCGCGGTGTCGATCGCCGCCGCGCACGCCTCGCCACCCTTGTCCTCCACCGAGCCGGGCAGACCCGACCGGTCGAGCGCCTGCTGCTCGTTGTCGGTGGTGAGCACGCCGTTGCCGACCGGGACGCCCTCGTCGAGGGACACCCGTGTCAATCCGGCCGTCACGGCGTCGCACACGTACTCGAAGTGCGGTGTGCCGCCGCGGATCACGACGCCGAGGGCCACGACGGCGTCGTGCGAACGCGCCAGTTCCTGCGCCACGACCGGCAACTCGATCGCGCCCGCCACCCGGATCAGCGTCGGTTCCTCGATCTGCGCCTGCTTGGCGACGCGCTTGGCGCCCGCGACGAGCGCCTCGCTGATCTCGGGGTGCCACTGGCCGGCGACGATCGCAAGCTTGAGGTTCTTGGCCATACCGAGCTGAAGATCGGGACGTCCCTCACCGCTCACAGCGCGTCACCGGCCTCGAACTCGTCCAGGCCGATCATGTCGTGGCCCATCCGGTCCCGCTTGGTCCGCAGGTACGTGAGGTTCTCGGCGTTCGCGCGCAGCGGCATCGGAACCCGGTCGGTGATCTGCAGGCCGTAGCCGTCCAGCCCGACACGCTTCGCCGGATTGTTCGTCAGCAGCCGCATCGACTTGATACCGAGGTCGACGAGGATCTGCGCGCCGATACCGTAGTCACGGGCGTCCGCCGGCAGGCCGAGCTGGAGGTTCGCGTCGACGGTGTCCGACCCGGCGTCCTGCAGCTGGTAGGCCTGCAACTTGTGCATAAGACCGATGCCCCGGCCCTCGTGGCCGCGCATGTACAGGACCACACCGCGGCCCTCCTGCGCGATCATGTCGAGCGCGGCGTCGAGCTGAGGGCCGCAGTCGCAGCGCAGCGAACCGAAGACGTCGCCGGTGAGGCACTCCGAGTGGACGCGGACCAGCACGTCGGTGCCGTCGCTGTCGGAGAGGTCTCCACGGACGAGCGCAACGTGCTCGACATCGTCGTAGATGCTCTTGTACCCGACAGCGGTGAAGTCGCCGTGGCGGGTGGGGATGCGGGCCTCGGCGACACGCACGACGTGCTTCTCGTGCTTGCGACGCCACGCGATCAGATCCGCGATCGAGATCAGGGCCAGGTCGTGGTCGTCCGCGAACACGCGGAGTTCCTCGGTCTGGGCCATGTGGCCCTCGTCCTTCTGGCTGACGATCTCGCAGATCACACCAGCCGGACGCAGGTCCGCCATGCGGGCCAGATCGACCGCGGCCTCGGTGTGGCCGGGACGACGCAGGACGCCACCCTCCTTCGCACGCAGCGGCACGACGTGGCCCGGACGGGTGAAGTCGTTCGCACCGCTGTCCGGGTCGGCGAGCAGTCGCATCGTCGCTGCACGGTCGGACGCGGAGATGCCGGTGCCGATGCCTTCGCGGGCGTCGACCGTGACGGTGTACGCGGTGCCGTGCTTGTCCTGGTTGGTCGCGTACATCGGCGGCAGGCCGAGACGGTCACAGTCCTCGCCGTCGAGGGGGACACACAGGTAACCGGACGTGTAGCGCACCATGAACGCCACGAGTTCCGGGGTGGCCTTCTCGGCGGCGAAGATGAGGTCGCCCTCGTTCTCGCGGTCCTCGTCGTCGACGACCACAACCGCTTTACCTGCGGCGATATCGGCGACTGCGCGCTCGATGCTGTCGAACCTGGTCACGTGCTTGGGCTCCAAAATCTTGAACTGGCGTGCTCGAGTATGTCCCGGCGCATCGCTTCAGATGCACCTCAACAGTACGACCTGTCGATACGAGGTCGTTATTCCGGCTGTCGGGCGGCGGCGGTGTGCAGACGCTCGACGTACTTGGCAATGACGTCGACCTCGAGGTTGACCGGGGTTCCCGGTTCCGCCGAGCCGAGAGTGGTCAGCGCGAGCGTCGTCGGGATCAGCGAGATCTCGAAATACTCGTCGCCCGGGGTTCCGCCCAGCGCGGAGACGGTCAGCGAGACACCGTCGACCGTGATCGAGCCCTTCTCCACGACGTAGCGGGAGATGCTCGACGGCAGCGAGATGCGCACCACGGTCCAGTGCTCGGACGGGCTGCGTGAAATGACCGTCCCGACGGTGTCGATATGGCCCTGGACGATGTGACCACCCAGACGGCTGTTCACCGCCGCGGCCCGCTCGAGGTTGACCCGGCTGCCGATCGTGAGGGCACCGAGACTCGACCGCACGAGGGTCTCGCGCATGACGTCGGCGGTGAAGGATTCCGCGTCGAGGACGTCGACGACCGTCAGGCAGACGCCGTTGACGGCGATCGAGTCGCCGTGGCCCGCATCCGAGGTGACCAACGGTCCGCGCACGGTGAACCGAGCCGCGTCCGCCAGGTCCTCCTTGGCGACGATCTCGCCGAGTTCCTCGACGATTCCGGTGAACATGTCTCGCCCGCTCCTTCAGATCCCTTCCGGGACCGTATCGTCCCGATCCCTACGGGATCAGGTTCAACAACAGGTCTTCGCCGATCGTCTCGACGCTGTCCCGCCGAAACCGTAACGCCTCGGCGATGGTGTGGACCCCGGCGTCTTCCACTGCATGGGATCCCGCACCGAGGATCACGGGCGCAATGTACGCCTGGATCCGATCGATCCGCCCGGCCGCCAGGAACGCCCCGGCAAGCTTCGGGCCGCCCTCGACCAGGACGTCGTCGTGATCAGCGAGGGCACCCAGCACGACGTCGACGTCGTGGGTGCGCAGTACCAGGGTGGGGGCCGCGTCGTCCAGCACTCTCGCGGTGGGCGGGATCTCGCGGGTCCCGACCACGACGCGCAGCGGTTGGTGCGGCGCGAGCGAGCCGTCGGGCAGCCGCGCGGTGAGCCACGGATCGTCGGCCAGGACGGTGCCTGTTCCGACGACGATCGCGTCGAGCCGCGCCCGATCGGCATGCACCCGCGCCCGCGCCTCGGGTCCGGTGATCCACTGGCTGGTGCCGTCCGCGGCGGCGCTGCGGCCGTCGAGGGTCGCGGCGAACTTCCACGTGACGTGCAAACGCCCGTGGCGCTGCCGGTGCAACCACGCCCGGAGCGGTCCGCGCTCGACGTCGTCGGCGCACAACCCCGCCGACACCGCCACGCCCGCCGCCCGGAGCCGCTCGGCCCCACCGGCCGCGGCCGGGTTCGGGTCGGACACCGCGTACTGCACCGCGGCGACACCGGCGTCGAGCAGCGCCTGCGAGCAGGGACCGGTCCGGCCCCGGTGGTTGCACGGTTCGAGGGTGACGATCGCCGTGCCACCGCGGGCCCGTTCCCCGGCCTCGGCGAGCGCGACGACCTCGGCGTGCGCACCGCCGGGCGGCCGGGTGGCCCCCACCCCCACGACCGCACCGGACGCGTCGAGGATCACCGCACCGACCGGAGGGTTGGGGCTGGTGGTGCCGCGCACCGCCTCGGACGCGTCGATCGCGAGCCGCATCGCGGCGTCGGGAGTGGTCACCGGTGGGCCGTCAGATCGACAGCGTCAGGTGCGGAGACGCCTTGGCAGCCTGCTCACGCAGTCCGCGGACCGCCGCCGCAGGATCCGCGGCGCCGTAGACCGCCGATCCGGCGACGAAGCAGTCGATCCCGGCCTCGGCGGCCTGTTCGATCGTGTCGACGTTGATGCCGCCGTCGATCTCGACGAGCAGGCGCAGTTCACCGGCGTCGACCAGCTTGCGGACCGCCCGGGCCTTGTCCAGCACCGACGGGATGAACGACTGGCCGCCGAAACCCGGTTCGACGCTCATCACGAGCAGGGTGTCGAAGTTCTTCAGGATCTCGAGGTACGGCTCGATCGGCGTGTTCGGCTTGATACTCAGACCCGCCTTGGCACCGGCCGCGCGGATGTCGCGGGCGACCGCGATCGGATCGTCGGTGGCCTCGGCGTGGAACGTGACGTTGTGGGCGCCGGCCTCGGCGTACGGCGGCGCCCAGCGGCCCGGATCGTCGATCATCAGGTGGCAGTCCAGCGGGATGTCGGTGGCCTTCAGCAGGCTCTGCACGACGGGCAGACCGAGCGTCAGGTTCGGCACGAAGTGGGCGTCCATGACGTCCACGTGCAACCAGTCGGCGCCGGCGACGGCGTCGGCCTCCTCGGCGAGGCGCGCGAAGTCTGCGGAGAGAATGGACGGAGCGATCATCGGGGTTGCCACGGCAGCGAGCTTAGTTGCTGCCGGACTGATCGGGTGTGGCGGTTCGGGTAGGCGCGCGCCTGAGCGTCGTCGCGTCGCAGGGGCTGTGTGACGGCCGCATTGGTTCTCCCTGTGGACCACCCCTGCGACAGTGAGAATCGACCTGCGACGAGCGCGCCCATCTGCGGTACCGTCGCGGGTATGACGCAGCAGAAAGGCGCATGAGCGCTGCATCCGAGCGCAGATTTCTGCGCCCTCGTCTCGTGTTCTTCTCGTCCGGCTACGTGTGGGTGGTCGACGAATCCCAGCCGATTGCGGCGTTGTTCGAACCGAGCACCGAAGCGTTCGTCCGTCTGGTGTCGTGGACCGAACTGCCCGCGGCACCATCCAGCTCGCACCAGTACCCCGAGATCGTCGGTGACCCCGACGGCCTGTGGGTGCAGAACTATGCCGACGGACCGTTGGTTCGCATCGACGTCGACGGCATCGTCCGCGGCGAATACACCGAAGGTCACCGTCTGACCTGTGCCGGACCGTCCGGTGCGTGGTGTACGAATGTGGCCCGTCGACGACACGACGTCACGGCCTCCTCGGGCGTCCAGCCGCGCCGAACACTGCGGCCCCCGACGCTGTTGGTGGCCCGGCCCGAGGGCGGCACCAGGCGTGTAGCCGTCGATGTCGCGGCGGTCGTCTCGGTCGAGTTCGACGAGGCGTTCCTGTATCTCGGGGTGGAACACGAACCGTGGGAACGGGTCCCGACGACACTGGGATCGGACCGCGAACGCTTCGAGGTGAGCTACCACCGATCGGTGCTGCAGGTCCCGCTCGACGACCCGGTCCCCGACCTGATCGGACCGGACACCCACCCGTGCTCACAGGGTCGTCCCGTCGAGTACACGAGCGAGTACGCCGACTCGACCTACAACGAGGCACACCGACGTATGCGGTCGATCGTGTCGGCGCTGCGCTGGCACTGGGGACTCGACGCCCGTCGACGTGACACCACGATCGTTCGGGCCTACCGGCCGGATGCGTCGACACCGACGACCGCGTTCGATGTGCCCGGTATTCGAGTGGTCGACGGCGCGGCCGGCGACGACTGCCTGTGGATGGTGGTCACTCCGGAGAACCACACCGGCACAAGCAGGTCCGTGCTCGTCGCCGACCTCGACGGTGGTGTGCGTTCGATACCGGTCGACGACATCGACATCACCGACAACTGCCGTCCTGTGGGACCGGAACCGCTCGACCACCGCGCGTACGTCGCGTACTGCGTGCGAGGGTTAGACGGGATGCGGTTCTCCGACGAGGTCCACGATGTGTCGGCGTCGTACGTCGGACAGTGGCCCCACGGCCGGATCCACGTCCGCTTCCGGCACACCCACTACCCCGGCCTGACGCTGGTGGCGCGCCTGAACCTGTACGACGAGCAGGGCGTCCGGCTCGAGAACTTCCTCGCGTACGCGTCGGCCATCCTGATGGAGCAGGCCGGCACCCGCACATGGGCGACAGCCGCAGGCGGCGACTTCGAAGGCGTGCTGTACGTCTGAGATCCGACACCGGAGGACACACGATGACCCCTTGGGTACAGATGCTGGTGACCATGGCCGACGGCCCCACCCGGCCCGTGCACGGCACGGTGGTGCCGTACCGGAACAGCGATGTTCCGTTGCGCTACTACTTCGGCAGCTACGGCGAGGTGCCGGTGTTCCTCCCGATGCACCGGGACGGCCTCCGGATGTTCCGCTGGGGTCGCCGATCGCGGATCGAATCGCTCGACGGGACGGTGCTGTTCGTCAGTGACGGCACCACGGCCTGGGAGTTCACCTCCGATCCGGGCCGGCCCCGCTGCACCGAACTGAAGAACGTGCGCAGCCCGGGCAGCGGCAGGTATCTCGCCATCACGCCACCGGTCGCGCACTGGGCGGGCGAACATTGGGCACGGCCGACCGGACCGGTGACCGACGTCGAGTTCCTGGGACGGCCCTGCTGGTCGGTGGAGTTGGCCCCACGCGAGAGCCGCAACCTACCGGAACCTTCGATGCGCCTGGTGGTCGACGCCGACACCGGCACGGTCCTCGGTCAGCATTCCGGCGACGGTATCGACGGCGCGGCCTTCTCCGAGGTGACAGTGGGTGAGCCGCTCGATCCGTCGCTGTTCGCGTGGGACGGGCCGATGATCACCGACGACGAATCCCGGGCCCGCGCCGGCCACGGCACTCCCGCCGCGCACGACCGGGAGGAGTCGCTGGAGTGGTTCCGCAACGCCGTCGCCTCGGACCCCATCCGGGTGCCGGTCCTGGTCGATCTCACCCCGTTCGCGGTCAACTGGATCGACCGCGACAGCGGCGCATTCTCCGCTGAACTCGGCCAGGGCCGGTACGGCGGCTGGCTCACTCGGCGCCCCCGGTCGAGCGAACCGTGGCGGGTCAAGACCTACAGCAACCAGATCGCCTGGTCCACAACAGAGTTCGACTGGGCGATCCAGACCAGCCGAGGCCCCCTCGACGACGCCGGTCTCGCCGCGCTGCGGCAGCAACTGCATCCGGGAGAACCCGTCGTCGGGACGCCGCCGCTCGCGTTCGGTGGCTCCGACGAACCGTGATGTCGCACAGCGTGTGCGCCTGTCGCAGGGTTTCTGTACATGCATAACCCCTGCGACAATGGGAGACGGTCTGCGACAAGTGCTCGCGGGCGGATGGTCCGCGAGTCGCCCGTCTCCCCGCGTCGGCAGGCTCACCGCACGATCATCCACCGCGCCCCCGCCGGGCCGGTTCCCGCCCCGGCGGCTGCGTCACGACCGGTCCCGCGGGCGGATGCACCGTCGGCATCACCCGAGCCTCGTTGCGGTGCAACGTGACCGGTGTTCCGTCGTGAACCAGGGTCAATTCGTCACCCTCCGCCAACCGGTACCGGGTCTCGACTCGGTCGATCTCGACGCGCAGCCGGCACCCGGCGGCCGCCACACCGAACGACAGTCGATCGATCCCACGCGGCAGCGCCGGCCGGAACGTCAGCCCGGACCGCCGACGGCGGGCACCGCCGAACCCCTGCACCAACGCGATCCAGATGCCGGCCAGCGACGCCAGGTGCAGCCCGTCGCTCGTGTTGTGTTCGAGGTCGAGCAGATCGATCAGCGCGGTCTCACCCAGGTAGTCGTACGCCAGGTCGAGGGCGCCGACGTCGGCGGCGACCACGGCCTGGCTGCACGCGGACAGCGACGAGTCCCGGACCGTGAGCCGTTCGTAGTACGCGAAGTTGCGCGCCTTCTCCTCCGCGGTGAACGCGTCGGGCACCCACTGCATCGCGAGCACCACGTCGGCCTGCTTGACCACCTGCTTGCGGTACAGGTCGAAGTACGGATAGTGCAGCAGCAGCGGATAGTGCTCGGGCGGCGTGCCGTCGAAGTCCCACACCTGCCGATCGGTGAACCCCGACGACGCCGGGTGCACGCCGCGCCGCGCGTCGTACGGCACGAACATGCGATCGGCGGCGGTCCGCCAGCCGCCGATCTCCTCGTCCGTCACACCGAGGTCGGGCATCCGCTCCCGGTGCCGCTCGACGATCTCGACTGCGGCCGTCAGATTCTCGCGGGCCATGAGGTTGGTGTAGAGGTTGTTGCGGACCAGCGCGCTGTACTCGTCGGGGCCCGTCACCCCGTCGATCCGGAAACGGCCGTCCTCGTCGAAGTAGCCCAGCGAGCGCCACAGGCGCGCGCTCTCGACCAGCAGGTCCAGGCCGACCGTCAGTTCGAAGTCGGGGTCGCCGTCGGCCCGCAGATACCCGCTCACCGCGTGCGCGACGGCCGCGTTGACGTGGAACGCGGCCGCCCCCGCCGGCCAGTACCCGCTGCACTCCTTGCCGGTGATGGTGCGCCACGGGAACGCCGCACCGTCGAAGCCGAGTTGCCGCGCCCGCTCCCGCGCCATCCCGAGCGTGGAGTGCCGCCAGCGCAACGCGTCGCCCACCGCATCGGGCAGCACCGACGTGAGGACCGGCAGCACGAACATCTCGGTGTCCCAGAAGGCGTGCCCGTCGTATCCCCGTCCGGTCAGGCCCTTGGACGCGACGGACGTCCCCTCCGCCCGCGCCGACGCCTGCAGGATGTGGAACAACGCGAACCGCACCGCCTGCTGCACCTCAGGGTCGCCGTCGACGGTGACGTCGGCCCGTGCCCAGAACGTGTCCAAGTAGGCACGCTGCTCGGCGGCCAGTCCGTCCCAGCCGCTCTCGCGGGCCAGCGTCAACTCCCCGGCCACCTGGTCGCGCATCGCCGGGGCGGTCCGTCGCGCCGACCAGGCGTGCGCGACGTACTTCACCATGCGCAGGGCCCGGCCCGGTCGCGTGTGCCCGGTGATGGTCACGCGCCCCTGGTCCGGGTAGCTCTCGGTCTCGACATGCACCTCGGGCCCCGACACCTCGTGGTCCATCGCCACCGCGATACGTAGGCCGCTCTCGCCGGTCGTGTGCACCAACTGGACCAGTGCGTCGTGGTCGAAGTGTTCCTCCGCGATCAACGGCTCCGCCAGCACCGCCGCGGCCCGGGGATCCGCCTCCGCGTGCGGCATCGGTTCGTTCGCGACCAGCTCGGATTGCAGCACCACCCGCGCCGGCCCGTCCAGTGGCTCCACCTCGAAACGGATCGCACCGATCGTCCGCTGCACGAACGACACGAGCCGGATCGTCGACACCCGCACCGTCCGCCCGGCCGGGGACTGCCACTCGACGACCCGGCGCAGCACACCGGCGCGCAGGTCGAGTTCCTGCTCGTGCCTGACGATGCGGCCGCGGCGCACGTCGAACGGCTCGTCGTCGACGAGCAGCCGCACGATCTTGCCGTCGGTGATGTTGATGATCGTCTCGCCCGAGTTCGGGTATCCGTAGCCGGGTTCGGCGTACGGCATGGGGCGGACCTCGTAGACGCCGGCCAGGTAGCTGCCCGGCAGGCCGTGTGGATCACCCTCGTCGAGGTTGCCCCGCCAGCCGAGGTGACCGTTCGCGAGCGTGAACAGCGACTCGGTCTGGGCGAGCACGTCCAGGTCGAGGCTCGTGGCTCGCAGGCTCCAGGGTTCGACGGTGAAAGCGGGATGCGTGATCATGTCGGCCGTCCTCCCACTCGCGGGCCCGGGCCGTCGAGAACCACCCGTCAGTCCACGCTAGGACACCCGATACGTTCACGGCGCCGGTTCACGGCACCAGGACCGCGGCGCCCCCGAACACTCCCCCCGCCAGATCGGCGAGCGCCCGGTCCGCGGCGTCGAGCGGATACCGGTGGGCGCTCACCCGGAGCCGGTGCCGCTGTGCGAACGCAAGGAACTCCCGGGCGTCCGTGCGCGTGTTCGCGGTGACACTGCGCACCTGCCGTTCGCGGAACAGGTGCCGTTGATAGTCGAGGGGCGGAATGTCGCTCAGGTGGATGCCGGCCAGCGCGAGCGTGCCCCCGGCGTCGAGCGCCTCGAGCGCGGGCGGCACGAGATCACCGGTCGGCGCGAACAGAATGGCCGAATCCAGCGGCTCGGGCGGCGGGTCCGCCGCGCCCTGCACGGACGCCGCGCCCAGACTGAACGCCAGTTCACGGGCCTCGTCGCCGCGGGTCATCACGTGCACGCGCGCCCCGCGCGCCAGCGCGACCTGCGCGGTGAGGTGCGCACTGCCACCGAACCCGTAGATGCCGAGGCGGCCGCCCTCGGGCAGTTCGGCGCGCAGCAGGGACCGGTAACCGATGATGCCCGCGCACAGCAACGGCGCGAGTTCCACCAGCGGATAGCCGGTGGGCAGCTCCAGCGCGAAGTCGGCCGGCACGGTGGTGTATTCGGCGTAGCCGCCGTCGGCGTCCCAACCGGTGTACGTCGAATAGGGACAGAGGTTCTCGTCGCCCCGCACGCAGTAGCGGCAGTGCCCGCACGTGCTGCGCAGCCACGGGACGCCGACGCGCTGTCCCTGTGTGAATCGTCCGGCGTGCTGTCCGAGGTCGTCACCGAAGCCGACGACCTCACCGATCACCTCGTGCCCGGGGATGACGTTGAGACGGTGCGGGGGCAGTTCGCCTTCGACGACGTGGAGGTCGGTGCGGCACACACCGCACGCGAGAACGCGGACCAACAGTTCACCACTGTTAGGGCGGGGCATGAGTTCCCGGCCGATCTGGAGCGGGCGGTCGGTGAGCGGGCCGGGTCTCGTCGTCCGCCAGGCACGCATCATGGTGGTCGGCGTGGTGGTTCGTGAGGTCCGCGTGTGCTCTGTCCGCATACCAGATCCGTACTTCGTGTCGTCGGCGCCGACCGCAGCCGGTGCGCGGCACCTGTGGACGGTGCCCGTGTCGCCTCTTCCAGGATGCCTGGTTCGGCGGCCCGGCAACAGGGGGAACCGGAGGTACCGGTCGTGTCGACTCGCCCAGGCACGGCCCTGGCCAATGGAGCCGACAACCGTCAGGATGGAGAGACCTTCGCCGCGACCGGAGGAGCCGATCCGTGGACGAGCACCCGACCGACGATGATCTGGAACTGCTCCACCGGTACTGGATGGCGGCCAATTACCTGACGGTGGCCCAGATCTACCTCCGCGACAACGTGCTGCTTCGACAGCCCCTGGTCTCGTCGGACATCAAGCCGCGCCTGCTCGGGCATTGGGGCACGAGCCCCGGCCTGTCTCTCGTCTACGCCCACCTCAACCGGCTGATCCGGCGCACCGGCGCGGACGTCCTGTTCATCGCCGGCCCGGGTCACGGAGGCCCCGCCGTCGTGGCCAACACATATCTCGAGGGCACCTATTCCGAGCTGTACCCGGACGTCACACCCGACGAGGCCGGACTTCGCCGCCTGGCCCGGCAGTTCTCGACCCCGGGCGGGATCCCGAGCCATTCGGGGGTCGAAACGCCGGGTTCGATCAACGAGGGCGGGGAACTCGGCTACTCGCTCGCCCACGCGGCCGGTGCCGCGATGGACAACCCGGACCTCGTCGTCGCGTGCGTCGTCGGCGACGGCGAGGCCGAGACGGGCCCGCTGTCCGCGTCGTGGAAGATCCCGTTCTTCCTCGACCCCGCTCGCGACGGCGCGGTGCTACCCGTTCTGCACCTCAACGGCTACAAGATCTCCGGCCCGACGGTCCTCGGACGCCGCACCGACGACGAGGTGCTCGCACTGCTGCGCGCGTACGGCTGGGACGCGGTGGCGGTGTCCGGCGACGACCCGATGCAGGTGCACCGCGACCTTGCGGACGCCCTCGATCGGGCCCACGTCGCGATCGCCCGGATCCGCGACGACGCGCGCCGATCGGGTTTCGCCGCGCGACCGCGGTGGCCGGCGATCGTGCTGCGCACGCCGAAGGGCTGGACGGGACCGGAGATCGTCGACGGCGTGCAGGTCGAGGGCACGTTCCGGGCGCACCAAGTGCCGATCGCAGACGTGCGCGAGGACCCCACGCACCTGCGCACGCTCGCGCAGTGGATGCGCTCGTACCGGCCCGAGGACCAGTTCGACCCGCAGGGTCGTCTGGTCCCGGAGTTGGCCGCGCTGGCACCGTCCGGAGACAAGCGGATGGGGGCGAACCCACACGCGAACGGCGGCCGGCTCCTGCGCGCACTGGATCAGCCGGCACCCGACCGGTACGCCGTCGAGGTGCGCGCGCCCGGCGCCGTCCATCACGAGACGACACGTCCGCTCGGCGAGATGCTGCGGGACATCTACTCGGCGAACCCCGACGACTTCCGGTTGTTCTGCCCGGACGAGACCAACAGCAACCGACTCGGCGCCGTCTTCGAGGTCACCGACCGGTGCTTCGTCGGCACCCTGATCCCCGGAGACGACCACGTCGGGCATCACGGCCGGGTGATGGAGGTGCTGTCGGAGCACCTGTGCCAGGGCTGGCTCGAGGGGTACCTCCTGACCGGCCGCCACGGGCTGTTCGCGACGTACGAGGCGTTCGCGATGGTGAGTGCGTCGATGACGATCCAGCACACCAAGTGGCTCGAGCGCGCCCGCTCCCTCGACTGGCGAGCACCGGTCGCGAGCCTGAACATTCTGCTCACCTCGACCTGCTGGCGCAACGACCACAACGGGTTCTCGCATCAGGGGCCCGGGCTGATCGACACGGTGCTGTCACTGTCCGGCGGCGTCACCGGCGTCTACCTGCCACCGGACGCGAATTCGCTGCTGATCGTCGCCGAGCACGCCTTCACCACGCGCGACTGTGTGAACCTTCTGGTGGTCGACAAGCAGTCGCATCCGCAGTACCTGACACTCGAGCAGGCCCGGGCGCACGTCGGCGCCGGGGCGTCGGTGTGGGACTGGGCGGGCACCGAAGAGCTCGCAGACCCGGCAGACTCCGCCACCACCCGACCCGACATCGTGCTCGCGTGCGTGGGCGACGTCCCCACTGAGGAGATGCTGGCCGCGGCGGCGCTGTTGCGCGGGCACGTGCCGGATCTGCGCGTCCGGGTGGTGAACGTGGTGGACCTGATGTCGATGGCACCGCCCGACGTCCACCCGCACGGGCGGTCGCACCAGGACTTCGCGCGCCTGTTCACGGAGGACGTGGACGTCGTCGTCGCGTGGCACGGCTACGCCCGGTCCTTCCATCAACTGCTGCACGGCCGGATGAATCCGGACCGGTTCCACGTGCGCGGCTACACCGAGCAGGGTTCGACGACGACCCCGTTCGACATGGTGGTGCTCAACCACATGAGCCGCTACCACCTGGCGATCGAGGCGCTACGCCGGTGCGGCCGGGAACCGGACGGTGCCGCCGATCTCACGGGCTACTGCGAGCGGATGCTCGAACGCCACCACGGCTACGTGCGCGAACACCTCGAGGACATGCCGGAGGTGCGGAACTGGATCTGGCCGGAACCGGTGTGACCGGACGGGCGCGAGATCCGAAGGTCAGGCGTCCTTGTCGTAGTCGCCGCGCTGCTGGGTGAGTTCACCGAGCTGTGCGTCCGACTCGATCCAGTCGCCTGCCTTGTCGACGATCTCGAAGACCTCGTCGAACGCATCGACCAGCCAGTCCCGATGGGACTCGGCAAGCACCAGCTCCTCCTCACCCTGCTGCTCGCAGAAGCGCACCAGCCAGCCGCCGGGCGCGTCCGGATCACTGTGCAGGCCGCCGTCCTCGGTATTGGAGGCGACGAGGAAACGATCGAACGCGAAATCGACGCGGATGACGTAGTCGTCCCGGTAGTTGACGACGTTGGTGGGCCGATGCGTCGCGGCCGAGAGGGCCGCGATCGCGTCCGTGTATCGGTCGGTGTGTTCCTGTTTGCGGGGCACGGGTGGCGTCTCGTCTCTTCGAACGGTGGCCGTCGCATGAAAGTGACGGCAGCATGCATCGACCGACCCGATCGAGTGATGCCTTCCGCATTTTATTCGAAGAAACGACCGATTCGTCACCACGCGCCCGAAATCACCCGCTCGACGGACCGGTCCGGCGCCCCTACGACGGTGACGGATCCGTACCGGAATCCGCCAGGTGGCCCACCAGAGCGTCGTTCGCCGCGCGCAACCGTTGCTGCTCGTCCTCGAGCCGAAGAATGATGTCGATGCCGGTGAGGTTGACGCCCGCCTCGACCAGTTCGGTGATCCGTGCGAGGCGCAGGACGTCGAGATCGCTGTACCGCCGCGTGCCACCGGCGGTGCGGGACGGCACGATCAGACCGCGCTTCTCGTAGAGGCGCAGCGTCTGCGGACCGAGACCCGACAGTTCGGCCGCCACCGAGATCCCGTACACGCCGTACGCGAGCCTCTCGTCCACCTGCACCGCTGACGCCACCCGGCACCTGCCCTTCGCCCAGATCAGTACATCGCGAGTTTCGACCGTTTCTCCGAAGTTAGTCCCGCAAAACAATAAATGTGTTTCACGGACAGCGAGGATCTGTGTCCATTCCCACAGATCGGCCGCCCGAACCGTCGGCGGCCGGTGCCGCGCGGAACCGCCGACCGATATGTACCGTCGGACATAGATTAGATAATCCGCCAGAAGTAGTTCACGCGCCACCACCGAGAACGCGCGCAACGAAAGGACCCGGACATCGTGAACAAGGCAGCCGCAAAAGCCCTGTACAAGCCGCTATCCCTCGCCACCGGCGTCCTCGGGGGCATTCTCGCGGGGATCGCGTTCCGTGAGGTGTGGAAGCGCGTCGGCGACGACGAGACCGCTCCGGATCCCAGGGACCTGACCCGGTCGAACAAGGAAGTGCTGCTCGCAGCCGCGCTGCAGGGCGCCGTCTTCGCGGTCGTCAAGGCTGCTGTGGACCGCGCCGGAGAGAAGAGCTACCGGGCGCTGGCCGCCTGATCGGCCCGGCGCGGACGCATCCGCGCGGACGCCGGCGTCAGATCCCGAGCTTCATGCCAGCGCCGGCGTCCACCCGCAACTGCTGACCGGTGACGAAGCGGGACTCGTCGGACGCGAGATACACCACCGCGTGCGAGATGTCCTCCGGTTCGACCCACGGCGTCGGCATCGCCTGCATGAACGGGAACGTGACCTTCGCATCCTCGGCCGTCGGGTTCTCGAGATCCGGCCGGAACGTCTTGTACATCGGCGGGCTCTGCAGCATGTCGGTGTTCACGTTGGTGGGATGGATCGTATTGACCCGGATCGAGCTGGGACCCAACGTCAGCGCCAGCGACTGCGTGTACGTCGAGATCATCTTCTTCGCGAGCCCGTAGCCGTCCCCGCCGGGACCCTGCAACGCCTGCTGACCGTTGATCCCCGTCTGCGGGACGAGACCGGCGACCGACCCGGTCGCGATGATCGACGCCCCCGCACCCAGGTACGGCATCGCCGCATGGATCGTGTTGACGACGCCGACGAAGTCGACGTCGAATGCGTCGACGAAGCCCTGTGGCGGAATGTGATTGCCGAGCGGGCATATTCCCGCATTGGCGACCACCACGTCGAGTCGCCCGAGCTTCGAGACCGCCTCGGCGAGTTCACGATCCAGCGCCATCCGGTCCCGGACGTCGACCTTCGCGGCGACGACACGACCACCGGCCTTCTCGACCAGCCGCACCGTTTCCTCGAGATCGGCGTCCGTGGCCAGTGGGTACTCGTTGCTCGCGATGTCGGCACACACGTCGAATGCGATGATGTCCGCACCCTCGTCGGCGAGGCGTACGGCGTGGCTGCGGCCCTGCCCGCGCGCCGCGCCCGTGATCAGAACGACTTTTCCGGCGACCCGATTCATCAGCTCTCCTCCGTGCCCGCTCACAGTGGGTGGCGCGACCGCCACCCACTGTGGATTACAACACGTTGCAGTGTGGACCGGAACACATTCCGAGGCCCGATTCGGGCCTCGGAACCCGCCCGTCCTAGGCGGGCCGCCGCAGCGCCGCCATGAACATCGCATCCGTTCCGTGCCGGTGCGGCCACAGTTGGACACCGGGCCCCTCGCCGAGGCCCGGCACACCGGGCAGCAGCTCGCGGGTGTCGAGTGGGACGGCCCCGTGCCGGCGCACGGCATCGGCGACGACGGCGACGGTCTCCGACACGTGCGGCGAACACGTGGAATACAGCACCACCCCGCCGGGCCGGACCAGTTCGAGCGCCGACGCCAGCAGTTCCCGCTGCAGCTTCACCAGACCCGCCACGTCCGACGGCTGCCGTCGCCACCGGGCCTCGGGACGCCGTCGCAGGGCACCCAGCCCGGTGCACGGGGCGTCGACGAGAATCCGGTCGTAGCCACCGTCCAGGCCGGGATCGCGGCCGTCCGCCACATGGACGTCGACGGGCAGCTCACGGGTGGTCTTGCGGATCAGTTCGGCGCGATGCTCGACCGGCTCCACCGCGTCGAGACGTCCACCCTCGATCCCCGCCAGCGCGCCGAGCAGCGCGGCCTTGCCGCCGGGACCTGCGCACAGGTCGAGCCATCGTCCGCCGTCGGGCCCCTCGAGCGGGGCGAGCGTGAGCGCCCGCGCCACCAACTGGCTGCCCTCGTCCTGGACGCCCGCCAACCCCTCGCGGACCGCCTCGAGCAGACCGGGATCGCCGCCGTCCAGGTGGACTGCGTACGGCGAGTACGGACCCACCTCGCCGCCGGTGATCAGCGCCAGCTCCTCCGCCGAGATCTCACCGGGCCGTGCGACCAGGTGGACCGCCGGACGGGCGTCGTCGGCCGCGAGCACGGCCTCGAGTTCGCCCGCGTCGGAGCCGAGCGCGTCGGCGAACGCCTGCGCGATCCACGTCGGGTGGGCGTACCGGAACGCGAGGTGCCCCACCGGATCCACGGCGGCGTCCGGAGCCAGTTCGGCCACCCACTGGTCCTCGGTCTTCTCCGACACCCGACGCAGGACCGCGTTGACGAAGCCGGCCTTGCCGGAACCGGCCTCCGCACGCACGAGATCCACCGACGTCGCGACGGCGGCGTGCGACGCGATGCGGGTGCGCAGCAACTGGTAGGCGCCCAGTTGCAGGACGTCGAGCAGCGGCCCGTCGATCTCCTCGATCGGGCGGCCCGCACATTTGGCGATGACCGCGTCCAGCAGACCGCGGGCACGGGCGGCGCCGTAGGCCAACTCTGTCGCGAGGGCGGCGTCACGGCCGTCGAGACGTCGTTCCCGGAGCAGCCCCGGCAGCACGAGATTCGCGTACGCGTCACGTTCCCGCACCGCCCGCAGCACGTCGCGGGCCGCGCGGCGCGACTGGTCCACCGACGCCTGCGCCGGATCCGGCCGCTTGGCCTGACGGGGCCGATTGTTGTCGCTGCCCCGGCCGCCCTGGCCACCACTGCCACCACTGCCGCCGCGGCCGCCGGTTCGGCGGCCGCTCTGGCCGCCGCCCTGTCCCCCGCCGGACCTGTTGGGCCGCCTCGACTCGCTCACTGTGCCCGAACCTCTCCGTCGAGACGCGCACCGCGCGCCCAGTCGACTGCTGCCATCTGCTTCTTGCCCTGCGGCTGAACCTGATCGAGACGGACCGCCGTCGTGGAAGTGCCCACGTAGAAGCCGTCCTTGCGGACCTCGATCTGCCCGGGCCGCAACGTCTCCTGGGCCAGCGTCACGGGACCGACCTTCACCCGCAGATCGCCGATCATCGTCCACGCGCCGGGGGCGGGAGTCACCGAACGCACGTGCCGGTGGACCGCGAGTGCCGGCTGATCCCAACGGATCCGGGCGGACTCGACCGACACCTTCGGCGCGTGGGACACCCCGTCCGGCGGCTGCGGGACGGCGTGCACGGTCCCGTCCTCGACACCGTCGAGGACCGTTTCGAGCAGCAGCGCGCCGCTCTGGGCCAGCCGCCCGAGCAGGGCCCCCGCAGTGTCGGTGGTGCGGATCGCCTCGGTCACGACGCCGTACACGGGGCCGGTGTCCATACCCTCGTCGAGCGCGAAGACGGTCGCGCCCGTCATCTCGTCACCGGCGTTGATCGCGGCCTGCACCGGAGCCGCGCCACGCCACGCGGGCAGCAGCGAGAAGTGCAGGTTCATCCACCCGTACCGCGGAACGCCGAGCACCGGACGTGGCAGCAGGTTGCCGTACGCGACCACCGGGCACGCGTCCGGCTCGAGTTCCAGCAGACGCGCCAGGAACTCCGGATCCGACGCCGACGAGGGTGTGAGCACCTCGATGCCGTGCTGGTCGGCGAGCTGCCCGATCGGTGAACGGACGAGCTTTCGCCCGCGCCCGGCCACGGCATCGGGCCGCGTCACGACGGCGACCACCTCGTGACGTTCGGAGTCGATCAGCCGCTGCAGCGACGGTACGGCCGGTTCCGGTGTCCCCGCGAAGACGATGCGCATCAGCTCCGGGCCTCCAGGTGGTCGGAGCGGGTGGGCGAGGTGTTCACGAGGGCGGCTCCCGGAGCGTCGAATCCCGGCGGTGCCGGAAGAGGGTTCACTCCGGGATTCTACGGACCCGAAGGAGCAGCTCAGCCACCGGTCAGTGCCGCCTCCACCCGCTCGGTGTCGGCATCGGACCAGCCGTCCACCTGCAGGATCCGCGCCCACATTCCGGCGGCCTCCGGGCCGTACGCGTGCCCGTGGCCTGCCGGGACATCCGCCGAGAAGATCATGTCGAGGGTCACCTGCCAGAAGGTGACCAGCGGCAGCCAGGACATGTTGGGATCGACGTCGCGTCCGCGCGGTTCACGCAGCCAGTCCGGCTCGTTCAACAGCAGCGACGGCGACCACCACACGATCGGGTCGCTGGCGTGCTGCCAGTACACGACCCGTCGTGGACCCCACTCGGTGTCGAGGTCGAGATCACCCGGCTCGGACGCGAACCGGACCGATCGCCCGTCCCCGATGATCGGCAGGATCTCCGGGGAGCCCGCGTCGCGGTCGGCGGTCACCTCCCGCCACTGCGGCGTGAAGTTCGGCGTTCCCACCCACAGGGCACCGTCCACCCGGGTCGCCATGTCCTGGAAGCCTGCGAAGGCGTTCTGCCCACCGTACGAGCCGAGGCTCTCCCCGAACACGACAAGCTTGGGCCGGGTGTCGACGGGCAGGTCGATCCAGCGCGCGAACACCGCGTTGAACAGCGCCCGACCCGCCACCTGCGGGGTCTCCCGGTCCGCGATGAACGCCAACGGGCTCGGCAGGAAGGAGTACTGCATCGACGCGATCGCCGTGTCACCGGCCTCGATGTACTCCAGCGACGACGCGACGTTCTGGTTCACCCAGCCGCGGCCGGTGGTGGTGTTGACTGCGATCACTTCACGTTCCCACGCCTTGGTGCGATCGAGTTCCGCGACGACGAGATCGGCGACGCCGGCGACGGACTCGGCCGACTCACGGCCCGCGTAGACCCGGATCGGCTCCTTGGCGGGCCGGCCCGTCACCTCGGTGATCCGGGCCGCGCTCGGGCCGCGGCCGACGAACGTGCGTCCCTCCTGCCCCAGGGTGTCCCACGCCTGGGCAGACGCCGGCGATCCGCTCCGCTCGGGCACGGTCGGTTCCTCGACGCCCTCCGCGGTCACGGTGTCGGCGCCCGAGAAACTCCAGTTCGCGAATGCGATCAGGCCCTGGTAGAGCGCCCCGTTGACCACCAGCACGGCGATCACGACGGCCACCAGCAGGCCCGCGACGTTCGCCGCGGGCCGCGGCACCAGGCGCCGGGCCAGAGCGGTGAGTGCGCGCGTTCCCCGACGGATCCCGCGCCCGGCCTCGAGCAGAAGGAACCACACCACGAGGGCGATCAGGAACACCAGCAGGATGTTCCCCTGATTGGTGTCGTCGAGACCCACGAGCTCGCGGACGTAGTTCTGCCACACGGCGCCGAGCACCAGGAACACCGGAACCAGGATCGCCGCGGAGACACCGAGAACCCACCAGCCGATCAGTCGCGTCCGCGCCGACCACGCCGGCTGGACACCGCACGCTCGCACGATCCACGCCGCGAGGCAGCCGACGCCGTACCCGAGCGCGACCGAGATGCCGGTGGCCAGCCCCTGCAGGTACCAGGCACGCGGGAGCAGCGACGGGCTCATCGACCACGTGAAGAACACCAGTGCTACGGCCAGACCGACCGGGTGCAGTCGGCGAACGTGGGCGCGCAGTCGCCGGCCGAATCGTCGGAGTACCGGAATCGCGGCCAATCCGTCGGCGGCGGTGTCCGCGCCGGGCCCGGCCGGCCGGGTAGCAATGCTCATGATCGGAAACCATAAGGCCTGGAAGGCGATCTACGGCAAAACCACGCGGGCCGGCCGCCCGTGCGCTCTACTCGATGAAGGGCGCCCGCGCGGGACCCCCGATCGATCCGTCCACGACATTTTTCCATCGGAGGTAGAGATGGCCGGGATCTCGAGCAAATTCGACAAGGCCTTCGAGGCTCGCCCCGTCGACGACCTGGCCGGCGCACCGGTATCGGCGCTGCAGGGCGTCAGCGAATCGGACGCCGAGCACCTGAAGGCCGCGTTCGGCATCAGGACGGTCCGGGACCTGGGCACCAACAAGTACTTCCTGTGGGCCCAGGCCGTCGCGAAGCTCGCCGAGTAACCGCCGCCACCTCGTCAGGAATTGCTCACGACGACCATCTCGGCGATCCCGGCGCCCAGTGGGACCGGCGCACAGGTCGGTGCGGGAGCCGTGGGGTCGAGTGCCCGTACCACCAGGCCCAGGGCGAACGGGTCGTAGACCATGTTGAAGTGCCCGCCCCGGTTCTCCGGACACAGGTCCTGCACCAGCAGGTTCACCGCACCCGGATCGCGCAGGGCGATGTTCGTGTGGGGTTGGATCATCTCGTCGTAGCGGGACCCGATCGTCGTGTACTCCGGGCCCGGCACGGTGTCGCCACCGCCGTTGAGCGCCGTCAGGAAGGTCGATCCCTGCATCTGCTGGCTGATCGCCTCCGAGGTGAGGAACTCGGCGATCCGCTCAGGAAACGGCAGCAGTCGCAACATCGGCACGAGCCCGAACATGATGCCGCCGTACGTGGGCGAGGCCAGCCCCACCCACCGATCCACGACCGCGGCGCCGTCGAGTCGATTGATGAAGTACCGGGTCACGGTGGCGCCCTGCGAATAGCCCACCAGATCGACCTTCCCGGCACCGGTGGCCGCGCGGACCTGCTCCACGAACTCCCCCACCTCGCGTGCGCTGCGGCCGATGTCGGCGCGGGCATACTTGCCCGGCTTGCCGTCCGTGCCGTAGTTGAGGGTGAACACGCAGTACCCTCGTTCGGCGAGCATCGGCGACAGAGCCGCCCAGTCCGAGTACGAGTCCGAGTCGCTGCCGTGCGCCAGGACCACCGGATTGGGGTGATCGGTTCCCGGACGGCAGCGAAAGTCGTTCGCACCCAGCGGCGCCGAGTCCGGGTGACGGTCCGCGTACCGGAGGGCCGCTGCGTGCCGGGCCTGGACCGGCCCGGGCCGGACGGGGACCACGAACGCCGGCACGGAACCGTCGGCGTCCGCCTCCGGGGCCGCCTGGGCGCCCGACACCGTGACCACCGCGGTCGTCACCACCACCGCACCGACCGCGAGCACCCTCCCGAGCAGTTTCACCGCACACCTCGTTTCGCCGGAACGACCGGTCGTGCCACCTGCAGCGTGTCTATCAAGATCACGACCGCTCCGCAGCGCAGGCATGCGCACCGGCGGGTAACGGTCCCGCCACGAATCTCCACGCGAACGGTCACGAGCACCAGACGATCGCGGTCGCGCAATGGCGCACGGATCCACTTCCACATGGTGGAATTGGGGTCCATCGCCGACCGAACGGGGCCCGGATGACCATCGTGGACAACGCCGTCTACGTCGACGGCGCACGGGTGGACAGCCCCACGTCGCTGGACAACACCTATCGCACGATGCGCCGACTGAACGGGATGGCGTGGATCGGTCTGTACCGCCCCGACCACGCCGAAGTGGAGTCACTGGCACACGAGTTCGGCCTGCACCATCTCGCCGTCGAGGACACGATCGCGGCGCATCAGCGCCCCAAACTCGAGCGGTACGACCAGACCCTGTTCGTGGTACTCCGGCCCGCGCGGTACCTCGACGACGTCGAGAAGGTGGAGTTCGGTGAGGTGCACGTCTTCGTCGGGCCCGACTTCGTCGTCACCATCCGCCACGCGGAGGCTCCCGATCTCGCCCAGGTGCGTCGCCGGCTCGAGGCGGCACCCGATCTGTTGTGCCTGGGACCGGAGGCCATCCTGTACGCGATCCTCGACCAGGTCGTCGACGAGTACCTGCCGGTCGCGGCCGGACTCGAGAACGACATCGACGAGATCGAGAACCAGGTGTTCACCGGAGATCCGGCCGTCGCCCGGCGCATCTACGACCTGTCCGGCGAGGTGATCGACTTCCAGCGGGCGACGCACCCGCTGGTGTCGATGCTCGAAGCCCTCGACCGCGGCTCCGACAAGTACCACGTCGACGTCGAACTCCGCCGGCACCTGCGTGACGTCCTCGACCACACGATCCGGGTCATCGAGCGCGCCGACTCGTCGCGCGCGCACCTGCAGACCGCACTCACCGTCCACGCCACACTCGTCGCCCAGAAGCAGAACGAGGAGATGCAACGGCTGACCATGACCAGCCTCGCCCAGAACGAGGAGGTCAAGAAGATCTCCGCTTGGGCGGCCATCCTTTTCGCCCCCACCCTGGTGGGCACCGTGTACGGCATGAACTTCGAGGACATCCCGGAACTGAGCTGGCAGTTCGGGTATCCGATGGCAGTACTGCTGATGGTCGCGACGTCGGTGACGCTGTTCTTCGTCTTCAAGCGTCAGCACTGGCTCTGACACCAGTTCCGGTGAGCGAGATCACATGCAGCCGCGGCGGGACGACACGGCATAGGGTCCCGGCATGATCAAGGCCGTCGCGCTGCTCGCCCGCAAACCTGGACTGTCACACGACGAGTTCGTCGCGTACTACGAGAACAACCACTCGAAATTGATCCGGAACCTCCTGCCGCAGATCCGCGAGTACCGCCGCAACTACCTCGACCGCGACTCGGGGATCGGCGCGGACGGTGCCGTCGACCCGGACTTCGACGTGATCAGCGAGTTCGTGTTCGCCGACCGCGCCGCCTACGACGCCATGCTCGCGACCCACGCGCAACCCGACGTCGTCGCGGCGATCGAGGCGGACGAGGAGAACTTTCTCGACCGCTCACGCACCCGGATGTACGTCGTCGACGTGTACGAGAGCTAGTCCGCGTCCGCGGCTGCGCGCGACCTACTCCGAGGCCGAGCGCGGCCGCAGGGTCAGCAGGGCCACACCCGCCGCCATGATCATCAGCACCGTGCCGATTCCAGAGGTGAGGCCGACACCGGTATCGAACGCGTGGCCCGCGGAGTCGAGCAGCGCGGCACCTTGCTCCGCAGGCAGACCGTCCGCGACCTGATGGGCGCCACCGAGTGTCTCGCGAGCGGTCTCGGAGGCGGTCGCGTCGATGCCCTCCGGAACGACGAGGTTGGCCCGGTAGGAAGCACTCAGGATCGTGCCCAGGATGGCCGTGCCGAGGACCGCGCCGAGTTCGTAGGCGGTCTCCGACACCGCGGACGCGGCGCCGGCCTTCGTCGCAGGCACGCTCGACACGATCAGGTCGTTCGAGATCGTCTCCGCCGCACCGATACCGGCACCGAGGAGCGCGAACGCGACGAGAATCGGCGTGACGGAGCCCGGTGATGCGAAGGCGAACACGGTGGCATAGCCGAGAGCCGACACCAGCAGCGCGACCGCCACGACGGTCACCGGTTTCACCCGGCGCACGAGTGGAACCGCCGCCAGCCCCGAGACCACCATGACCGCCATGCCCGGGAGCAGGCTGATACCGGCCTGCATCGGGCTCTGTCCGATCACGAGCTGCAGGTGCTGCGAGACGAAGAACAGGAATCCGACGAGCGAGAACACGCTCAGCAGGTTCACCGCCACCGCACCCGAGAAGGTGGGCACCGCGAACAGTCGCACGTCCAGCATCGGATCGCGGCGGCGCAGCTGGCGCCGGAGGAACAGGGCCGTGGCGACGACGCCGACAACAGCGGGCACCACGGTGTACACGAGCGAGCCGTCCTTGGCGATGTTCTTGATCGCGTACACGATCGGCGCCAGCGCGAGCAGCGACAGCGCGATGCTCACCGGGTCGATCCGGCCCGGGTTCGGGTCCTTCGATTCGGGCACGAACATCGGCGCCAGGATCAGCAGCGGGGCGAGTACCGGGATCGCGAGCAGGAACACCGAGCCCCACCAGTAGTGCTCGAGCAGGAAACCGCCCACGATCGGACCGAGCGCGGCGCCCGCGGCGAAGCACGCGGCCCACACGGCAATGGCCAGCCGGCGCTGTGTCGCATCGACGAAGATGTTGCGCAGCAGCGACAGCGTCGAGGGCATCAGCATCGCGCCGAAGAACCCCAGCGCGGCCCGCGCCGCGATCAGCGTCTGAGGGTCGGGCGCGTAGGCCGCGAACGCGGACACCGCGGCGAAGCCCGTGGCGCCGATGAGCAGCAGCCGGCGACGACCGAACCGGTCACCGAGGCTGCCCATCGACACCAACAGCCCGGCCAGGACCAGCGGGTAGATGTCGATGATCCACAACTGCTGCGCGCCGGAGGGGCCCAGCGTCTCGGTGATCGACGGCAATGCGAAGGCCAGCACCGTGTTGTCGACGGAGACCAGCAGCACCGGGAGCATCAGGACCGCGAGGGCGATCCATTCCCGCGGCCCCGCCAGGGCGGAGGACTGGGCTCGTTCGATACGGGTGTCGGTCGACATGAAGACTTCCTGGTCGTAGGACGGCAACCGTCGTTACTGTACCAGCCGGACGGTGCAGTAACGAGCGGCTATGGTTCGTCTCATGCCACCGCCGCCCGTCGCCCGCGCCAGACTGTTGGACGCCTTCATCGAGATCCTGATCGGACAGGGAGAACGCGCAGCGACGCTCGAAGCGGTCGCCGCGGCCGCCGGAGTCTCCAAGGGTGGACTGCTCTACCACTTCGGGTCGAAGGACGCCCTGGTGGAAGGATTGATCGAGCACCTCGAGGCACTGGGCGCGGCCGACGTCGAAGCCATGCGCACCGCGCCCGAGGGTCCCGCCGCCTACTACGTGCGGACCTCGAACTACGAGGACAAGGCGCTCGACCGCGCCATCGTCGCAACGATCTGCCTGAGTCAGGGCGCCAACACCCGCGCACAGGACGCCCTGCTCCGAATCCGCAACCGCTGGATGGACGCGATGGCAGCCGAGATCCCCGACCCTGCGATCGCGCAGGCGGTGATGTTGATCGGCGACGGCCTGTACTACAACGCCGCGATGTCCGGCACACCGAGCATCGTCACCGACGACGAGATGAACGAACTACTCGCGATCGTGCGCGGCATCATCGGCCACGCCCACACCGGCGCGCAGGCCCACCCCTAGCCGATCCGCAGCGGATCCACCTGCACGCGCACCGGACCGGTGGACCGGCGGGCGCTCCGGACGGCCTGGGCCTCGGCCAGTCCCTTCGCGAGCGCGCGCCCCGCACTGCGCGGCACGCGAACGAGCATGCGCTCCACGTCTTCCGGCTCCGGCTCGTCACTCGAGAACGGCATCCGCTGGCCGGGCGGCAACGGCACCGGGCCGAGCACCTCGGCCGACTCGGGCAGCGACGCGAGCTCCAGAAGCTCGGCGACCGACGCCGCCGTCCCGTCGACGGCCGCCATGTGCGCCGCCGGCGGGAAACCCACCTCGGCACGCTCGGCGAGCTGAGCCTGTGCGTGCCACAACGGATCCCAGCGGACCAGGGCCTGCACCGTCGGGATTCCGGAGTCGGCGACCACCACCACCTCGCCGCCGTCCCGGTGTGACCGCACGAGCGCCGACGCGGTCATCCACCGCCGCAACGTCTCCTCCGCGGCCCGCAGGTCGGCGCGGCCGAGCAGTGCCCAACCGTCGAGCAGCAGCGCCGCACCGTACCCGCCGGGCATCACCGGTTCGGCACCCACGGTGGAGACCACCAGTTTGGGGCCCGACGCGATCTCGGCCTTGACGTCCGTGCCCCCCGACGTGTGCACAGCGACACCGGGAAACGCGCGCCCGAGTTCCTCGGCGGTGCGGCCCGCCCCCACCACCACGGCGCGCAGTGCCCGCGCCCCGCACGCATGGCACCGATGGTTGGCATCCGCGACACCGCACCAACGGCACGTCGGGGTACCGGCACCGTCCGGTCCGGTAGCCGCCGGCAGCGACAGCGGACCGTTGCAGCGCCGACAGCGGGCGGGTGCGCGACACTTCGCGCACGCCAGCGACGGAACGTACCCGCGGCGCGGAACCTGAACCAGCACACCGGCACCCGCGGCGATGGCCTGCCGCGCCGCCGCGAACGCGATCGCGGGCAGACGGGCCGCGCGGGCACCCGGGTCCCGGGCCAGGGCGTGGTCGCTGTCGGCGAGGGCCGTCACCTTGGGCGCACGGGCGCGCACCACGTCACGAGGGGCGACGAGATCGTGCGCCCACCCCGAATCCACGAGGGCCTGGCCCTCCGCGGTGCGCGAATGCCCCGCGAGCACCAGTGCACAACCGGTGCCGTACGCCCGCAGCAACGCAACCTCCCGCGCGTGCGGGTACGGCGAGCGCGGCTCGGACAGGCTGTCGTCGCCGTCGTCCCACACGAGCATCAGGCCGAGGTCCGGCGTCGGCGCGAACACCGACGCGCGGGTGCCGACGACCACGCGGGCGGTCCCCCGCAGCGCAGCCAGCCAGCGCCGATACCGGGCGGACGGACCCAGACCGGCCGCCAGACCGACCACGTCATCCTTTCCGATCACCGACTCGCAGGCGAGGAGCACCCGGTCCAGATCACGCTGGTCGGGCACCACCAGCACCACACCCCGCCCCGACGCCGCGACGACACCGGCGAGTTCCGCGATCCTGGTGGTCCAGTCCTCGCCCGGCAGGGCCTGCCACACCGCGCGCGGGCTACGGCCCGATTCGAGAGCCTCCACGAAGTTGAGGCCGTGGACGTACGCCGACCACGCGTCGCGGTCGACCTTCGGCGCCGCGGGCACGGGCCGCTGGGCGGTGTCCTCGGACTCGACCTTCGCGTGCCGCGGCGGCACCGCCAGGCGCAGGACGTCCGCACGGGTCCCCGCGTACCGCTGAGCCACCGCATCGACGAGATCGCGGACCTCGGGGGTGAGGACGCGCTCGCCGGATACGACTCGGTCGAGCCAGCCGAGTTTGCCGGTGTGGGCACTGGAATCGGCCCGCTCGAGCAGGAAACCGTCGACGAGCCGACCGGCGAACCGCACCCGCACCCGAACCCCGGGCCGGGCCTGCTCGTCGAGTTCGGCGGGAACGAGGTAGTCGAATTCGCGGTCGAGATGGGCGAGAGGAAGCAGCGGCAGCACTCGCGCCACGGGCGCGTGTGCTGCCGCTGTCTTGTCGGTGGCAGTCAGCGAGCCGACTTCCGGTCGACGGTCAGAGACCGGCGGCCGCGCGAAGCTTCTCGGCCCGGTCGGTGCGCTCCCACGGCAGATCGATGTCGGTGCGGCCGAAGTGTCCGTACGCAGCGGTCTGCGCGTAGATCGGACGCATCAGGTCCAGGTCGCGGATGATCGCGCCGGGACGCAGGTCGAAGACCTCGCTGATCGCGGTCTGGATCTTCTCCGGGTCGGTCTTCTCGGTGCCGAACGTCTCGACGAACAAGCCCACCGGCGCGGCCTTGCCGATCGCGTACGCGACCTGGACCTCGATGCGGTCGGCGAGGCCGGCCGCGACCGCGTTCTTGGCGACCCAGCGCATCGCGTACGCCGCGGAACGGTCGACCTTCGACGGATCCTTGCCGGAGAACGCGCCACCGCCGTGGCGGGACATGCCGCCGTACGTGTCGACGATGATCTTGCGGCCGGTCAGGCCGGCGTCGCCCATCGGGCCACCGAGGACGAACTTCCCGGTGGGGTTGACCAGCAGGCGGACATCAGAGGTGTCGAGCGGGATGTCGAGTTCGCCGAGCACGTACCCGAGAACCTTTTCCCGCAGATCCGGGGTGAGCAGGTTGTCGAGGTCGATGTCGGCCGCGTGCTGCGTCGAGATGACGACGGTGTCGAGACGCACCGGGCGGTCGCCGTCGTACTCGATGGTGACCTGGGTCTTGCCGTCCGGACGCAGGTACGGCAGCACGCCGGTCTTGCGGACCTCGGTGAGGCGACGCGACAGACGGTGCGCCAGCGCGATCGGCAACGGCATCAGCTCCGGGGTGTCGGTGCAGGCGTACCCGAACATCAGGCCCTGGTCACCGGCGCCCTGACGGTCGATCTCGTCGTCGGTGGCGCCACCCACACGGGCCTCGTGCGAATGATCGACGCCCTGCGCGATCTCCGGCGACTGCGCGCCGATCGCGATGTTGACGCCGCACGAGTTGCCGTCGAAGCCCTTGGCGGACGAGTCGTAGCCGATCTCGAGCACCTTGTCGCGAACGATCTTCGGGATGTCGACGTACGCCGACGTGGTCACCTCGCCGGCAACGTGCACCTGTCCGGTCGTGACCAGGGTCTCGACCGCGACACGGCTGCGCGGATCCTTCTCGAGCATCGCATCGAGGATGGAGTCACTGATCGCATCACAGATCTTGTCCGGATGCCCTTCGGTCACGGACTCACTGGTGAATAGCCGCTTGCCGGACGTGCTCACAGATCTCCCTCTCGACGTTCTGTCCAGGGTCCGTGTCCCTCGAATCCGACGACGCGAATTCGGTTGGCCCGATACGACACCTGAGCTGATTTTCGTTTCTACTTCTATTCAATACCGCGCTCGACCCTAGTGCCAGAAAGCGGGTCCCGGCGGTAATCCCGCCGCAGTGTGTTACTCGGGAGCGAGCAGCACAGCGAGCGCGTCGAGCACCCGACTGGCCATGAGCGACTTCGACCCGGGCTCGATCGCGGACTCGGTTCCGTCGGC
Organism: Prescottella sp. GW823-FHT02E09; assembly: GCF_058797375.1. NCBI lineage: Bacteria > Bacillati > Actinomycetota > Actinomycetes > Mycobacteriales > Nocardiaceae > Rhodococcus > Prescottella sp. GW823-FHT02E09. The sequence goes on from NZ_JBXAJP010000002.1 coordinate 345,474, forward strand.
GCCGAGCAACCAACCGTCGTTGTGATCGACCTCGAAGGCCTTACCGTCCCCGACCGCGTTGACGACGAGAAGATCACAACCCTTACGCGCCAACTTCGTTCGCGCATGATCGAGAACACTGCCCGACTGGTCGCCGGTCTCGGCCGCGAAACCGACGATCGCGGTGGCAGCGTCGAGCGTCCCGTCCCGTCGAGCCTGCACGAGGCCCGCGAGAATGTCGTCGTTTCGGATCAGCGGAATCGAATCGGGTTCGTCGGCACCCTTCTTGATCTTGCTGGTGGCGACGGTGGCGGGTCGGAAGTCGGCGACCGCGGCCGACATGATCACGGCATCCGCGTCGACGGCATGCTTCATGACCGCCTCACGCATCTGTTCCGCTGTCCGCACGTGGACGACGTCGACGGCTGCGGGATCGGCGAGCTGGGCAGTGGCACCTGCCACGAGCGTCACCTCGGCCCCACGCTGGGCGGCCAGGCGCGCGAGCGCGTACCCCTGCTTGCCGGAACTACGGTTCCCCAGGAACCGCACCGGATCGAGGGGTTCGCGCGTGCCGCCGGCCGACACCACGACACGTCGTCCCTCGAGATCGCGGGGCAGCGCGGCCGGGCGTTCGAGCAGCAGCGACGCGAGCGCGACGATCTCCTCGGGATCGGGCATCCGGCCCGCGCCGGTGTCCTTGCCGGTGAGTCGGCCGGAGGCCGGTTCGATCACGGTGTTGCCCCGCTCGCGCAGGGTCGCGACATTGGACACCGTCGCGGGGTGCTCCCACATCTCGGTGTGCATGGCCGGCGCGAACACGACAGGACAGCGCGCGGTGAGCAGCGTCGCGGTCAACAGGTCGTCGGCACGACCGGCCACAGCCCGGGCCATGAGGTCGGCGGTGGCCGGCGCGATGACGACCAGGTCGGCCTCCTGCCCCAGACGCACGTGCGGCACCTCCGGCACATCGGCGAACACGCCGGTGTGCACGGGGTTGCCGGACAGCGCCTCGAAGGTGGCCCGACCGACGAACTGCAGCGCAGATTCGGTGGGAATCACCCGGACGTGATGACCGCTCTCGGTGAAGCTGCGCACGATCGCGCAGCTCTTGTAGGCGGCGATCCCGCCGCCGACACCGACGACGATCCGCTTGGGGCCCTCGGATGCCGTGCCGGGTTCGCGATCAGGCACGGGCGTTGCTCCGCTCACTCGCCTTCGGTGTGCTCGAGCAGGTCGGCGTGGATCTCGCGCAGCGCGATGGACAGCGGCTTCTCCTGCAGACCCGGCTCGACGAGCGGGCCGACGTACTCGAGGATGCCGTCACCGAGCTGGTTGTAGTAGTCGTTGATCTGCCGGGCACGCTTGGCCGAGTAGATGACCAGCGCGTACTTCGACGACGTGCGCTCGAGGAGCTCGTCGATCGGCGGGTTGGTGATGCCGAGCGGGGTGTCGTAGGCCGGCAGGGCGCGACCTGCGGTGTCGGACACTACTGCTTCGGTGCTGCTCACTCGGTTCTCCTGAACTTGACTGGAAACTGCCAAATTGAATGTCGGAATTAGGGGCAACGGGACCTGGTCGGGGCCGGAAAAGACCTAGACCTGTCGTCCAGCCAACAAGGATACCAACTCATCGCAGGCCTGGCTGACATCCTCGTTCACGATGACGGTGTCGAACTCGTCCTGAGCCGCCAATTCGACCTTCGCTGTCTGCAGGCGGCGCTCGACGACGTCGGCCGGCTCGGTCCCGCGACCCGTCAACCGGGACACCAGGACGTCCCAGCTCGGCGGGGCCATGAACGCCAGGATCGCTTCCGGCATCGATGCCCGCACGGAGCGAGCTCCCACCAGGTCGACCTCGAGCAGTACCGGCTTGCCGTCCGTGAGCGCCTGGCGCACCGGCTCGGCCGGGGTACCGGAACGCTGCAGGCCGCCGTGGATCTCGGCCCACTCGAGCAGGTCACCGGCGGCGACCATGCGGTCGAACTCCTCCCGCGAGATGAAGTGGTAGTCCTGCCCGTCCACTTCGCCCGGCCGCGGGTTCCGGGTGGTCACCGAGACGCTGAAGACGACCTCGGGCATACGTTCACGCAGCAACCGGACCACGCTGGACTTACCCACGGCCGAGGGGCCGGCCAGTACTACCAGCCGGCCCCTCCGCACTGCGCTGCCACCCTCGGTCGAGGCCGGGGCGGCGTTGCTGCCTGACACCTGTTGTGCGTCAGCAATCACTTGTCGCGCTCAGGCCTCGAAATCGAACCTGGCGAGCAGAGCCTTGCGCTGCCGATCACCGAGGCCACGGAGGCGACGGGTCGGAGCGATCTCGAGCTCGGTCATGATCTCCTGCGCCTTGACCTTGCCAACCTTCGGCAGGGCCTCGAGCAGAGCCGACACCTTCATCTTGCCGAGGATCTCGTCCTCTTCGGCATCCTTCAGGACCTGCTTCAGGTCGGTGCCGCCGCGCTTGAGGCGCTCCTTGAGCTCAGCCCGGGCCTTGCGGGCGGCAGCCGCCTTCTCCAAAGCAGCAGCGCGCTGCTCGTCGGTCAACTGGGGAAGGGCCACGGTTCCTCCGTCTCGTCGTGTGCAAATGGTCTACAACCCCCGGATAACCAGGGGCGATAGCGACCGTACTCACGCCGGGCCCCGATTGCTAACCCACCCCCCGACGTCAGCGCCCGATTCGGGTGAGTTATGTGTTCATTCGACGGTGCGTTCGAAGGGACGGCGCCCGAGCAGCCACGCGGGCCGGCCCCGACGGGATCCCACCCCGACATCTTCCCGTTTTCGCAGGTCGACGGGCATTTGTGCCGCCCGGGCGGCCCGGAGGACCGGCCCCACGACGTGGCATGTCCCACAGTTCGTCCGGCGACCGGCGCCGACGCCGGAAAAATTCGGAAAAGATTACGAAAACTTCCGCCGGTCAGCGCGTGTCGTGCGCTCGACGGGTGGCCGGAACGACCCGCAACGACGACGAAGGCCGGGTTCGGGCTGTGCCCGAGCCCGGCCTCGCCGGAGAATGCGCGACGCGCGGCGGCGCCTAGTCCTGCAGGAACGCGAACGCGTCGACGGAACGCGCCACCGCGTCCTGAAGCCCCGACACCGACGGGCCGGCCCCCAGCACCTCCCGTGAGACGTTCGGAACGACCGCGCGCAGGCTGTCGCCCGCGAGCCGCCGAACGTCGTCTGCCGTGCCGCCCTGATGCCCGACGCCGGGCATCAGGATCGGCCCGTGCAGAGCGCTCAGGTCGGGGGCGTCGGTCAGCGTGGCGCCCACTACGACACCGACCGAGCCGAGGACGTCCACACCGGCATTGCGAGCGGCGGCCTCGTCGACCATCACCTGGCTGACCTTGCGCCCGTCCGCGGCCGTCGAGAGCTGCACCTGGGCGCCTTCCGGGTTGGACGTCGCGGCCAGCACGAACAGTCCACCGTCGTTGCGCTCGGCGAGCTCGAGCACCGGATCGAGCGATCCGAAACCGAGATACGGCGACACCGTCACCGCGTCGGAGGCGAGGGGCGAGCCCTCCCCCAGCCAGGCCCGCGCGTACGCGCTCATCGTCGAGCCGATGTCGCCGCGCTTGGCGTCGGCCACGACCAGCGTGCCGGCCTCCCGGAGCACCGTGATGGTCCGCTCCAGGACCGCGATACCCCCGGAGCCGTACGCCTCGAAGAACGCCACCTGCGGCTTGACGAGAGCGACCCGCCCGACGAACGCCTCGACGCAGATCTCACTGAACTGCTCGAGGCCGTCGACGGTGTCCGGGAGACCCCAGGCCTGCAGCAACTCGGGGTGCGGGTCCACGCCGACGCACAGCGAGCCGTGCCGGCCCGTTGCCGCGTGGAGCCGCGCCCCGAAGGACGTGCCCGACGTCTGCTCCGACATCACTGCTGGGCCGACTCGCGCAGGCGCGAGTGCAGTTCCTGCAGCGACTGGACGCCGATGTCGCCACGGATGGCGGCCTCGATGCCCTGGACGGCCGCCGACGCACCCTGCACGGTGGTGATGCACGGGATGTTCTTAGACACTGCGGCGCTGCGGATCTCGTAGCCGTCGACGCGCGGGCCGGAGTTGCCGTACGGGGTGTTGATCACCATGTCGACGTCGCCGGCCTTGATCTGCTCGACGATGGTCTGCGCGCCCTCGGGCAGGTCCTCACCGGACTGCTTGTGCACCTGTTCGCACGTGATGCCGTTGCGGCGCAGGACGTCGGCGGTGCCCTCGGTCGCGAGGATCCTGAAGCCGAGGTCGGCGAGACGCTTGACCGGGAAGATCAGCGAACGCTTGTCCTTGTTGGCGACCGAGACGAACACCGAGCCGCTGGTGGGCAGCGAGCCGTACGCGGCGGTCTGGCTCTTGGCGAACGCGGTACCGAAGTCCGCGTCGATGCCCATGACCTCACCGGTGGACTTCATCTCGGGGCTGAGCAGCGTGTCGACGCCGGTGCCGTCGGCACGACGGAACCGGTTGAACGGCAGGACCGCTTCCTTGACGGCGACGGGCGCGTCCATCGAGACCGTGCCACCGTCGCCCTCGGCGGGCAGCAGTCCCTTGGTGCGCAGTTCGGCGATCGACTCGCCGAGCATCACCCGGGCGCACGCCTTCGCCAGCTGCACCGCGGTGGCCTTGGAGACGAACGGCACCGTGCGGGACGCGCGCGGGTTGGCCTCGAGGACGTACAGGATGTCGTCCTTGAGCGCGTACTGCACGTTGAGCAGGCCCTTGACGCCGATGCCCTTCGCGAGCGCCTCGGTGGACCGACGGACGTTCTCCAGGTCGGCGCGGCCGAGGGTGATCGGGGGCAGCGCGCACGCCGAGTCACCGGAGTGGATGCCGGCCTCCTCGATGTGCTCCATGACGCCGCCGAGGTATACCTCGGTGCCGTCGCACAGGGCGTCGACGTCGATCTCCACCGCGTCCTCCAGGAAGCGGTCGACCAGCACCGGCCGGTCGTCGGAGATCTCGGTGGCGCGGGAGATGTAGCTCTCGAGCGCCTTCTCGTCGTAGACGATCTCCATGCCGCGACCGCCGAGGACGTACGACGGGCGCACCAGCACCGGGTAACCGATGCCGGACGCGATGTCGCGGGCACCCTCGAAGGTGGTGGCGGTACCGAACTTCGGCGCGGGCAGCCCGGCCTCGGTCAGCACGCGGCCGAACTCGCCGCGGTCCTCCGCGAGGTCGATGGCCTCGGGGCTGGTGCCCACGATCGGCACACCGGCCTCCTTGAGGCGCTTCGCCAGGCCCAGCGGCGTCTGGCCACCGAGCTGCACGATGACGCCCGCGACGGTGCCGGACTCCGACTCGGCCCGGTACACCTCGAGCACGTCCTCGAACGTCAGCGGCTCGAAGTACAGGCGGTCGGCGGTGTCGTAATCCGTCGAGACGGTCTCCGGGTTGCAGTTGACCATGACGGTCTCGTAGCCGGCCTCGGACAGCGTCTGCGCGGCGTGCACACACGAGTAGTCGAACTCGATGCCCTGACCGATGCGGTTCGGGCCCGAGCCGAGGATCAGCACCTTGGGACGCTCGGTCTGCGGCGCGACCTCGGTCTCCGCCTCGGGATCGAGCTCGTACGTCGAGTAGTGGTACGGCGTCTTGGCCTCGAACTCGGCGGCGCAGGTGTCGACGGTCTTGTAGACCGGACGCACCTTCAGCTCGTCGCGCAGTGCGCGGACCGCGTCCTCCGCGACCTGGCCCTCACCGAACTCGGGGCGCAGTGCCGCGATCTGCCGATCCGACAGGCCGTGGTACTTGGCCTGACGCAGCAGCCGCTCGTCGAACTTGTCCGCCGTGCGGATCTGCTCGCCCAGCTCATGAATCTGCTGCATCTGGTCCAGGAACCACGGGTCGATCGCGGTCGCGTCGAACAGCTGCTCGACCGTCGCGCCCAGCGCGAACGCCTTCTCGATGCCGTACATGCGGCCGTCGTGCGGAACCTTCAGCTCCTCGAGCAGCGCCTCCAGGTCGGTCGCCTCCACCTCGGGGCCCGTCCAGTAGCCGGCCCGCTTCGTCTCGAGCGAACGCATGACCTTGCCGAACGCCTCGGTGAAGTTGCGGCCGATGGACATGGCCTCGCCGACGGACTTCATCGTGGTGGTCAGCGTGCCGTCGGCGCCCGGGAACTTCTCGAACGCGAACCGCGGCGCCTTGACGACGACGTAGTCCAGGGTCGGCTCGAAGCAGGCCGGGGTCTCGCCGGTGATGTCGTTGACGATCTCGTCGAGCGTGTAGCCGATGGCCAGCTTGGCGGCCATCTTCGCGATCGGATAACCGGTCGCCTTCGACGCCAGCGCCGACGAGCGGGACACGCGCGGGTTCATCTCGATCACGACGAGGCGACCGTCGGTCGGGTCCATCGCGAACTGGATGTTGCAGCCACCGGTGTCGACGCCGACCTCGCGCAGGATGTCGATCGAGAGGTCGCGCATCTTCTGGTACTCGCGGTCGGTGAGCGTCATCGCCGGGGCGACGGTCACCGAGTCGCCGGTGTGCACACCGACCGGGTCGACGTTCTCGATGGAGCAGATGATCACGACGTTGTCGCGACCGTCGCGCATCAGCTCGAGCTCGTACTCCTTCCAACCGAGGATGGACTCCTCGATCAGGACGTTCGCGGTGGGCGACGCGGCCAGGCCGCCGCCGGCGATGCGCTCGAGATCCGCCTCGTCGTACGCCATGCCGGAGCCCAGGCCACCCATCGTGAACGACGGGCGCACCACGACGGGGTAGCCGAGCTCAGCGACCGTGGCCTTGACCTCGTCCATCGTGTAGCAGACGCGCGAGCGCGCCGACTCGCCGCCGACCTTCTCGACGATGTCCTTGAACTTCTGGCGATCCTCACCGCGCTGGATGGCGTCGAAATCGGCGCCGATCAGCTCGACGTCGTACTTCTCCAGGATCCCCTGGTCGTGCAGCGCCACCGCGGTGTTGAGCGCGGTCTGGCCACCGAGCGTCGCCAGCACGGCGTCGATCTTGTGGCCCTTCTCCGCCTCGCGGGCGATGACCTTCTCGACGAACTCGGCCGTGATCGGCTCGACGTACGTGGAGTCGGCGAACTCGGGGTCGGTCATGATCGTGGCCGGGTTCGAGTTCACGAGGGAGACGCGCAGGCCCTCCTCGCGGAGAACCCGGCAGGCCTGGGTGCCCGAGTAGTCGAACTCGCAGGCCTGTCCGATGACGATCGGACCGGAGCCGATCACCAGGATGTGCTCGAGATCTGTACGACGTGGCATTACTTCTTGACTCCCTCGAGCAGGTTGGCGAAACGGTCGAACAGGTACGCGGCGTCGTGTGGGCCGGCCGCGGCCTCGGGGTGGTACTGCACGGAGAACGCGGAATCGTCGAGCAGGCGGACGCCCTCGACGGCGCCGTCGTTGGCGCACGTGTGGCTCACCACGGCTCGGCCGAACGGGGTGTCGAACTCCTGGCCGGCCTCACCCTCGAGCGCGAAGCCGTGGTTCTGCGCGGTGATCGCGATACGGCCGGTCTCGTGCTCGACGACCGGGATGTTGATGCCGCGGTGGCCGAACTTCATCTTGTAGGTGTTCAGGCCCAGCGCGCGACCGAGGATCTGGTTGCCGAAGCAGATGCCGAACAGCGGCAGCCCCTGGCCCAGGATCTCCTTGGTGAGGTGCACGGCACCGTCCGCGGTGGCCGGGTCGCCCGGGCCGTTGGACAGGAAGACGCCGTCGGCCTTGATGTCCAGGATGTCGTGCAGCGTCGCGGTGGCCGGCAGCACGTGCACGCGCATGCCGCGCTCGGCGAACATCCGCGGGGTGTTGGTCTTGATGCCGAGGTCGATGGCGGCGACGGTGTAGCGGGCCTCGCCACCGGCCGGCTCGACGATGTAGCCGTTCGGGGTGGACACCTCTCCGGCCAGGTCGGCGCCGAGCATCGTCGGCTGGCTCTTGACCCGCTCGAGCAGGACGTCCACGTCCGCGAGTGCGTCGCCGGAGAAGACACCGGCGCGCATCGAGCCGCGGGTGCGCAGATGGCGAACCAGGGCGCGGGTGTCGATGCCGGCGATGCCGACGACGCCCTGACGCTCGAGCTCGTCCTGCAGCGACCCGGTGGCGCGCCAGCTCGAGGTGCGACGCGAGGGGTCACGCACGACGTAACCGGCGACCCAGATCTTCGACTCCGACGACTTGCCGGTCGGGCCGACGGACTCGTTGTCCTCGTCGTTCCAGCCGGTGTTGCCGATCTGCGGTGCCGTCGACACCACGATCTGGCGGTGGTAGCTGGGATCGGTGAGAGTCTCCTGGTAGCCCGTCATGCCGGTGCTGAAGACCGCCTCGCCGAGGGTCTGACCCACGGCGCCGAAGGTCGTCCCCCGGAAGACACGGCCGTCCTCGAGAACCAGGACCGCCGTGTTGCTGTCAAAGCCGCTCATGCGTCTTCTCCGTTCTGCTCGACCTCACCAGAGCCCGCCGCATTCGCTGTGTCATCACTGTCTGTGTCGCGCACCCATTCCGGGTACACCGTCTTGTCGTCTCCACGGAATCCCGTATCGATCTCGGTGCCGGTGGGCAGTTCCCACCGGACCACCAGGACTCCGTCCTTCGTCATCACTTTTCCGGCCAGCCCGCGTTCGGTCCGGATCGCCCGGATCGACGCCTCCGGGATCCAGATCGCCGAGGCGCCGTCGCGCTCGAGGAGGATTCCCCCGGTCCAGCGGCTGATCGCACCGGTGGCCCGGAACCCGAGGTCACCGACCGCGATCCGGTCCTGCCAGCTCGGGGCGATCGTGCTACCGACGTACAGGCCCGTACTCGGAGCGATCAGCTGCTTGCCGAGGTCCGCCGGGACCGCGGGCGGCTGACCGATTCGGTCGGCCTGGCGCCTGGCCCGGCCCTTCCAGCCGCGGTACATCAGGAAGACCGCCAGTGCCCAGACCGCTATGCAGCCGACAACCCACAGGATGCGTTCCATCAGATCTCCTCACCGCGCGGCCGGACCTTGCCGTCGAGCGCGGTGACGCGGCCGCGCAGCACCGTCGCCGTCACCTTCGCAGGCAGGGTCATCGCCTCGTAGGGCGTGTTGTTCGCGACGCTGGCCAGCTCCGGCCCGTGCACCGTCCACTCGGTGTCGGGATCGACGAGCACCAGGTTGGCCGGCTCGCCGACCTCGATCGGGCGGCCCTGGTCGTCGAGTCCGACGATCTCGGCCGGCCGCTCGCTCATCACCCGCGCCACACCGCGCCAGTCGAGCAGACCGGGGCGGACCATCGTCTCCACGACGATCGACAGCGCAGTCTCGAGCCCGAGCATGCCGGGGCGCGCCTGCGAGAACTCGCAGCACTTGTCCTGCTCGGCGTGCGGCGCGTGATCGGTGGCCACGCAGTCGATGATCCCCTCGGCCAGACCCTTGCGCAGCGCCGCGACGTCGGACGCCTCGCGCAGCGGCGGGTTGACCTTGTTGACCGCGTCGTACGTCTCGAGACGCGAGTCGTCGAGCAGCAGGTGGTGCGGCGTGACCTCGGCGGTGATGGAGATGCCCTGGCCTCGCGCCCACTTCACGAGCTCGACGGAACCGGCGGTCGAGGCGTGGCAGATGTGCACGCGGGCGCCGGCGTCACGGGCCAGCAGCGCGTCGCGGGCGACGATCGATTCCTCGGCGGCGCGGGGCCAACCGGCCAGTCCGAGCCGGGCCGCGGTCGAGCCCTCGTGCGCGACGGCGCCCTCGGTGAGCCGCGGCTCCTCTGCGTGCTGCGCGATCAGCACACCGAGCGAGGCCGAGTACTCGAGCGCGCGGCGCATGATCAGCGGGTCGGCGACGCAATGACCGTCGTCGGAGAACACCTTCACCTGGCCGACGCCGGCCGCCATGGTCGCCATCTCGGCGAGCTGCTTGCCCTCGAGTCCGACCGTCACCGCGCCCACGGGGTGCACGTCGACGAGCCCGACTTCCTGGCCGCGGCGCCACACGTGGTCGGTGATGACCGCGGAGTCGGCGACCGGGCTGGTGTTCGCCATCGCGAACACCGCGGTGTAGCCGCCCAACGCGGCTGCCGCGGAACCCGAGTCGATCGTCTCGGTGTCCTCGCGGCCCGGCTCACGCAGGTGCGTGTGCATGTCGACGAAGCCGGGCAGCAGTATCTGCCCCTGGCCGTCGATCACCTCGGTGTCGTCGCCGGCGTTCAGGCCGGGACCGATCTCGAGGATCTGGCCGTCGCCCAACAGCAGGTCGGTCGGATCGCCCTCGCCGTACACCAGAACGTTCTTGATCAACACGTTCCCGCTCGCGGACATCTGCGGCGCCACCTTCTCGTTTCTCGTTTTGTTCAGGCCGCTCACGCGACCTCTTCCGTTCCCACCAACAGCCGGAACAGCACCGCCATCCGGACGTGGACACCATTGGTGACCTGCTGCAGCACAGCCGTTTTCGGCGAATCTGCGACCGACGACGCGATCTCCATGCCGCGCAGCATCGGACCGGGGTGCAGCACCACCGCGTGGTCGGCGAGCACGCCCAGGCGCTTCTCGTTGAGGCCGTAGGTGATCGAGTACTCGCGCGGCGACGGGAAGAACCCGCCGTTCATCCGCTCGGCCTGTACCCGCAGCATCAGAACCGCGTCGAGTCCGGGCAGTTCCGCGTCGATCGAATGCGACACCCGCACCGGCCATGTCTCGACCCCGGCAGGCAGCAGCGTGCGCGGCGCCACCAGGACCACCTCGGCACCGAGCATCGACAGCAGCAATGCGTTCGACCGCGCCACCCGGCTGTGCAGGATGTCGCCGACGATCGCGATCCGTCGGCCCTCGATCCCACCGAGGCGCTGACGCAGCGTCAGCGCGTCCAGGAGTGCCTGAGTCGGATGCTCGTGCGTGCCGTCACCGGCGTTGACGACCGCCGGTCCGCCGTCCGCCGCCGCACCGGTCCAGGCCGCGATCTGGTGCGCCGCACCGGAAGCGGGGTGCCGGACGATCAGCGCGTCGGCGCCGGCGGCGCGCAACGTCATCGCGGTGTCGCGCAGCGACTCGCCCTTCGACACCGACGAACTGGACGCACTGACGTTGATCACGTCGGCGCTCATCCACTTGCCGGCGACCTCGAACGACACGCGGGTGCGGGTGGAGTTCTCGAAGAAGACCGTCATCACGGTCCGGCCGCGCAGCGTCGGCAGCTTCTTCACCTCGCGTCCGAGCAGGGCCTGCTCGAACCGTTCGGCCTCGTCGAGTAGCTCGGTCGCGGAATCCCGGTTCAGGTCCGCGATGGAGAGCAGGTGCTTCACTTCTCGTTCTCCTCTGCGTGCCCACTCGACAGCACGACGCCGTCCTTGCCGTCGTGATCGGCGAGGAGCACGGCGACATCCTCGGTGCGTGCGGTGGGCACGTTCTTGCCTACATAGTCGGCACGCAACGGCAGCTCGCGGTGCCCGCGGTCGACGAGGACCGCCAACTGGACCGCGCGCGGGCGGCCGAGGTCACGCAGCGCATCGAGCGCCGAACGGACCGTGCGGCCGGAGAACAGGACGTCGTCGACGAGCACGACGAGCGCGTTGTCGACACCGCCCTCCGGAACCGACGTCCGCTCGAGCGGGCGGTGCGGCTTGGTCCGCAGATCGTCGCGGTAGAGCGTGATGTCGAGGGAGCCGACCGGCGGGCGGACACCCGCGAACTCCTCGATCTTGTCGGCGAGACGGGCCGCGAGCGTCGTGCCGCGGGTAGGAATCCCGATCAGGACGACGCGTGGCGCGGAACCATCCGTGGCGTCGAGAGCGGTCTTCTCGATGATCTGGTGCGCGATACGGGCGACGGTCCTGCCGACGTCAGCCGGGGACAGCAGTTCGCGCGCGTTCGCGGGGGGAAGACCGGATGAGGGCCCTTCGGGCATACGCATGTAGCGACCTCCTTCTCCGCCTCTCTGGACGGATCGTTAAAGGATGTCTGACGCGGGTCAGCCTATCAGCGGCGAGCACCGCGCCAGATTCCGGGTAGGCCGAGTCCTCGAAGTGACCAGAACGCACTGCCGCCCACCCCGAAACCGGGGTGGGCGGCAGCTGGTCCACTTCAGGACTCGGAATCTTCGCCGCCGGCAGAGCCGGCGGTGGCGTCAGCGTCGTCGGCCGTGCCCGACGTCGCGCGCTGCGAGGTCGCGGAGGCCGCGGCCCGGACCTGCGGGGCCACCAGCACGACCTGACCCAGCACACCGTTCACGAAGCTGGGCGAGTCGTCGGTGGACAGTTCCTTGGCCAGCTCGACGGCCTCGTCGACGGCCACCACGGGCGGGACGTCCGTCGCGTGGAACAGCTCCCACACCGCGATCCGCAGGATCGCGCGGTCGACCGCGGGCAGACGCTCGAGCGTCCAGTCCTGCAGATGCGACTCGATCACCTGGTCCAGGCGGTCGAGGTTCTCCGCGACGCCCTGCACCACGGTCACCGTGTACGGGGCCACCGGGGCGACGGAATCGTCGCGGGTAGCGAGCTGCGCCCGCTCGTCCGCGAGATCGACCGGGTCGACGTCACGCGCCTCGGCTTCGAACAGGAAATCGACGGCCCGCTTACGGGCCTTGTGACGTGCTCCGAGTTTCTTATGCGTGCCCGACACTCAGGAATTCACGCGCCCGAGGTAGTTGCCGTCCCGCGAGTCGACCTTGAGCTTGTCACCGGTGTTGATGAACAGCGGGACCTGGATCTCGGCACCGGTCTCGAGGGTGGCGGGCTTGGTGCCACCGGTCGAACGGTCACCCTGCAGTCCGGGATCGGTGTGCTTGACCTCGAGCTCGACCGTGACCGGGAGCTCGACGAACAGCGGCGCATCCTCGTGCGTGGCGACCTGGACCTGCATGTTCTCGAGCAGGAAGCGTGCACCGTCGCCGACGGTGGCCTCACCGATCGGGATCTGGTCGTAGGTGTCGCCGTCCATGAAGATGTAGTCGCTACCGTCGTGGTACAGGTAGGTCATGTCGCGACGGTCGACCGTGGCGGTCTCGACCTTGACGCCGGCGTTCCAGGTCTTGTCGACGGTCTTGCCGGAGAGCACGTTCTTGATCTTCGTGCGAACGAAGGCCGGACCCTTACCGGGCTTGACGTGCTGGAATTCGAGGATCTGCCACAGCTGACCCTCGATCTTCAGCACGAGTCCGTTCTTGAAATCACTGGTATCTGCCACTTGGTTTCGCGTCTCCTTCAGACGATTGAGAGATCTTTGCTGGTGAGAGTGAGGAGTTCCGGCTCCTGCTCGCGAACGACGAGCGTGTCCTCGATCCTGACGCCACCGCGCCCGGAGAAGTACACACCCGGCTCGACGGTCACCACCGCACCGCGTAGCAGTGTACCGGTGCCGAGCTTGCCGATCCCGGGCGCTTCGTGGATCTCGAGGCCGACGCCGTGGCCGAGTCCGTGCAGGAACAGGTCGCCGTAGCCGGCGTTCTCGATCACCGAGCGGGCCGCGGCGTCCACCGCGCCGACCTCCACTCCCGGTGCGAGCGCCGCCCGACCGGCCGCCTGGGCCTCCCGCACCAGGTCGTAGAGGTCCCGCTGCCACTGCGAGACCTTCTCCAGCACGTATGTCCTGGTCATGTCGGAGTGGTAGCCGCCGATCTGCGCACCGAAGTCCAGCTTCACGAGGTCGCCGGACCGCAGGACGGCGTCGGTGGGTCGATGGTGCGGGATCGCCGAATTCGGGCCGGCGGCGACGATCGTCTCGAAGGAGATGCCGTCCGCACCGTGGTCGAGCATCAGTGATTCGAGTTCGCGCCCCACTTCGCGTTCGGTGCGGCCCGGACGCAGTCCCCCATGCTCGATCAACGCCGCGAGCGCGTCGTCGGCCGCCGCGCACGCCCGACGCAGGAGCTCGATCTCCCCCTCGTCCTTGACGGTTCGTAGCTGCTCCACCAGGCGCGGGGCACGGGTGAGAGCGATCTCCGGCGCGGCCTCGACCCAGGCGCCGTGTTGATCGAACGTCACCACGTGACTCTCGAAGCCGAGCGTGCCCGCACCCGACGCGACCGCGAGCTCGAGCAGCCGCGGCGCACTCGCGCGGGCGATTTCGGCCCGCAAGTCCGGCACCTGCTCGGCAACCTGCACCAGGTACCGGCCGTCGGTGCAGATGACCGTCCGGTCCTCCGTCCCCGGCTCGTCGGCCGCGGTCACGAGCAACGCTGCGTTGGAGCCGGTGAATCCGGTCAGGTAGCGAATGTTGAGCAGGTCCGTCACCAGCAGCGCATCGAGGCTGCGCTCCCGCAGGAGTACACGGAGACGGTCGCGGCGCGCTGCGGTCGAGGCGGTCACCTGGTGGATCGACATGCCTCCGAAACTACCCTGCAACTACCTGCCGGCCCGGGCACCGTGGACGTGGCCGACACCTCTTCGGGGCGTTTGTGTGGGTTAGGGCACACGCGCCGAATCCTGCTGGTTACGCTGTGTCACATGAATGGGTGGGTCGTACGCGGTCTCGGTCTGGCATTGGTACACGTCGTGGTGCGCACTTTCCTGGGAGCCGCGGTGACGCAGTGGCCCCAGCAGGGCGGCGTCCTGAGGTGGTTCTCGTTGATCCTCGTGATCCTCGCGGCGTTCCTGTGGGGCGCACTCGACGGCATCCGTGACCGTCGCGCCCATCCCGATCCGGACCAGTCCACGGACCTGACGATGATGTGGCTCAAGGCCGCCGTCATCGCCGGCGTCCTCGCCGGAGCCGCGTCCTGGATCGTCGGAACGATCTTCGACATCGCGGTCACCAACGGCTCGCTGTTCTTCGAGGTCACCTCGGGAGCGGCGTTCACGATCCTGCTGATCTTCATTCCCGCGACCATCGGTGTCGCCCTCGGCCGGTTCCTGGTCGGACGCGAAGCCCGGACCGGCGGCACCGCCGCGTCCGGCGCGGTGCCGTACGCGGACGACGCCGATGTCGACGTCGAGGAGGCGGCCGCGGAGAACTATGCCGGCAGTGAGTGGTCGTACGAGCACGGCACCGAGACCGGCTACGACTACGGCGACGGCGCCGCCGATCACCCTGGCGACGGGGCCGGCCACGGCTCGGTGCCGGCCGACAACACCGATACCGAGGTCTTCGCGCCGGTCGATCCGGACGGCCGGCCCGGTGGGGCGCACCGAGCCGACACATAGACCACCGACAGTCGCACTGAGAGACGAACGGGCCGGGGCGGATCATCCGCCCCGGCCCGTTCTGTCGTGCCCGGTCGACCGACTCCCGTGGCGTCTGGCGAGCGTCAGCCCCGTTCGGCCAGGAACCGGAGCGCCAACGCGTAGCCCGCGACACCCAGACCGACGATCGACCCGGTCGCGACGCCGCTGAGGTACGAGTGGTGGCGGAACTCCTCCCGCGCGTGAACATTCGAGATGTGCAGTTCCACCAGGCCGGCCGTGAGCTCGGCGCACGCATCGCGCAGGACGACCGACGTGTGAGTCAGTCCCCCGGCGTTCAGGATCACCGGGTCGCCGGCATCGGCGGCGTCGTGGATCCAGCCCAGTAGTTCACCCTCGCTGTCGGACTGCCGGACGACGACCTCGATCCCGAGTTCCTTCGCGGTCCGCTGGCACAGCGCGACCAGGTCGTCGTGCGTGGTGGAGCCGTAGACCTCCGGCTGACGCTTGCCGAGACGCCCCAGGTTGGGACCGTTGACGACCTGAACCCTCACAGCAGCACCGTCCCGCCACTGGGGCTCGCGTCCCGCGCGATCGCACCGTAGGCGGCGACGAGCAGCGACGGATCCGGACCCTCGAGCCGGCCCGGCTTGGCCAGTCCGTCGAGCACCACGAAGCGGAGCAGACCGGCGCGGTTCTTCTTGTCGGTCTGCATGCCCTCGAGCAGTTGGGGGAAGGCGTCGCCGTCGTACGTGGTGGGCAGGCCGACCAGCTCGAGGATCGACCGGTGCCGGTCCGCGGTGGCGTCGTCGAGGCGGCCCGCGAGGCGGCCGAGTTCGGCGGCGTACACGAGGCCGACGGACACGGCGGCGCCGTGACGCCAGCGGTAGCGCTCACGGCGCTCGATCGCGTGGCCGAGGGTGTGTCCGTAGTTGAGAATCTCGCGCAGGCTCGACTCGCGCAGGTCGGCGGCGACGACCTTGGCCTTGACCTCGACCGAGCGGCGGATCAGCTCGGGCAGCACCGTGCCCGTGGGATCCAGCGCCGCGGCAGGGTCGGCCTCGATGAGGTCGAGGATCACCGGGTCGGCGATGAAGCCGGTCTTGATGACCTCCGCCATGCCCGCGACGATCTCGTTGTGCGGCACGGTCTCGAGCGTCGCGAGGTCGATCAGGACCGCCGACGGCTCGTGGAACGCGCCCACCAGGTTCTTGCCGGCCTCGGTGTTGATGCCGGTCTTGCCGCCGACCGCGGCGTCGACCATCGCCAGCAGCGTCGTCGGGACGTGCACGATCCGCACGCCACGCATCCACGTCGCGGCCACGAAGCCCGCGAGATCCGTTGCGGCACCGCCGCCGAGGCTGACCACGGCGTCGCTGCGCGTGAGCCCGATGCGACCGAGCACCTCCCAGCAGAATCCCGCGACCGCGAGATCCTTGCCGTCCTCGGCGTCGGGAATCTCGATGCGGTGGGCGTCGATTCCCTTCTCCGCCAGAGCCGCACGCACTGCCTCCGCGGTCTCCGCGAGCGGCGGCTGATGGAAGATGGCCACCGTGCGGGTGCCCTCGAGTTCCTCGACGAGCTCGCCGAGCAGACCTCGCCCGATGATCACCGGGTAGGGATCGGCAGTGGCCACCTCGACGCGTACCGGTTCGGTCACTTCTCTACTGCTCCGCTTCTGTGTCGTATCGTGCTGTGTCGTCTCGTGCCGGGTCGCCTGCGGCGGCCCCACCGGTCAACTTGGTCACCAACTGCTGGACCACCCGGCTGGGACTTCGGCTGTCGGTGCGGACCCGAATGGTCGCCACCTGGCGGTACAGCGGCCGACGGCGACGCATCAGGGCGTGGTACTTGGACTTGGGGTCGGCGCCGGCAAGCAGCGGTCGCCCCGTGTTCGCCCCGGTTCGCTTGAGCCCCTCCGCGACACTGATCTCCAGGTACACCACGGTATGCCCCGCCAATCGGGTACGGGTGAGTTCGGACAGGATCGCGCCACCGCCCAGGGACAGGATCCCGTCGTGCGACTCGAGCGCCTCCCCGACCACACGTTCCTCGATCTCCCGGAAGAACGGTTCCCCGTCCACCTCGAAGATCTCCGGGATGGTACGGCCGGTCTCACGCTCGATCTCGGCGTCCGTGTCGAGCAACTCCAGATCGAGCGCCTGCGCGAGGCGGCGGCCGATGGTCGACTTCCCGGCGCCCGGCGGCCCGATGAGGACGGCGCGCGGCGTCATCGCGTCACCGCGACAGACGGGCCGCGATGCCGTCGACGTAACGCTGATAGTTCGAACGGGTCTCCTCGAGGGAATCGCCGCCGAACTTGTCGAGCGCGGCCTGGGCCACCACGAGCGCGACCATCGCCTCGGCCACGACACCCGCGGCCGGAACCGCGCACACGTCCGAACGCTGGTGGATCGCGACGGCCTCCTCACCGGTCGACATGTCGACCGTCGACAGCGCCCGCGGGACGGTGGAGATCGGCTTCATCGCGGCGCGCACTCGCAGCGCCTCACCGTTGGTCATGCCGCCCTCGAGGCCGCCGGCGCGGTTGGTCGACCGCAGGACGCCGTCGGGGCCGGGACGCATCTCGTCGTGCGCGGCGCTGCCGCGGCGGCGAGCGGTCTCGAATCCGTCGCCGACCTCGACGCCCTTGATCGCCTGGATGCCCATGAGGGCGGCGGCGAGCTTGGAGTCGAGACGGTCGGCGCCGCTGATGAACGAGCCGAGGCCGACCGGCAGACCGTGGACGATCACCTCGACGACGCCGCCGAGGGTGTCGCCGTCCTTCTTGGCGGCCTCGATCTCGGCGATCATGGACGTTTCTGCTGCTTCCCCGAAAGCACGCACGGGGCTGGCATCGATGGCATCGAGCGCGTCGGCGCCAGGACCGGGGCCGACGTAGGGCTCGGACGCGCCGATCGAGATGACGTGCGAGACCACCTCGACGCCGAACAGCTGACGCAGGAACTGGCGGGCCACGGTGCCCGCCGCGACGCGGGCCGCGGTCTCCCGGGCACTGGCGCGCTCGAGGACGGGACGGGCGTCGTCGAAGCCGTACTTGAGCATGCCCGAGTAGTCGGCGTGGCCGGGGCGCGGACGGGTCAGTGGAGCGTTGCGGGCCTGACCGGCGAGTTCCACCTCGTCCACCGGGTCGGCGGACATGATCGTCTCCCACTTGGGCCACTCGGTGTTACCCACCTCGACCGCGATCGGACCGCCGAGGGTGCGACCGTGCCGCACGCCACCGATGATCGTGACCTTGTCGGCCTCGAACTTCATGCGGGCACCGCGGCCGTAGCCGAGGCGACGGCGCGCAAGCTGCGCCGCGATGTCGTCGGACGTCACCTCGACGCCGGCAACCATCCCCTCGAGCATGGCAACGAGGGCGGGACCATGGGACTCTCCAGCAGTTATCCAGCGCAACACATCCAGCATCTTTCCACGAGTACGGCCGTCGGTACGACAGCGGGCCGTCTGCCGCTCCCGTCACACCGGCCACATCGCCAACGCCGTCGCCGCGCACATCGACGGCCCGTGGGCGATGACGCCGCCTGCTCTCCCCCGCAACACCCCCGCCACGGCGGTGAGGACGGGCGCGAGCGCTGCGGCCACGAGCCACGTCTGGGCCCCTCCCAGGCTCGCCGCGGCGCCCAGACCGATCGCCAGTTTGACATCCCCCGCACCCATCGCCGCGGGCGCGGACAGGTGTACGAGCAGGTACAGCCCCGACAGCATCAGACCGCCGACGACCGCCGGCCGCCACTGCCCCGTGGCGGCCGCGAAGCCCACGATTGCCGCCGCACCGGGCAGCGTCAGGAGGTTGGGGAGACGGCGAACCCGCAGATCGACGACCGCGGCCGTGACCGTCCACCACACGAAC
Source organism: Prescottella sp. GW823-FHT02E09 (assembly GCF_058797375.1). NCBI lineage: Bacteria > Bacillati > Actinomycetota > Actinomycetes > Mycobacteriales > Nocardiaceae > Rhodococcus > Prescottella sp. GW823-FHT02E09. The sequence goes on from NZ_JBXAJP010000002.1 coordinate 364,379, forward strand.
AGCAGCGCCGGCACCAGCGCGGGAGCCAGCCCACACCGCAGTGCGACCGCACCGAAGGCGAGTGCGCACGCACCCTCACACCATCCCGGCGCGACCGGGCACTCCGGCGCGAACCGTGCCACGACACGTCCGGCTCCCGCACCCGCGACCGCACCCACCGCAATGCCCACCACACCGATCCACCACATCTCGAGAGCATGCGGCGTCGCCGAGACACCCGGCGGCGGGAATCGGGGGCCGCGAACAGGTCTGTGGATACGCGGTCGGCTGTGGAGAAACCGCGCACGACCGGCGCGGGCTCAGCGCGGCAGTGCCGCCGCCATCGCCTCGCGGGGCGCGGGCCTGCCGGTGAACTGCTCGACCTGCCCGTAGGCCTGGTTGAGCAGCATCGCCAGACCGCCGACCACTGTGCCGCCGGCGCGCTCGACAGCGTCCGCGAGCGGGGTGGGCCACGGGTCGTAGATCGCGTCGAGCACGAACGGGGCCCGCCCGATCGCCTCGGCGAACGGTCCGGCGGCCGCCGCAGGAACGGTGCTCACGAGCACAGCCGACTCGGCGCACCGATCGGCCAGTGCGCCGTCGTCGAACGTCAGGTGCCGCACGCCGAGCCCGACGGCCTCGGCACAGTCGAGGGTCGCGCGGGCCCGCTCGACGTCCCGCGCGACGACGGTCACCGAGCGCACCCCCAGGTCGGCCAGTGCGACGAGGGCGGGACGCGCGGTGCCGCCGGCGCCGACGACGACCGCGGACGAGCCGGCCAGGTCTCCGATGCCACCCTCGACGAGGGCACCGCGGACACCGTCTACGTCGGTGCAGTCGGCGCGCCAGCCGCCGTCGATGCGGACAAGGGTGTTGGCCGAGCCGATCGTGATCGCCCGCTCGGTGCGTTCGGTCGCGAACTCGAGGGCGGCGACCTTGCCGGGCATCGTCACCGACAGTCCGACCCACTCCGGGCCCAGGCCCGCGACGAGACCGGGCAACTGCTCACCGGTGCACTCGATGCGATCGTACGTCCAGTCCGTCAGCCCCAGCGCGTGATACGCGGCCAGGTGCAGGTCCGGGGACTTCGAGTGCGAGATCGGACTGCCGAGGACGGCGGCCTTACGCGCGGCCACTGCGATCACCTTCCACTGTCGAGGATGCCACTCTGCTGCGCCAACCCGATGTTCGCGAGGTGCTCGTCGTAACTCCGGGTGAACAGCGTGGTGCCCTTCTTGTCGATCGTCACGAAGTACAGGTAGTCACCGGGAGCCGGATTCTCCACCGCACGAAGCGCGTTGATGCTCGGCGACGAGATGGGTGTGGCCGGCAGACCCGGGCTGGCGTACGTGTTCCACGGCGTGACACGGGCACGGTCGGCGTCGGTCGTGGCGACCTCGGTCTCGTCGAGCGCGTAGTTCACGGTGGAGTCGAACTGCAGCGGCTGGTTCACCGCGAGCCGGTTCACCACGACGCGGGCGACCTTGTCGAAGTCCGCGGGCAGCGCCTCGCGTTCGACGAGCGACGCCACGATCAGCATCTGATACGGGTCGAGGCCGACATTGCCACCGGCAGTCCTGATGCCTGTGGCCTCGTAGCTCTCCGCGCTCGAGCTGACCAGGTGCTCGAGAATCTCGACGGGCGACTCGGTGGGATCGAAGTCCCAGCTGCCGGCGGCGATCAGTCCCTCGAGCTGGCGATCCCGGTCCGGGACGTTCGCCACCTGTGTGCGTGCCCAGTCCGGGACGCCCAGAGCCGCCAGATCCGAGCTCGCCCCGGCCGTGTTGAGGTCGTCGTAGCTGATGCACTTCCGTGCCTCGGTCGAGCCGACGCAGCTGGCCTCCGAGATCAGCGTGTAGATGCCCTTCTTCACGGCACCGGTCTGCACGTCGCGGGTGTCGTGGAGCTGGCGCCCCTCCGAGATCACCGTCTGACCGACGCGTGCGGACGGCGACACCAGCGCGGCCACCGCGTCGGTGCCCGAGATCTTCGTGGCGACCGCATAGAAGCCCGGTTGCACGGAGCTCATTGCGTCGTTGCGCAGCGCGGCCCGGTAGAACGCCGACGGGCTCGCGACCACGTCCTTGTCGGCCATCGCGCGCGCGATCTGGTCGGCGGTGTCGCCGGAGTGAACCTGCACGACCACCTCGGGTCCCGCCGGTCCGGCGTAGTCGGCGTAATCGCTGCCGTTGACCTGGTCGTAGACCGCGACGGCGGCCGCGCCCATGCCGCCGAGCAGCACAGCGCCGGCGAGGACCCCGATGACCCGGCCCCGACGCTTGCGCCGCGCCGCCGCCCGTTCCCGCCGGATCTCGGCGCGGCTCTGCGGTTGTGCGCCGACCGCGGTCGGCAGTGCCCGCCGGGACGAGTCGTCGTAGTTGTACGGATCGAACTCGGGTTCGTACCCGTAGTCCTGTCCGGTCGGATAGCCGCGGTGCGGGTCGTAGCCGTCGGTGCCGTCCCCGTAATCGCCGGCCGTGCCGTAGCCGGCCGTGTCGTAGCCGGGGTCGGAATAGTAGCCCTGACCGGGATCGTTCTGATCGCCGTCGGGGTAGTGGTGATCGTCGTAGCCGGGAGCCGACTCGAACTCGGGACGCCCCGGCTGCCGATGATCGTTCACAGGCCGTCCTCCGTGGGTCGGCCGCTACCGTCCGGATCCGTTTCGTTCACAGCTCTGCTCCGCTCGTCCAACCATCCCTGCAAGATCGCCACAGCGGCGGCCTGATCGATCATCGGCCGCTGCCCCTTCGCGCTGACCCCGCTCTCGCGGAGGGCACGCGACGCCGTGACCGTCGTCAGCCGCTCGTCGGCCATCCGCACGGGAATCGGATCGATGCGGCGGCGCACCCTCTGCGCGAAGGCGGACGCGAGGCCCGCGGCCTTCCCGCGTTCCCCGCGCAGCGTCTGCGGCAGACCGACGATAACCTCGACGGCCTCGTACTCCTCGACAAGCGCGACAATCCGCCGGATGTCCGGCGCGTCGGGGCCCCGATCCTTCGAGCGAGGAACGGTCTCGACCGGTGTCGCGAGGATGCAGTCGGGGTCGCACGAGGCCACCCCGATCCGCACACTGCCGACGTCGATCGCGATCCGACGGCCGCGGCCGGGGTCGTCGACGCCGGGCCGATCAGGACCCGACAGGGCAGATTTGTCGGGACCCGACGAGGCCGCGGGCACCGCTAGGAGTTTCCTGCCAGCTCGGCGACCCGGCCGCGCACGCCGTCGAGGGCCGCGGGGATCCCGGAGACGTCGGAGCCGGAGCCCTGCGCCATGTCGGCCTTGCCGCCGCCGCGGCCGCCGATCTGCGGGCCGAAGCTCGACACCAGTTCGCCGGCCTTGATGCCGAGGTCCTGGGCAGCCTTGGTCGCGGCGACGACGAACGGCACCTTCCCGTCGGCGTTGCCGAGCAGCACGACAACCGCCGGCTGGGTGCCGAAGCGGCCCCGGATGTCGGTGACGAGGCCGCGCAGGTCGTTGCCGGCGACACCGTCGGGCGCCTGCTCGGCGACCAGCAGCACCTCGCCGAAACGATGAGCCTTGTCGACGAACGTTCCGGCGGACGCGAGGACAGCGGCAGCCTTGGTGGCCTCGAGTTCCTTCTCGGCCGCCTTCAGACGATCGACGAGCGCCTCGACGCGGGCCGGGACCTCCTCCGAGGGCACCTTGAGCGACGACGCGACACCGGCGAGGAGTGCGCGCTCCTTGGCCAGGTAGCGGTACGAGTCGAGACCGACGAACGCCTCGACGCGGCGCACACCGGAACCGACCGAGGACTCGCCGAGCAGCGTGACCGGACCGATCTGCGCCGACGTCTGCACGTGCGTGCCGCCGCACAGTTCCATCGAGAACGGTCCGCCGATCTCGACGACCCGGACCTCGTCGCCGTAGTTCTCGCCGAAGAGGGCCATCGCGCCCATCTGCTTCGCCTTGTCCAGATCGGTGACGAAAGTGTTGACCGCGTGGTTGGCGGCAACGGCCTCGTTGGTGACGACCTCGATCTCCTGCTTCTGCGACTCCGACAGCTGGCCCTGCCAGTTGAAGTCGAAGCGCAGGTAGCCCGGCTTGTTGAGCGAGCCGGCCTGAACGGCGTTGGGGCCCAGCACCTGTCGCAGCGCGGCGTGCACCATGTGGGTGCCCGAGTGGCCCTGCGTGGCGCCCTTGCGCCATTCGGCGTCGACCTGTGCGAGGACGACGTCACCCTCGGTGATCTGGCCTTCCTTGACGGTGACCTTGTGGACCCACACCTTCTTGGCGATCTTCTGCACGTCGTTGACCTGCACCCGCAGGCCCGCGGCGGTGATGGTGCCGAGGTCGGCGATCTGGCCGCCGGCCTCCGCGTACAGCGGGCTGCGGTCGAGGATGACCTCGACGTCCTGCCCGGCCGTCGCGGTGGGCACCCGGACACCGTTCGAGATCAGCGCCAGCACGTGCGCCTCGGACACCAGCTCGTTGAAGCCGGTGAACTCGGTGGGTCCACGGTCGACGAACTCCTTGTAGACCGTCAGGTCGGCGTGCGCGTGCTTGCGGGCCTGCGCGTCGTCCTTGGCACGCTTGCGCTGCTCGGCCATGAGCGAGCGGAAGCCGTCCTCGTCGACGCTCAGTCCGGCCTCGGCTGCCATCTCGAGGGTGAGGTCGATCGGGAAGCCGTAGGTGTCGTGCAGCACGAACGCCTCGTTGCCACCGAAGACCTTCTTGCCTGCGGCCTTGACCTCGTCGGCCTCCGCCTCGAACATCTTCGAACCGGCCGCGATGGTACGCAGGAAGGCCGTCTCCTCGCCCACCGCGACGCCGACGATGCGATCGAAGTCGGTGGTCAGTTCCGGATACGACGGCGACATCGTGTCGCGGACGACGGTCACGAACTCGCGCATGCTGGGCTTGTCCGCGCCGAGAAGCTTGGCCGAGCGGATGATGCGGCGCAGCAGGCGACGCAGCACGTAGCCGCGGCCCTCGTTGCCCGGGTTGACGCCGTCGGCGATCAGCATCACGGCGGTGCGCGCGTGGTCGGCGATGACCCTGAACCGTGTATCGGCAGCGGACCCGTCCGGGCCGTCGGCGCCGTACGTGCGGCCGGAGAGCTCCTCGGCCTTGGTGATCACGGGTCGGACCAGGTCGGTCTCGTACACGTTGTCGACGCCCTGCAGCAGGAACGCGACACGCTCCACGCCCATGCCGGTGTCGATGTTCTGCTTGGGCAGCGGGCCGAGGATCTCGAAGCTGTCCTTGCCGGTGCCCTCGCCGCGCTCGTTCTGCATGAACACGAGGTTCCAGATCTCGAGGTAGCGATCCTCGTCGGCCTCGGGGCCGCCCTCGGCGCCGAACTCCGGGCCGCGGTCGTAGTAGATCTCCGAGCACGGACCGCACGGGCCGGGCACACCCATCGACCAGTAATTGTCGGCCATGCCGCGGCGCTGGATGCGCTCGTCCGGGATGCCGGCTTCTTCCTTCCAGATGTCGCGGGCCTCGTCGTCGTCGAGATAGACGGTGACCCACAGCCGCTCGGGATCGAAGCCGTAGCCGCCGTCCTCGACACTGTTCGTCAGCAGCGCCCACGCGTGCTTGATCGCACCGCGCTTGAAGTAGTCGCCGAAGCTGAAGTTGCCGGCCATCTGGAAGAACGTGTTGTGCCGGGTGGTGACGCCGACGTTCTCGATGTCACCGGTACGCACGCACTTCTGCACGCTGGTCGCGGTGTCGTAGGGCGGCGTCTGCTGGCCGAGGAAGAACGGCTTGAACTGCACCATGCCCGCGTTGACGAACAGCAGGTTCGGATCGTCGAAGATCAGCGAGGCGCTGGGCACCTCGGTGTGGCCCGCCTTGACGAAATGGTCGAGGAAGCGCCTACGGATCTCGTGGGTCTGCACCTGTGTTCGTCCTTACGTATGTCCGTCGAGTATCACTGTGTTCGGCAGCCGACGTCGCCTCCGAGATGCGAATCGGCCATTGGCAAGCTTAACGCCCCGGGACCAATCGATTATTCGGTGCACGTGACGCTCCGCCGGATCCCGCCGCCGCAGTGACGAGCGCCACGCATCGGACCACGGTCTCGCCGACGACACGACCCGACTCAGCGGCCCCGCACGATCCTGCGGAGCTTGCCGACCCGCCCGGCGATCTCACGCTCGGCGCCGTGGGTGGTCGGTTCGTAGTAGTCGACGCCGACCAGCTCGTCCGGTGGGTACTGCTGGGGCAGGACCCCGTCCGGGTGGTCGTGCGGGTACTTGTAGCCGACGGCGTTGCCGAGTTGCGCCGCTCCGGCGTAGTGGCCGTCCCGCAGATGCGGCGGGACGAGGCCCGACTTACCGGCCGCGACATCGGCCATCGCAGCACCCAGCGCAGCGATGACCGCACCGGACTTCGGCGCGGTTGCGAGGTGGATGGTGGCCTGCGCGAGGGCGAGCCGCGCCTCCGGCATGCCGATCAGCTGCACTGCCTGCGCCGCCGCCGTCGCGGTCTGCAGCGCGGTCGGGTCGGCCATGCCGATGTCCTCGCTGGCGTGCACGACGAGGCGGCGGGCGATGAACCGCGGGTCCTCCCCCGCCGTGATCATCCGCGCGAGGTAATGCAGCGCGGCATCGACATCGGATCCGCGGATCGACTTGATGAACGCACTGATGACGTCGTAGTGCTGGTCGCCGTCACGGTCGTAGCGGACGGCGGCCTTGTCGACGCTGGACTCGACCGTCTCGAGGTCCACCGTCGCGGGGCGAGCGTCGGTGCGGTCGAGTGCGGTGCCCGCGGCGGCCTCCAACGCCGTCAGCGCCCGCCGCGCATCGCCCGCGGCGAGCCGGACGAGATGCTCGAGTGCGTCGTCGGTGAGGTCGACCGACCCGCCGAGACCGCGCTCGTCGGCGCGGGCGCGCTCGATGACGACACGGATGTCGTCGGCGGTCAACGACTGCAGTTGCAGTACCAGCGAGCGCGACAGCAGTGGAGACACCACCGAGAACGACGGATTCTCGGTGGTCGCGGCCACCAGCAGCACGATCCGGTTCTCCACGGCCGCGAGCAGGGCATCCTGCTGCGTCTTGGAGAAGCGGTGGACCTCGTCGATGAACAGCACCGTCTGCTCACCCTGCAGCAGGCGGCGCCGCGCGAGTTCGATGACGCCGCGCACCTCCTTGACGCCCGCGGAGAGCGCGGACAGCGCCTCGAACTTTCGGCCCGTCGCGCCGGAGATCAGCGATGCGAGCGTGGTCTTGCCGGTGCCGGGCGGCCCGTAGAGCAAGACCGACGACGCGCCGGAACCCTCCACGAGTCGACGCAGCGGCGCACCCGGCCCGAGCAGGTGCTGCTGGCCGACGACCTCGGCGAGGGTCGCGGGGCGCATCCGCACCGCGAGGGGTGCCCCCGGACTCGGCGACACGGGCCGCGGCGGCACCGAGGTCAGCGGCCGCGACTCCGGTTCGGGCTCGGCCGCCGGAGCCTCGAACAGACCCGCCCCGTCACCCGCGGTGTCGGTGTCGCCGAAGAAATCAGTCACGCCTCGACGCTACTAGCCGACACCGACGACCGGCGACCACGCTCACCTCGCGGTCAGCGCCCGAACAGTGACTTGAAGAACCCTGGCCTGGCCGGCTGCTCGCACTTGCAGCGTTGAGCGGCCGGCACCGTGCGCATGACGCTGTCGACGTGCTGGCCGCAGCCTCCCCAGGTGGTCTTGTTGCAGGTCCGGCAGGTGACGGCGTAACACACGTTGGATCTCCTCGCGGTGGGTTCAGGATTCACCAATAATACCCCCTGGGGTATCAAGGTCACTGTGCCGATCCCCACACCACCGGACGGCCGGCGAGGGCAGCCGTCACCCCCGCACGAACTTGCCAGCAGCCGGGTGCTTTACCTCGTATAGTTGGCCTGAACTGCATCTATACGACGTATAGGAGACTCGGTGTGGAGCCGACGACCGGACACTGGAGTGCCGAACGGACACTGTCGCTGCTGTGGGAACCCCCCACCGCTCGATCCGACGCCGGCTCGGGACTCACACTCGACTCGATCGTCGCGGCAGCCACGGCGATCGCCGATGAACGCGGCGACGCGTCCGTCCCCCTGCGCGCGATCGGAGATCGCCTCGGGTGCACTGCGATGGCGCTCTACACCTACGTCGGCGGGAAGGCCGAGTTGCTCGACCTCATGTACGACCGGGCCTACGCCGGCTTCGCGGCGACCCGACCGATATCGGTGACGGAGTGGGCCGAGTATCTGCTCGAGCTGTACGTCGAGCACCCCTGGATGCTCGACCTCGCACACGCACGTCCGGTGCTGGGCCCACACCAACAGGACGCGTTCGAGTCGCTTCTCGGAACCCTGCTGCCGAGCGGACTCCACCACGCCGACGTGACAGCGATCGCGTCGTCCGCGTTCTCGCTCGCGGCGGCCGCCGCCCGCACCGTCGTCGACGCCCGCCGGGCACCGTCGGTGACCGGCGAGGGCGACGAGCAGTGGTGGGCCGACAGGATGGATGCGCTGGCCGCGGCGGCACCGGACTTCGCCGACCGCTACCCACTGTCCAGCAGATTGATGGGCGGCGACGGCGCGGCCGCTGCTCCCCCGGACGACGACGTCCCGATCATGGAGCGCGCTGCGCGCGCAAACCTGCGCCGGGCACTCGAACTGCTGCTGGCGGGCGCCGCCGGGTCCGACCGGGACTGAGTGGCGTCAGCCCAGACGCTCGCGCAGGCGCTCCGACACCAGCGCCGCATGCTCGGCGATCGCGACATTTCCGGATCGCTCCGCGAACCGGGCCAGACCCTCCCACCGCGACGCGAGAGCCTCGGTCCGGGGCGCCGACAGCTGGTGTCCGCGCACCGCGGCGATCCGTGTGTAGTCCTCGGGCAGGAACAGGAAGGTGCTGAGCCACACCCACACGAGCTGCGCGTCGATCACCCGTTCGGTGAGGAAATCGTCGTCCGCGAGCACCGGCCACATCCCGACCACCTCGGCCCGCCACGCCTCGGTCATCGCGCTGGCGCGCTCGTACGACAGGTCGATGCTGCACAGGCACGCCGGGAACGACACCAGTGCGTACGCGAGATCGAGTGTCGCGTCCCGGAAACCGCCCCACTCGTAGTCGAGGAACCGGACACCCTCGTCGTTGACGATGATGTTGTCCGGGCACAGATCGGACGGGCTGAAGGCGCGGAACCGACCGCCGCCGAAGAGTTTGCCGGCGCGCGCCGCGATGGCGAGCACCTCCGGCGGTACGTCGATGTCGAGGTGCTCGGCGAGCAGCCCCGGCACCGCCTCGAGCGAGGCGGCCGCCTGGTCGGCGACCACGTCGCCGCAGTGTGCCACCTCGGCACGCCGCAGAAGCGCGGTGAAGTCCTCCTCACGTCCGACGGTCGCGGCATGCATCCGCCCGAGTGCCTGCGCCATCGCCATCAGCGAATTCGTGACGGTGTCCGGATCGGCGTTCTTGAGCAGCGTGGCGAACGGCGTGGAGTCACCGAGGTCACCGAGGACCAGCAGTCGGGTCTCGAAGTCGTAGGCCAACAGTTCGGCGCCCGGACGACTCTCGGTCGCGAGTGCGGTCGCGAACTGGTAGGAGACGGCCTCACGGAGAAAAGCGACGTCGACTGTGGTGCTGTCCACCAGGCCCTCGAACTCGATGCGCCGCGGGTCGGCCTTGCGCGACGTCTCGCGGACCTGCTTGATCACCAGCGTCCGCGGCAGCGAGAACGGATTCTCGGCGACCCGGACGCGAAGGACGACGGTGCGGCCGCTCCCCCCGAGATCGACGGGGTCGACGAGTCGGACCGGTGCCCCGGTCCGACGAGTGAGCAACTTCTCGGCTGCGGCAACTACCTCGGAGAGGGGTTCCGCCAATATTGCGGTCATCGATCACCAACCTACCCGGCCGCACCGCTCACGGCCCGGCATTCATCCCCCGCCCCGCCGCCCAGATCTCGACGACCTGGGCGAATGCAGGGTTGCAGGTCGGTTACGGTCGGTTTTCCGTGTGTCGGCCGAGAACGATCGGACGACGAAGCCCCGCGCCACATCGTGCGTGACGCGGGGCTCCATCTCGGCGTTACTTGTCGTCCGCAGCGGGCGGCTCCGGCTTGAAGTCGATGCCCGACTCCTTGCGCTGCAGCGCCGTGATCGCGGCGGGCGCGTCGGTCAGCGGGTCGACGCCGCCGCCGGACTTCGGGAACGCGATGACCTCACGGATCGAGTCGACGCCCGCGAGGAGCGCGGTGATGCGGTCCCAGCCGAACGCGATGCCGCCGTGCGGCGGGGCGCCGAACGCGAAGGCGTCGAGCAGGAAGCCGAACTTCTCCTCGGCCTCCTCGTGCGAGATGCCCATCACCTTGAAGACACGTTCCTGGATGTCCTTGCGGTGGATACGGATGCTGCCGCCGCCGATCTCGTTGCCGTTGCAGACGATGTCGTAGGCGTAGGCCAGGGCCGAACCCGGGTCGGTGTCGAACGTGTCCATCGACTCCGGCTTGGGCGAGGTGAACGCGTGGTGCACGGCGGTCCAGGCGCTGTAGCCGAGGGCCACGTCACCGCTGGCGGTCGCGTCGGCGGTGGGCTCGAACATCGGGGCGTCGACGACCCACACGAACGCCCAGGCGTCGGGGTCGATCAGGTTCTGCTTGCGGGCGATCTCGCCGCGGGCCGCGCCGAGCAGCGCGCGCATCGGCTTCGTCGCGCCGGCCGCGAAGAAGATGCAGTCGCCCGGCTTCGCGCCGACGTGCGCGGCGAGGCCCTCGCGCTCCGCATCGGTGAGGTTCTTCGCGACCGGGCCACCGAGCGTGCCGTCCTCGCCGACGAGGACGTAGGCGAGGCCCTTGGCGCCGCGCTGCTTGGCCCATTCCTGCCACGCGTCGAGCTGCTTGCGGGGCTGGCTCGCACCGCCCGGCATGACGACAGCACCGACGTATTCGGCCTGGAAGACGCGGAACGTGGTGTCCTTGAAGAAGTCCATGCACTCGACGAGTTCGATGTCGAAGCGCAGGTCGGGCTTGTCGGAACCGAAGCGGCGCATCGCCTCCGCGTACGTCATCCGATCGATCGGCGTGGTGATCTCGTGCCCGATCAGCTTCCACACCGAGTGGAGGATCTCCTCGGCGAGCAGCATGACGTCGTCCTGCGTCACGAAGCTCATCTCGATGTCGAGCTGCGTGAACTCGGGCTGGCGGTCGGCGCGGAAATCCTCGTCGCGGTAGCAGCGCGCGATCTGGTAGTAGCGCTCGATGCCGCCGACCATGAGCAGCTGCTTGAACAGCTGCGGGCTCTGCGGCAGCGCGTAGAAGCTGCCCGGCTGCAGGCGCGCGGGCACCAGGAAGTCGCGGGCGCCCTCAGGCGTCGATCGGGTCAGGGTCGGGGTCTCGACCTCGACGAACTCGTGGTGCGCCAGCACCGAGCGCGCCGCGGCATTGGCCTTGGAGCGCAGTCGGATCGCGTGGCCCGGGCCCTCGCGGCGCAGGTCGAGGTAGCGGTACTTCAGGCGCGCTTCCTCGCCGGCCTGGTCGTCGAGCTGGAACGGCAGCGGGGCACTCTCGTTGAGCACCTCGAGCTCGGTCGCGTTGACCTCGATCGCACCGGTGGGGATCTCGAAGTTCTGGTTGCCCTCGGGGCGCACCTCGACGGTGCCGGTGACCTTGACGCAGTACTCGGCGCGCAGTCGGTGCGCCTGCTCGAGCACGTCGCCCGCGCGGAACACGACCTGGGACACACCCGACGCGTCGCGCAGGTCGATGAAGATCACCCCGCCGTGATCGCGCCGCCGCGCCACCCAACCGGTGAGGGTGACGGTCTGCTCAGCGTGCTCGGGTCGTAGCGAGCCGGCCAGGTGGGTGCGCAGCACGGGATTCCTTTCACAAACTTCCAGCACAGTTGTCGATCCGTGCTTCCAACACGGTGTCCTGTCTGGTGCGATCCTACGGAGGCACCTCGCGTTATCGCCAAACGCATGCCGGATTACTGGAAAGCTGTAACGACCAGCACAGGCGTTTCGGACAGGGAGCAAGCGCAATGACGTTCAACGACGATGTCCGCATCAATGCCGGACGCGTCTCCGTCGGCGGAGGCGGAGGCGGCGGGCGCGGTGGCAAGTTCGTTCTCGGCGGCGGCGCCGGAGGCCTGATCGTGCTGGTCCTGGCGCTCCTGCTCGGCGGCGACCCGGGCTCGATTCTCGGCGGTCTCAGCGGCGCGACCGGGACGCCCCTGGACTCCGGCACCAGCGCGGTCAGTGGCGCGGCCCTCGAGGACTGCGAGTTCGGCACCGACGCGAACCGTGACGTCGACTGCCGCGTGGCGGGCACCGCCGAGAGCCTCGACGCGGTGTGGGGTACCCAGCTGCCGGCGCAGGCCGGGGTGAATTACGTTGCGCCGGAGGTCGTCCTGTTCGCCGGTGCGATCCGTACCGGCTGCGGCAACGCGACCAGCGATGTGGGCCCCTTCTATTGCCCGGCCGACTCCACGGCCTACTTCGACACCAGCTTCTTCCAGCTCCTCGTCGACCAGTTCGGCGCCAATGCCGGTCCGCTCGCGCAGGAGTACGTGGTGGCCCACGAGTTCGGCCACCACATCCAGAACCAGCTCGGCGACATCGGACGGGCACAGCAGGATCCACGCGGTGCGACGTCGCAGGCCGTGCGCACGGAACTGCAAGCCGACTGCTACGCGGGCATCTGGGCGCACTACGCGTCCACCCAGCCCGGCCCGAACGCGCCCCAGCCTTTCCTGAAGCCGCTTTCGGACAGCGACATCCGCGACGCCCTGTCAGCCGCGTCGGCGGTGGGCGACGACCGGATCCAGCGGTCGGCGGGCGCGAGGGTGAACCCAGAGGGCTGGACCCACGGGTCGTCGGACCAACGCCAGGCCTGGTTCCTGGCCGGCCACGACACGGGCAAGGTGAGCGCGTGCGACACCTACTCGGCGCGCAGCCTGGACAATCCCCCGGCGCTGCGCTGAGGGCCTGCCGCATAGCCTGTCTTCGACACTCGCAGTAGATCGTTCGAAGGAGGCCGCCGTGGCTACCCTGCACCGCGAGCGCGCGCTCGCCGCACCCGACGAGGTTGCGCTGCGCGACAGCCGCGCCGAGTGGTCGTGGTCCGACGTCGAATCGGTCGTGAACCGGGTCGCGAACGCGCTGCGCGAGAACGTCGTCGGCCCCGATCGACGGGTCGCGGTGTTCGCACGTAACTCGGCGGAGACGGTCCTCGCGCATGTCGGCATCATCTACGCGGGCTGCTCGCCGGTACCGGCGAGCTATCACCTGACGGCCCCGGAACTGGCCTACCTCCTCGAGGACTCCCGCGCCGACGCGCTGTTCGTCGGCCCCGAGACGGCGGCGGTGGGCGCGGAGGCGGCCCGCGCGGCTGGGGTACCGCTGGTCGCGGGCTGGCGCGTGGCCGGCCAGGGCGTCGTCGACTGGGACGACTGGCTCGCCGCGGCGTCGGATGCCGCTCCCCCGATTGATGTTCCGGCGCTGCCCTTCCTGAGCTACACGTCGGGCACCACCGGCCGACCGAAGGGCGTCAACAGCCTCGCCGGGAGCCCCGATCCGGGCGCGAGCGTCGACCGGTACGTCCGATCGATGGGCACGCTGCCACTGGCGCAGTGGCCCGGACATCTCGTCGTCGGTCCGCTGCACCACACCGGCCCCCTCGCCGGCGTCCGACTGGTCGCGGCAGGCCTGCCCGTCACGGTCCTCGAGAGGTTCGACGCCGAAACCGTGCTCGCGACCATCCAGCGCCACCGCATCGCGACCACACTGATGGTGCCCACCCATTTCCACCGTCTGCTGTCTCTGCCCACTGCGGTCCGCGCCGACTACGACGTGAGTTCACTGCGGCTCGTGACGCATACCGGCGCGCCGTGTCCACGCGACGTCAAGCTCGCGATGATCGACTGGTTCGGGCCGGTGCTGTACGACTCGTACGGTGGCAGCGAATCCGGGCCGTTGTGCGGGATCTCGAGCGCCGACTGGCTGGAGCGGCCCGGCAGCGTCGGGCGGGTGCGACCGCCGTTCGTGCGGGCGGTGGCCGTGGACGCCGACGGCAACGAACTGCCGGCGCGCGTCGAGGGCCGACTCGCGTTCGAGGAACGCGACGGGCGGTCGGTCGCCTACCTGAACTCGGCGGACAAGACGTCGGAGGCGCTTGTCCGACCGGGCCTGTTCACCCTGGGCGACGTCGGGTACGTCGACGACGAGGGCTTCGTCTTCATCACCGACCGCGAGACCGACATGATCATCTCCGGCGGCGTCAACATCTATCCGGCGGAGATCGAGCAGGTACTCCTGGCGCATCCGGAGGTCGCGGACGTCGCGGTCATCGGCGTTCCGGACACCGACATGGGTGAGTCGGTGCGGGCCCTGGTCGTCCCGCGCGACGCCGCCCGGCAACCCGATTCCGACGCTCTCCTCACCCACTGCCGCGATCAGCTCGCGGGCTACAAGATCCCCCGGACGATCGAGTTCCGGGAGACGCTGGGGCGCAGCAACATGGGCAAACTCGCCAAACGCCTGCTGCGGGCGCCGTACTGGAGCTCCGCGCATTCGGGGTGACGCCCCGGTCACCGTGGACATCGCCCCCACCGCTTGGTATAGATTAATTATCTAACCAATTAGCCGTCGGAGCGACACTCGCCGCGCCGACGGCGACCGAGGAGGTCGAGTGATGGCCGAGGCATACGTCGTCGATGCCGTTCGCACCGCAGTGGGCCGGCGGAACGGCGGACTGTCCGCCGTCCATCCGATCGACCTGGGAGCGAGCGTGATCCGATCGATCGTGAACCGGACCGGCGTCGACCCGACAGCCCTCGACGACGTCATCTTCGGCTGCGTCGACGCGATCGGCGGCCAGGCCGGCAACATAGCGCGCACCGCGGCGCTGGCGGCCGGCCTGCCCGAGACGGTCCCGGGTGTCACCGTCGACCGCCAGTGCGGATCCAGCCAGCAGGCACTGCACTTCGCCGCGCAGGCGGTCCTGAGCGGCACCGCGGATCTGGTCGTGGCGGGCGGCGTACAGAACATGAGCCGAATTCCGATCTCCGCGGCGATGACCGTCGGACAGCACTACGGCTTCGACGATCCGTATTCGGGTTCGGCCGGATGGGACCGCCGCTACGGCACGGAGGAGATCTCCCAGTTCCGTGGCGCGGAGCTGATCGCCGAGAAGTGGGACATCAGCCGTGAGCAGATGGAGCGGTGGGCCCTGCGCAGTCACGCACGGGCGCGCGACGCGATCCGCACGGGACGGTTCGACTCGGAGATCGTTCCGGTCGGCCCTGCCGCGGTCGACGAATGCCCCCGTGAGACGAGCCTCGCAGCCATGGCTGCACTTCCGACCCTGCGTGAGGGTGGACGGCTCACCGCCGCGCTGGCGAGCCAGATCTCCGACGGCGCCAGCGCCGTACTGGTCGCCTCCGAGGCGGCCGTCGCAGCGCACAACCTGGTCCCCCGCGCCCGGATCCATCACCTCAGCGCCCGCGGCGCCGACCCGGTCTTCATGCTCAGCGCCCCGATTCCGGCAACGGAGTACGCCCTGCACAAGACCGGGATGAGCATCGACGACTTCGACGTGATCGAGGTCAACGAAGCGTTCGCGTCGGTGGTGCTGTCGTGGATCGCCGAGACCGGAGCCGCCCCCGATCGGGTCAACGTCAACGGCGGCGGTATCGCGCTCGGTCACCCCCTCGGCGCCACCGGAACCAAGCTGTTCACCACGCTTCTGAACGAACTCGAACGCCGCGGCGGACGGTACGGACTGCAAACCATGTGCGAGGGTGGCGGCACCGCAAACGTGCTGATCGTCGAGAGACTCGGTTGACGCCCCGGCGCATCCGGAACGCCGAGGCACCGCCCTCGAGGTCAGAACAGGGTCAGCGCGGGCGCCGCGCCGGCACCGACCAGTTCGCGGTGGTCGGGCGCGGGGACGTCACGATGTTCCGAACGCCCACCCAAGCCGTAGCTCTCGACCATCGGCTCGACCCGCGCCCTGAGCCAGGCCTTGTACTCGGGAGTGACGTAGGCGCCGCGACCGTAGAGCTGCCGGTACCTCCTGACCAGGGCGGGATGTTCGGACGCGAGCCAGTTGAGGAACCAGCCACGGGTGCTGCCCCGCAAGTGCATCGGGAAGATCGTCACCCCGGTCGCACCGGCGTCGGCGATGGCCGACAGCAGCCCGTCCAGATGCGCGGTCGAGTCGGTCAGGTACGGGATCACCGGAGCCACCATGACGTTGCACGGCAGCCCGGCGTCGGTGACGGCGCGGATGAGTTCGAGCCGCGCCCGCGGCGACGGCGTCCCCGGCTCGACGGCCTTCTGCAATTCCGGGTCGTGGATCGCCAGCGACACGCCCACACCGACCGACACCCGCTCGGCTGCGTGCCGCAGCAGTGGCAGATCCCGGCGCAGCAACGTGCCCTTCGTCAGAATCGAGAAGGGCGTGCGTGATTCGGTGAGCGCACCGATGATCCCGGGCATCAACCGATAGCGTCCCTCGGCGCGCTGGTACGGGTCGGTGTTGGTGCCGAGCGCGACGTGGTCCCTCTTCCACGAGCGACGCGACAGCTCGCGACGGAGCACCGCGGCGATGTTCATCTTCACCACGACCTGCGAGTCGAAGTCGTGCCCCGAATCGAGGTCCAGATACTCGTGCGTCGGCCGGGCGAAACAGTAGCGGCACGCGTGACTGCACCCACGGAAGGCGTTGACGGTGAAGCCGAACGGCAGCGACGCACCCTCCGGGACCTTGTTGAGCGCACTCTTGCAGAGCACCTCGTGAAAGGTGATTCCCTCGAACTCCGGCGTCTGGATGCTCCGCACCAATCCTGCGCGCTCGAGACCCGGAAGCGCGCCGTCGTCCGCGTCGAGCGTCTGACCCTGCCACCTCATGAACCCAGTCGAACATGTGTACTAACCCATGTCAACCGATTCTTCGAAGAAATGTTCGAGATATCTGGATGCGGACGCAGGCCACATGCCCGAAACATCGGCCTGCCACAATCTTCGACCATGACCAGAAAGAACATCTCCTCCGGCTCCGAGTGGGAGCCCAAGATCGGTTACTCCCGCGCGGTGCGGATCGGGAACCAGATCGCGGTGTCCGGTACCACCTCCCCGGGCGCGACCCTCGAGGAGCAGACGCGAGGAGCGCTCGCGACCATCGCGGCGTCCCTGACCGAGGCCGGGGCGTCGCTGGACGACGTGATCCGCACCCGCATGTACCTGCGCGACATGTCTAAGTGGGAGGAGGCAGCTGTCGCCCATGGTGAGGTGTTCGGCGAGATCCGCCCGGCCGCGACGATTCTCGAAGTGAGTGCTCTCATCGATTCCGATCTGCTGATCGAGATCGAGGCCGACGCCGTCGTCACCGACTGAACAGGTGCCGCCGTCTCGGGCCGCACGGTCGAGGTCTCCTCGGCAGTGCGGCCCGAACCATTCGACGACCGAAGGGCGTGTCGCGGCCCCGGCAGTCCCTCCGTCAGAAGAGGAGGACGCCGCGCATCGCCAGCCAGGAAATGGGATCGGTCTTGATTCCGCCCGGAAGATCGACCTCGAAGTGCAGGTGCGGGCCGGTCGAGTTGCCGCGGTTACCGACGTTGGCGATGCGCTGGCCGGCGAACACACGCTGACCGACCGAGACGAGGTTGGCGTCGTTGTGGCCGTACGTGGTGATGGTGCCGTCGTTGTGCCTGATCCGGACCCACAGACCGAAGCCCGACGCCGGGCCCGCGTTGATGACGGTGCCGTCGGCCACCGCGTAGATCGGCGCCCCCATGTTGGCGGCGATGTCGATACCCATGTGCCCGCCGCCGAATCGGGTGGTGATCGGACCGGACGCCGGCTTGACGACGCCGCCGAGTCCACCCAGGCTGCCGAAGGGCAGTCCCGAGCTGGAGCCGAGGTCGAAGCTCTGGAGCGCTCCGGCAACGTCGTTCAGCGTCGACGCTGCGTCGTTCAGGAACTGCGCCACGTCGGCCGATCCCGGTAAGGGTGGAAGCGCGGGTTGCGCCGATGCGGTCGATGCGGACCCGACCACGAGTGCTGCCGTCAGCCCTGCACCTGTCAATGCACCCGCAACCAACCGCCGGAATCCCAACCGCAACTTCGCGCTTCCCATGCGTGCACCCTTCTCGAAGATCGAATCAGATCCGGATCGGACCGGTGGAACCACAAGAAATCGAGCCCGCTCGATCACGGGTGGAACAGAGTCCGACGATCCCGGGAATCAGTCGTCGAGCCGAACGAAGACACGACGTCGACATCATCTGCGCGGGTCCGCCTTTCATCTGGGATGGCGCAACCCCGCGCACCAGTCCTGTCGGTTTCCTTGTGTGCGGTGACGGTAGCAATGACTGAGCGATCCGGCGACCGATTCGTTTCAGTTCATCCGAAGTGACGGGGCTAGATTCCCATCGACCGGGCGATCGCGGGCCAGTGGTTGTGCAGGTCGTCCTGCCAGTAGCCCCACGAGTGCGTGCCGCCGGGCTTGAAATCGAAGGTTGCCGGGATGTTCAACTGAGCGAGACGATTCGCCAGGTTGTGGGTGCAGTAGTTGGTGGCCGCCTCGATGATGCCGCCGACGATGATCTGGTTGGCGAGCGCCCCCGCCTGCCCGTTGATTCCGGGTCCGTTCAACGTCTCGTGCGGTCCGGGCAGCCCGGAACCCGTGGTGATGTAGAGCTCGGTTCCCCGTAGCTTCTCGGCATTGACGACGGGATCGTTTGCGACCCACCCGGGCCCGTCCAGGGGACCCCACATGTTGGTGACGTCGACGCCGCCACGGACACCGGTCACCACCTGGATGGCGTTCTTGCCGGCCCACGTGCTGGTCTCGGCACAGCCGCTGTAGGAGCCGACACTCTTGTAGAAGCCGGGCCTGGCGATCGCGTAGTTGAGCACCGAGGTCGCGGTCATCGAGATCGCTGCGATGGACTGGATCTTGTTGGTACCGAAGGCCTCGTCGATCACGGGCGGGAGTTCCTGCGTCATGAACGTCTGCCACTTCTGGCGCCCGAGTTTCGGATCGTCGTTCACCCAGTCCGCGTAGTAGCTGAACGCACCCTCGAGCGGCGTGACGACGTTGACGTTCTCGTCCCGGAAGAAGTTCATGACATCGGTCTTGCGCTGCCAGGTGGCCGAATCCTCGCCGCCACCCGCGCCGTTCAGGAGATAGAGCGTCGGCCGGGGCTGACTCCGGTCGGCGGGGAGAATGACTTCGAGCGGAATGTTGCGGCCCATCGCGGCCGAGTACACCGCGATGGTGACCTTACGATCCGAGTTCTTCGTAGTTTTCACCAGGTAGGACCCCGAGACGTCCGACGCGGCGGTCACCTTCGTACCCGATGCGTCGCCACCTGCGGATGCCGTGGCCGGCACCGCGAGCAGTGACGCGGACGCGACCACCGCGGCGGCCATGACCCGGGCACACCCGAACGTCGAATTCCCCATGCGAATTTCCTCCCGAGCGAACCGAATCCACCGCGCCACCGAACGGGCCCACGGATGATGATCGAACCGGCAACCGGGTCGCCCCCTCAACTCGGCACCAGCGCAGGACCATACCGGCCGAAGGGTCCAGTGTGTCCCGATCGCCGACGTCGGGCCGTGATTCACCCCCGGTTTCACCACCGGCGTGGCCGGGTCGACGACCCGAGCGAAGGGCCTAGGCCCGGGCTGTCCCGTCGATGATCGACTGGACCACCGCCCCGTAGCGGCGGACGAGGTCGTCGCTGTCGAGGGTGTCCGTCGGCATGAGGCCCATCGTCCGCAGACCCGTGGCGAGGCCGAGGAGCACCGCGACCACCATCTGGGTGGGCAGTCGATCCGCAGTGGTGTCACCGATCTTCGCGGAGATGGCGCCGACGTAGCGTTCCCGCGCCTCGGCCTGGGCGGCGTCGCGATCGGGCGCCTCGTGGATGAGCAGCGGCATCATCACCCACGGCTCGGACTCGTCCGCGTCGCGCCGTTCGACGATGTTCCGCACCATGCGGTACCCCACCGACTCGTCCTCGCAGACGTGCGGATCGTCTGCGGCGGACGGCAGCGACGGCGCCGCGGCCGAGTACAACTCGGCCTTGCTCCCCATGAGTTTCATGACCATCGCCGGCGAGCACCCGGCGCGTTCGGCGACGTCCTTGATCGTGGTGGCCGTGTAGCCACGGTCGGCGAACAGGGCACGCGCCGCGTCGATGATGTTCTCCCGCGTGGTCTTTCCGCTCACGTGGCCAACCCTAGTCACGATGCCGTCTCGACCCGCGCCTCGGCGGACGCCTCCACGACCGTGGACATCGGCACCTTCCGTGTCGTCCGGGGGATGAACCAGGCGACGGCGGCCGCCAGGATCGCCATGCCACACGCGACGGCGAACACCGTCTGGAAGGCGGCGAGCGTGGGCAGCGGGACCCCCGCGACGTCGAGCGTCATCGCGGTGAGGAGGGCGGTGACCACGGCACTCGAGGTCGAGGTTCCGATCGAGCGGAGCAGCGAGTTCAATCCGTTGGAGGCGGCGGTTTCCGAGATCGGCACGGACTGCATGATGAGGATCGGCATCGCCGAGTACGTGATTGCCGTGCCGATGTTGACCACCATCGAGCCCAGGATGATCAGCTCGATCGAACCGTTGAACAGGACGCGGACCACGTAGGCGACCGCGAGGATCAGTGCGCCGGTGATGAGCGTGATCCGAGCGCCGAATCGTGTGGTGATCTTCGCGGACAGCGGCGAGAACACCACCATCGACAGCCCCGCCGGCACCATGCACAGTCCGGCGACGAACACGCTGAGCCCGAAGCCGTATCCGGTGGCCTCCGGCATCTGGAGTTGCTGGGTGGTCGAGAGCATGTTCGCGAACATCGCGAACCCGACGATCATCGATGCCAGGTTGGTGAGCAGGACCGGGCGACGCGCGGAGGTCCGCAGATTGACCATCGGATCCTTCACCCGCAACTGATACGGCATCCAGATCGCGAGCACCACCACCGCGAGCACGAAGCAGCCGATCGTTCGGCCGGTTCCCCAGCCCCACGATCCGCCCTTGGAGATACCGAGCAGGAGCGATGCCAACGCGACAGACAGGATGAGTGCGCCCAGGTAGTCGAACCGTCCCGGCGTCCGCACCTTCGATTCGGGGACCACGAACACCACTGCGAGGAACAGCAGCGCCCCCGCCGCGGCCGACGTCCAGAAGATTGCGTGCCAGCCGAGGTTCACGTAGATGACGCCCGCCAAGGGAAGTCCGAGCGCGCTGCCCATCCCCAGTGTCGCGCTCATCAGTGCGGTCGCCGCCGGAACCTTCTCGCGCGGAAGTTCGTCGCGCATGATTCCGATGCCCACGGCGATCAGCGACGACGCGAATCCCTGCAGGCCGCGTCCGATCAGCACTGCGACGAACGTGCCACCGAGCGCGGCGACGAGCGACCCACACACCATCATTCCCATCGCGACCAGCATCATGCGCCGCTTGCCGACCATGTCCGCCAGACGCGAGACGATCGGAGTTGCCACGGCCGCCGTCAGCAGCGTGATCGTGACCAGCCAGAACGCGTCGTCTGCGCTCACTCCGAGGATGTCCCGAAGATCGGGTAGCAGCGGGACGACGAGCGTCTGCTGCAGCGAGACGATCGTGCCGCACAGGCACAGCACCGCGGTGATGGCCGCGCTGGATCGGCGAGCGGGTGACGGAGCTTCCGAGAGCGGCGCGGTCGCGGGACGTGCGGACAATGGATCATCTCCGAAGTGCAGTGGTGAATGAGCATTCACCACCGAGTGAACACCCATTCACCACCTCGAGGCAAATCGCGTCCCGCCCCCAGGGAGGTCGACCGGACGGTTCAACGACGCGCGAACTCGCCGGCGTCCGCCCACCGCTGCCGCTCCCCGGCGAAGGCCACCGCCTGACTCGCCCGGAATGCCTCGATCGAGTCGGAGTGGGCGGCGAGAAAGGCCTCGTGTTCGGCGAGCGAGAAGCTGCCGTCACCGATCTCGATGCCACCGCCGCGTCCCGCCGCGAGGTCGGCCCGCAGGTCGAGCAGTTCCTCGGGTTCGACCGGGTACCAGGAGATCCGGTCGAAGAACCGGAGCAGCCACGGCGTCCCGTCCTCGAACGGGCCGGACCGTTGCGGATGCCGGTGGTTCCACACCTGGGTGGTGCGGCCCACGAACTGGTAGCCGCCCGGCCCCTCCATGCCGTAGATGCACAGGTAGGCGCCGCCGATACCGACCGCGTTCTCCGGAGTCCACGTACGCGCCGGGTTGTACTTGGTGGTGACCAGCCGGTGTCGCGGATCGAGTGGCGTCGCGACGGGGGCGCCGAGGTAGACGTCACCGAGGCCGAGGACCATGTAGTCGGCGCCGAACACGGTGTCGAAGACGTCGTTCACCGACTCGAGTCCGTTCATCCGGCGGATGAACTCGATGTTCCACGGGCACCACGGCGCGTCGGACCGGACGCCGTGCATGTACCGCGCGATCGCCTCCCGGGTGGCCGGGTCGTCCCACGACAGCGGCATCCGCACCGTCCGGCTCGGTACCACCAGTTCGTTCGCGGCCGGGATCGCGTCCTCGGCCTCGGAAAGCAGGCCGAGCAGCGTCGAGACGGGCAGGACGTCGGGGTCGACCCGGACCTGCAGCGACCGGATCCCGGGCGTCAGGTCGAGCAGTCCGGCCGTCCGATCCGACGCGAGGTGCTGGTGCAGCGCGTGCACCCGGGCCCGCAGCGCGAGATCGAGGGTCATGTCGCCGTACTCGACGAGGACGTTGTCGTCTCCGGAGCGCCGGTAGGTGACCGCGGTGTCGCCGTCCCGGCGGGCGATCACCCCGTCGTCGCCGTCCCGTCCCCCGGACAGCACGGCGGGCAGCGACGCCCGACGCCCCGGCCCCAGATGACGCCGGGACGCCGCGTGCTCCGCGCGCACCGGCACGAACCGCACCGTGTTGCCCGGCGCGAGCTGGCCCAACTTCCACCGGTCCGCGGCGACGACCGTGACCGGGCAGACGAATCCGCCGAGGCTGGGCCCGTCCGGACCGAGGAGGATCGGGGTGTCCCCGGTGAAGTCCAGCGCGCCCACCGAGTACGCGTTGTCGTGGATGTTCGACGGGTGCAGACCGGCCTCGCCGCCGTCCGGCCGAGCCCAGTCGGGCTGCGGGCCGATCAGTCGCACGCCGGTCCGGTCGGAGTTGAAGTGCACCTCGTAATCGGTCCGGTACAGAGTGTCGATGTCGGCGCGAGTGAAGAATTCGGGTGCGCCGTGCGGCCCCTCCGTCACGGCGATCTCCCAGCGCTGCGACAGCGCCGGCACCGCATCGGAAGGAACCGGGTTCGGCAGCGCCGTAGGGGCCTCGCCCAGCGCCAGGGTGTCCCCCTCCCGC
The DNA here is from genome assembly GCF_058797375.1 of Prescottella sp. GW823-FHT02E09. Lineage (NCBI taxonomy): Bacteria > Bacillati > Actinomycetota > Actinomycetes > Mycobacteriales > Nocardiaceae > Rhodococcus > Prescottella sp. GW823-FHT02E09. Next base: position 387,684 of record NZ_JBXAJP010000002.1, read on the forward strand.
AGGGTGCGGCCCTCGAGTCCGCCGAACCGTCCGAGTGTGAACGTCGCTGCGCTGCCGAGGAACTCCGGGACGTCGAGCCCGCCCGCGACGAGGACGTAGATACGCAGGCCCGGGCCGGAGACGGCACCGACGTCGAGCACTCCCCCGGCCGGCACCGTGACGGGCCGCCACTGCGGGACCACCACGCCGTCGACCGTCACCCGGGTGGCCGCACCGGTCACGCACACCCGCGTGGGCTCGTCGAAACGCAGCGCGGGGCCCGCCATCACCGCCTCGAATCCCGCGATCCCCTCCGGGTTTCCGAGGGCGACATTGCCGAGACGGAACGACAGGTCGTCCATCGGACCCGACGGCGGCACCCCGATCTGCCAGTAGCCGACGCGACCCGGATAGTCCTGGACGGTGGTGCCCATGCCGGGACGGAGCACCGTGCACTTGGCGGTCATCGCAGCACCTCCAGCGGCCGGGTGACGATCATCCGGACTGCGGTGGGGTCGAAACCGTTGCAGGGGTTGTTGATCTGAGGGCAGTTCGACACCAGCACCAGCGCGTCGACGTCGGCGCGCAGCGCCAGCCGTCGGCCCGGCGCCGACAGCCCGTCGACGATGCCGAGTGCGCCGTCCGGATCCACCGGCACATTCATGAAGAAGTTGATGTTCGAGACCAGGTCCCGTTTGCCGAGTCCCCGGTGTGCTCCCTCGATCAGGAAGTTCTCGACGCACGCGTGCTGGTGCTTGGTGTGATGGCCGTACCGCAGCGTGTTCGACTCCTGCGAACAGGCTCCGCCGACGGTGTCGTGGTTTCCCACCTCGTCGGCCACGATCGTCACGAGTGCGCCGCCGTCGTCGGCCCGCAGCACGCTGCCGGTGGTGAGGAACAGGTTGCGCTGCGCGGCGACGGTCGCCGCCGCCGAGTACCGGCGGGAGTGGTCGTCGGCGGCGTAGACGAGGGTGTCGACGGCCTGGTTGCCGTGCAGATCCACGATGGTGAGCACGTCGTCGGCCGCGATCACCGCAGACCAGGGTCCGCGGGCCTCGACCGTCTCGTCGAGGACGACCTCTCCGGGAACGAGGGCCAGGGTGTGGGCATCGGGAGCGAGGGTCGTCATCGCGCGTCCTTTCCGGAATGCAGTGCGGTCCAGGCGTCCTCGGTGTTGAGGACGGCCCGGCGGTACTCGGGGTCGTCGTTCGGGAGGGCATCGAGGTCGTGGGGCGCCGACCACGCGAGAACCTCGAGCGCGGTGGTGGAGAACTCGGGATCGGGGTCGAGCGGGTGCGCGGTGTCGGCGATCAGCACGATCAGCGGAAGATGCAGCAGCAGTTCCACGTACGCCCCGGCGCCGGCGGTGCCGGTGCTCGTCAGCCTGCCGTCGGGTTCGACGCGGACGCCGTGGAAGAACGACAGCGACGGCGGCAGGTCCCGGGGCCCGAGTCCGTGTTTCGCGGCGGCGAGGGTCAGCAACTCCCGGCCCGCCGGCGACGGCGAGTGCACCGACCCGGACCCGTACTTCGCGGTGTTCCCGGCGCGACTGGTGGTGCCGCACAGCGCGTCGTGCCGACCGGAAGTGTCCGCGACGACGGTCGCCAGCACCCGTCCCGCGTCGGACAGCAACGGGTGCCCGACGCCGAGGTAGGCCTGCCACGGCACCTTGACCGTGTCGGCGACGTTGAGCCGCTCCCAGGGCGCGTCGGCCCGATACAGCAGAACGGTGGCGCAGGCCGCGCCGTCGATGTCGCGCAGGCGGATCCGGGTGCCTCGCGCAAGCACCTTGGATGTGTAGCACCCGCCGGGCACCGTCTCGGCCCAGGTGAGGCGGTCGGCGGAGACACCGTGCGGCGGAGTGGGCCAGGACGACGCCGGCAGGATCGGCATCGACCCGGTGACGGTTCCGGCCTGGGACCGGGCATGGGCCCGGGCAGCAGCGGTGGTCGCGGTGCCGCCCGGAAGATCGGTGCTGGTGGTCACGTCGGACTCCAATCGTGAGGGGCGGCGCCGGGGAACGGAATGCGGTTCGGCCCGGCGGCGGCGCCGTCAGTTCCTGTCGACCGACAGTTTTCAGCCCGAAATGACGCCCCCGATTTCGCAGATGTTGCGAACGTGGGTCCGGACGGACCGTTCCGGTTGCGACCCGGTGTCATCGATGACGGGGGTGTGTCCACGCGCTCACACGCGCTGGTCACGGGCGCGGCAGCACTCGATTGCCTGCCGTCGCTGCCAGAATGGAGACATGACGACGACTGGTGCCGGCCGGCCGAGACTGTCGACGCGCAAGCGGCCGGGGGCGACCGCACGCGAGGAGATCCTCGACGCGGCGGCGGAACTGTTCACCACGCGTGGCTTCACGGGAACGTCGACGCGGATGATCGCCGACGCCGTCGGGATCCGGCAGGCCTCGATGTACCACCATTTCGCCACCAAGGACGACATCCTCGCGGCCCTCCTGCTCGGAACCGTCGCGGCGCCCGTCGCGTGCGCCGAACAGTTGCGCCGGGACTGCGACGATCCCGTCGTCGGTATGTACGCCCTCGCGCTCTTCGATGCCGGCCAACTCGTCGCGTCTCGGTGGAATCTGGGCGCGCTGTACCTGCTGCCCGAGGTGACGACGGAGCGGTTCGCCGAGTTCCGTGGACTGCGAGCGGACCTGATGGCGCGGTACACCGCGTTCGCCCACGACGCCCGCGCGGCGATCGGCGGCCCCGCATGCGATTCCGTCCCCCTCGAACTGCCGTTCCGCCTCGTCGAGGCGACGATCAGCTCTCGTTCGGACGCCACGGTCCACGACTCCACGTCACCGCTCACCCCAGACACGGTCGCCGACGCCGCCCTACGGGTGCTGGGCTGGACGGGACCGACGGCCGTGATCGCGACGCGGGCTGCGGCCCTCCTCGAACGGATCGGTTCGAGCTGATTGCCGAGAGTTGTCCACAGCCCGGCACCGACGCTGCACGCACCCGTCGGCGCCTCCGCTACAGTGACACCGAAACCATTGACTGGGGGGTCGACATGGACGGATTCACGGCTGCGCCGGACGAGATTCGGGCTTACGGGGACGTCGCGGCGGAGACAGCCGCACACATCGGAGCGGCCGGCGCATTCGACGCCGCCGCCAACATCGCGGCACTGACGCCGGTCTTCGGCGTGATCGGCGCCGATTTCCTCGCGACGTTCGCCACGACGCAGGTGACACACGCGAGATCGGTTGCAGCCCTGGCGAACGTGTATGCGGGCACGAGTTCGGTCGCGCACACCATCGCCGAGGCCTACGACGCCACCGATCGGTCCACCGGCGCCGTCCTCGGCGCTGCACGAGACACTCTGGGGGAGAACGCATGACGGCCTCGGATCCCACGGCGCCGGGGGGCGACCAGCCGACGGTTCTGGATCTGCTGCAGGCGTCACCGGTCGCACCGGTACTCGACATGCCGGTCCCTCGCACCCCGATGGAGGCCCTCGCCGCGTCGCCGCTCGGGCCCCTGTTGGACACGCCGTTCACCGACATCGCGGCCGGCGCACTACCGCCGCTTCCCGCTCTGCCGCCGCTACCCACACTGCCGCCACTGCCGGGTCTGGACCAACTGCTGCAACCCATCTCCGAACTCGCCGGCGCGTTCGGCACCGGGGCGGTCGGCGGTTTCGATCCGACGGCGCTGCTGCAGCAGACGTCGTCGACCATCGACACCGCACTGTCGGTGGGGCTGTCGGCACTGAAGACCCTCGATCAGGTGTGGGAGGGCCAGGCCGCGGCCGCCGCCCAGTCACAGGGGCAACAGGCCCAGCTCGCCGGTGAACAGCTCAGCCTGCGCGGAAACGAGATCGCCGCCGTCACTCGGGAAGCCACGGGATCGGTGGCCCGCGGCAACGCGAAGCTCGTCGCCGTCGTCGAATCGTTCGTCGCGACCGCCGCGGCCGCTGCGCCGGTGGCACTCACGCCGCCGGGGCAGACCATGCTCATCGCGGCCGCTGCCGATCATCTCCAGCGAGCGTTGACGGTGGTCGCCGAGACCCGGGCCGAACTCGCCGGCCATCAGTCGGCGATGGCGGCGCTGGGAGCCGAGATCCCGGTTCCGGCAGCGCCTACGCCCGCGGCCGGTCTCATACCCGGAGGCGGTCCGTCACCGATCGCGATCGCCGGCTCACTTCTCGAATCCGTCGGAAAGCCCCTCGTCGGGAACATCACTCGACAGTTCGGTGATTCCGGCGCGGCGCCCACCCTCGCCGCGGGAGTCACCGGGGACCTCGTGTCCACCGCAGCGCCGGCGACGACGTCCCTGGCGACGGGCGGCGGCGGAGGTTCCGGTGGCTCGCTCGGTTCGGCCGCATCCGGATTCTTCGGCGGCGTCGGAAGCGGCAGCGCGGCGGCCGCCGGCTCTGCGGGGCGCGGTCCCTCCGCTGCGCCGTCGGTGGTCGGCACGTCCGGCGCCGGACCGGCCGGTGCGACCGCAACGGCGCCGCCGACCGCCACCGCCGGAACGGGCGGCTTCGCACCCGGTGCAATGGCACCCGGGGCATCCGGGGCCTCCGGTGCTCGCGGCGGCTACGACGACTCCGTCGATCGCGACACACCGGGCTACCTCGTCGATGTCGCACGGAGCAGCGACGTCGTCGGCGACCTGCCGATGGTGGCCCCGGCGGTCATCGGGGGCATCGACCCCGACGACCTGGGGGCCGACGAGTTCGGCGCGCGCTGACCGTCGTTCGCGCGCTCGGTCGGTCCTCAGATCAGGCCGAGCGCGCGAACCGCGTCCCGTTCCTGTTCGAGTTCCGCGACGGACCGGACGATCCGCGCGCGTGAGAAGTCCTCGATCTCCAGGTCCGGGACGATGGTGAACTCACCGTCCGCGCACGTCACCGGGAACGAACTGATCAGCCCCTCCGGGACACCGTAGGCGCCGTCCGAGCACACCGCCATCGAGACCCAGTCGCCGTCGGCGGTTCCGCGAACCCAGTCCCGCACGTGATCGATCGCCGCGCTCGCGGCACTCGCCGCGGACGACGACCCACGGGCCTGGATGATGGCCGTGCCCCGCTGCTGCACGGTGGGAACGAACTCGCTTTCGATCCAGGCCCGATCCGACACCGCGTCCTCGGCGGACTTGTTGCCCACGACGGCGTGGAACAGGTCCGGGTACTGCGTGGCCGAGTGGTTTCCCCAGATGGTCATCCGGCGAATACTGGCGGCCGGCTCACCGGTCTTGTGTGCGAGCTGCGCGATGGCCCGGTTGTGGTCGAGTCGGGTGAGGGCCGAGAACCGGGTTCGCGGCACTCCGGGTGCATTGTTCATCGCGATCAGCGCGTTGGTGTTCGCGGGATTGCCCACCACCAGCACCTTGACGTCGTCGGACGCGCGGGCCTCGATGGCCCGGCCCTGAGCGGTGAAGATCGCGCCGTTCGCCGACAACAGGTCCGCGCGCTCCATGCCCTGGGTGCGGGGTCGCGCCCCGACCAGCATCGCGATGTCGGAACCCTCGAAGCCGACGAGCGGGTCGTCAGTGATCTCGATGCCGTCGAGCAGCGGGAACGCGCCGTCCTCGAGTTCCATCGCGACGCCCTCCGCGGATCTGACCGCCGCGGGAATTTCCAGCAACCTCAACCGGATCGGGGTCTCGGGACCGAGCATGTCGCCGGCCGCGATCCGAAACAGCAGACCGTACGCGATCTGCCCCGAGGCCCCGGTGACCGTGACAGTGACCGGTGCGTTACCGACAGGTGCAGTGCTCATGCCGTCTCCTCGCGTCGTCGTCGACACTTCCCACGGTAGCCACGAATCCGACAGCGGGAGAGGGAGATCGATCACACCATGCGGCGACCGGCCTGTGGAGAGGATCACACCTGGACGAGCTTGGCGAGCTCGCTGCGGTGGCTCAGCGCCAGCTTCTCGCATGCCCGGTAGATGTGCCCTTCGACGGTGCGCACCGACAGCACCAACCGGCCGGCAATGTCCTTGTTCGACAACCCCCGACCGACCAGAACCGCGATTTCACGTTCGCGATCGGTAAGCGGCAGCGGGCGGGCCGCCTTCGCGAGGGCGGGCGTGGTCGCCCCGTCGCACCGCGACGACAGCCAGTGCGCCTTCGCCGCCGCCGACAGCTCACCCCGGCGGTTGTTCGACCGCGAGTACGCGGTGGCCGCCTGCGCGTACATGTCCGCCGCCGCGATCAGGGCGCCGACGCGCTCGAACTCTGCCGCGAGCCCGTCGAGTGCGGGTCCGTCCGCCTTCGCCAGCGCGCGCGCTCGCGCGGCCGCCACCTTCGCGAACGGCCCGTCCACCACCGACATCAGTTCGGTGAGCCGCGCGACGGTGGAGTAGTCGCCGAACGTCGTGGCGACGTCGAGCGCGATCGCCTCCACCGCGAACTGCCCGGACTGCGCCGCCAGCTCCGCGCCTCGGCGCGCCGCATGGACCGCGGCCGACACCTCCCCCGCCGCTCCCGCGACCCACGCCCGGGCGATGTCGATGAGCGGGTCGAAGAAGGCCAGCTCGGGCCCGGAGTGGCGTTCCGCGATCGCGAGCGCCGCGGCGGCGTCGTCGGGGCGGCCCTGCGCTGCCCGCACCTGGCACAAGCTCACGGCCGCGAGCAGCATCCATTCCGATCGTGTCTCGCGGTCGAGCACCGCGAGGGCCTCCGTCAGGTGCTCGGCGGCATCGTTGAGCCGGCCGCTGGTCAATTCCACGACGCCGGACGCCACGTCGGCCAGCGCGGCACTGTTCGGCTGTCCGGCCGCCAGATCGCGGTACCGGGCGGCGGTCTGCTTCGCAGCCGACAACCGTCCGACGAGCGTGAGAGCCTGGACCTCGAAGTAGCCGATATGGAATCGCAGCAGGCCGTCACCGTGCGAGATCGCCTCCCATGCGGACGAGGCCAGCGCGCCCACCTCGAAGCCGCGGCCCGACACCGTCAGTGCCGCGACACCGGCGAACACGGCGCTCGCACGTGCCCACGGGTGGGCCTCCGGCGCCGCCCCCACCTGCCGGGCCAGCGCGATCGCCTCTCCGGGCCGACGGTCGTACAGATGCAGGACCGCGTCCAGTGCCACCACCGACACCGCAAGCATGGGGTCGGTGATCCGGCCACGCTCGCGCTCGAACAACGCGACCGCCTCCTGCGGCCGGCCGGCCTCCAGATACAGGCTCGCGACACGAGTCAGCAGCCAGCGGGCCACGTCGTACTCGCTCAGCACGTCCGGGTCGACGGCCGCGAACACTTCCTCGGCGTCGTCGCCCTGGCCCTGCCACATCAGGGCTCGGCCCAGCGCGAACGACGCGTCGAAGCCGGCTCCGCGCCGGACCGCGGCACCCGCGAGACGCGCACCCAGTTCGAGACTGGCCATCGCGATCGCATCCTCCGCGCCGCGCACCAGCAGGTCCGGGTCCGGGTCCATCCCGGACTCCATCGCCAACTCGGCGATACGCATCGAGGTCACCATGCCCGGGTCGGGCGACGCGCGCAGCACCTCGACGAGTCGCCGCTTGATGCGCTGCGCGGCGAGGACTCCGGCGCGATCGCGGATCACCTCGCCGAACAGCGGATGGGCCAGCCGCACGACGTGGGCGTTTCCCACGTCACGAATCCGCACCAGGTCCAGGCGTTCGGCCTCCTCGATCGACCGTCGGCTCACCAGTTCGCTGAGCACTTCGAGTTCGAGTGGCTCGCAGAACGCGAGGTAGTCGACCACGTCCAGTGCGTCGCGCGGCGTCCGCGCGAAGCGCGATTCGAGCAGCGACGCGAGAGCCGCGGACACCCCGGGCCGTCCCCGCAACTGCCACACACCTCCCGATTTGCGGAGCGTGCCACCGTCGAGCGCACCCTCCACGAGATGCCGCAGGAACAGCGGATTGCCCTCCGATGCCTCCCAGATCTCGTCCGCGCTGAACCGTTCGACCGGGGCGCCTAGAACCGCGTGGAGTTCCGCGTCCATCTCCTGCCGCGTGAACGGCGGCACCACGAACGGGGTGAGCAACCCGTCCTTCCACAGCGCCTCGATCGCCCCGGGCACCGGGGCACCGCTGCGGACGGTGACCACCAACCGGGCGTCGTGGCCGACCGCCAACTGGTGGACCAGCCCCGCCGAGAACTCGTCGAGCAGGTGTGCGTCGTCCACCCCGATGATGCCCACCCCGCTGTCGGGAGCCGAGCCGTCCTCGGCGAGCAGATCACGCACCGCGCGCAGCGCGACGACCGGGTCGCGGGACGTGGTGCGGGCCAGGTGCGGCGCGAAAGCCCCGAGGGGAATGGTCTGGGTGGACTCGGTGCCGACGATCCAGCGGGCGTCGCCGGTGAGTGAACCGACCAGCTCACGCGCCATCGTCGTCTTGCCCACACCGGCGGTACCGACCAGCACCACTCCGCACGTCGTCCCGTTGCGGAGCAGTTCCTCTGCGCCCTCGAAAACCGCCGTGCGATCGAGGACGGGCCAGAGTCCGACCATGCTTCGAACGATAATCCTGTCGGACGGCGCAGCGAAGCGAACGACCGAACCCGCAACCAGGGAGTTACCGCCCGGTCAGTCCGTGTCCGTTCGCGGGCGTCAGCTCGACAGAGCCGCAACTTCCTGGTCGGTGAGCACGGTCTGCGGCACCCGCCCGGCATCACGGACCAATGCGACCGCCCGGTACAGCGGCCGCTCCTCCAGGCCGGCTCCCCGGGCCTCCGCCCGCAGCTGCTCGATGAGCAGCGACGCGGCGGCGGCCGCCGGCGCCAGTTCGCTCGCGGACAGCGCGTCGGCGAGCTTGCGCAACCCGAGCACCTCGAGTTCCCGTCCACCGTCCCCGGAGTAGAGCGCGAGCGGCACCGTCTGGGTGGCCCGGCCGTCCCCGATCCGCACTGCGACCTGGCTGATTCGCCCGGCCCGCACCACGAATTCGACGCTGACCGCGTCGCTGACCTCGATCCGCCGGTGCCGCAACCCGTTCGATGCATGGATCATGGTGCCGCCCAGCCATATTCGGCGGCGCGTCGCCAGGAGCGCGGACAGCGCGGTCGGCAGGCCGATCACCGCACCGACCGCGACCGCGACCGCCGGCGCAGCGAAGAACGCCACCACGGCGCCCACCACGACCCCGATCACGATCGAGACCACGGCGATCCTGCGCATACGCGGCGCCAGCATCGACGCCGAAATCAGGTCGAGAGAGAACTCCTCCCCGCCCGCCGGATCAGGCGTCGGCAAGAATCGAACCGATCTGCGCGACAACACCTTCCAGCGGAACCGAGGTCTGGTCGCCGGTGGCCAGGTTCTTGACACCGATCGTGCCGGCCGCGAGGTCCTCGTCGCCGAGCACCAGCGCGAACCGCGCACCCGAACGGTCGGCTGCCTTCATCGAACCCTTGATCCCCCGGTCGCCGTACACCATGTCGACGCGGACCCCGGCCGTCCGCAGGTCGCGCGCGATCGTGACCATCCGTGCCTTCGCGGCGTCGCCGATCGGCACCCCGAACACCTCGCAGCGGGCCGGGTTGCCGGCCGTCTTCCCCTCGGCCGCGAGCGCCAGGACCGTGCGGTCCACGCCGAGGCCGAAGCCGATACCGGACAACGGCTGCCCGCCGAGCTGTTCCATGAGGCCGTCGTAGCGGCCGCCGCCGCCGATGCCGGACTGCGCGCCGAGACCGTCGTGGACGAACTCGAACGTGGTCTTGGTGTAGTAGTCGAGGCCGCGCACCATCCGCGGATTCACGACGTAGGGCACACCGAGCGCATCGAGGTGCGCGAGCACCTGATCGAAATGCGCCTTCGCACTCTCCGAGAGGTGATCGAGCATCAGCGGGGCGTCCGCCGTCATCTCGCGGACCTCCTTGCGCTTGTCGTCGAGCACGCGCAGCGGGTTGATCTCGGCGCGGCGACGGGTCTCCTCGTCCAGCGGCAACGCGAACAGGAACTCCTGCAACCGTTCCCGGTACTGCGGGCGGCACGTCTCGTCACCGAGCGAGGTGATCTCGAGGCGGAAACCCTCGAGGCCGAGGCTGCGGAACCCGGCGTCGGCGATCGCGATGACCTCGGCGTCGAGCGCCGGATCGTCCACGCCGATCGCCTCGACACCCACCTGCTGCAGCTGACGGTAGCGACCCGCCTGGGGGCGCTCGTAACGGAAGAACGGGCCGGCGTAGCTGAGTTTGACCGGCAACTGGCCACGATCGAGGCCGTGCTCGATCACCGCGCGCATCACGCCGGCGGTGCCCTCCGGCCGGAGCGTCACCGAGCGGTCGCCACGGTCGGCGAACGTGTACATCTCCTTCGACACGACGTCGGTGGACTCACCGACGCCACGGGCGAACAGACCCGTGTCCTCGAAGATCGGCAACTCGATGTGTCCGTAGCCGGCCAGCCTCGCCGCACGGGTCAGCCCGTCGCGCACGGCGACGAACTCCGCGGACTGCGGTGGGACATAGTCGGGAATACCCTTGGGGGCCGAGAAGGTGCTGGACTTACTCACGATGCTTACTTTTCCTTACTGGGAGGCGGTCAGTCCAACGAGGAACGGGTTCGCGGCACGCTCCTGGCCGATCGAGCTCGATCCGCCGTGGCCGGGCAGGATCGCGGTGGTGTCGTCGAGCACGAGTAACTTGCGCGCGATCGAGCGCAGCAACTGGTCGTGGTTGCCACCGGGAAGGTCGCTGCGACCGATCGAACCCTGGAACAGCGTGTCGCCGGTGAGCGCGACCTGCAGCGGTCCGTCGTCGGTCGACAGTTCGGTCCGGAAAACCACCGAACCCTGCGTGTGGCCCGGCGTGTGGTCGACCACGAAGTCGATCCCGGCGACGGAGATCTCGTCGCCGTCGGCCAGCTCGATCACCTCGCCGGGTTCACGGAACTCCACCCCGGCGATGAACTGGTTCATCGTGGGTCCGATCCCGCGCGAGGGATCGCTGAGCATGTATCGGTCCTCGGGGTGGATGTACGCCGGGATGCCGTACCGCTCGCAGACCGGCTGCACCGACCACGTGTGATCGAGGTGGCCGTGCGTCAACAGCACCGCCCGCGGCTCGAGCTCCGACTGGGCCAGGAACTGCGCCAACGGTTCGGCCGCGTCCTGGCCGGGATCGACGACGACGCAGTCCGTCGAATCGTCCTGCGCGAGGATGTAACAGTTGGTCTGGAACATCCCGGCCGGGAATCCGGTGACGAGCACGGCGGCAGCTCCTAAAGTACGGGTCGATTACAGGGTCCAATCCGGACCGCATACAGCCTAGGCTGTCGTCGCGCCGGGATCTTCTCAGGTTGCAATGGCAGACTCGCCCGAAGCCCTCGGGCGGCGTCGGTCGCCACGAGAAATTCTGGAACGAACCGAACGAGACGTACGGGAGGACTACCGCAGTGCCGAGCAATCAGCAGCGCCGGGAAGCAGCGAAGAGAAAGCTGGAACGCCAGCTCGAACGGCGCGCCGAACGCGCACGAAAGCGCAAGCAGATGACGATCGCCGGCTCCATCGTCGGTGTCGTCGTCCTGGTCGCGGTCGGAGCCGTCGTGGTGACGCTGAGCGGCAAGGACGACGACAAGTCCGCCGAGAACACCGCGGCCTCCGAGACACAGACCGCCGGCGCGCTGCCGGCCGGCCGCGCCGAGGCACTCCCGAATCTCGTGAACTGCGCCTACACGCCCGACGGCAGCGCGGCGTCCAAGCCCAACACACCGCCGCGTACCGAGGGCATCGACACCACCGTCGCGACCGTCAGCGCCAGCATGGAGACCTCGCAGGGCAACGTCGGACTGACGCTGAACAACGCCGAATCTCCCTGCACGGTCAACAATTTCGTCAGCCTCGCCGCACAGGGCTACTTCGACGCGACCAGCTGCCACCGGCTCACCACCGGCGACAGCCTGCAGGTCCTGCAGTGCGGCGATCCCACCGGGACCGGAACCGGTGGGCCCGGCTACGGCTTCGCCAACGAGTTCCCGACCGACCAGTACGCCGAGGGTGATCCCGCGCTGAGCACGCCCGCGACGTACCCCCGCGGCACCCTCGCGATGGCACACAGCAGCATGCCGAACAGCAACGGCAGCCAGTTCTTCATGGTCTACGGCGATTCCCAACTGCCGCCCGACTACACCGTGTTCGGCACCATCGACGAGACCGGTCTCGCCACGCTCGACAAGGTTGCCGCGGCCGGGAACGACTCGTCCAACCAGCCCGGTGACGGCAAGCCGAACCTGCCCGTCGAGATCACGAGTGTGAGACTGGACTGATGAAGCGCACAGCATTTGCCGCCGTCGGACTGGGCGCCGCACTCGTCCTGACCGGGTGCTCCTCCGACAACGACAGTTCCACCGACTCATCCACGAGCGAATCGAGCGCCTGGACGACGCCGGCCGCGCCGTCGATCGACATGTCCCGCTACGCGGCCCTGCCCGCCGCCGCAGCGCCTGCGGGGCCGACCGTCGACTGCAGCTACTCCCCGACCGGCTCCGCCGCGAAGGACGTGACGGCTCCGAACGGCACCGGCGTGTCGACCGAGGGCACCGTCCCGGTCGCCCTCACGACCGATGCCGGACCCATCGGACTCACCCTCGACCGCGCCAAGGCCCCCTGCACGGTCAACAGCTTCGTCAGCCTGACCGAGCAGGCGTACTTCGACGGGACCCCCTGCCATCGCATCTCCACCGTCCCCGGTCTGGGCATGCTGCAGTGCGGCGACCCGTCCGGGCGCGGCAGCGGCGGCCCTGGCTACCAGTACGCGAACGAGTACCCGACCAACCAGTTCGCAGCGAACGATCCCGCCCTCGGCAGCCCGGTCGTGTACCCCCGCGGCACGCTCGCGATGGCCAACGCCGGTCCCGACACCAACGGCAGTCAGTTCTTCCTGGTCTTCGAGGACTCGCTGCTCCAGCCGAACTACACGGTGGTCGGCACCATCTCGGACGAGGGACTCGCGACCCTGGACAAGATCGCCGCGGCCGGCGTCAAGGGTTCCACAGGCCCCGGCGACGGCGCCCCGGCCGACGCGGTCACCATCGAGACCGCCAAGGTCGGCTGACACGCCACCCGCTCGAACCTGAAGGGGCCGTTCGTCCGCTCACAGCGCTCGAACGGCCCCTTCAGGTCGTTCCGGAGAGGTTCCGGACGTCGTCCGGGTGCCCCGGGAACCGCTTGGAACCCTAGGCGGCCGAGGTGACGCGGTAGACGTCGTAGACGCCCTCGACGTTGCGCACCACGTTCAGCACATGACCCAGATGCTTCGGATCGCCCATCTCGAAGGTGAACTTGCTGATCGCGACCCGGTCCCCCGACGTCGTCACCGACGCCGACAGGATGTTCACCTTCTCGTCGGCGAGGGCCTTGGTCACGTCCGACAGCAACCGGTGCCGGTCGAGTGCCTCGATCTGGATGGCCACCAGGAACACCGACGACGGCGACGGCGCCCACTGGACCTCGATGATCCGCTCAGACTGCTGGCGCAGCGAACCCGCGTTGGTGCAGTCCGTGCGATGCACGCTCACCGCACCGCCACGCGTCACGAAGCCCATGATCTCGTCGCCCGGGACCGGAGTGCAGCACTTCGCGAGCTTGGCGACGGTGCCTGGCGCGCCGGGCACCAGCACACCCACATCGCCGGTCCCGCGTGTGCGGGTGGGGATGGTGGACGGCGTCGACCGCTCCGCCAACTCCTCCTCGACGGCGCCGACGCCGCCGAGATGCGCGACCAGACGCTGCACGACATGCTGCGCCGAGACGTTGTGCTCACCGACCGCGGTGTAGAGCGCCGAGACGTCGGCGTACCGCAACTCGTGTGCGATCGCCGTCATCGACTCGGCATTCATCAAGCGCTGCAAGGGAAGTCCGCCACGGCGAACCTCCTTTGCGATGGCGTCCTTGCCCGCCTCGAGCGCCTCCTCGCGGCGTTCCTTCGCGAACCACTGCCGAATCTTGGTCTTGGCGCGTGGCGACACCACGAACGACTGCCAGTCCCGACTCGGCCCGGCGTTGGCCGCCTTCGACGTGAAGACCTCGACGACCTCGCCGTTCTCGAGCGTGCGCTCGAGCGCGACCAGCCGACCGTTGACGCGGGCACCGATACAGCGGTGCCCGACCTCGGTGTGCACCGCATACGCGAAGTCGACCGGCGTCGAACCGGCCGGCAACGTCACCACATCGCCCTTCGGCGTGAAGACGAAGATCTCCTTGACCGCGAGGTCGTACCGGAGCGACTCGAGGAACTCGCCCGGGTCGGCGGCCTCCCGCTGCCAGTCGAGCAGCTGACGCATCCACGCCATGTCGTCGACCTCGGCGACATCGCTGGAATGCCGCCCCTTGGTCTCCTTGTAGCGCCAGTGTGCGGCGATACCGAACTCCGCCGTGCGGTGCATGTCCCGCGTGCGGATCTGCACCTCGAGCGGCTTGCCCTCGGGGCCGATCACCGTCGTGTGCAACGACTGGTACACCCCGTACCGCGGCTGCGCGATGTAGTCCTTGAACCGGCCCGCCATCGGCTGCCACAGCGAATGCACGACGCCGACGGCGGCGTAACAGTCACGGATCTCGTCGCACAGGATCCGCACGCCCACCAGGTCGTGGATGTCGTCGAAATCGCGGCCCTTGACGATCATCTTCTGGTAGATCGACCAGTAGTGCTTGGGCCGACCCTCGACGACCGCGCTGATCCGCGACGCCGACAGCGTCGCGTTGATCTCCGCCCGAACCTTCGCCAGATACGTGTCTCGCGACGGCGCGCGGTCCGCGACCAGCCGGACGATCTCCTCGTACTTCTTCGGATGCAGGATCGCGAACGCCAGGTCCTCGAGCTCCCACTTCACGGTCGCCATGCCGAGTCGATGCGCCAGCGGCGCAATCACTTCCAGCGTCTCACGGGCCTTGCGCGCCTGCTTCTCCGGCGGCAGGAACCGCATCGTGCGCATGTTGTGGAGCCGGTCGGCGACCTTGATGACCAGCACACGCGGATCCCGCGCCATCGCGATGATCATCTTCCGGATGGTCTCGCCCTCGGCGGCCGAGCCCAGAACCACCTTGTCGAGCTTGGTGACGCCGTCGACGAGGTGGGCCACCTCGTCCCCGAACTCGGCGGTCAACTCCTCGAGCGAGTACCCGGTGTCCTCGACCGTGTCGTGAAGCAGCGCCGCCACGAGAGTGGTGGTGTCCATGCCGAGTTCGGCCAGGATGTTCGCGACCGCGAGCGGATGGGTGATGTACGGGTCACCGGACTTGCGGAACTGCGTCGCATGGCGCTGCTCGGCGACGTCGTAGGCCCGCTGCAGCAGCGAGAAGTCCGCCTTGGGGTACAGCTCGCGATGCAGCGTCACCAACGGCTCGAGCACCGGGCGGACCGGGGCGTTGCGCTGACCGGTGATACGCCGGGCCAACCGGGCACGCACGCGCCGTGACGCGGAGGTCGGCACGGGCGCGGGAGCGGACTTCTCGACAGGCGGCGTCGACCCCGTACCGGGCGCACCTGTGTTCTGAGACCGGTCAAGATGCTGGGTCATGCCGTCACCTCCTGCCACCACACTGCGGGCGGTCCCTCGGGACCCGGCGGCACTGCAACACCACCAGGCACAACTGTAGTCCTCAGACCCGTACGAGCGACGTCAGCGGGTACCGCTCGAACCGCTCCCGGCCGCCCAGTTCCTCGATCTCCAGAACCACCGCGACACCGACCACCTCCGCACCGGCCCGGGACAGCAGTTCGGCGGCCGCCAACAGTGTTCCGCCGGTGGCGAGGACGTCGTCGATCACGAACACCCGGCGCCCCGACAAGTCGGGCGCGTCGCACGGGATCTCCAGCGTCGCCGCGCCGTACTCGAGGGCGTAGCTCTCCGCATGCACCGGCGGCGGCAGCTTGCCCGCCTTGCGCACCGCCAGCACACCACAGCCCAATTCGAGTGCGGCGCCGCCACCGAGCAGGAAGCCGCGAGCGTCGACCCCGGCGACGAGGTCGGCGCCGGCGCCCGCCGCCGCGAGACCGTCGATCACCGCACGGTATCCGGGACCGTCCGCGAACACCGGAGTCAGATCAGCGAACCGGACGCCCGGCGTCGGGAAGTCGTCACACCAGCGCGTCAGACGCGACACCGCGCCGGCAGCCTTCTCCAGCGCAGTCGGGAGGTTCGGCGTGGCCGCTTCGGGCGCATCCATCTGAGAAATCACCTGAGAAGTATCCACCGGTCCATGTTCCAACCCGCACCGGACCTCGTCGGGTTCGGCACCACCGCGTGCATCCCCTTCGAATGTGCTGTGGTCCGAGGCTGGTCGAACAGCGGAATCGTCGGCATCTCGTTCCACAGGATCGCCTCCGCCTCCCCCGCAAGCGACATCCGCGCCGACAGCGAACCGTCGACCGCCAACTGATCCGCGATCTGGTCGAAACGAACGTTCGAGAATCCGCCGAAGTTGTCTCCGTTGCCGGAGTGCAACGCGAAGGCCGCAGCGGTCGTCGCGCTGACGCCGGCCGCGCCCGCCGCTGACCCGGTTCCGGCCAGGACGGCGTCCACCTGCCCTGCGCCCAGCGCCGTCGGCTGGAAGTCGGGCGAACCCGCGTCCTCGACCGTGATCCCGGCACCCGCACACGACGCCGCGATCTCCTGGACGGTCTGCGCCCGCCGCTCGTCGGGTCCGAGGTAGCCGATACGCACCGTGAGGTTCGGTTGGCCCGTGTCCGCGCGCGCCGCCGTCGCGCCGGGAACATCGGGATCGGTGTAGATCCCACCCTCGGCCGCGACCGCCGCCGAGTAGAACAGGGTGTCGGGCGCCGTGATCCGGGAATCGACGACACCCGAGCCCAGGCCGGTCGGCGCGTCGAAACCGGGATGCCCGAGCTTGTCGAACAACTGTTGACGCGGCAGACACAACGCCAACGCGCGCCGCGCGTCGACCGAGCCGAGGCTCCCGTGGGTAGCCAGCACCAACTGCTCGACGCTGCGCGACGGCTGGTTCACGACGTCGAAGCCGTCGCCCAGGTTCAGACCCTCGATCGAGCCGGAACCGATGTCGACGACCTCGATCTCGCCGTCGTCGATTCGGGACTGAACGTCTGAGCCCTTGGGCCACACCACGATTCGAGAAGTGGCCGGCTTGTTGCCCCACCAGCGCTCGTTCTCGACGAGCACCAGCCCGCCGTCGGCGGTGTAGGAGTCGATGCGATACGGGCCCGACGACGGCAGTGCCGTCGTGTCCAGTTCGCCGGGGGTGAGTGTCCAACCCGTATTCCAGAAGTCGGCGATGCGACCGATCGCGTCCGCATCACCCGACTGGACCGCGCCGACCACGTCGGGCACACCGGCAGCCCGTGCAGCCACGTGCGCCGGCATCAACTCGGTGGCCCCGAACAGCGAACGCCAGTCCAGGTAGCCGCGCCCGGGCTTGAAGACGACGGTCGCGTCCTTCGATCCGGGCTGGCACTCGACGCGGTCGATTTCGGAGTAGCCCGCCCGCGTGGCCGACGCGAACATCGGTCCGGTGCCGCCGTCACCGGTGCGGGTGAACCGCCCGCTGCCCGCCGCCCACGCCAACACGAAGTCGTCGCACGAGACGGGGACACCGTCGGAGTACACCGATGCCGGATTGAGCCGGTACTGCACGGTGAGCGAGTCGCCCGGCAGCACGCTGGCCGTGCCGAAATCCGTGTCCGCCACCGGCCCACCGGTGGGGCCGGTGTAGCTCATGCCCGTGAGGACCCGGCCGAGTGCCTGTCGCGCACCCGTGGCCGAGCCCTCGACGGTGTTGCCGTTGTAGGTCGTCACCACGTTGTCGATGGCGAAACCCAGCGACGGCACCTGGTCGGCAGGCTCCCCGCACGCAGCGGTCGCGCCCACCGCCGCCGCGGCCGTCAGGGCGACCAGCGACCTGACGACGCGGCGGGTGGAACGGGGGGCACTACGGGGAGGGTTCACATCCGGCATGTCAGTGCCTCTTCTTGTTGCGCTTTCCGGTAGGTGTGGCGCCCGGGCTCGGTGCACGGCCTGCGGTGGAACGCACGCGCGGCTCCGGCTGCGCGGCCGCCGCGCCCTGCACACCGGACGCCGCCTCCCGCTTGGCCAGCACCTTCTTGGTGTGCGCGGCAACCGGGCCCCACCGCTCCTTGATGCTGACCAGCATCGGGGTCGCGGTGAAGACCGACGAGTACGCGCCGACGACGATACCGACGAGCTGCACCAGCGCCAGGTCCTTGAGCGTTCCGACCCCGAGCAGCCACACCGCGATCACCATCAGCGCGATCACCGGCAGAACCGAGATCACCGTGGTGTTGATCGACCGCATCAGGGTCTGGTTGACTGCCAGGTTCGCCTGCTCGGCGTACGTTCGGCGGTTGAGGTGCAGGATTCCCCGCGTGTTCTCCTCGACCTTGTCGAACACCACCACCGTGTCGTACAGCGAGAAGCCGAGGATCGTGAGCAGACCGATCACCGTCGCGGGCGACACCTCGAACCCGACGAGCGAGTACACACCCGCCGTGACGATCATGTCGAAGAACAGCGAGACGATCGCGGCGATCGCCATGTCCCGTTCGAACCTGACCGCGATGTAGATGCTGACGATCACCAGGAACACCACCAGCGCGATCAGCGCCTTCTGGGTGATCTGACCACCCCAGGTCTCACTGACGTCCGCGACACTGATCGCGTTCTTCGACGGATTGCCACTGCTGTCCTGGGGCTGGAACGCATCGAACAGCGCGTTCTGCAGCGCGTTCACCTGCCCGGCGTCGAGCGCCTCGGAGCGGATCTCGACCGACGAACTGGCGCCGGATCCCACCGTCTGCACCGATACCGGCTCGGTGCCCAAGCTGTCGGAGTAGACCGTCTCGACCTGCTCGGTCGTGACACCGGCAGGCGTCGGGAACTGGATTCGGGTACCACCCTCGAACTCGATCCCGAGCGTGAAACCGCGGAAGACGATGCTCAGCAGCGACAGTCCCACGATCGCGCCGGTGAGCAAGTAGTAGAACTTGCGGCGACCGATGACCTCGAAACCGCCTGTACCGGTGTACAGCCGCTGCAACCAGGTGTGGTGCGGCAGCAGCGCCTGGTTCACACCGCTGTCGGTGACGGCCGCATCGACGGCGGAGGTGTTCGACTCACTCATTGGTTCATGCCTCCATGTCGGACGATGCGGAGGTCGACGCGGCGACCTTCTTGCGTTCGCGGGCGACCTGCTGGACGGCACCGAGTCCGTTGACGCTCGGCTTGGACCAGAAGCGCGACTTCGAGGCCATGTAGACCAGCGGCCACGTCACCAGGAACACCACGACCACGTCGAGGATCGTCGTCAGGCCGAGCGTGAACGCGAAGCCGCGCACCTGACCCACCGCGAGGACGTACAGCACGGCGGCAGCGATGAAGCTCACGGCGTTACCGGACAGGATCGTCCGACGGGCGCGCGCCCAACCGCGGGGCACCGCGGAGCGGAAGCTGCGGCCCTCACGCATCTCGTCCTTGATGCGTTCGAAGAACACCACGAACGAGTCCGCGGTCATGCCGATACCGATGATCAGACCGGCAATACCGGCGAGGTCCAGTGTGAAGCCGATGTACCGGCCCAACAGCACCATCACCGCGTAGACGACGAGGCCCGACAGCACGAGCGAGAGCGCCGTGAGCACCCCGAGCATGCGGTAGTAGACGAGGCAGTAGATCAGCACCAGCACGAGACCGACCGCGCCCGCGATCAGACCCGCTTCGAGCGACTGGAGGCCGAGGGTCGCGGACACGGTCTCCGCCTCCGACGCCTCGAACGACAGCGGCAGCGACCCGTACTTGAGCGTGTTCGCAAGCTCCTGAGCCTGGGTCTGGTTGAACTGGCCGGTGATCGACGTGGAGCTGCCGACCGGGGTCGCACCCTGCACGACCGGTGCGCTGACGACCTTCGAGTCGAGCGTGAAGGCGGCCTGCTTACCGATGTTCGCCGACGTGAACTGCGCCCACGTGGTGCTGCCGCTGGACTTGAAGCTCAGGCTCACCTCGTAGCGCGACTGCTGGGTGTTGAAGCCGGACGACGCGTCGGAGATCTCCTGGCCGTCGATGATGCTGGGCGCGAGCAGATAGACGGTGGTGCCGTCGGTGGAGCACGCCACCAGCGGCAGCGCCGGGTCATCGTTGCCCTGGAGCGGGTCGGGTGCCGAGCAGTCGAGCGTGGCCATCGCCTGCTGCTGGACCGTGGGGTCCTCGCTCTGACGGGTCGCCTTGGCCTGCGCGATCTCGGCCGCCGCGGCCTCCGGCGAACCGGGTTCCGGCGTCTCCGCGGCAGGGGCCCCGGGTGCCGGAGTCGGCGCCGGAGCGGACTCGGTGGGGGTCGGATCCTGTGCCGGGAACGGACGCTCCTGCACGGCCGGCTGCTCAGCCTCCGGAGTGGTGTTCGGCTCCGTCGGAGCGGGCGCCTGCGTGGTCGGCGCCTGGACCGGCGCACCGGGTGCGGCAGCGGCCTGCGAGCCGACCACCGGACGGATGTACAGACGCGCCGTCTGTCCCAGCGAACGGGCCTGCGAGCTGTCGTCGCCGGGAACCGTGATGACGAGGTTGTCACCGTCGATCACGACCTCGGAGCCCGAGACGCCCAGACCGTTGACGCGGGTCTCGATGATCTGCTGCGCCTGCCGGAGGCTCTCCTGGCTCGGAGTGCTGCCGTCAGGCGTTCGGGCGGTGAGTGTGACTCGTGTCCCACCCTGCAGGTCGATCCCCAGTTCGGGGGTCGGGGACTTGTCTCCGGTGAAGAAGACCAACGCATACAGCGCGGCGACGATCGTCGTGAAAACGGCGAGCGCGCGTACTGGATGCACCGATCCTGTCGAAGGTGCCACGGTCTGTCTGTCTCCTCGGTACGTGCGGTTCAGGTGAATGACGCAAGGGGTCGCAGATTCTCACTGCCCCTGGGCGAGCCGAGCGCGAACACGCCCCCGCCGGCAGGCTTCGAATCCTGCCGACGGGGGCGGCCGACGCATTACTCGCCGTTCAGGCGACGCTGCGTGTCGTCGGGAGTCTCGTCGGAGTGGTCGACCACGTCGTCGTCCGCGGTGTCCTCGTCGTCGACGAGGTGCTCACGGATGACCATGCGCGACCAGGTCGTGACGACACCGGGAGCGATCTCGAGGTCGACGGTCCCGTCTGCGAGGCCGGCGACGGTGGCGTGCAGCCCGGCCGTCGTCATCACCCGGTCACCGATCTGCAGGGAATCCTGCAGTTCGGCGGTCTTGGCCATCTCCTTCTTCTGGCGCCGGATGCCGAGGAACATCGGCACCAGCAGAGCAAGAATCAGAATGGGAAACAGCAACTCGAGCATCGGAAAGTCAGTCCTCAGGGTTGTCACACACGTCTACGGCACGGATCCGGGTCGGTGCCGCGCCACTCACCAGTGTGCCATTAGCAGGCCCGTCGAAAGGGAATTCGGCACCGATCCCATTTCGCTCATATCGAACACACGTCGCCGGGACGTCCGGCGAGCCCGCTCAGAGTTCCTCGGATTCGGGCTCCCCCGGGTCGAACAACCCCAGCTGAGGCTCCCGCGCCCGCACCTCGATCCCGCCGACGGCCGCATCGGGCGGCGGGGTCAGACCCAGTTGCGCCCACGCCGCCGCGGTCGCGACCCGACCGCGCGGGGTCCGGGCGATCATGCCTGCCCGCACCAGGAACGGCTCGCACACCTCCTCGACCGTCGCCGGCTCCTCCCCCACAGCGACAGCGAGCGTCGAGACACCGACCGGTCCACCGTTGAAGCTGCGGACCAGCGCACCGAGCACCGCCCGGTCGAGACGGTCGAGACCGAGAGCATCGACGTCGTACACCGCGAGCGCCGCCTGTGCCACCTCCCGGGTGACGACGCCGTCGGCGCGGACCTCGGCGTAGTCGCGCACACGCCGCAGCAGGCGGTTCGCGATACGGGGCGTGCCCCGCGAACGGCCGGCGATCTCCGCGCTCGCGTCGGGCCCGAGATCGACGCCGAGAATGCCGGCCGAGCGCAGCAGGATCTGCTCCAACTCCACGGGCTCGTAGAAGTCCATGTGCGCGGTGAAACCGAACCGGTCGCGCAGCGGACCGGTGAGCGAACCGGACCGCGTCGTGGCTCCGACCAGGGTGAACGGCGCCACCTCGAGAGGAATCGAGGTCGCGCCCGGCCCCTTGCCGACGACGACGTCGACACGGAAATCCTCCATCGCCAGGTACAACATCTCCTCCGCGGGCCGCGCGATCCGATGGATCTCGTCGATGAACAACACATCGCCCTCGACGAGATTGCTCAACATCGCCGCGAGATCACCGGCCCGCTCGAGCGCCGGTCCGGACGTGAGACGGAGCGAGGTGCCGAGCTCGGCCGCGATGATCATCGCCATGCTGGTCTTGCCGAGTCCGGGCGGACCGGACAGCAGAATGTGGTCCGGCGTCCCACCACGCATCTTCGCTCCGGTGAGAACCAGTTGGAGCTGTTCACGCACCCGGGGCTGGCCGATGAAATCGGTGAGGGTCTTGGGCCGCAGGCTCGCTTCGATCTCACCGTCCGACGCGACGAAGTTCGCGGTGACCTCGGAATCGGCCGACCCGTCGGCGCGGATGTCCGCTGGCTCGTTCCCGTGCCCGGTGTCGAAGTTCATCGCGTCTTACCGAGCAACGCCAACGCGGAGCGCAGCACCACCGACGTCGTGGCGGCGGGATCGGCGGCCACGACCGTGTCGGTTGCCTTCTCGGCCTGATCGAGCCGGAATCCCAGCCCGGTGAGCGCCTCCACGACATGGTCGCGGACCACACTCGGGGAGCCGCCCGCCGCCGCGCCCGGCACGTCCCCGGTAGCCGGGACCGCCTCGACCTTGTCCCGCAACTCGACGACCATCCGCTCGGCGCCGCGCTTGCCGATCCCCGGCACCCGGGTCAGGGCTGTGACGTTGCCCTCGGCGAGCGCCTTGCGCAGGGCCTCGGGCTCGAGGACAGCGAGGATCGCCATCGCCAGGCGCGGGCCGACACCGGACACCGTCTGCAGAAGGCCGAACAGATCCCGCGACTCCGCATCGGCGAAGCCGTACAGCGTCATCGAGTCCTCGCGGACGATCATCGCGGTCAGCAGTCGGGCGTCGTCGCCGCGGCGCAGCGTCGCCAACGTGGCGGGAGTGGCGTTGACGCGATAGCCGACACCCGCGGCCTCGATCACCGCGTGGTCCAACCCGATCTCGAGGACCTCACCCCGCACCGAAGCGATCATCGTTTCCCTGCCTTCCCCGCGGCGACTTCCTTCAGCCGCAATTCGTACCGTCGCTTCTGTTCGGCGGCGGCGGCCTCGGCCGCGGCCATCCGATCGAGCATCGGCGCGCGCCAACAATGGCAGATCGCGAGTGCGAGCGCGTCGGCCGCGTCGGCCGGCTTGGGCGCGGTCTCGAGCCCCAGGATGCGCGTGATCATCGCGGTCACCTGCTTCTTGTCGGCGGCACCGCTGCCGGTGACGGCCGCCTTGACCTGGCTGGGGGTGTGGAAGCACACATCGATCCCCCGCTTGGCTGCGGCCAGCGCCACGACGCCACCCGCCTGCGCGGTCGCCATCGCGGTCCGCACATTGTGCTGCGAGAACACCCGCTCGACAGCGACGACGGTGGGCTTGTACGTGTCGAGCCACTCGTCCGCAGCATTCGAGATCCCCAGCAGACGCTGGGCCAGTTCCATGTCGGGCGGCGTGCGCACGACGTCGACCGCGACGGGTATCACCGCTCGACCTCGACCGGAGTCCACGACACCGAACCCGCACCGGGTCAGGCCGGGGTCGACTCCCAGAACACGCACACGCCCACCTCTCGCAAATCCCCGAACAGTTGTTCGAGCATAGCGGGAGGTGGGCGCGGGTGGATGCACCAACACGCGGCCGGCGCCGGGGCGCCGACCGGGCGAGGTGGAACTACGCGTCGAGTTCGGCGAGAACCTCGTCGGAGACGTCCACGTTGGTGTAGACGTTCTGGACGTCGTCCGACTCCTCGAGGGCATCGACCAGCTTGAACACCTTGCGGGCGCCCTCGACGTCCACGGGGACCTCGACGGACGCACGGAAGTCGGGGTCGGCCGCTTCGTAGTCGACACCGGCCTCGACGAGCGCGGTGCGCACGGGGATGAGGTCTCCGGCGTCGCACACGATCTCGAACGAGTCGCCGAGATCGTTGATCTCCTCGGCGCCGGCCTCGAGCACGATCTCCAGGAGATCGTCCTCGGTCCGTCCGTTCTTCTCGAGCACCACGACGCCCTTGCGGGTGAACAGGTAGGACACCGAGCCCGGATCGGCCATGTTGCCGCCGTTGCGGGTCATCGCGGTACGAACCTCACCGGCAGCGCGGTTGCGGTTGTCGGTGAGACATTCGATGAGCACCGCGACACCATTGGGGCCGTAGCCCTCGTACATGATGGTCTGCCAGTCCGCGCCGCCCGCTTCTTCACCGGCACCGCGCTTGCGCGCGCGTTCGATGTTGTCGTTGGGGACCGAGGTCTTCTTGGCCTTCTGGATGGCGTCGTACAGCGTCGGGTTGCCCGCCGGGTCACCGCCACCGGTACGAGCCGCCACCTCGATGTTCTTGATCAGCTTCGCGAAGGCTTTGCCGCGCTTGGCGTCGATCACGGCCTTCTTGTGCTTGGTGGTGGCCCATTTGGAGTGGCCGCTCATTCGTGGGAGCCCCTTCCTGCAGTGCGCCGTGGCAGATGCGACAAATCCCACGACGAAATCGACTGCACATTTGTCGGATGTTCGATGCTACCTGCCCGCCTTTCCACGCCGAATACACCGCCTCCCGGCGAAGGTCACGATCCGATACCTCTTGAGGATTTCGGTGGACAGTCCGTCCGGTTCGTTGGAAGCCTTCCAGGGACATCCGCGACTGGACATCGATGACGACGGAACGGCAATTCGCGCGGGGGCGCACACGACTCATGCCGTTCGTTGGGGGAAAGGCGAACGAATGCGCACTGACCGAGCGGGTCTTTCGAAGAGACTGAAGGAGCGTCTACTCGGTGTCGCGGCAGCGGCACTGGCGCTTCCGCTTTTCGCGGCTCCAGCCGGAGCACCGGTTGCCTCGGCCGCGCCGGCGGGTGGCTACGAGGAAGTGTTCGTCAATTCGGAGATGGGCCCGATCAAGGTCCAGATCCAGTGGGCGGCCCGCGGCGGGAACGCGGCCCTGTACCTGCTCGACGGGATGCGTGCGCGCGACGACGCCAACGCGTGGAGTTTCGAGACCAATGCGTTCGACCAGTTCCGCGTCGACAACGTCACCCTGGTGTTACCGGTCGGCGGCCAGTCCAGCTTCTATTCGGACTGGTATGCGCCCAGTAACTTCAACGGGCAGAAGGTCACCTACAAGTGGGAGACCTTCCTCACCCGGGATCTGCCCGCGTATCTCGAGACCCGCGGCGTCTCACGCAGCAACAACGCGGTGACCGGTCTGTCGATGGGCGGCTCGGCCGCACTGACACTCGCCGCATATCACCGCGACCAGTTCAAGTTCGCCGGCTCCTACTCCGGCTACCTCAACCTCTCGGCGCCCGGCATGCGCGAGTTGATCCGCATCGCGATGCTCGACTCCGGTGGCTTCAACTCCGATTCGATGTGGGGTCCGCCGTGGGACGGGGCCTGGATGCGGAACGATCCGTTCGTGTTCGCACCGCAGTTGCGCGGCCTGTCGCTGTACATCGCGTCGGGCAACGGACTGCCCGGCCAGTACGACGCCCCGGGCGCGCTGCTCGGCTCGCTGGGCTCGTCGGACCTGTCGGGCTCGCTGGGTTCCTCCGGCTCGGTGACCTCGTTCAACACGTCCAACGCGATGGGGCTCGAGACGATCGCACTGGCGAACACACGGGCTTTCCAGCTCCGGCTGGACAGCCTGGGCATTCCCGCAACGTACGACTTCACGCCCCGCGGCACCCACGCGTGGGGGTACTGGTCGGAGGAACTGTGGAAGTCCCGTCCCCAGATCCTCGACGCCCTGAACGCGTGGTGACGGTTCCCGGCCGGTGACCCGGTGCGGGGGTCAGTTCCCCCGCACCATGTCCACGAACAGCCCGTGCACCCGGCGATCGCCGGTGACCTCGGGATGGAACGACGTGGCCAGGACAGCGCCCTGCCGCACCGCGACGATGTGTCCGGCGGCAGGGCCTTCCGGCACCCGCGCCAGCACGTCGACGCCGGGGCCGACCCGCTCCACCCACGGCGCGCGGATGAACACCGCGCGCACCGGGTCACCGTCGATACCGTCGAAATCGAGATCGGCCTCGAACGAGTCCACCTGGCGACCGAAAGCATTGCGCCGCACCGTCATATCGAGACCGTTGAGGTGCTCGGCGTCGGGTCGCGTGTCGAGGACTTCACTGGCGAGCAGGATCATGCCCGCGCACGAACCGTAGGCCGGCATCCCGGCCTTGAGGCGGGCGCGGAGCGGCTCGAGCAGTTCGAAGACTGTCAGCAACCGGCTCATGGTCGTCGACTCACCGCCCGGAATGACCAGTCCGTCCACGGATTCGAGTTCCGAGAGCCGGCGCACGCCGATCGCTCTTGCCCCGCTGGACTCGAGTGCCGCGAGGTGTTCGCGAACGTCGCCCTGTAGTGCGAGCACGCCGATCGTCGGTTGATTCGTCACGAGTGAAGTTCCTGCACTGTTCGAGGCTGTTTGACCCCGGAAACGCTATCAGCCGCGTGCACACGACGACGCACGCGGCGCATGCCCGTGCTCAGTCCCGCCGCAGGAACCGAGTGAGCCCTTCCTGAACCACCGCGGCCACCAGAACTCCCTCGCGGTTGAAGATGCGGCCTTGGGTGAGCGCGCGCCCGAAGCCCGCCGACGGCGACGACTGGTCGTAGAGCAGCCAGTCGTCGGCCCGGAACGGCCGCATGAACCACAGTGCGTGGTCGAGTGACGCGCTCTGGGTCTGCGCGTCCGGATGGGTGGTGCTGGCCGACGCCAGCAGCGTCATGTCACTCATGTACGCGAGGGTGCAGATGTGGAAGACCGGGTCGTCCGGCAGCGCCTCCCGGGACCGGAACCAGACCTGCTGCTGCACCGGCACCCCGCGACGACGCTGGATCCTGTCGGCAGGCACGTACCGCAGATCCCAGTCGGCCCACTCGCGGAACTCCCACGACTGCTCCTCCGAGGTGAGGGTGGACGCGTCGGGCAGGTCCTCCGGGTCGGGCACCGGTGGCATCTCGTCCCGATGCTCGATCCCCTCGTCGAGGACGTGGAACGACGCGGACATCGTGAAGATCGCCTGCCCGTCCTGAACCGCCGTGACCCTCCGTGTCACGAACGAACGGCCGTCCCGGATGCGGTCCACCAGATAGACGATCGGCATCACCGGGTTACCCGGGCGCAGGAAGTACCCGTGCAGCGAGTGGACGTGGAACTGTTCGTCGACGGTGCGCACCGCCGACACCAGCGCCTGGCCGGCCACCTGGCCACCGAAAGTCCGCGGGAGCATCGTCTCGGTCGCGATCCCGCGGAAGATGTCCTTCTCGAGTCGCTCGAGTTCCAGGATCTGTTCGATCTTCGCCATCGCAGTACCTTTCGCCGATGGCTCAGGCTAGCAACGCGCGAAAAGAAACGCGGTGAGGGCCGCCTCGGGCCCTCACCGCGTCAGAGATCTCGATCGACCGGAGTCAGATCACCAGCCGCGCTCGGCGAGGCGGTGCGGCTGCGGGATGTCGTCGACGTTGATGCCGACCATCGCCTCGCCCAGGCCGCGGGAGACCTTGGCCAGGACGTCGGGGTCGTCGTGGAACGTGGTGGCCTTGACGATCGCGGCGGCGCGCTCGGCGGGGTTGCCCGACTTGAAGATGCCGGAGCCGACGAACACGCCCTCGGCGCCGAGCTGCATCATCATCGCCGCGTCCGCGGGGGTCGCGATGCCACCGGCGGTGAACAGGGTGACGGGCAGCTTGCCGGCCTTGGCGACCTCGACCACGAGGTCGTACGGGGCCTGCAGCTCCTTGGCGGCGACGTACAGCTCGTCCTCGGGCAGCGAGGTCAGGCGGCGGATCTCCTGGCGGATCTTGCGCATGTGGGTGGTGGCGTTGGAGACGTCGCCGGTGCCGGCCTCGCCCTTGGAACGGATCATCGCCGCGCCCTCGTTGATGCGGCGCAGGGCCTCACCGAGGTTGGTGGCGCCACAGACGAACGGGACGGTGAACGAGAACTTGTCGATGTGGTTCTCGTAGTCGGCCGGGGTGAGGACCTCGGACTCGTCGATGTAGTCCACACCGAGGGACTGCAGGATCTGCGCCTCGACGAAGTGGCCGATCCGGGCCTTGGCCATGACCGGGATCGAGACGGCCTCGATGATGCCGTCGATCATGTCCGGATCCGACATGCGCGAGACGCCGCCCTGCGCGCGGATGTCGGCGGGCACACGCTCGAGCGCCATGACCGCGACAGCGCCGGCGTCCTCGGCGATCTTGGCCTGCTCGGCGGTGACCACGTCCATGATGACGCCGCCCTTGAGCATCTCGGCCATGCCCCGCTTGACGCGTGCAGTGCCGGTAGTGGGGGTGGTGTCGGGGGTGCTCACAGCAAACTCCTGGGTTCTCGCCGGCTTCGGATGAAGGTCTGACACTTCTTCACGCCGACAGGCCGTCTCGGCACTGCAGCGCATGGGCAATTCTAGGACGACGTCACCGAACCACCCATATCCAGTGCCCGAAAGCTGGCTTGCTGTGGTCTCGGTCATATCACCGGATCGCGCGAACCTCGGGTTCGTCGATCCGGATCACCGCCATGTTCGCCTCTTCCAGCAGATCGGGCAGATCCTGCGGATACACCGCCTCCCCGCCGTCCTGGATCGCACGGATCTCGGTCCCGGTGCACCACCGGTGCTCGGTGATCGTGCGCTGCTCCAGTTCGGTGAATCCGCCTCGGTGCGGGACGAACTCGTCGGTCTGCAGGGCGAAGAACAGTTCCTCGGACCGGATCAGTTCACCCGCGAACGGGAAGATCGCGACGCGCCGCCACAACGGACCGCGCAACGCGTCCGGCGGGACCACTCGACCGGTCTCTTCCTCGACCTCGCGCACTGCCGCCGCGCGGAGCGTCTCGCCCGTCTCCACGGCGCCACCGATCGTGAACCAGAACGACACCTCGGGGGTCGCGGGATCGTGGCCCCGCACGAGCAGAACCCGGCCGTTGCGATCGAGCATCACCACGCGTGCCGAGGTCCGGACCTCCGCGAGTTCGAGCCCCGACGGCTCGGCCCGCTCGGCGATCTCGAAGTACGTCGGCAGCGGTGCGGTACCGCCCAGGTGGAGCCATCGCACGGGTCGGCGGGTGCGCAGGGCGAGGGTGTCGCGCACCGCGTCGTTGTGGAAGCGCCGTGCGATCAGCACCCGGGCCTCGGCATCGGCCAGTTCGGCGACGAGTTGAGGTCGGAGGCGATGGGTGTCGAGCGCAGTCAGAGCGCCGGACAGTGCATTCTCGGCGACCTCACGATGCGCCCGGTCGGACCGCTCGGCCTGGTCCGCCAACGTCGACAGGCGCTTGCCCTCGATCGAGGTGGACGTCATCGCCGACGCGATCGCGCGGACCACGACGGCCCGGCGGGCGAGCGCGGCGTCGAGGGCCTGCCAGGACAGATCCGAGCGCACGTGCAATCGATCGAGCCGGTTGGCGGTCGCGTAGGCCCAGGCCCCGATCGTCACGATCACCGCAGCAACCAGCGCGAGGATCAGGATGGTCATCGCGGAAAATGTCACGAGCGAACCTCGCGGACGCCGCTGCTACCGATGGTGACCGTTTCGTAGACCCGCAGGATCTGCTCCGCGACCACCGGCCAGTCGTACTCGGCCACCACCACACTCGCCGCGGCCGCGAGTGTCCGGCGGCGATCGTCGTCCCCGAGGACGCCGTCGATCGCGGCGGCGAGCGATGCCGAGTCGCCGACCGGCACCAGCAGGCCGGCGGTCCCGTCGCGCAGCACCCGACGGAACGCGTCGAGTTCGCTGGCCACGACCGGGGTCCCGGCGGCCATCGCCTCCACCAGCACGATGCCGAAGCTCTCGCCCCCGAGATTGGGCGCGCAGTACACGTCGGCGCTGCGCAGCGCCGACGCCTTCTCCGCGTCGCTCACCTGTCCGAGTAATCGCAGGTGCCGGGCGTAGCGACCGGCTTCCTTGCGGAGTTTGTCCTCGTCTCCGCGACCGACCACGAGGATCTCGAGGTCCGGGTACTTCTCGGCCAGTGCGGGCAGCGCCCCGAGTAGGACCGCCATGCCCTTGCGGGGTTCGTCGTAGCGTCCGAGGAACAGGACCGTCTTACCGGGACGCGGATAGCCGGGCAGCGGTTCCGCATTCGCGAATGCCTGCACGTCGACGCCGTTCGGGATCTCGACCGCATCGGAGCCGAGCGACTCGACCTGCCAGCGACGTGCCAGTTCCGACACCGCGATCCGCCCGCTGATCTTCTCCAGATAGGGCTGCAGGACGCCCTGGAAAGTGCTGAGCACCAACGACTTCGTGGTGGACGTGTGGAACGTCGCGACGATCGGCCCCTCGGCGATCTTCATCGCGAGCATCGACAGGCTCGGCGCGTTGGGTTCGTGGATGTGGAGGACGTCGAAATCGTTGTCGGCGATCCACCGCCGCACCCGCGCATACGAGACGGGGCCGAACGTCAGCCGGGCCACCGAACCGTTGTAGGGAATCGCGACGGCGCGGCCGGCCGAGACCACGAAGTCCGGGAGTTCCGTGCCCTCGGACGCCGGTGCGAGGACGCTCACCTTGTGACCGCGCTCGATCAGCACCTGGGCCAGTTCCACGACGTGCGCCTGGACACCACCCGGAACGTCGAACGAGTAAGGGCAGACCATGCCGATCTTCATCGCGGCTCCATACGTGCGCGGCGGGACTCCGACAGGTCGCCCCACCACAACGGCTGCAGCATGTGCCAGTCCTCCGGGTGCGCCGCGATGTTGGCCTCGAAACGTGACGCCAAGGCCTGGGTGGCGGCCTCCAGCCCGCCGGAGACGTCGATCGGCGGGTCGATCGAGAAGCCCCACCCGTCGTTCGTGAACCAGCAGTGCACGGGCAGCAGGGCCGCGCCGGTCTCGATCGCGAGCTTGGCCGGTCCGGCCGGCATCCGGGTCGGTTCACCGAAGAACGTGACCGGCACCCCCCGGGCGGCCAGGTCCCGCTCACCGAGCAGACACACGATCTTGTTGTCGCGCAGGCGCACCGCGAGTTCACCGAACGGCGGGGTTTCGCCGCCGCTGAGCGGGAAGATCTCGAATCCGAGACCCTCTCGGTATTCGACGAAGCGCTGGTACAGAGACTCCGGCTTCAGCCGTTCGGCAACAGTCGACAGGCCACCCCAGTTCTGCGCGCACCACACGCCGGCCATGTCCCAGTTCCCGCTGTGCGGCAGCGCCAGGACCGCGCCGCGGCCGTCGGCCATCGCCTGTTCCAGGTGTTGCTGCCCCTCGACACTCGAATCGATCGCGGCGGCAGTCGCGACCAGATCCATCGACGGCAGCCGGAACGCCTCCCGCCAGTAGCGGGCGTACGACCGGAGGGAATCGCGGATCAGCTCGTCCGGCACGTCCGTGGCCGGCACACCCAGCACGCGAGCGAGGTTGCGGCGCAACTGCTGCGGGCCCCCGTTCCGCCGGGCCGCGAAGTCGGCACCCGCGTCGAACAGTGCGGTCGCCACCCGCTCTGGCAGGGCCCGGACGACGCGCCAGCCGGTCGCGTAGCCGAGATCGGCGACCCGTTCCGAGAAACTCACGACGCGGACGCCTCTCCGCCACCGGGCTTCTCGTCGACACTCTTCGGAGCGATCGGCAGCAGATCGCGCGCGCCCGCCGAATTGCGGACCGCGAGGACGCGCTGGAACACCGTGACGATGCTCGCGGCCGCGAGGATCCACATCGCGACGTAGACCGCCCAGTGCAACCAGCCGATGTCGAAGTGCCCGGCGATACCGGTGAGCCCGGCACCGACGAGAACGATGATCAGACGGTCCGGACGCTCGATGAGGCCGCCGTCGGCCGACAGGCCGCTGGCCTCCGCCCGCGCCTTCGCGTACGAGATGACCTGCGAACTCACGAGACAGATGAGCGTCGCGACCAGCAGACTCTTGCTGTTCTCGTGATAGACGGCCCACCACGCCAGACCAGCGAAGATCGCGCCGTCGGCGATCCGGTCGCACGTGGCGTCGAGCACGGCCCCGTAGCGCGTGCCACCACCTCGGGCGCGGGCCATCGCGCCGTCGAGCATGTCGAACATCACGAAGAACCAGATGAAGATGGTGCCCCAGAACAAATGGCCGGACGGGAAGAGGGTGAGCGCGCCCCCGATGCTCGCGACGGTGCCGATCACCGTGACAGTGTCGGGCGTCAACCCGGTCTTCACCAGCGCCTGCCCCATCGGCGCCGTCACCTTCGACACCGACGCACGGCCGAAGAAACTCAGCATTCCGCTCCCCCCTCTCGCCACCGGTAGAGGTGCCGGGTCCCGCCGGACCCTGCTTCCGATCCTGCCATTCCGAATCCTCGACGAACCCGGCCGACTCTGCCGATCACTCGTTCCAGGCCCCCGCGAGCAGCGCGCGCGTCTCACGCAGCAACTGCGGCATCACCTTCGCACCCCCGAGGATGGTGATGAAGTTCGCGTCCCCACCCCAGCGCGGAACGATGTGCTGGTGCAGGTGCTCGGCCAGCGAACCGCCGGCCGCCGCCCCGAGATTGAGTCCGACGTTGAAGCCGTCCGGGTTCGACACCCGCTTGATGACCCGGATCGCCTGCTGGGTGAACGCCATCAATTCGGCGCTCTCCTCCGGCGTCAAGTCCTCGATAGCCGCGACCCGCCGGTACGGCACCACCATCAGATGCCCGGGGTTGTACGGGTACAGGTTGAGTACCGCGTACACCGCCTCGCCGCGAGCGACGATGAGCCCCTCCTCGTCGCTCATCTTCGGGATCTCGGTGAACGGACCCTCACTCGAGCTGGACGTCTTGGGCGCTTCCGCGATGTACGACATGCGGTGCGGCGACCACAGCCGCTGCAGCTGGTCCGGGTCACCCGGGCCCGTGTCGACGAGCGCGCCGGCCTCGTTGGTGCCGTTCGACTGCTCGGTCACTGGGCACCGCCCACGAGTTCGGCTGTGGGCGAAGCGTTCTCGCGACGGCCGATCCACGACACGATCGTATCGACCGCATCCGCGACCGGCACGCCGTTGACCTGGGTGCCGTCACGGAAGCGGAAGCTGACCGCGCCCGCCTCGACGTCCCGCTCACCGGCGAGCAACATGAACGGCACCTTCTGGGTGGTGTGGTTTCGGATCTTCTTCTGCATACGGTCGTCACTGACGTCCACCTCGGCCCGAACACCGGCGGCCTTGAGCTGCTTGACGACGTCAAACAGGTGATCCTCGAACGCCTCGGCGACCGGGATGCCGACCACCTGGACGGGCGCGAGCCACGCCGGGAACGCGCCCGCGTAGTGCTCGGTGAGGACGCCGAAGAACCGCTCGATGGAACCGAACAGCGCGCGGTGGATCATCACCGGACGCTGCTTGGCGCCATCCGAGCCGGTGAACTCGAGGTCGAACCGCTCGGGCAGATTGAAGTCGAGCTGAATGGTCGACATCTGCCAGCTGCGGCCCAGCGCGTCCTGCACCTGCACGGAGATCTTGGGGCCGTAGAACGCGGCTCCGCCCGGATCCGGCACCAGGTTCAGTCCGGACGCCTCGCCGACCTCACGCAGCGTATCGGTCGCCTCGTCCCACAGTGCGTCGTCGCCGACGAACTTGTCGGGGTTCTTGGTCGACAGCTCGAGATAGAAGTCGTCGAGGCCGTAGTCCTCGAGCAGACCCAGCACGAACTTCAGCGTGGTGGTCAGCTCGTCGCGCATCTGCTCCTTGGTGCAGTAGATGTGCGCGTCGTCCTGCGTCATGCCGCGGACACGGGTCAGTCCGTGCACGACGCCGGACTTCTCGTAGCGGTATACCGAACCGAACTCGAACAGCCGCAGCGGCAGCTCACGGTACGAACGGCCACGCGATCCGAAGACCAGGTTGTGCATCGGGCAGTTCATCGGCTTGAGGTAGTAGTCCTGGCCCGGCTTGCGCACCGTGCCGTCCTCGTTGAGTTCCTCGTCGATGTGCATCGCCGGGAACATGCCGTCTCGGTACCAGTCGAGGTGGCCGGAGACCTCGTACAGATGCCCCTTGGTGATGTGCGGCGAGTAGACGAACTCGTAGCCCTCCTGCACGTGACGCTGGCGGGAGTAGTTCTCCATCTCCTGACGGATGATGCCGCCCTTGGGGTGGAACACCGGCAGTCCGGAGCCCAGCTCGTCGGGGAATGAGAACAGGTCCAGCTCGGCACCGAGCTTGCGGTGGTCGCGTCGCTCGGCCTCGGCGAGCAGTTCGAGGTGCTTGTCGAGCGCTTCGGTCGACTCCCATGCCGTGCCGTAGACGCGCTGCAGGTCCTCGCGGCTCTGATCGCCGCGCCAGTACGCGGCCGAGCTGCGGGTGATCTTGAACGCCGGGATGTACTTCGTCGTCGGAATGTGCGGACCGCGGCACAGGTCCTTCCAGATCACCTCGCCGGTGCGCGGGTTGAGGTTGTCGTAGATCGTCAGCTCGTTGCCACCGACCTCCATGACCTCGGGGTCGTCGATACCCGACTTGTCGCTGATGAGCTCGAGCTTGAACGGCTCGTTCGCGAGTTCGGTGCGGGCGTCCTCGATGTCGTCGACGACACGGCGGGAGAACCGCTGCGCGTCCTTGACGATCTTCTTCATCCGCTTCTCGAGCTTCGCCAGATCCTCCGGCGTGAACGGGCGGTCCACCTGGAAGTCGTAGTAGAAGCCGTCCTTGATGGGCGGGCCGATCCCCAGCTTGGCTTCGGGGAACTCCTGCTGCACGGCCTGCGCGAGCACGTGCGCGGCCGAGTGCCGGATCACGCTGCGGCCGTCCTCGGTGTCGGCGGCGACCGCCTCGACCTCGACGTCGACGTCGGGAGTCCAGGACAGATCCTTGAGCTGCCCCTCGGCATCGCGGACGACGACGATCGCGTCGGAGCCCTTCCCGGGAAGTCCGGCGTCGCGCACCGCCGTGCCCGCGGTCGTCCCGGCGGGCACTCGGACGCGTGCGGCTGGGGTGGCGGATGCGGGCGTGGTCACGGCGATGCGCTCCTAGGTATGAGGGTGTGCCCCGGGATGAGGGGCGACCCCATGTTATCGGCACCGCGTCGCCATCAGTGGAACCGTCCCGCCGTCACGCCGACGGAGACCTAGAGGGGACTCTCCAACCATGACTGTTCGAGCCCCACCCACGATCCGATCATCCCGAACATGCCGAGCACCCAGAGGGTCGCGACGACGACGATCGTGGTGACGAGCACCCCGAGCGCCTTGACGACGGCTGACTGACGGGAGAACCAGATCATGAACCGGTCGTAGCGGGCGCGCACCCAGTGCAGCAGTCGGTACGCCCACGCGAACTCGGAGGCCAGGATGCCGAGGCCTGCGAAGACGATCAGCCAACCCGGGCCGGGGTACGGAATGGCCACGATGCCTGCCGCGAGGACCACGGCGCCGACGATCCCGACACCGATCCGGTAGGCGAGGTTCAGCGAGGTGTTGGCGGCAATCCGCCGGCGCCGGCGGAGCCACCGGCTCTCGACCTCTTCGAGTGCTTCGATCGGATGGAACCCGTCTTTTCCCGCGGCGGCGCCGGTGTTGCCGTCGGCCGTTCGGTCGTTCACAGTTCGATCACCCAACGTCCGCACCCACCGTCGCCTCGAGTCCCTGCCGGCCCGCGCACCGACAGCTCAAGACTACCGACGACGTAGATCACCCGACCGTGCGCAATCCGGCACGGACCCGAGCAGTTCGGACGATTCGGGCGCGGCCGGTCGTCGACTGCCGGATAGTGGCCCGATGCACAGGACACAGCGATTACATCGAATCGTCGTCGCGTTCGGAGCGTCCGCCGTCTGCGCGGTCGCTCTCGCCGGATGCGCGAGCGACAACGCGAACCCGGGTTCGACGGGGGATCCGGCGGGAATCAACACCCGCGGCACCGGAACCGCGACCGGCACACCCGACACGCTGACGGTGGCGCTCGGGGTCCAGACCCAGGCCGGCGAGGCATCGGCGGCACTGGACGCCAACGCACAGAGGTCCACGGCACTGATCGACACGCTGAAGGGCAAGGGTGTGCCCGCCGAGGACATCCAGACCAGCGGGTTGTCGGTGAGCCCGACGTACGAGAGCGGGTCCGGACGGATCAACGGCTACCAGGTGACCAACCGGGTGACCGCGACGCTGCACGATCTCGCCACGGCCGGGAACCTCATCGACGCGGCTGCGGCCGCCGCGGGCGATGCGATCCGGGTGGAACAGACCACCTTCTCGATATCCGACGACAGCGACCTGCGGGCCGAGGCCCGGGCCCGCGCAGTCGGGCAGGCACAGGACCAGGCCGAGCAGATCGCCCGGGCCGCCGGTGTCGATCTGGGCAAGGTGCGCTCGATCGTCGAGGTGCCGCCGGCGTCGTCGGAGAACCCGCTGATGCGATCCCCGATGGCGTTCGACCAGGCTGCGGCTAGTGCGGTTCCGATCGAGGCCGGCAGTCAGGAACTGACCGTGAACGTCCAGATCACCTACGACATCGGCTGAGCCCGCCGACCGGAGCCGACGACCCGGGAACGAGAAAGGCCCCGCTCGATTGCAATCGGGCGGGGCCTTTCTTCTGTGGTCCCGGCTGGGATCGAACCAGCGACCTTCCCGGTGTGAACGGGACGCTCTTCCACTGAGCCACGGGACCGAACCGCGCTGATCACTCGCGGTCGAACGAGACGAAACATTAACACGCACTCTCGGCGAACACGAATCCCCTGGTTGTCATTCGTTTTCGAACCGGCAACGCCGTGCCGCGCGGCCAGAGCACGCCGGTCCACGCCGCTCGCGACCCCACCGCCCCCGCGACCATCGTCAGCATCGGACATCCGCGCCGACCTCGCCGGGTGTGCGCACACGCGCGCGAGCGCATGCGGGTGAGTCACTTCCAGGAGGGCGCCCACGCCGCACCCGCCGGCCCCCGCACCGCCACGCGTCCGACCCGCCCGTGACGCCGGAACGAATCGTCCGTGCCCGTCGGTTCGGTATTCACCGGACGTTCACCAGGGAAATCGCTCGACAGCAGTGTCAGATTTCCTCGTTGACCTGCTGATTTGTGCCTTTCTCGAATGGTCCGCTAATGTTCTCACCGCACCGGGGAAGCGGAAACGCCCCGCCGGTGCGAATGCGGATGTAGCGCAGCTGGTAGCGCATCACCTTGCCAAGGTGAGGGTCGCGGGTTCGAATCCCGTCATCCGCTCGAGAGGTTGGACTCGACCTTTTATGGTGGAGTGGCCGAGTGGTGAGGCAACGGCCTGCAAAGCCGTGCACACGGGTTCGATTCCCGTCTCCACCTCGCGCGATTAGCTCAGCGGGAGAGCGCTTCCCTGACACGGAAGAGGTCACTGGTTCAATCCCAGTATCGCGCACCAAGTTTCGAGGCTATATGCTCTACATGCCGAGATTCTTGATGTTTGTCAGACATGCGGATGTAGCGCAGCTGGTAGCGCATCACCTTGCCAAGGTGAGGGTCGCGGGTTCGAATCCCGTCATCCGCTCCACGGCCGGCCCCCGAGGTCGACCAGGAAGCCCGGTTTCCCGGGCTTCCGATCTTGAACCCGCGCGATTAGCTCAGCGGGAGAGCGCTTCCCTGACACGGAAGAGGTCACTGGTTCAATCCCAGTATCGCGCACCACCGAGAAGGGCACCTCCACCGGAGGTGCCCTTCTTGCGTTGGACCCCCTGTCGAGTTCCAGGGAGCCCGCCCGATTCGAACCTGAGGGATTCCTCATGTATCGTCGGGCGTGCCATCCCCCCCGATGGTGCGGAGCCCCAGCCCTGACCCCCCATCCACGGCTGGGGCTCACTCATTTCCTTCGGGCGGGCAGCCTCAGCCACCCGCCCGACGTGCCTATCCTCCGTTCCGCTTCGCGAGCAGATCGCGGAACCAGTGGTACGAATCCTTGGGCGTCCGCTCCAGCGTGTCGTAGTCCACGTGCACGAGCCCGAACCGTTCGAGGTAGCCGGCTGCCCATTCGAAGTTGTCGAGGATCGACCACACGAAGTAGCCGCGGACATCCACGCCGGCGTCCATCGCCTCCCGGACCGCAGCCAGGTGGTCTGCGTGATAGGCGATCCTGCGGTCGTCTCGCACCCGACCCGACGAGTCGGGATCCGGGTCGTGGAACGAGCACCCGCTCTCGGTGATGAACACCGGCGGGAGGGCCGCTCCGAATCGGTCGCGGAAGATCGTGAGGATCTCCCGCAGGCCGTCCGGGACGATCGGCCAGCCGAAATCGGTCTTCTCGCAACCTTCCAGCGGCACTGGCGCGAACGGCATTCCCGGCGGCAGATCGACCTCGAGCACCCCCTCCGTCCCCTCGCCCTCTCGTGGAGCGGCGATGATCGTGGGCTCGTAGTAGTTGATTCCGAACCAGTCGAGGGGCTGGGCGATGACAGCCAGGTCGTCGTCGACCGGTCCGGTGAGCAGCGCCGCGAGCTCGTCGGCCGGATACTTGCCGAGCAGGACCGGGTCGGCGAACGTCCAGTTGACGATGTGGTCGTAGATGTCGGCGGCCTCGACATCGGCCTCGGAGTCGCCGGCAGGATGAACAGGCGCGTGGTTGGACGCGATTCCGATGTTGCCGCAGCCCGCCGAACGCAGCGCCTGGACAGACAGACCGTGGCCGAGCAGCTGATGATGCGCGGCCTGCAGTGCGCCGAAGCCGAGCGACAGCCCGGGCGCGTGGACACCGAGGGCGTGACCGTAGAGCGTGTGCACGACGGGCTCGTTGAGTGGCATCCACATGCCGACCCGGTCACCGAGTCGCTCCCCCACGATCGCGGCGTACTCGGCGAGCCGCTGCGCCGTCGCCCGGTTCAGCCATCCCCCGTCGTCCTGGAGGGCCTGCGGCAGATCCCAATGGAACAACGTGACCGCCGGCGTGATACCGGCGGCACACAATTCGTCGACCAGTCGGTCGTAGAAGTCGAGACCCGCGGCGTTGACGGCGCCCTTGCCGTCGGGCTGGATCCGCGGCCACGACACGGACAGCCGGTAGGAGTCGATGCCGAGCTCACGCATCAAACGCACGTCGTCGCGGTACCGGTGATAGTGGTCGATCGCGACGTCGCCGGTCTCACCGCGCGCGATTACGCCAGGGACGGAACAGAATTCGTCCCAGATCGAACGTCCGCGTCCGCCCTCGGTCACCGCCCCCTCGATCTGATACGCCGCCGCCGCGACACCGAAGACGAAACCGTCGGGGAACTCGGGAACTGTTCGCTGTACCGCCATGATGAGCAGTGAAGCAGAGAACCCCACGAAACGGAGCGGAATATTGGACACTCGTCCAGTGATTCGAAACACGAAAACCCTTAGCGGCGCGCGCGTCTCGGCCGCCGTCGCCTTCGGCCTGCAGGGGTTCATGCTTGCCGTACTGCTGACCCAGCTGCCTCAGTTCAAGGAGAACCTCGGGTTCAGCGACACCCTGGTGGCCGTGACGGTCGTGGGGGTCTCGGTCGTCGCGGGCGTCGGCAGCGTCGTCGCCGAACAACTCGCGAAGGCCACCTCCAGTCGCACGACGCTGCGGGTGGGCCTGTTCGTCATTGCGGCCGGTGCGGTGGTGATCGCGCTCGCGACCTCGACACCGGCGTTCCTCGCCGCGTTCGCGTTCTACGGGATCGGACTCGGCATCGTCGACGCCTCGGCCAACATGCAAGCGGTGTCGATTCAGCACGCGTACGGCCGCGTCATCCTCTCCTCGTTCCATGCGTCGTGGAGCGTCGGAGCGATCCTCGGTGCCGGGTTCGTCGCGGTGTTCTCGACACTCGACCTGTCGGTCATGGTGTCCGTTCTCGTCGCGGCCGTCCTGGTCGCGCTGGTCTGCGCATGGATCGGGCCGCGACTGCTGCACACCGGCCATCAGAGGTCCGCGTCCTCTCCGGCCGTTCCGGTCGCGATTCCGCTGCGACCGTTCCTCGCCCTCGGCATCGCGATGATGCTGTTCTACGCGATCGACTTCGGTGTCGGTACGTACTCCCCTCTGTATCTCAAGGAGGTGCTGCTGTCCGATGCCGGCACCGCCGCCCTTGCGATGGCGGCCTACCAGGTGACCGCACTGATCTCGCGGCTGACCGGCGACATGTGGGTCGGGAAGTACGGCGAGATCGCCGTGGTGCGGGTCGGGGCGGTCATCAGCGTGATCGGTCTGCTGATGGTGGTTCTCGCGCAGGCGCCGGTGTTCGCGATCGTCGGATTCTTCGTCGTCGGACTGGGCGCCCCCGTCATCGCGCCCCTGAGCTTCAGCGCCGCCGGCCGGCTCGCTCCCCCCGACCAGACCGACGTCGTCGTCGCCCGGATCAATCTGTTCAACTACGCCGGAACGGTGATCGCCGGCGCCGTCATCGGCGGTATCGCGGCGGTATCGGATCTGCGGATCGGATTCGTCGCGCCGCTGCTGTTCGCGGTGGTGTTGTTCCTGCTCGCGCCCGCATTCGCGCCGCGCCGCGTATCGTCCGGCACCGCCCCGAGCGAATCCGCGCCCACCGGCGCCTGACCGTGTGTGTCCCGGGCCGAGTCGTCCGGCCCGTTCCGGACCGAGTCTGCGAGTCCGCCCCGGACAGTGATGTACTTACCCGGGACGCACACGACGTATACGAGGTGGAGCAGTGACGATTTCCGTGGACCGGGCCGGACTCTGGGATGCCGAGGCGTTGGCCGACGTCGCCGCGGTGACATTCCCGCTGGCGTGCCCGCCGCACGCGACGCGCGAGGACATCGCGGCGTTCATCGACAACGTGCTCTCCGCGGAGAAGTTCAGTGAGTACCTCACCGACTCGACACGCACGGTACTCAAGGCCACCAGCAACGGGGAGATCGTCGGCTACGTGATGCTGATCGACGGCACGCCCGACGACGACGCGGTGCGGTCGGCGGTGTCGCTGCACCCCACCACCGAGATCAGCAAGCTGTACGTGCTGCCCGGACGGCACGGCACCGGGGTGTCGGCCGCGCTGATGGATGCGGCCGTCGATCATGCCCGGAACGCGAACTGTGCCGGCGTATGGCTCGGCGTCAATCAGGAGAACGAGCGGGCACAGCGGTTCTACGTCAAGAACGGTTTCGAGAAGGTCGGCACCAAGACGTTCCGGGTGGGTGCCCAGACCCACCACGACTTCGTGATGCAGCGCAGCGTCTGATCATCGCGCCGCACCACGCGGCGTGGATCAGGCAGCGACCTCGAACCGCGACAGCGCGAGCAGACGCGACGTGGCACGCAGGTACTTCTTGCGGTAGCCACCGGCCACCATCTCCGGGGTGAAGATCTCGTCGAGCTTCGCACCCGACACGGTGACCGGGATGCTGGCGTCGTAGAGGCGGTCGGCGAGTACCACCAGGCGCAGGGCGACGGACTGGTCCGCGGCCGGGTGGACGCCCCTGATGAACACGGCCGGGACGCCCGCGACGAGCTTGCCGTAGCGCGACGGATGCAGCGTGCTCAGGTGCGCGCACAGCTCGTCGAAGTCGTCGAGCGTGGCGCCTTCGATCGCGTCGGCGCGCTCGAACAGATCGGCGTCGTCGGTGGGCTCGGGGGCGGGCGGCAGGTCCCGGTGGCGGTAGTCGGGTCCGTCGACCCGGATGGTCTCGAAGATCGAGCCGAGCTTCTTGATCTCACGCAGGAAGTCCTGCGCGGCGAAGCGTCCCTCGCCGAGTTGGCCGGGCAGCGTGTTGGACGTCGCGACGATGGAGACGCCACGCGCCGACAGCTCGGTCAGCAGCCGCGAGACGAGCATGGTGTCGCCCGGGTCGTCGAGCTCGAACTCGTCGATGCAGAGCACGCTGTGCGACGACAGCTCCTCGACCGCCCGGTTGAAGCCCAGCGCGCCGACGACGTGGGTGAGCTCAACGAACGTGCCGAAGGCCTTGGGCGACGGCGAGCTGTGGAAGATCGACGCGAGCAGGTGCGTCTTGCCGACACCGAAGCCGCCGTCGAGGTACAGACCGGCGCCCGTGGACGGGGCCTTCTTGCCGAACAGTCCGCGGCGTCCACCGCCGCGGATCTTCGCGACCTTGCCCGAGAACTCCTCGGCCTTGGCGACCGCGGCGGCCTGGCTGGGCTCCTTGGGATCGGGAATGTAGGAAGCGAAACTGACCTCGTCGAACATCGCCGGGGGCACCATTTGAGCAACCAATTGATCGGCCGGCACCACCGGATTGCGATCGACAAGACGTGCATGCATGCACTGAGCGTATCGACGTGCTGTGATCGAGCACGTGCACCGTCTGGATATTGCGACCTACCTCACACGAGAAACAGACGCCGATGACCGGCCGTCCGCGCTGAGCGACGACGACCTCCGTTCACTGTACGGATATCCGGTGGCTCTCGGCAGACCGTGGGTTCGCGTCAACTTCGTTGCCAGCATCGACGGCGCCGTGACCGTCGACGGCGCCAGCGCGGGACTCGGGTCCCCTGCGGACAAGCGGGTGTTCGCCGTCCTGCGCGAACTGGCCGACGTGATCGTCGTCGGCGCCGGCACCGTCCGCGCGGAGAACTACGGCGGCGCCCGCACCTCCCCCGAACTGGCCGAGCGTCGGATGGACAGCGGCCTGGCCGCGGTGGCCCGAATCGCGGTGGTCACCGCGAGCGCGAACCTGGATCCCGAGTCGCGCCTGTTCACCGACACCTTCGTGCCACCGCTCGTCCTGACGTCCGCCGCCGCGGCCCCCGACCGCCTGGCCCGGCTCCGCGACGCCGGAGCCGAGATCGAGACCGTCGCCGATCGGGACGTCGCCGGGCCCGCCGTCGTCGCCGCCCTGGATCGTCGTGGGCTGCGGCGGGTGCTGTGCGAGGGCGGACCCGGACTGTTCGGCACCCTCGTCACCGACGGTGTCGTCGACGAGGTGTGCCTGACGACGTCGCCGCAACTCGTCGCCGGCGGCGCCGGCCGCATCGCGGTGTCGCCGACCGCGAGCCCCACGCCGATGACCCGGGCGCACGTGCTC
Source organism: Prescottella sp. GW823-FHT02E09 (assembly GCF_058797375.1). Lineage (NCBI taxonomy): Bacteria > Bacillati > Actinomycetota > Actinomycetes > Mycobacteriales > Nocardiaceae > Rhodococcus > Prescottella sp. GW823-FHT02E09. Next base: position 430,685 of record NZ_JBXAJP010000002.1, read on the forward strand.
GGCGACGACGACGGCACCCTGCTCACCCGATGGGTATGCGCCCGCGGTGTGTGACGCGCCTGGCAGGCTGTCCGGCATGCAGTCGCTTGTGAGCAGGATCGGGGTCGCCGCGATCGCCGGGGCCGTTCTCGCCGTCGGTACTGCGTGCGGCGCGGGCCCGTCGGTGCGGCCCGACGTCGCAGTGGTCGAGGAGGGTGGCGCCGCCTCGACCACCACCGAGGCCGCCGCTCAGGCCCCGGCGCTGCAGACGCCGGTGACGGATCTGAACTGGGCCGACTGCACGGGCACCACCCTCGCCGCTGCCGGGCTCGGGCCGGGACCGGCCGGGTTGACGCTGGAATGTGCCGGCTTCACCGCACCGCTGGACGCCACCGGGTCCGCGCTGGGCCCGATCGAGGTGGGCGCCCTCCGCGCACGCCTGCCGCAGACCCCCGCGGATGCCGCCCCCCTCGTGGTGACGTCCGGGTCCGACATCGCGTCCTCGGCCACCCTCGCGGCGCTCGCAACCGGACCGAGTGCCACGCTGCTCGAGCGTCAGCCGATCGTCGCGATCGATCGACGCGGCATCGGATCGTCGACGCCGATCGACTGCGGTCGGTCCCTGGATCGACGCGCGATCGCCGACCTGGGCCAGTTCACCCCCTCGGCCACGCAGGGCGTCGACGAGGTGGCGGCCCTGGCCCGGGACGCGACCGTGGCCTGCACGGATGCGCTGCAGCCTTCCGAACTCTGGTACGACACCACCCACGCCGCCGACGACCTCGAGCAACTGCGGCGCATCTGGCAGGTCGATCGCCTGGGCATTCTCGGTACCGGCAACGGCGCGGCGGTCGCGCTGGCGTACGCGGCGAGGCACCCCGACGCGGTGGGCCGGCTGGTGCTCGACGCGCCGGCCGCAACGACCGCCGACGCCGCGACCGCGGCCGAGCACCGGGTGCAGGGCCAGGAGGCGGCACTCGCCGACTTCAGCCGGCGATGCGCCGCCCTGAACTGCTCGCTCGGGCCGGATCCGACCGCCGCGATCGCGGCGTTGCGGGACCGCGCCGCCGCCGGTGAACTGGCGACGGTGTCGTCGAGCGCACTGCTGGCGACGATCTCCGCGTTCCTGGGGTCGCCACGTGGCGACCAGACCGCCCGTGTGCGCGAGCTCGCCGACGTGCTGTCGGCGGCGGGACGCGGCGACACCGGCCCGCTGCTCGGGCTGATCGGCACGACCGAGGCCGCGGTCGGCTCCGACGGCCAGTTCGTCGCGCGGTGCAGCGACGGTCAGCAGTGGCCGGGGCCGGGACGAGCCCGCGAACTGCAGGAGGCGTGGGGTGTGACGTATCCGATGTTCGGTGCCGACGCCGCTGTCGGTCTGATGCGCTGCTCGGCCTGGCCGACGATGCCACCGCCGCCGCTGCCCGGCGGCCTCGACGTGCCGGTGCTGGTCCTCAGCGGCGCCGCCGACCCCGTGGTCGGCAACGCCGGCCTGGCCACCGTTACCGGGTCTCTGGCGAGCGCGGGCACCAAGTGGTCGAGCATGACATGGGAGGGCTACGGCCACCCGGTGACCACGCATTCGGATTGCGCCCGTCAATCCCTCACCCGCTACCTCGCGACGGCCGAACTCCCGACCGAGGGCAGCGCCTGCCCGGCGTGACGCGCCGGGGTTGCCGCGCCTGCCCCAGGCCGCGGCGGTGTACCGTGCCGTAGTGTTCCTTCGACGATTCGAGCCGCGTACCGGCCGCACCACCGCCGAGGTCGTCAACTTCGCCCTGTGGCCGATTGCCGTGATGACGGTGATCCACCGGATCGTCGTCAGGGCGGTCAACGGATCGGTCACCGACGACTACGCGCCCGTCTATCAGGCAGCGTTGGCCTTCCTCAATCGTCGCGAGGTCTACATCGCGAACTTCAACTCGGTCGACCCGCACTACCTCTACCCGCCGAGCGGCACCATGCTGCTGGCGCCTATCGCGCTCCTCGATCCCGAGAAGTCCCGTTGGCTGTTCATCCTGGCCAACGCGATCGCGGTCATCATCGCGCTGTACCTGCTGCTGAAGATGTTCGACCTCGCCCTGAGCTCGATCGCCGCGCCGATCCTGCTCTTCGCAGCCTTCTCCACCGAGACGGTGTCGAACACGCTGATCTTCTCCAACATCAACGGGCTGATCCTGCTCGCCGAGATGGCCTTCCTGACGTTGCTGCTGCGCCGCAGGGACATGTGGGCCGGTGCCGCGATCGGCCTGACCTTCGCCATCAAACCGATTCTCGCGCCGCTGTTGTTGCTGCCGCTCGTGCGCGGTCAGTGGAAGGTGTTCGTCACCGCGGTCGGTGTGCCGTTGGTGCTGATGGCGATCGCCTGGCCGCTCGCCGTCGACCCGATGGAGTACATCAACCACACGATCCCGTACCTGTCGCAGTCGCGGGACTACTTCAACAGCGCGATCGTCGGCAACGGCACCTACTACGGCCTGCCCGTCGCCATGATCTGGGGACTGCGCATTGCCTTCGCCGCGATGGTGGCGGTGTCGCTGTGGCTGCTGTACCGGTACTACCGCCAGGACGAGGTGTTCTTCGTCGCGACCACGTCCGGTGTGCTGCTGACGGCGTCGTTCCTGCTCGGCTCGCTGGGCCAGCTGTACTACTCGATGCTGCTGTTCCCGCTCGTGATGACCGTCCTGCTCCGCAACTCGGTGCTGCGCAACTGGCCGGCCTGGCTCGCGCTCTACGGCGTGTTCAGCGCCGACTCCTGGATGTCGAACCGGTTCCTCGAGGAGGGCCGCGCCGCCGAGTATCTCAAGGGGACGCTCGGCTGGAGCCTGCTGCTCATCGTGATCTTCGCGGTGCTGGTGAACCGGTACCTCACCGCGAAGCGGGAGGGCCGACTGGACTCGGGAATCGATCCGGACTTCCTCGTGGCCGACCGAACCGCCACCGCCCCCGTGCCGGCGAAGGTCTGACGCACGCGTTCGTGGATCGTATTAGCGTGAGGCCATGAGTTCCACACAGGATTCCGGCCTTCCCGCACCCAAGTTCCAGCGCAGCGACGCCGAGTGGCGCGCACACCTCACGCCCGAGGAGTACCAGGTGCTCCGACAGGCCGGGACGGAGCGTCCACACGTCGGCGAGTACACCGACACGACCACCGAGGGCGTGTACTCGTGCCGCGCGTGCGGTGCCGAACTGTTCCGCAGCACCGAGAAGTTCGAGTCGCACTGCGGTTGGCCGTCGTTCTTCGACCCCGCGGAGTCGGATGCGGTCATCCTGCGCGCCGACAACTCACTCGGCATGCACCGCGTCGAGGTGCTGTGCAGCAACTGCCACAGCCACCTCGGGCACGTCTTCGAGGGCGAGGGCTACCCCACCCCGACCGACCAGCGGTACTGCATCAACAGCATCTCGTTGCGGCTGCAGCCGGCGGACGAGGCCTGACGTGAGGAGCCCCGACGACCGGTCCGGTCGTCGGGGCGTTTCCCGTACTGTCCGCTACCTGGCCACGCGCCCGCGCGTCGCGAGCGAGTTCAGCACGGCCGCGGCCTGGTCGGCGCCGTCGACGGTGACGGTGAATTTGGAGCCGTCGCCGCGGGTGACGCGCAGCGCCTCGCCCGGTCGCACGAGCAGCCCCACACCGTCGGGGCCGACGCGGTAGCCGATGCCGCCATAGCGGTTGATCAGTCCGATCTTCACGACGTCGGCGCGGGCGATCTCGTCGAGCGGGATCCGGCGACGGCCGCCGGTGAGGACGTAGCGCGTCTCGAGTCCGCGCCCGTCGACGACGACGCGCACCGGCGCCAGAGTCACGCCGAGCAGCAGCGCGCTGACGAGCCCGGTGACCAGCAGTTCCGGACCCACGGTCCGGGACACCACGAGTGCGAGCGCGACCGGCAGCAGCCCGAGCCCGGTGGCGGCCCAACGGGGCAACGCCGCCGACCCGGTCCACACCACGGATTCGGTGTCGGCGAGTTCGAGTCGCGGCGCATCGGTCGGCGGCACCGCTGCGACCGGCACCGCGACGGCCCGGCCCACCATCGGCAGGGCGACGCACCCGGCGACGATCCCGAGGAGTGCGATCGGGACGAGCCACCAGAGAGCGATCGTCGCGTCGGTAGCATCCGCCAGGCCGCGCTGCGGGGCGAGCAGAACCACCGGCAGAACCGCGAGCGCGGTCCCGGTGCCCGACGCCACCGCGGCCCCCATCCGGCCGGCCCGTACGTCCCGGCGAGTGAACGCCGCCACGACACCGGCGAGCAGCAACGCGAACGCCGGGCCCAGCAGCGGCCACCAGAGCACGGACCCGTGCCCCGCGAAGCCGTCGGCCACGCCACCCGGCCCGAAGTGGACGGCGACCGGATCGGGCAGCTCGGCCGACCACCCGGCGAGCACCGCGCAACCGATCACGGCCGCGACGACCGGCAGCAACAACGCCCCCACAGGGCCGCGGAACCCCGAAACATTCTGTACCGCAGTCGAGTCGGTCATGCCATCTCCTTCTTCACCAGATCGAGCAGGTCTGCCGCACTCATGCCGTGACGCTTCGCCTCCGCGACGAGACCGCGAACCGCTTCCTGTAAGCGTCCACGGGTCGTGGCGTCCTCCGCGACCACCGCACCACGTCCGCGTCGGAGCTCGATGAGCCCCTCGTCGCGCAGCAGCTGGTATCCGCGGAGCACGGTGTGGATGTTGACGTCCAGCGACGTCGCGAGGTCGCGCGCCGAGGGCAGCCGCTCCCCCGTGACCACGGAGCCGTCGGCGATCGCGCCGCGCACCGACGCGGCGAACTGCTCGTACAGCGGTACGGCGGAAGACTGATCGATACGGATGAGCACACACCCACCATATTGTTCTAGTTCAAATAGAACAAGTCAGAGCGGAGGGTCGAACGCCTTGATCGGAGGCAGATCGCCGTCGAAGCGCTCGATCTGGACCAGCACGTGCTGGCCGGTGCAGCCGTGCGACAGGCGCGAGGCGCCCACGTCGGCGGTCAGCACGTTGGGGTTTCCGTGCACGCACATCGAGCCGGGGTCCGCCGGGTCGAGCGGGTCGTACCAGGCGCCGGTCGACAGTTGCACCACCCCGCGCAGGACGCCGTCGTCGAGCACGACACCGGCGAGGCAGGATCCCCGGTCGTTGAACACCCGGACCACGTCGCCGGCCGCGAGACCGCGGTCGGCGGCATCGTCGGGGTGCAGCCGGATCGGTTCACGCCCCTGGACCTTCGACGCCTGACTGGCCGCACCGTGGTCGAGTTGGCCGTGCAGGCGGGTTCGGGGCTGATTCGCAATCAGGTGGAGCGGAAACTGCTGCGCGCGTTCGCCGCCGAGCCACTCGTCGGGCTCGTACCAGCGCGGGTGTCCGGCGCAGTCGTCGTAGCCGAAACCGTCGATGTCGGCGGAGAAGATCTCTATACGCCCACTCGGCGTGGTCAGCGGATTCCTGCGTGGATCGTCCCGGAACTCGGAGAACAGCGAAAGCCCGTCCTCGGTGCGCATCCGCACGTGCCCGCGTCGCCAGAACTCGCCGAACTCGGGCGCCTCGAGGTGCGCCGGGTCCGCCAGCACGAACCCCCGCCACTGCTCGTACAGGTGCTCGATCCACTGCTGCGCCGTGCGGCCCTCGGTGAAGCGTTCCCCGAACCCGAGACGGTGCGCGAGCGCGGCGAACGTGTCGTAGTCGTCGCGCGCGTCGGCGTAGCGGGGCACCGCCCGGTGCATCGCGACCAGCAACGGATCGTTGCGGGTGCACGCGAGATCGTCGCGTTCGAGCGACGTGGTCGACGGGATCACGATATCGGCGTGCCGGGCCATCGGCGTCCAGTACGGTTCGTGCACGACGATCGTGTCCGGCCGGGCCAACGCGCGGCGCAGCCTTGCGAGATCCTGATGGTGGTGGAACGGGTTGCCGCCGGCCCAGTACACCAGGCGGGTGTCGGGGAAGGTGAGCCGGCGGCCGTCGAAGTCGAACTCCTCCCCCGGGTGCAACAGCAGATCCGCGATCGCGGCCACCGGGATGAGATCCGGCACCGGGTTGCTGCCCTGGAACAGCGTCGGCAACGGGTACGGCACCGGGGCCAGCCCGGGCTCGTTCATCGACCCGTAGCCGTGGCCGAAACCGCCTCCGGGAAGCCCGATCTGACCGAGCATCGCGGCGAGCGTCACACCCATCCACGGCGCCTGCTCCCCGTGGCGGACGCGCTGGAGCGACCATGTCACCGTCAGCATCGTCCGGCCCGCCGCCATCCGGCGGGCCAACGCGGTGATCTGCTCGGCCGGCACCCCCGACATCGCCGACGCCCATTCCGGCGTCTTGGGGACGCCGTCGTCGATCCCGAGCAGGTAGCGCTCGAACCGGTCGTAGCCCACGCAGTACCGCGCGAGAAAATCCCTGTCGTGCAGTCCCTCCGACGCCAGCACGTGTGCCAGGCCGAGCATGATCGCGACGTCGGATCCCGGGACCGGCGCGATCCACTCGCACCGGCCGTGCAGGTCGTCACGCAGGGGGCTGATCGAGACCACCTCGCCGCCCCGCTCCCGGAGCCGGTCGAGACCGCTGCGGGTCGGATGTTCGCTGGTGCCACCGCCGTTGACGGCGGTGTTCTTGAGCGGCACCCCGCCGAAGCACACCATCAGATCGGTGTGGGCGGCGATGACGTCCCAGTTGGTGGAGCGCGCGAACAGCTTCCAGTGCGTGCCGACCACCCGCGGCATGATGACGCCGGTCGCGCCCAGCGAATAGGTGTGCACCGAGCGGGTGTAGCCGCCGAGCATGTTGAGGAACCGGTGCACCTGACTCTGCGCGTGGTGGAACCTCCCGGCACTCGCCCAGCCGTAGGAGCCGCCGAAGATCGCGCGGTTACCGTGCTCGTCGACTACGCGGCGCAACTCCCGCGCCAACAGGTCCAGCAATTCGTCCCACGTCACGGGGACGAACTCGTCGGCTCCGCGCTTCTCGGACGGGCCGGGACCGGATTCGAGCCAGCCCCGCCGGACTGCGGGCCCGCTGATCCGAGCGCGGTGGCGCACCGACCCGGGCAGGTTCCCGAGGATCGGGGACGGATCGGAGTCTCCCGCGTAGGGGTGCACGGCACTCACGTCGCCGCAGGCGGACTCGACCTCGAACATGCCCCAGTGCGCCATGTGCTGGTACCGCGTCGCCGAACTCACGGCCCTCAGTCTGCCAGCGGGACTCACGGCACGAGAAAGACGCCTGTTCCGGCGATGAACTCGCCGCCCGTCGTCATCGACGCGGTCACCGGTCCCGCCCCGGTATACACACTGACCGCCTCGCTGTACGGGATGGGCAGCACCCCGAATGCGCCGGTGGCGAGGTTCCGCCAGTGCATGTGGTAGCCGCCTTTGACTGTCGGCTGTCCCGGCTGCGGCGGATACAGGGCGGGGAACGTCACCGTCCCGGGCTCACCCGTGATCGCCGCAGCGGTGAACGAGCAGATGACGTACAAGGTGCTGCAGATCCCGACGAGTGGAATCTGGAAGGTGTTCACCGTGGGCGCGGCCGACGCCTGCGGCATCGGCGACACCGCGAGACCGGCCACGACGCCGGTCGCCAGAACTCCCGCACCGAGGAACCGTCGTGGACTCCGCATCGCATGCCCCTCTCGTGGGCCCGCATGTGCGCTCAGGGTACGAGAGCCGAGCCACCTCGGGCCGCGGTACACACGAAACACCCCGCACCTGTCAGGTGCGGGGTGTTTCGTATCGGGGTCAGGGCAGGGAGTTGACCAGTTGCTCGACGCTCACGCGGGGGCCCGTGAAGAACGGGGTCTCCTCGCGCACGTGCATGCGTGCCTCGGTGGCGCGCAGGTCACGCATCAGGTCGACGATGCGGTCCAGTTCCGGGGCCTCGAACGCGAGGATCCACTCGTAGTCGCCGAGCGCGAACGCGGGGATCGTGTTGGCGCGGACGTCCGGGTAGGTGCGGCCGGCCATGCCGTGATCGGCGAGCATCTTGCGACGGTCGGCGTCGGGCAGCAGGTACCACTCGTACGAGCGGACGAACGGGTACACGCAGATGTAGTCGCCCGGGTCCTCGCCGGCGATGAACGACGGGACGTGGCTCTTGTTGAACTCGGCCGGACGGTGCAGCGCGACGTTGGACCACACCGGATCGCTCACCTGACCGAGGTCGGTGGTGCGACGGAAGTCCTTGTACAGCTTCTGCAGATCCTCGAGACGCTCCGCGTGCGTCCAGATCATGAAGTCGGCGTCGGCGCGGACGCCGGCGACGTCGTAGATACCGCGCAAGACGACGTCGGTGTCCTCGTACGAGTCGAAGAACGCCTGCGCCTGCTTCACGGCTGCGGCACGGTCGTCACCGAGGACGCCGGGCTGCACCTGGAAGACGGAGAACATCGCGTAGCGAAGGGTGGAATTGAGCTTGTCGAAATCGAGGCGTGCCATGCCGCTCATCCTGCCACTCGCGCTGCGAGCCGTGTCGCCGCCGTCGTCGCGGACGCCACGCACGCCGGGACGCCGACTCCGTGCAGGTACGCACCCGCGACCTCGAGCCCGTCCACATCGGCCGCCGCGGCCTCGATCGCGGCCACCCGATCCAAGTGACCGGGCGCATACTGCGGCAGCCCGCCGTGCCAGCGCGCGACGATCGCGTCGACCGGATCGGCCCGCACCCCCGTGACTGTCTCGAAGTCGGCACGAGCCTTCGCGATCAGCTGTGCGTCGGTCGAATCGACGACGCCGGCGTCCCCGAACCGTCCGTACGACGCCCGCACCAGCGTGACGTCCCGGTCGGCCAGGTGCGGCCACTTGCGGCTCGACAGCGTGAACGCCTTGGCGCCCAACGACTCCCCGGTCGCGACCAGGATCCCGGAGTTCTCCGGGACACCGGCGTCGGTGGGCAGGGCGAGCGCGACGACCGCCGACGATGCGAGCTCGATGCCGCGGCCCGCCTCGGCGAGACGGGGTGCCGCGGCGGCGACGAGGTCGACCATGTTCGGCGCCGGCAGCGCGAGGACGATCCCGTCCACATGACCCACGGGATCGACCCACCAGCCGTCCTCGTCCCGGCGCAGTCCGGTGGCCGGCTCGCCCAGGACCGTCTCGGGTGCGGCCGCGACGCGCAGCGCGTCGAGCAGGACGCCGTAACCGTCGCGCAGGGTGCCGAACACCGGGCCCGGCGACGGCGTCGGCAGCGCCGCCTGGACCGCCGCGGTGAGGCTCGGTGCGCCGGAGTCGAGCGCGGCGGCCAGTGTCGGCAGCGCGGCCCGCACCCCGATCGAGTCCGACAGCCCCGAGTAGACGCCACCGAGGAGCGGGTCGACCGACCTGCGTACCACCTGCTCACCGAAGCGGCCGCCGACGAGGGCCGCGACGTCGACGTCGGCCGCCGGATCCCACTCGAACGGCACGGTCGGCTCGGCGACGATGCGCGCGAGCGTGTCCGCGTCGACCAGTCCGGCCACCGACCGTGGATCCGACGGGATGCCCATCAGTGTCCGCGTCGGCAACGGGTGGAGAGAGCCCTCCGACCAGATCAGCGGCGAGCGTCCCGCCGGATGGACCAACTGGTCCTGCAGGCCCAGTTCGACGATCAGGTCCGCGACCTCGGGGCGACGGGCGATGAACGCCTCGGCACCCACGTCGACGGGATCGCCGGCCAGATCCACGGTCCGCAGCTTGCCGCCGGTCCGAGGCCCCGCCTCGACAACGGTGATCCGGGCGCCGTCACCGAGGTGTTGCCGCAGCCGATAGGCCGCGACGAGCCCGGTGACGCCGCCACCGACGACCGCTACCGAGACGCGCCGACCGGTCACAACGAGTGCACCAGCTCCACGACGTCGGTGAGCACGGCCGGATCGGTGTCCGGCAGCACGCCGTGGCCGAGGTTGAAGATGTGTCCGGTGGCGCCGGCCGCGAGCGCGGCGTCCGCCTCCGCGGCGATGCGCCGAACCTGCTTCTCGACCGCGGGCCATCCCGCGAACAGCACCGCGGGGTCGAGGTTGCCCTGCAGGGCCTTGCCGGGTCCGACGCGGCGGGCGGCGACGTCCAGCGGAATCCGCCAGTCGACGCCGACGACGTCGGCGCCGGCCTCACCCATCGCGCCGAGGAGCTCACCGGTACCGACACCGAAGTGGATGCGTGGCACCTGGGCCGACTCGACCTCGGCGAACACCCGCTCGGAGTGCGGCAGCACGAACTCGCGGTACTCGGCGAGCGACAGCGCGCCCGCCCACGAGTCGAACAGCTGGATGGCATCGACACCCGCGTGGAGCTGGGCCTGCAGGAACGCGATGGTGGTGTCCGCGATAGTTCCGAGCAGCGCGTGCCACGTCTTGGGGTCGGCGTGCATGAGCGCCTTGGTGCGCTCGTGGTTGCGACTCGGGCCGCCCTCGACGAGGTACGAGGCAAGCGTGAACGGGGCACCGGCGAAACCGATCAAAGGCGTCTCGCCGAGCTCGGAGGTGAGCAATCGCACCGCCTTCGAGACGGCGCCGACCTCGTCGGGAACCAGACGCGGCAGCGCCGCGACGTCGGCGGTGGTCCGCACGGGGTTCTTCACGACGGGTCCGACACCGGCCACGATGTCGAGGTCGATGCCCGCAGCCTTCAGCGGAACGACGATGTCGGAGAACAGGATCGCCGCGTCCACCTTGTGCCGCCGCACGGGCTGCATCGTGATCTCGCAGACCAGCTCCGGATCGAAGCAGGACTCGAGCATCCCGATTCCCGCCCGGATCTCCCGGTACTCCGGCAACGAGCGTCCGGCCTGACGCATGAACCACACGGGTCGATGCTTCACCGGACGGCCGGTGGCCGCCGCCAACAACGGTGCGTCGTCGAGGACCCGTCGAGACGGGTACTCGGCACGCCCGGTCATACCTGCATTCGTATCTTCCAAGCCGCTCATCGGGCTCCATGCTGCCATGACCGGGCGCCGGGGCAGAATCGGCGCGCCTCCGACGCCCTACCAGGTGCGGCGTCTAACGTCCGCTGGTGTGACGACCCCGGGATTACCCAACGAGCCCGCCCAGTTCCGCGCCGCTGTCGACGCGATGAATTCGGCCGAGGTTCACCCGGATATCGAGCTCGGCCCCATCCGCCCGCCGCAGCGCCTCGCGCCGTTCAGCTACGCGATCGGCGCCGAGGTCCGCCACCCCGACGACACGGCCGTCGCCGAACACTCCGAAGGCGACGCATTCGGACGCCTGATCCTGCTGCACGATCCCGACGGCGACGAGGCGTGGAGCGGCACAATGCGGCTGGTGGCCTACATCCAGGCCGACCTCGAACCGGCCCTCGCCGCCGATCCGCTCCTCCCCGAGGTTGCGTGGAGCTGGCTGGTCGACGCCCTCGACGAGCGGGCCGACGAAGTGGTCGCACTGGGCGGCACGGTGACAGCGACGAGTTCGGTGCGGTACGGCGACATCGCCGGACCACCGCGAGCCCATCAACTCGAACTCCGGGCGTCGTGGACTGCGACATCCACCGCCCTGGCCTCGCACGTCGAGGCCTTCTGCGAGGTCCTCGCCTCCGCAGCCGGGCTCCCGCCGGCCGGAATCGCGACCCTCGGCCGCCGATCCTGAACCGCCGGCCGGTCGGGTCTCCGGGGGACGGCGAACGCTATCCCACACCCTCCGCGGCCGCACCGAGAGAATCGGCGGAATCGCCCCCGACGCCCTCCTGCTGCGGGGCGTCCTCCGACAGCTGACGGGCACGCGCCCAGTCGAGGAAGTCGGCGACGCCTTTCGCCACTCGGAGACTCCGGATGGACGGGAAGATGTCGAACGCGTGCTGAGCGCCCCGCAATTCGGCGTACGCCACCGGATTCGCCGACACCTCACGGAGTCGGTCGACGAACTCGCGTGCCTCGGCGACGGGAATGAACGAGTCGCTGGTGCCGTGCACCACGAAGAACGGGGGCGCATCCTCACGCAGGTGTGCCCGCGGAGACGCCGCGAGGTAGTCGCGGGGGAACTGCGCCTCCTTGCCCAGCACCATCGGAGAGAGCCCGGACTCGACGCGCTGACGGGTCGCCTTGATCCCGGTCTCCCCCGCGAAGTCGTACACGCCGTAGTGCGGAACACACGCCTGGACCGAGGTGTCCGCCTCCTCGAAACCGGGTTGCAGGCCGGTGTCCCCGCCCGTCAATGCCGCCATCGCCGCCAGGTGGCCGCCGGCCGAACCACCGGTGACCGCGATGAACTCGGGATCGCCACCGAACAGGGCTACGTTGCCGCGAAGCCAGGACAGAGCCCGCTTGACGGCGATCAGATGCTCCGGCCATACCGCCCTCGGCGACAAGGGGTAGTTGATCGCGGCGCACACCCAACCACGCGACGCCATCTCCAGCATCAGCGGGATGCCCTGATGATCCTTGCTGCCGATGACCCACCCGCCGCCGTGGATCTGAAGCAGGACAGGCGCGTTCGCCGGCGTGTCCCGACGGTGGTAGATGTCGATCCGGAACCGTCGCCCGCCGGGCGCGTAGTCCAGGTTCTTCACCCGCACGACGTCGTCTCGGCGCATTCGGAACGGGAACGCCAACTGTCGCCACGGGGTCTGCGGGACCGGACGAGCCGCACCGCCCACCGAGCGATAGTCCGGGCCCAGTGCCGATTCCAGTGCCGACTCCACCTCGGCCCGCGCCCCACGACCGGTCGCGATGACGGCCGCGAGTCCCGCGATCGACGCCCCGGCCGCAGCGAGTCCGACGGCGTCACTGCGGCGACGGATGCCATGGCGCGCGACGTGGACGGCAGCATCGACCGCGGTCGCAGCAAGCAATTGCGGGGCGAGTTCCGCGGTCAGCCATCCGGACAGGAAGGTCGGCACCGACATCGGCATCCCCGGCACGGGCCGCAGCGCATTGGCCGTCAGCGCGGCAGTTGCCACCTGCCTCAACAGGAACCTGTTACCAATACTCATAAACCTATTTAACCATGACGTTTGTCACATCGCCCACGGCAAACTGGAACAGGTTCTACCGTTATCTGCATGGAGAGACTCAGTGGATTGGATGCCAGCTTCCTCTATCTCGAAACCCCGACCCAGATGCTGCACGTGTGCGGCCTCATCATTCTCGACGGGTCCACCATCCCCGGTGGCTATTCTTTCGCAAAGCTGCGTGACGAGTTGGCGGTTCGCGTCAAATCGATGCCGAGCTTCAAGCGTCGCCTCAAGGACAGCCGCTTCAATCTGGACCACCCCGTGTGGGTCGACGACACCGATTTCGACATCGACCGCCACTTCCACCGGATCGCGGTGCCCGCGCCGGGCGGCCGCGACGAACTGTCGGAAATGTGCAGCTCGATCGCCAGCCAACCCATGGACCGCACCCGCCCGCTATGGGAGATGTTCGTCATCGAGGGCCTCGAGGACGGCTCGGTGGCCGTGATGTCGAAGATGCACCACGCCAACGTCGACGGCGTCACCGGCTCCAACCTGATGTCGCAGCTGTGCGGCCTCGAACCCGACGCCCCGCGACCCGAGTTCGATCAGCTCCCCGAGGGCGCCGGGCGCGCGAGCTCGCTGGACATCGCGGTCAACGGCCTGCTGTCGTTCGCCACGCGACCGCTGAAGATGGTGAAGCTGCTCCCGGACAGCGTGTCGCTGCTGCCGAACTGGATCGGGCGGGCCCGCAAGGGTGAGGCGATGCCGACACCGTTCACCGCGCCGCGCACTTCGTTCAACGGTGCGATCACCGGTCGCCGGACCATCGCGTACACGGAACTGAGCCTCGACGACGTCAAGCTCGTCAAGAACGCCTTCGGCGTCAAGGTCAACGACGTCGTGCTCACGATGTGCGCCGGCGCGCTGCGCAAGTATCTCGAGGACCGCCACGAACTCCCCGACAGCTCACTGGTCGCGACGGTGCCGGTCTCCGTCCACGACAAATCCGACCGTCCGGGCACCAACCAGATCTCGGTCATGTTCACCCAGCTCGGGACGGACATCGCCGATCCGGTCGAGCGGCTGCACTTCATCGCCGAACACAACGCGATCAACAAGAACCACCACAACGAGGCGCTGGGCGCGACCCTGCTGCAGGACTGGGCGCAGTTCGCGGCGCCGGCCACGTTCGGCAGCGCGATGCGGGTGTACTCCAAGCTGAAGCTGGCAGAGCGTCACCCCGTGGTGCACAACCTCGTGGTCTCGAACGTCCCCGGCCCGCCGATGCCGCTGTACTTCCTGGGCGCACGCATCAAGCAGATGTACCCGCTCGGACCGGTCTTCCACGGCGCCGGCCTCAATGTGACGGTGATGTCACTCGAAGGCCGACTGGACGTGGGGCTCGTGTCCTGCAAGGAACTCGCGCCGCACCTGTGGGATCTGGCGGACGCCTTCCCGGCAGCGCTGGCCGAACTCGTCAAGGCCGCACGCGCGCAAGCACGGAAGAAGAAGCAGCCAGCAGTCCCTCGGTGAACGGCCCGGCGTTCATGACGCACGACGAGTGACCGCAATCCACCTCGTACGTGGCGGCGCCGGCGATCTGGCGAGCGAGCCAGCGCTGGCGCCGCGGCGGAATGATCAGGTCTCTGGTGGGCACCACGACGGCGGTGGGCACGTCGATGTCACCGACCCACGCCGTCGAATCGAACTTGCCGATCTCGGCGGTGGCCCGGCCGATCGCGCCGTAGCTGGTCTCCCGGAACTGGGAGTACGCCCAGACACGGTCCCCGCCGAACCGCGGCCCGCCGACCGGGACCGGACCGGGACGCGGCTTGAGCGCGCCGAGCCCCACACTGAGCGATTCGAGCGCCACCCGCTCACGCGAGTTCCGCTTGAAGTGCGCCGCGCCCGCGCACAGCACCAGACCGGCCACCCGGTCGCGGTGTCGCTTCCACGTGAGCTGCGAGACCAGCGACCCCATCGAGTACCCGACCGGCACGACGCGGTCGATCCCCAGTGCGTCTGCGAGCGCGACGACGTCGTCGGCGCAGTCCTCCAGCGTGAACCGCTCCGAGCGGATACCGCGACCGTGCCAACGCTGATCGAGGACCACCACCCGCGACTTCGCCGCGAGCTTGGCGATGGCGGGGTACCACGTCAACGTGCCGGTGCAGGCGAGCGCGTGCAGCAACACCAGCGTCGGCCTGCCGCTGTTGCCCGGGGTCGCACCCGTATCGATGACGTAGGTGCTGCCCCGGCCGGGCAACTCGACCATGGAACCGGCCGGCACCTCGCCGACGGGAGCGACGGCGGCCGCAAGGTTGAGCATCGATCTGCCTTCCGATCAGGGGTCCTCGATCCGCCGGGAGAGGCCGTGCGGACAAAACTGGAACTCGTTCTACCTCATGCCCCCACCGCCCGCGACCGATTCCGGCATTCCGCCCGGGGACACCGACGGGCCGGCCGGTGCGCGGACCAGCCGCAGCCGCCGATCGAAGTGGTATTGGTCACATGTTCAACTTTTTGCCGGAATTGCCGCGCGACGCGCGGATCTCGACGTGGAATCGCGCCCTCGCCACGTAGAGTTGCCCCCTATGCCAGATACCACCGAGCCCACCCCCACACCCGTGCCACTACTGGTTCCGGCAGACGGGGTGCCGCCGGTGATCGAGACGGCCGACGGCGTCCGCGACGCCGCCGAGCGCATCGCCGCGGGCACCGGCCCGCTCGCCGTCGACGCGGAGCGCGCGTCCGGATTCCGCTACTCGTCTCGCGCATACCTGGTGCAGTTGCGGCGCGCGGGCGCCGGCACCTTCCTGCTCGATCCGATTCCGACCGCCGAGGACCTGGCGCCACTTCGTGACGCGATCAACGACCTCGAGTGGGTGCTGCACTCCGCCGACCAGGACCTGCCGTGCCTCGCCGAACTCGGCCTCGAGCCGGCCGCACTGTTCGACACCGAACTGGCCGGACGACTCGCCGGCTTCGAACGCGTGGGCCTGGCCGCGATCGTCGAACGCACGCTCGGGCTCGAACTCCGCAAGGGTCACGGAGCGGCCGACTGGTCGTCGCGGCCGCTCCCCGACGCATGGCTCAACTACGCGGCCCTCGACGTCGAGGTGCTGCTCGAACTCCAGGATGCGATGGCGAAAGAGCTGGCGTCCCAGGACAAGACGGAATGGGCGAGGCAGGAGTTCGAGCACGTCCGGCTGGCCGGACCACCGCAGCCCAAGCCCGAACGGTGGCGGCGGACGTCGCAGATCCACAGCCTCAAGAGCCCCCGCCAGCTCGCCGCCGTCCGCGAGTTGTGGACCGCACGCGACGAGGTGGCCCGCAAGCGGGACATCTCACCCAGTCGGATCCTGCCGGACTCGGCGATCGTCGCCGCAGCGAGCGCCGATCCCAAGAGCATCGAGACACTCCGTGCCCTGCCCGTCTTCGGCGGACCGCGGCAGCGTCGGTCGTCCCGACTGTGGCTGTCCGCTCTCGAGCGCGCCCGCGCGCTGCCGCAGACGGAACTGCCCCCGATCAATCAGCCGTTCACCGGTCCGCCGCCGCCCAGCCGCTGGGCCAAGCGCGACCCCGAGGCGGCGGAACGCCTCAACGCCGCCAAGGCCGGCATCACCGAACTGAGCGAGCGCGTGAAGGTGCCCGTCGAGAACCTGCTGAGCCCGGATCTGGTGCGTCGAATCTGCTGGGAACCGCCGGGCGACGACTCGGATCCGTCCGGCGCGATCGACGCAGCTCTCGCGGTGGGTGGCGCGCGCCCGTGGCAGCGGGAACTGACCGTACCGATCCTCGCGGAAGCGGTGCGGGCACAGCGCTGAACTGCGCAGACGGGGTCAACTACGCCCCGTATGTTACCGGCGGGTAATTAGCGCTACAGTGGTGCGTGTCGGGTCTTCGACTCGCCGTGACCGCTCCACTCCCGCCAGGAGGAATCCAGCGTGGCTGCATCCGCTACCCAGAGAAACGTCGTCTTCGTCGACGGCATCCGCACGCCGTTCGGCAAGGCCGGGCCGAAGGGCATCTATGCCGAGACCCGCGCCGACGACCTGGTCGTCAAGGCCATCCGCGAGCTGCTGCGCCGCAACCCTGCGCTCGATCCCGCGCGGATCGACGAGGTCGCGATCGCCGCGACCACCCAGACCGGCGACCAGGGCCTGACCATCGGCCGCACGTCCGCGATCCTCGCGGGCCTGCCCGAGACCGTCCCCGGCTTCGCGATCGACCGCATGTGTGCCGGCGCGATGACCGCTGTCACCACCACCGCGTCGGGCATCGGCTTCGGCCAGTACGACGTCGTGATCGCCGGCGGTGTCGAGCACATGGGCCGCCACCCGATGGGCGAGGGCGCCGACCCCAACCCGCGCTTCCTCGCCGACCGCCTGGTCGACCCGAGCGCACTGGTGATGGGCAACACCGCCGAGAACCTGCACGATCGGTTCCCGAGCATCACCAAGGAGCGCACCGACGCCTACGCCGTCGCGTCGCAGAACAAATACGAGGCCGCCAAGAAGGCCGGCTTCATCGCCGACACCCTGGTGCCGGTCGCCACCCGTTCGGCCGCGGGCTGGGGCCTGGCCACCGAGGACGAGCCGCCCCGCCCCGGCACCACGCTCGAGGATCTCGCCAAGCTCAAGACCCCGTTCCGCCCGGCCGGCCGGATCACCGCCGGTAACGCCGCAGGCCTCAACGACGGCGCCACCGCCGCGATCCTCGCCGGCGAGGACACCGCCCACGAGCTGGGCCTGCCCGTCGGCATGCGCATGGTCGGCTTCGCCTTCCAGGGCGTCGACCCCGCCGTGATGGGCATCGGCCCGGTCCCGGCGACCGAGAAGTTGCTCGCCCGCACCGGCATGAAGATCGAGGACATCGGTCTCTTCGAGATCAACGAGGCGTTCGCGGTGCAGGTGCTCGCGTTCCTCGAGCACTTCGGTATCGCCGACGACGACCCGCGGGTCAACCAGTGGGGCGGCGCCATCGCGTGCGGCCACCCGCTCGCCTCGTCCGGTGTCCGCCTGATGACGCAGCTGTCGCGTCAGTTCGCGCAGAACCCCGACGTCCGCTACGGCCTGACCACGATGTGCATCGGCCTCGGCATGGGCGGAACCGTCATCTGGGAGAACCCGAATCACAAGGACTACGCAGCACACGAAGCGGGAGCCAAGTAAATGACCGACATTGCTAACGGGGCGAGCGAAGCGACGGGGAACATCGGCGCAGTATTCGCCGACGAGGTCGTGACGAACGCCTTCACGAAGTTGATCTCGGTGCCCGGTATCGAGGGTCCCGTCGCGCTGATCACGCTCGACAACGGCTTCGACCACACCAAGCCGAACTCGTTCGGCCCGGCCGGTCTGCTGGCGTTCGACCAGGCGCTCGACCAGGCCTTCGCCGCCAACCCGGCCGCGATCGCAGTCACCGGTAAACCGTTCATCTTCGCGGCCGGCGCCGACCTCAAGGGTGTCCCGAGCATCACGACCCGCGAGCAGGGCGTCGAGCTCGGGCAGCTGGGCCACCGCGTGTTCCGGCGCCTGCGCGAATCGTCCGTTCCGACGTTCGCGTTCGTGAACGGTGTCGCGCTCGGCGGCGGCCTCGAGGTGGGTCTGCACTGCCACTACCGCACCTTCGCCGACAACGTCGGCGCGCTCGGCCTGCCCGAGGCGATGCTGGGCCTGGTTCCCGGCTGGGGCGGAACGCAGCTGCTGCCCAACCTGATCGGACCGTCGAACGCCGTCACCGTCGCGATCGAGAACCCGCTCAACAACGGCAAGGTCATCAACTCGAAGAAGGCCCTCGAGCTCGGCATCGCCGACGCCGTGCTCGGGTCCGCCGACTTCATCGAACAGTCCCTCGCGTGGGCCGCACAGGTTCTCGCCGGTGACATCACGCCCGCGCGTCCCGAGATCGATCGCGGCGCCGGCTGGGACGAGGCAATCGCCCGCGCCAAGGCGATCGTCGAGGGCAAGACCAAGAACAACGCCCCGGGGGCGGTGCGCACGGTCGAGCTGCTCGAGCTGGCCCGCACCACCGACCTCACCGACTCGAAGTCCCTCGACGCCGGGTTCGCGGCCGAGGACAACGCGCTCGCCGATCTGCTCATGACCGACGAGCTGCGCGCCGGGCTGTACGCGTTCGACCTGGTGAACAAGCGGGCCAAGCGTCCCGCCGGCGCACCCGACAAGTCGTTGGCGCGCAAGGTCACCGGTGTCGGCATCGTCGGCGCCGGCCTGATGGCGAGCCAGTTGGCGATGCTGTTCGTCAAGCAGCTCAAGGTCCCGGTGATCCTCACCGACATCGACCAGGAGCGCATCGACAAGGGTGTCGGCTACGTCCACGGCGAGATCGACAAGCTGGTCGCCAAGGGCCGGCTGTCCCCGGACGGCGCGAACCGTCTCAAGGCGCTCGTGACCGGCTCGCTCGACAAGGCCGCGTTCGCGAAGACCGACTTCGTCATCGAGGCCGTCTTCGAGAACATGGATGTCAAGAAGAAGGTGTTCGCCGAGCTCGAGGAGCACATCTCCCCCGAGACGGTCCTCGCGACCAACACCTCGTCGCTGTCGATCACCGAGATGGCGGCCGACCTGAAGCATCCCGAGCGGGTAGTCGGCTTCCACTTCTTCAACCCCGTCGCGGTGCTGCCGCTGCTCGAGGTCATCAAGGGTGAGAAGACCGACGATGCGACCCTCGCAACGGCATTCGCCACCGCGAAGGGGCTCCGGAAGTCGGCTGTCGGATCCGCCGACCTGCCGGGCTTCGTGTTCAACCGCCTACTCATCCGCGCGCTCGGCGAGGTCATGAACGCGGTCGACGAGGGCACCCCGTTCGACGTCGCCGACAACGCGATCGCCGAACTCGGCATGCCGATGACGCCGTTCACGCTGCTCGCGCTCGTCGGCCCGGCCATCGCGCTGCACACCGGCGAGACCCTCAACGCTGCCTACCCGGAGCGCTTCAAGCCGTCCCCCGGGCTCGAGGCCATCGTCGAGGCCCGCAAGCCCGGTGTGTGGTCCTGGACCGACAAGGGCCAGGTCGTCGACCCCGAGGTCGCGGCGCTGTGGCAGCAGGGTGACAAGCCGTCCACGTCGCAGGAGGTGCTCGAGCGCACCCGCCGGGCGTTCGCCGAGGAGATCCGGATCATGCTCGAGGAGGGCGTCGTCGCCGCTCCCGAGGACATCGATCTGTGCCTGATCCTGGGCGGCGGCTTCGGTTTCTGGAACGGTGGCATCACGCCGTACCTGGACCGCACCGGCACGTCGGAGGCCGTGAACGGCAAGCCGTTCCTGGCCAAGGGCGTCGCGAGCGTCTGACCCGATCCGTCACGAGAGGAGCGCGTCCCCGGCACTGGGGGCGCGCTCCTCGTCGGATGAATCCGCCTCGGTCGCAGCGACATCGGCGGTCACGGCATCGGTGGTCTCGAGGTCCGGCACGTCACTTCCGCACAATTCGTCGTCCAGGATCGGCTCGCCGAGCCCGATCCTCTCCTGGATGCGCTTCATCCACGCCGGTGCCCACCAGCAGTCGTCGCCGAGCATCTTCATCACTGCCGGCACCAGGAACATGCGGATCAGCGTCGCATCGATGACGAGCGCGGAGATCATGCCGTAGGCGATGTACTTCATCATCACCAGTTCGGAGAAGCCGAACGCGCCGGTGACGACGATGAGGATCAGCGCGGCCGCGGTGATGATCCGGCCGGTGTGGGCGGTGCCGATGCGGATCGCTTCGGTGGTGCTCGCGCCCTGCGATCTGGCCTCGACCATGCGGGAGAGCAGGAACACCTCGTAGTCGATGGACAGGCCGTAGACGATCGCGACGATCAGCACCAGCATCGGCGACGTGATCGGGCCGGGTGTGAAGCCCAGCACACCCGAACCGTGGCCGTCGACGAAGATCCAGGTGAGGATGCCGAGGGTCGCGCCGAGACCGAGCGCGCTCATCAGCACCGCCTTGATGGGCAGCACGAGCGACCCGAATGCCAGGAACATCAGCACCGTCGTCAGGAGCAGCACGGTCGCCACCATCAGCGGCAGGTTGTCCAGCAACGCGCTGATGCTGTCCTGCTCGATCGCCGGGGTGCCCCCCACCAACACCTGCACACCGTCCGGCACGTCCATCGCACGCAGGAAATCGATCGTGGGGGCGGAGTCGTTGCGGTCGACCAGGCCGGCCTTGAGGACCTGGACACCGTCCTTCGCCGGTCCGGTGATCGAGAACTTCTCGACCAGGCCGGGCGCGCCGCTCGCGGTCTTGAGGATCTGGCCGACTTCCGCGCCTTCGGCGCCGGTGATCACCAGTTTCACCGGTTCGGTGCGGTTGCCGGGGAACAGTTCGTCGAACTGCTCCTGCGCGATCCGCGTCGGATTGTCGGTCGGCAGGTACTCCTCGTTGATGCCGCCGAACTTGATGCCGGTCAGCGGCACCATGAGCAGCAGCAGACCGACCACGATGGGGATCGTGACCTTGAGCGGATTGCGCATCACCCAGCGCGTGAGACGGCCCCAGATGCTGGACTCGATCTCCTCGGTCGATTTGATCTGGCCGAACCGTTCGAGACCGAACTTGTCGATCCGCCGGCCCAGGATGCTCAGGATCGCCGGCAGCACCGTGACCGAGGTGAACGCCGCCAACAGCACCGTCGCGATCGCGCCGTAGGCCATCGACTTCAGGAAGCCCTGCGGGAACAGCAGCAGGCCACCGAGACTCGCGATGATCATCGTCGCCGAGAAGATGACGGTCCGGCCCGCCGTCATGACGGTGCGGCGCACGGCGTCTCGGGTGTTGCGGCCGTCGCCGAGTTCCTCACGGAACCGGCTGACGATGAACAGGCCGTAGTCGATCGCCAGACCCAGACCGATCAACGACACGACCGATGCGACAAACGCGTTGACCTCGGTGAAGTGCGTGATCACCCGCACGATGCCGGTGGCGCCGATGATCGTCAGGCCGCCGACGATCAGTGGCAGCGCCGCCGCGACCACGCCGCCGAACACGAAGAACAACAACACCGCGACCGCCGGGATCGCGAGGATCTCCATGCGTTTGATGTCGTTGGCGATGGTGTCGTTGATCGCGCTCGCGACCGGCTGCATGCCGGCGAGTTGGACCTCGACGCCGTCGATGGCGAACGAGTCCCGGATCTCGCGGAAGTTGTTGGTGATCGCGGTGTCGTTGTCGCCCTTCAGCGCGATACTCGCGATCGCATGCACGCGGTCCGCCGTCGCAAAAGCCGGCAGCCGCGGCGTGTTCGGCACAGGAAAGTAGCTGCCGTTGATCTTCGCGACCTGGTTCGGATGGTCCTGCAGCAGTCGCTGCAAACTGTCGGTGACCTGCGCGCTGAAGGCCGGATCGTCCACCGTCGTCCCATCGGGAGCGGTGTACATCGCGACGACATCACCCGTGGCATCCCGGCCGAACGTCCCGTCCGCGAGCTTCGCCGCGGCGACGGACTCGGAGCCGGGATCGTCCAGACCACTCTGACTGAGGTGCGCACCGAGACCGGAACCGTAGGCGCCCAGCGCCAACAGTCCGGCCACCATCACCGCGATGACAGTGAAACGGGCGCGGTAGACCAGATCCCCCCAGCGAGCAAACACGTATGGACTCCTCAGCCCCCGACGAGCAGCGCGGATAGTGGACGGCGGCGGCTGGGACCAGCCGCCGTGAAGCACGGGCCTTCACAGTACGGGCCGACACGCACGTTCATGATCGACTTCGTCCGCGACGCGATCGCCCCGGCCGGGCCGACCGGACCCCACCGCACCACCACCTATGCACAGGTTAGGCTCACCTCCTCCACTCTCGTCGACCCCGAAGGAGTTCCCCGGTGCTCGCTCTCACCACCCGCCGCAAGGTTGCGACGGCCGTCGCCGCGCTGAGCGCGACGGCGCTGCTCGCGTCGTGCTCGTCGTCGACCGACAGTGATTCCACCGCCGCGACCTCCGACGGCGCCTACCCCGTCACGATCGCGAACACGTTCGGCGAGACCACGATCGAGTCGAACCCCGAGCGGATCGTCACGCTCGGCTGGAATGCCGAGGATGTCGTCTACGCGCTCGGCGGAACCCCCGTCGGTATGCCGAAGAACTCCTACGGCGCCGACGAGAACGGCGTCATGCCATGGCTGTCGGACAAGTTCGACCCCAGCGCGACCACCCTGCTCGACGCGGCGACCTCCACACCCATCGAGGCGATCGCCGCCCTGGCTCCCGACGCGATCATGGCACCGTACGAAGGCTTCGACGAGGCCACCTACGGCCAACTGTCGTCCCTCGCACCGACGGTCGCTTATCCCGGCAAGGCGTGGCAGACGACGTGGCAGGACCAGACCACGCTGATCGGTGAGGCAATGGGCAAGTCCGACGAGGCGACGAAGCTTATCGACGGCATGAACACGATGCTCGCCGACACCGCCGCCGAGCACCCCGAGTTCGCCGGCAAGACCCTGTCGGTGATCAACCTCGACACCACCAACGGTCAGGTCAACGTCTACAAGCCGACCGACCCCCGCGTGCAGGTCCTCACCCAGCTCGGGTTCGTGAACTCCCCGGGTGTCGAGAAGCTCGCGGCTGAGACCGATCCGGACAGCTTCTTCGCGAGCATCTCCGCCGAACGCATCACCGAGGTCGACGCCGACGTCGTGATCGTGTTCGTGCCGGACGAGGGCGAGACCGCGAAGAACCCCACCTACAACTCGCTCGGAGCCGTCCAGCGCGGCAGCGCCGTGCCCCTGTCCGACACACAGGTGATCGCCGGCCTCAGCCGCACCGGCGTCCTCGCGACACCGTGGGTGATCGACCGGATCGCCCCGCAGCTGTCGGAGGCCGCGAAGCGGGTTGCGTGACGACCTCGTCAGCGTCGCGTCGTTCCGAGAGGAGCGGGGGGGGGGGGGGGGGGGGGTGTGCACCGGGGGGGGGGCCCGCTCCTCTCGCTTCGGGGCCGGGCTCGTCGGCCACCGGTCAGGACGCGAAGACGCGTCCGAAGGCTTCGAGGAAGGCAACGGGTCCCAGGGAGAACATGTAGCTGCTTCCGGTGAACATGGCGTCGACCATCGCGGTCACCTCCTCCCCGTCGCGCGGCGCGTGTGGTTCATTCGGCGAAGCTCCGTTCGATCCAGTCGACGGTCTGCATTCCGAACAGGTCGGTGCCCCATCCGTAGAGGTCCGTGAGCATACGCACCATGCTGCAGTCGCTCGGCGCGTACGTCACATCGGTTCCACCGGCCCGGTACCGATCCACGAGATCCCGCGAATCCTTCGCCGGGACAAGTGACATCGGCGAGTCGTCCTTCGCGCACGACGTGACGAGGACCTTCGACTTCGGGGCCTGTGTGCCGAGGAGATTGTCGTCGTAGACGTGTTGGAACGCGGGGATGTCGGCCGGGCTCTGCCCACCGACGAACAGCGTCTCGAGTGGGACGAACGGCGCCGTGAAGTACGCGGGGGTCTGACACTGCGTTCGATACGCGCGGGCCAGCGCCTTCCCGACGGGGTTCAGCTTCTCGTCGATCCGCATCTCGGGATACTTCGGTTCCAGACCGAGCAGCGTCGCGAAGGCGAAGCCGGAACCGATGGAACCGTCGGCGGTGCGCATGAAGTTCCTCTGGTTCACCACCATGCCCTCGAGGACCGTGGACCGGATGTTCAACTCGGGGGCGTACTGCGCCTGCGCTTCGGCCGCGAACCCGGCGCCGACACCTCCTCCAGCGATGCCGAACAGCGAGATCGGGGCAAGTGCGCTCAGTCCCGTGCTCGGGGCTGACACGGCGGCGCGCACCGCGTCGAGTTGGGCGTGACCGGCGAATCTTCCGGCGAAGACAGCGTGCGGGTCGGGGTCGCCGTCGTTGCCGACGTCGGAGATGACCACCGCGTAACCTTTGCCGAACAGCAGTGCCAGCGGTCCCAGTGCAGACCACGCGGAGCCGTCGAGTGGGTTCCCGCCCGTCCACTGGGTGCTCGGGTGGCAGTAGGCGCCGACACTGTCGTTGGCCTGCTGGTAGCTGATCACCTTCTTCGCCGCTGCGGGCGTGCCGTCGACGGGGATCATCACGATGCCGGTGCTGACCTCGGGCGTGGCCCCGTCGAGGCCGGTCGTCACGTACATCATCTTGTAGGCGTCGATCTTGCCCGGCTTGTAACCGAGGAACATCACGTCGACCGGCTTGATCTTCAGCACGGTGCCCGGGCGCTCCGCCCCGGTCAGTGGGGGTTCGTCGTAGAACGGGTCGCGCGCCGTCAGCGCCCTGAACGACTCGGCCCGGGACGCGGACGTCCCGGCGTCGAGCGCTCCGACGACGAACCCGTTGAACACCTCGCTCAGGCTCGGTGTCCGCACCGGGGACGGGCCCTGCTCCGATGACGACCCGCCCGACGATTCCGACGACGACCCAGCCGATGATTCGGCGGACGCGGCGACAGGAACGACCATCATCGCTGCGGTGGCCACCGCTGCGCAGGACAGGAATCGTGTGGCTGCGGAGAGCCTGCTGCCACGAATCTCGTCGACTGTCATCACGACACCGTCACTTCCGTGTTCTGCAGGGCGGCCTGCATGATCTGGGGAATGTTGAGCAGCGGTCGATGCGTTTCGAGTTGCGTCTCGTAGGGCACACGCAACTCGGATTCGAGCTGCGGCCAGTTGTTCTCGACCATGTCCTTGTACTTCGGGAGGAGCTGAGTGGTGATGTAGTCCCATCGTTCGTCGTAGACGGACCAGTTCCACGCCGGCAGTGGACTCGTCAGGGTCGCTGTGCGCCCATCGGGCAGGCGCGAGCTCACTTCGATGGGGCGGAACGAGCGGGGCGGCAGCACCCCGGCAACCGACGGTGACCCCGCCACGGTGGACAGGTAGGTGATCGCCTGACCGACGGTGTCCTTGTAGTTGCGAACGGTGTCCCACTGTTCCCGGATGATCAAGCCCTGCTCGCGCTGCAACAGTGCACCGTTGCCGCGCGCGATCCGGTCCGGGTCCTGCGACGCGACATCGCGCCACGCGGTCATGATGTCGTCACCGAACAGCCCGGCGCGTTGCATCTCCTCGAGGGCGGGGAGCCCACCGGTGACATAGGCGCGGTGCATGGGCATCAGGTCGGAGAAGATGTTCTTCTGCATCACCATGATCATTCCGAGGATGAAATGCAGGTCCTCGCTGGTGATTTCGCTTCCGGCCTCGGCCAGCGCCCGCAGTCCGTCCGGGAGCGAGTCGACGATGTCCGGGCCGGCGACGTCGGTGGCGGTCGCGACCACGGCCCGGGCGGACTGTTGAATCGGCGGGAGGTCGTAGGCGTTCGTCATGAGTTCGAAGTCGATCAGCCCGCCGCCGAAGTCGGCGCCGACCATGCCGCCCATGCCCGCCCACTGCAGTTCACGATGCGCCAATTGCAGGTCCTCGTAGAGGCGGTACGACTTGATCAGGTTGTCCCGGTTCACCGCCACCCCCGCACGCGGATCCCACGCGGCCAGGTCGATCCCCGCGGTGTCGGTGGCCTCCACCAGCCAGTACTGGAAGAGCAATGCCTGATACTCCTGTGGTGCCGCACCGCTCGCACGGGCGTCGCCCAGAAGTCGGGTGAGCGTGGCGCTGTCGGTGGGCAGCGCCGGATTGACCCCGCCGGGGCCGTGCGCCGCGTCCCGGTTGCTCATCGGCAGATTGAGATAGTGGTCGGACGTCGTCTCGGACGCGATCGCAGGTGCCGACACGGCACCCCCGATCGCCACGGTCGTCGCAGCCAACGCCGCGACCACACGCGTGACGGATGCACGCACAGCCCGACGATGCTCGAATCCAGCATTCATGTCGCTCCCCATGGCTCGCCTGAAATGGCCACCCCGACACGCTCGATCCAGGAGGACAATACTTACCGGCCGTTTCGAATCGCTGGAAATCGTCAGAAATCGTCGATATTCCCGCACTCCCACCACCGAATCGCGACAATAGAGACAAATTAGCGTTCGATTTCGCATTAACCGTAATTCTCGATCGCCGCACCGGAACAACCGAACCAGAAACGACCGTCGACGGCGGGGCGAGAACAGAACAGCATCTCGTGACGTCATCGCAGATCCATGCGGCGCGAACGACGCGCGAACGACGACGGACGGTGAACGGTTGCGAGCGCAATTTTCGATCCCCGGCCAGCCATACGGATGGCCACCGGATTTGCGCCCCGAGTGTGATCCACCGAATCGGCCGGCAGCCGCCTGCTCGCGCATTCCCCGGGGCTGTTCACCAATTGATTGTTCGTTCGATAATCCACTGGAATACCGTCGGCGGCCTCGATTCACCTGGGATGGGTGATGCGGTGCAGGCACAGCGGCGCGATGCTGCGGATTCGACAGCCGACACTTCGACCGTCCACTTCGATCACTCGGGCGACGCCGGAGATTCGGCAACCATGATCGGGAGGAACCAATGGCGGTCGGCAGCGACGACACCGGGGCTTCGAACCCGCCCAACATCGTGTACTTCCACGTCGACAACCTCGGCTGCGGGGAGATCAGCTGCTACAGCGGCGGCCCGTTCCGGGGTGCCTGGACTCGTCGGATCGACGCCTTCGCCGAACAGGGCATTCGGCTGACGAACTATGCCCCGGAAGCTCAGTGCACGCCCACCCGCTCCGCACTGCTCACCGGGCGATACGCGGTTCGTTCGGGCACCCATTCGGTTCCGATCGGCGTCGAGGACGGCTGGGGGTTGGTGGCATGGGAACGGACATTGGGAGACCAGTTGTCGGAGGCCGGGTATCGATGTGCGGTCTACGGCAAGTGGCATGTCGGGGAAGGGCCCGGTCGTTGGCCGACCGACCACGGCTTCCTCGAGTGGAGCGGGCCACCGCGCACCTACGATGAAGCTCTGTGGCCCGATGATCCTTGGTACGACCCCACCCGCGACCCGGTCAGCCGGATGGTCACCATCGCGGCCGGCGATGACGACGTCACAGAAGGCGAACAGATGACGCTGGATGTGCGCCGCGACGTCGATCTCGACTACCTCACGCGAGCCGACGCGTTCATCCGGAAGTCCGTCACCGACGCGAGACCGTTCTTCCTGTACTTCAACCACTCGATGATGCACATGCCCGTTCTCCCCCGGCGCGAGTTCGCCGGCAAGTCGGGCAAGGGCGAATGGGCGGACAGCTTGCTCGAGCTCGACTCAGATTTCGGGACAGTGCTCGACCTCCTCGACGAACTGGGAATCGGCGACGACACCATGGTCGTCTTCGCCGGCGACAACGGGCCCGAAGAGATGCTGCCCTGGCGTGGCTCGCCTGGATACTGGGAGGGGTCGTACTTCGCCGGAGGAGAAGGAAATCTCCGAACACCGTGCATTGTCAGGTGGCCCGGCCGCATCGGGCCGGATCGCGTTTCGAACGACATCATGCACGTCACCGACTGGTTCACGACGCTCTTGTCGGCAGCCGGCGCGAATGTTCCGTCCGATCGTGTGATCGACGGCATCGATCAGCTGCCCTGGCTCACCGGTTGGCAGGAGACATCCGCTCGCGACGGCTACCCGTACTGGATGGGTGCCGAGCTCTACGGGGTGAAATGGCAGGACTTCAAGGTTGTGATGAAGACCCAGAAGTTCTCCACCGACCCGGTGGGCACACTCGCCGCGCCGCACATCGTCAATCTGATCACCGACCCGCAGGAACGCGAACCCTTCAACTATCGCCACCTTCACAGCTGGGTCGCCGTCCACGCGGGGCGCATCCTCGGCGACTACAAGGCCAGCATTGCCCGCGAAGCACCCATTCCCCCCGGCGCTCCGATCGATTACCTGCCCCAGCATCGCTGAATCCCGCAATGGCGCACAGTCTTGCGACCGACACCGCGGTACTCAGCGCTGGTGCGCGGGCGACGTTCCCACCGAACCACGTGAATTCGGCGTAGCGTCCGGGCTGCAGATGTCGTTCGGACGGGAGGACGCACGAATGACCGACACGGACTCCGGCGATCGGCCCGCTCCGGCCCGGGCATCGGTCGGGCTGGCCGTGATGTTCTCCGCCGCCGCCGCACTCGGCGGTTTCCTGTTCGGCTACGACACTGCAGTGATCAACGGTGCGGTCGGCTCCATCCGGGATCGGTACGACATCGGCGCCGGCGCCACCGGCCTGTCGGTATCGCTGACACTACTCGGCGCCGCGCTGGGCGCCTGGGTCGCCGGCAGTATCGCCGACAGGCTCGGCCGCATCCGGGTGATGCGGATCGCGGCGGTGCTGTTCGTCATCGGCGCGCTCGGCTCGGCGTTCCCGTTCGGCATAGTCGATCTCACGCTGTGGCGTGTACTGGGCGGCGTCGCAGTCGGTTTCGCGTCGGTGATCGCACCGGCCTACATCGCGGAGATCGCGCCCGCAGCGATCCGCGGCCGCCTCGGCTCGATGTACCAGTTGGCGATCGTGCTCGGCATCGCGATCTCCCAACTCGTGAACTTTGCGCTGTCGTCGGCGGCCGGCGGGGGGCGCGGCGAACTACTGGGCGTCGAGGCGTGGCAGTGGATGCTCGCGATCGAGGCCGTGCCGGCGCTGCTCTACCTCGTGATGACCTTCACGATCCCCGAGTCACCCCGGCACCTGGTGCGCTGCGGCCGCGAGGACACTGCCCGCACGATCATCAGCGAACTCGAGGGTGGCGACGAGGATGCCGTCACACGCCGGATCGAGGAGATCCGGCAGTCCCTCGGCGCCGAGCGGGCCCGGGTGGGCGTGCGGGCGCTGTTCTCGAAGACCACCGGAGTCGCCCCGCTCGTGTGGGTCGGCATCGCGTTGGCCGCACTGCAGCAGTTCGTCGGGATCAACGTGATCTTCTACTACTCGAGCACGCTGTGGCAGGCCGTCGGCTTCGGCGAGGACCGCTCGCTACTCATCAGTGTCGTCAGCGCGCTGGTCAACATCGTCGGCACGTTCGTCGCGATCGCGGTGATCGACCGCATCGGGCGCAGGCCGTTGCTCCTGGTCGGCTCGGTCGGGATGGCCGTCTCCCTCGCGACCGCCGCGGTCTGTTTCCATTCGGCAATGGTCACGACGAACGAGATCGGCGAATCGGTGGCCACCCTGACCGGCGCCAACGGCACCGTCGCGCTGATCGCCGCCAACGCGTTCGTGTTCTTCTTCGCCCTCTCGTGGGGTCCGGTGGTGTGGGTGCTCATCAGCGAACTGTTCCCCAACCGGGTCCGCGCGGCGGCCGTCGGCATCGCGACGGCCGCCAACTGGGTCGCCAACTTCCTGGTGTCGGCGACGTTCCCGTCCCTCGCGGACTGGAACCTGTCGCTCACGTACGGCGGCTATGCGGTGATGTCGCTGCTCTCGATCATCGTGGTCGCCAAGTTCGTGACCGAGACCCGCGGCCGCACCCTCGAGCAGGCCGGCTGAGCGCTACCAGTGATCGGGTCGTGCCAGCGCCGTCGGGAGCTTCGTGTGCGCGTCGCCCCGCGCGGCACCGATCTGGAACCGGGTGAGGAACAACGCTTCGGACAGATCGGCGCCCCGCACGTCCGCACCCCGCAGGTCGGCGCCGATCAGGTCGGCCATCCGCAGGTCCGCGTTCCGCAGATCCGCACCGATCAGCCAGGCGCCACGCAGATTCGCCCCACGCAGATCCTTGCGGGCAAGCTTCGCACCCATCAGATCCGCACCACGATGATTGCGGGGACGACCGGGCGCACCGGCACGGAACCGCTCGCTGACCTGCAGGAGCACGGCGTTGACCTTGTCGCGGTGAGCGGCGACGTCCATGCCCACGAGCACGTGCGGCGCGCTGTCGGTCAGCGTCACCGTCTCGTCCCGCAGCGCCGTCAGCTCCGCCCGCAGCGACGCCGCGGCCCGGATCCGCAGCGACTCCTCCAAGTACCACAACAACTCGTGCAACTGCCGCTGCACCGGGAACACGTCGAACATCGATCGCGCGGTGTCCGGGACGTCCCGCCAGCTGCGCCCGCCGAACGTTCCCTGCGACACCTTCTGCCCGGCGCCGAAGCAGTCGTACACGGTGCAACCGGCGAACCCCGACGTCCGCAACTCGGTATGGATGCCGCACCGGAAGTCGTCGAGGAGGTTGCGGCACGGCCTCCCGCCGTCCTTGTCGACGGCGAAGTCCGCCGACCTCGCGAACGGCAACGCGACGCAGCACAGCCCGAAGCACTGCCCGCAATCTGCGGCCAGCTCAGTCATTTCCGGCACCCGAATCGAGTCCTTCCGACGTATCCGTCAATTTCCGCGCGATCCACCCCGGGACTCCCCGGGCACCACCATTGTCGCCCGGAACCGGGGCCCCACCCAAACGCTTTGATCTGCAAGG
Source organism: Prescottella sp. GW823-FHT02E09 (assembly GCF_058797375.1). Taxonomy (NCBI): domain Bacteria; kingdom Bacillati; phylum Actinomycetota; class Actinomycetes; order Mycobacteriales; family Nocardiaceae; genus Rhodococcus; species Prescottella sp. GW823-FHT02E09. The sequence continues at coordinate 461,826 of NZ_JBXAJP010000002.1, forward strand.
CCATTCACGGACGGTTCCGAGATCGACGGATACCGTCCGGTTGACGACACCCGACCGGAGGCGAACACTTGGCGTGGGTCCTCGCGACGCCGCTCCCCGCGGCACCCGGCGTCGAAGGGATGCGTGGTGTCGGGAGTGCCGCTCCGAGGCGGGAGGCCCCCATGGCAGTCGACCCGAAGCGGGCCCACCTCTGGATCGTCGGCGGCGGCATCGCCGGAATGGCGGTCGCCGCCTTCGCGATCCGGGACGCCGGTGTGCCCGGCGAGAATGTTCACATCCTCGAGGAACTCGACGTCGAGGGTGGTTCGCTCGACGGTGCGCGCTCCCCCGCCGTCACCGACGGCTGGGTCACCCGCGGCGGACGGATGTTCGAGGAGGAGGCCTACCAGTGCACGTGGAATCTGTTCGAGTCGGTTCCGTCGCTGGAGAATCCCGACATCAGCGTCCGACAGGAGATCCTCGACTTCAACGCGAAGGTCGAGACCGACGACAAGGCTCGACTGATCGACGCGCGGCACCACATCATCGACGCGTCGAAGCTCGGCCTCGACAATCGCGACCGCCTCGAGATGATGCGACTGCTGGGGCTGCCGGAGCGGGCGCTCGGCGCCCGCCGGATCGACGAGATGTTCGGCGACCGCTTCTTCACCACCAACTTCTGGCAGATGTGGCGGACCACCTTCGCGTTCCAGAAGTGGCACTCGGCGGCCGAGTTGCGCCGCTACTTCCTGCGATTCGTCCAGGAGTTTCCACGCATCCACACCCTGTCCGGTGTTCAGCGCACCGTCTACAACCAGTACGACTCCATGGTGGTACCGCTGCAGCGGTGGATGTGGGCGCGCAACGTCGACGTCCGCTTCGGTAATCGCGTCGTCGACGCCGACTTCGCCCAGGCCGGTCAGCCACGGCGGGTGACCCGCCTGCACGTCGAGAACGCGGACGGCAGATCGACGATCGACCTCGGCGAGAACGACTACGCGTTCGTCACGCTCGGTTCGATCACCGCCGACTCGAGCTACGGCGGCAACGACGACGTCCCGCCGCTGATCCGCGACCGCGTCGACCACGGCTGGTCGCTGTGGGAGGAGATCGCGAGGAAGGCGCCGGACTTCGGCCGGCCCAACACCTTCTACGGCAACATCGACGAGAACAAGTGGGAGTCGTTCACCCTCACGATGCGCGGTGACGCACTGCTGCGGCGCATCACCGAGTACACCGGCAACGAGCCCGGGACCGGCGCGCTGAGCACGTGGTTCGAGTCGGGCTGGCACCTGTCCACCGTCATCGCGTACCAGCCCCACTTCCCGCAGCAGCCCGCGGACATCTACACGCTGTGGGGGTACGGGTTCGACATCGACAACGAGGGCGACTACGTCAGGAAGAAGATGTCGCAGGCGACCGGCAAGGAGATTCTCACCGAACTGATCCACCAGTACGGCTTCGAGGACATGCTCGACGAGGTGCTCGCCACCACCGACGTGACGACGGTGATGATGCCGTACGCGTCGGCCCTGTTCAGTCGGCGGGTGCCGGAGGACCGCCCGAAGGTTGTCCCCGACGGCTCCGAGAACTTCGCGTTCCTCGGGCAGTTCACTTCCCTGCCCGAGGACGTCGTGTTCACCGTCGAGTACTCGGTGCACGGCGCGATGCATGCCGTCTACACACTGTTCGACGTCGACAAGCCGATCCCCCCGATCTACCACGGACTACTCGACCCGAAGGTCGGCATCAAGGCACTCGAGGCGGCGTTCCGGTAGTACGGATCTGTCCGACAGCCGGATCCGACTCGTCGAGCCCCTACTTGTCCAGCGCCTTCTTGTCGAGTCCCACCGCGAGCTCACCGTCGGTCTTCGCGCGGTCGAGCCCCACGACCCAGCCGGTGACCTGGCGGGTGACGTCCTGCGCGGTCAGACCGAGCTCACTGTGGATCTGGTCGCGCGACGCATGATCGAGGAACTGCTGCGGCACACCCAGGTCCCGGCACGGCACGTCGACGCCGGCCGCGCGCAGCGCCGCCGACACGGTGGCACCGATGCCACCGTGCAGGCCGTTGTCCTCGATGGTGACGACCATCCGGAAGTTCTCTGCGAGCTTGACCAGCGACTCCGGAACCGGCAGCACCCATCGCGGGTCGATGACCGCCGCGGTGATGCCGTGCTGGGCGAGCCGCTCGGCGGCCTCCAACGCGACTCCCGCGAACGAGCCCACCGCCACGAGCAGGACGTCACCACGATCGCTCTCCGGCATCTGGAGCACGTCCACGACACCGTCGAGTCGGCGCACCGCGGGAACATCGTCGCCGACGGCGCCCTTCGGGAACCGGATCACCGTCGGGCCGTCGTCCACCGCGAGGGCCTCCTGCAGTTCCTCGCGCAGTGTCGCGGCGTCTCGGGGCGCGGCGACCCGGATGCCCGGGACGATGCCCAGCAGCGACAGGTCCCACATTCCGTTGTGACTCGCGCCGTCCACACCGGTGATGCCCGAACGGTCCAGCACGATCGTGACGGGCTGCTTCAGCAGCGCGACATCCATCAGCAGCTGGTCGAACGCGCGGTTGAGGAACGTCGAGTAGATCGCGACGACGGGGTGCATCCCGCCGAGCGCCAGACCGGCGGCCGAGGTGACCGCGTGCTGCTCGGCGATGCCGACGTCGAACATCCGTTCCGGGAAGCGCTCACCGAACGCGGCCAGCCCGGTGGGTCCCGGCATCGCGGCGGTGATCGCGACGACGTCGTCGCGCTGCTCGGCCTGCGCGATGAGTTCCGCCGAGAACACCGACGTCCAGTCGGGGGCGGAGGTTCCGCGGGAACGACCGGTGAGCGGGTCGATCACGCCGGTGGCGTGCATCTGGTCGGCGACGTGGTTCTCGGCGGGCGCATAGCCCATGCCCTTCCGGGTGACGGCATGCACCAGCACCGGGCCACCGAAAGCCTTGGCCCGCCGCAACGCCGACTCCATCGCGACCTCGTCGTGCCCGTCCACCGGACCCAGGTACTTGATCCCGAGGTCGGTGAACATCACCTGCGGGCTCACGGCGTCCTTGAGTCCGGCCTTCATCCCGTGCAGCAACTGGTATGCGGCGCGACCCACCCACGGCATCTTCTTCACCATGCGGCGGCCGTTGTCGAGGATCCGCTCGTAGCCCGGCTGCAGGCGCAGTGCAGCGAGGTGGTCGGCGAGCCCGCCGATGGTCGGGGCGTAGGAGCGGCCGTTGTCGTTGACGACGATCACGACCGAGCGGTCCCGGCCGGCCGCGATGTTGTTGAGTGCCTCCCAGCACATGCCGCCGGTGAGCGCGCCGTCTCCGACCACGGCGACGACGTGGCGGTGCTGCCCGGACAGCTCGAACGCCTTCGCGAGACCGTCCGCGTAGGACAACGCGGCCGACGCGTGGGACGACTCGACCCAGTCGTGCTCGCTCTCGGCGCGCGACGGGTAACCCGACAGACCACCCTGCTTGCGCAGCGAATCGAACTCGTCCTTGCGGCCGGTGAGGATCTTGTGGACGTAGGCCTGATGGCCTGTGTCGAAGACGATCGGGTCGGCGGGCGAATCGAACACCCGGTGCAGCGCCAGCGTCAATTCGACGACACCGAGGTTGGGGCCGAGATGACCACCGGTGGCGGACACCTTCTGCACCAGGAACTCGCGGATCTCCGCAGCGAGCTCCTTCATCTCCTCCGGATCGAGCCGACGCAGGTCGTCAGGCGTCTGGATACGGGCAAGCACACCCAACGAGATCGCTCCCTCCAGCAGGTTCACGGGCTGTCACTCGACAGCCCGACAAGTCTACGGAGCTGCCGAACACGGAGCCGCTCGGCATCGGATCCGACCGCGCCGCGCGTGCTCGAATACACATCCCGGACTGTTCGCTCATCCTACTGTTGCTCCATGGGCAACGTGGTCGACGAGTTCATCAACCGGGTGTACGACGTGGTCCGGGCCGATCGGGGCGGCAATGTCGCCGACTACATTCCCGAGCTCGCCGCGGTGGTGCCCGATCGCTTCGGGATCGCCGTCGCGACGTCCGACGGGCACGTCTACGAGGTCGGCGACTGCGGTGTCGCCTTCACCATCCAGTCCATCTCCAAGCCGTTCACCTACGCGCTGGCGCTCGCCGACCGGGGAGTCGACGCCGTCGCCGAGAAGATCGACGTGGAACCGTCCGGCGAGGCGTTCAACGAGATCAGCCTCGACCCCGACACCGAACGGCCACGCAATCCGATGATCAACGCGGGCGCGATCACGTCGGCATCGCTGGTCGCCGGCGCCGATCCGGCCGAGCGGTTCGAAAGGATCCGGCAGCTCTACTCGCGCTGCGCGGGACGGCAGCTGACGCTGGACGAGGCGGTGTACACGTCCGAGGCCCGCACCGGGCACCGCAACCGCGCGATCGGTTACATGCTGCGCTCGTTCGGCGTCATCAGCGGCGACCCCGACGAGGCTGTCGACCTGTACTTCCGACAGTGCTCGATCGACGTCACGTGCCGCGACCTCGCACTGATGGCGGCCACCCTCGCGAACAACGGCGTCAACCCGGTCACCCGGGACCGGGTCCTCAATCCCGCCCTCGTCGAGCGGGTCCTGAGCGTGATGACCACGTGCGGGATGTACGACGCCGCCGGTGAGTGGGTCACCGAGGTGGGGATGCCCGCCAAGAGCGGTGTCGGTGGCGGAGTCCTCGCTGTGCTGCCCGGACAGCTGGGTATCGCCGTCTTCTCACCCCGGCTCGACCGGCACGGCAACAGCGTCCGCGGTGTGCAGGCGTGCCGGGAACTGTCCCGGGACCTCGAACTGCACTTCCTCCACGTCACCCGCGCCGCCCGCTCGTCGATCCGGGCGCGGTACGACGTCGGCTCCGCGCCGTCGCGCACCCGCCGGACCGACGCCGAGAGGGCCACCCTCGACGCCTTCGGCGGCCGCGCGCGCATCTACGAACTGCACGGCGATCTGTTGTTCACCGGCGCCGAGACGGCGGTCCGGGAGATCGACGCCGAACGCGCCGACCTCGAAGCGGTCGTGGTGGATGTGCGCCGGGTCGACGAGGTCAGCGGGATCGCCCGCCGGATGATCGAGTCGCTGCGGGCCGATCTCGCCGACAGCGGGTGCCACAGCGCTCTCGTCGACCCGGAGGGGCACTTCGGGCACACCCTGTCGAGCCTCGCCCCCGAGGATCCCGGCGGACGGGTGTTCGCGGACCTGGACTGGGCCACCGAGTGGTGCGAGGAGGTCCTGCTCGCCCGGCACTGCCGCGGGGGCCGTCAGCCCGAAGCGATCGAGCTCGAGCAGCACCCTCTGTTGGCCGAGTTCACCGCCGACCAGTTCGAGAGATTCACCGACGAACTCGAGTCGCGGACCGTCGCCCGCGGCGAGTTGATCGCCCGCCGTGGCGACCCCGCCGCCGGCATCTTCCTGATCCTGTCCGGCCGCGCGAGCACCACCGTCACCTCCGCGGACGGCGCGATCCATCGGATCACGACCCTGGCTGCGGGGATGACCTTCGGGGAGATGCCGACGCTACTGGACTCGACGTTCCTCAACGACGTTCGCGCCGACACCACGGTTACCCTCGCGGTGCTGCCGCCCGACGGTTTCGTCCGGCTCACCGCGGAGGCCCCACAGATCAAGTCGGCGCTGCTCGAACGCCTCGCCATGGCCGCATACGGGCAACTGGAGATGCTGCTGCACAGCTTCGAACAGCGCGGGCGCGCCTGACACGTCGGTGTCGCCGGCGGATCTACCGACCGGTCGTCGCGACCACCGGCATGGTCCGCGCCGGTCCACCGAAGAAGAACCTGCGGACGGTGAACTTACCCAGATCGGGATCGTACGGGCGGTACGCGAGGTAGCCGGCGAGGTGTGTGAACCAGTGCAGCCGCAGCATCCTGCGATGCTGCGGTGTCATCGCGCCGTGCCGTTCCAGCGTCTTGACGCCGGCGTCGAGGTAGCGGGAGAACTCGAACGGCGGAGTCAGCGCGCGGCGCGGCGACACATCCGCCCGCATCTGTGTCAACTGCACGATGCCGATCTCCTCGGCACAGATGCACAACGCGAGATCGACGTCCTCGTGCACGTCCAGGTCTGCGGTGACCGCTCCGCGGACCCGATCCCAGGTGGACCGGCGCACCGCCATGTTCGCACCGTGGAGGTTCCGGATCCGCCGCTCGCCACCGAGGATCCCCTTCCGGACGAGCCGGTCCACGTACCAGCCCTTGAGGCCGCGGTACGGCGAGTCGTACGAGTTGCTGAGCCCGGTGACAGCCCCGATGTCCGCGGTGTCGGTACGGGTGAAGAAGTCGAGAATCGAGCGGGCCCAGTCGGGCGCGACCCGGGTGTCCGCGTCGATGCGTCCGATGATGTCACCGGTTGCGGCGTCGAATCCGGCGTTGCGCGCGTGCACGGTGCCGGCCTTCTCTTCCCGGATCAGCCGCACGATGGGATGCCGGGCGGCGAACTCCTCGACGATCGCGGCCGTGCCGTCGGTCGAATTGTTGTCGACCACGACGATCTCGTGCAGCTCCCGCTCCTGCTCGAGCAACGACACCAGACAGGCACCGATATAGGTCTCTTCGTTGTACGCGGGCACGACGACGGTCAGGGTAAATTCGGAGTCCACACGTCTCGTATACCGCACGCCGCCGCTGCCCGCGAATCGGACCACGCCGCGCCGCGGGTCCCGGAAAAGTGTTTGCACCGGGTACCCGTCGTCCGCCAGTCTGGGGCGACGAGCGAACAGTTTCGTCCACCATCCGCGCCCGACGCAGACCACGAGGACCTTATGCTCCCCGACAACGCACTGGCAATCGAAACGCACGGCCTGATCAAACGATTCGGCTCCAATGTCGCCGTCGACGGCGTCGATCTCGCCGTACCGGCCGGCGGCGTGTACGGCGTGCTCGGCCCCAACGGCGCCGGCAAGACCACCACGATCCGGATGCTGGCCACCCTGCTCCCCCTGGACGGGGGCGCCGCGCGGGTCCTGGGACACGACGTCGCCACCGAGGCGGAAACCGTCCGGAGCAAGGTGTCGCTGACCGGCCAGTTCGCATCGCTCGACGAAGATCTGACCGGCGTCGAGAATCTCGTCCTGCTCGGCCGCCTTTACGGTTACTCGCGGGCCGCCGCGCGGTCCCGGTGCGAGCAACTGCTCGACGCCTTCGGCCTGCAGGAGGCCGGGAGTCGTCAGGTCAAGACCTATTCCGGCGGCATGCGGCGGCGCATCGACATCGCCGCCAGCATCATCGTGACACCCGAACTGATCTTCCTGGACGAACCGACCACCGGCCTCGATCCCCGCAGTCGCAACCAGGTGTGGGAGATCGTCCGCGCGTTGGTTGCGGGCGGCACCACGGTGCTCCTCACCACGCAGTACCTCGACGAGGCCGACCAGCTGGCCGACCGGATCGCCGTCATCGACCGCGGCAAGGTGATCGCGGAGGGCACCACCGGTGAGCTCAAGGCGTCGGTGGGTTCCGGGGCTCTGCACGTGCGGGTCGCGCAGCCGGCCCGACGGGCCGAGGCCGCCACGATCCTCGAACCGGTTCTGGGGGTTCCCGTGAGCCTCGAATCGGACCCGGCGGCCCTGACCGCTCGGATCGACGACCCGCAGCGGGTAGCCCGCGCACTCGCGGCGCTCGACGACGCGAGTCTCGCCGTCACCACCTTCGCCCTCGGCCAACCCAGCCTCGACGAGGTCTTCCTGGCCCTGACCGGCCACGGCACCGAGGACGCCGAGGGCACTGCCGACACCGACATCATCGAGGAGAGCGCGTCATGACCGACACCATCACCACCTCGGCGCAGGCGGTCGGCAACGTCCTGCAGATGCCGGGTCCCCGACCGGCGCGCCCCAACGCACTGTCGACGTCCCTGTCCTTCGGATGGCGGGCGCTGCTCAAGATCAAGCACGTCCCGGAGCAGCTCTTCGACGTGACCATGTTCCCGGTGATGTTCACGCTGATGTTCACGTTCCTGTTCGGCGGCGCGCTCGCCGGCTCGACCGACGCCTACGTGCAGTTCCTGATCCCCGGCATCCTGGTGCAGACCGTCGTGATGATCACGATGTACACGGGGCTGACCCTGAACAAGGACATCGAGAAGGGCGTGTTCGACCGCTTCCGCTCGCTGCCGATCTGGCGGCCTTCACCGCTCGTCGGCGCCCTGTTCGGCGACATCGTGCGCTACACGATCGCGTCGGTGATCGTGCTGATCCTGGGTCTGATCCTGGGCTTCCGCCCCGCCGGCGGGATCGTGGGCGTCGTCGCGTCGGTGCTGCTGCTGTTGCTGTTCTCGTTCAGCCTGTCGTGGGTGTGGACTATGTTCGCGATGCTGATGCGGACCGAGCAGGCCGTCATGGGCGTCTCGATGTTCATCCTGTTCCCGCTCACGTTCGCCAGCAACATCTTCGTCGACCCGTCGACGATGCCGGGCTGGCTGCAGGCGTTCGTCGACGTGAACCCGATCAGTCACCTCGTGACGACCCTGCGGGCGCTGTGCGAGGGCTCGTTCGAGTTCGGGCAGCTCTCCGTCGTACTGATCTGGTGTGCCGGCTTCATCGTCGTGTTCGGCCCGCTGACGATGCGGCTGTACAACCGCAAGACCTAGCAGATATCCCGACAGACCGGAGGCCCGCAACCGTGTCGGTTGCGGGCCTCCGGTCGTCCGCTCGGGCAGCTACGCCTTCACGTCCTGCTCGGTGTCGCGAGCGGCGTCCGACTCCTCGCCCTCGGCCGGCTTCTGGATGTCGATGGTCCTGCGCAACGGGGTGTTCGGGATCACGATGACGCAGGCCAGGGTGATCAGCGCGACCAGCGCCGCCACCAGGAACAACCGTCCCGTCGCGTCACCGTACGCGGCGCGGATGACGGCCGCGATCGGTGCGGGCAGGGCGTTGATGTCGAGGTTGCCGCCGCTGCCCGCCGCGTGGGTGTCGATACCGAGTTCCGCGAAGCCCTCGGCGGACAGGGTCGTGACCCGGGTCGCGAGGATCGAGCCCAGCACCGACACGCCGATGGCACCACCGAAGGTGCGGAAGAACGCGACCGAACTGCTGGCCGCGCCGATGTTGTCGACGCTGACGGTGTTCTGCACCGCGAGCACCAGGTTCTGCATCAGGCTGCCGACACCGACGCCGACGATGGCGATGTAGACACCGATCAGCCACAGGCTGGTCGCGTGATCGATCGTGGAGAGCAGACCGAAGCCGACCACGAGCAACCCGGCGCCGGCAACGATGAACGGCTTCCACTTTCCGAACCGGGTGATCAACTGGCCCGAGACGACCGACGAGACGAGCATGCCCATCACCATCGGAATCGTCAGGACACCGGCGACGGTCGGGCTGTGACCGCGGGCGGTCTGGAAGTACTGGGTGAGGAACGTGGTGGCGCCGAACATGCCGACACCGACCGCGATCGAGGCGATGATCGCCAGACCGGTGGTCTTCTCGGTGATGATCTTCAGCGGGATGATCGGCGACTTCACCTTGGACTCGACGATCACGGTCGCGATCAGCAGCAGCAGCCCGACACCGACGTAGATCGCGGACTCCTTGGAGAACCACGCGTAGTAGTCGGCCTTGCCGGCGAACGACACCCAGATCAGCAGGACGCTGACGCCCGCCGTGAGCAGCATCGCGCCCCACCAGTCGATGGAGACGTCCTCCTTGCGGTCGGCCGCGATGTGCAGCGTGCGCTGCAGCAGGAACAGGGCGATCACGGCCAGCGGAACGCACACGAAGAACGTCCACCGCCAGCCCAGGGGGCTGTCGACGATGACGCCACCGAGGATCGGGCCGCCGGACATGGACACTGCCATCGCGGCACCCATGTATCCGGAGTAACGCCCGCGGTCACGCGGCGGGATGATGCTGCCGATGATCGCGACCACCAGCGCCGTCAGACCTCCCATGCCGATGCCCTGCACGACGCGGGCCGCCAGCAGGACGGGCACGTTGTGCGCGAAGCCTGCGATGACCGATCCGATCACGAAGATCACGATCGAGGTCTGGACCAGGATCTTCTTGTTGAACAGGTCGGCGAGCTTGCCCCAGATCGGGGTGGACGCCGCGTTCGCGAGCAGCGCGGTCGTGATGACCCACGCGTACTGGGTCTGGGTGCCCTTCAGGTCGCCGATGATCGTCGGCAGTGCCGTCGAGACGATCGTCGTGCTCAGCAGCGCGGTGAACAGCGCCGCGATGAGGCCCGCGAGGACCTCGAGAATCTGGCGGTGGGTCATCGCCTCGTTGCCGGAGCCTGCCCGACTCTCCCCCACTGATGTCGTCATTGAAGTGCTCTCCCACGGTCATTTGCAGCTAGCGGCGAGGATTCGTTGCGGGCGGCGAGGGTGTCGGTGAGACGTTCGATGGTCGACAACGCCGCCGCCGCTTCGTCCTGACTCCACCCGCCGAGCAGTTCGTGCAATCGCGCCGATCTGCGTTCCTTGGTGCTCCGCAGGACCTCGTCGCCCTTTTCCGACACCTGGACCAGGAACGCCCGTTTGTCGTCCGCGTCCGGTTGCCTGTCGACGAGACCGGAGTCCACCAGCTCCGTCATCTGCCGGCTGAGTGCCGACTGGCTCACGCACAACACCGACGCGAGCTCGTTCTGCCGGCACGGACCCCGCGTCGACAGCACGAACAGCACCGCGGCCAGCGCCGGCGCGAGCGGATCGTCGACGGCGCTGGTGAGGGCGGTACGCAGCGATCGTCCGAAGAGGAAGATCGCGTCGACCAAGGCCTGCGCCGTGTCGGCCTGAACGGCCATCGGACACCCCGAATCCCCTGAATGGATTGGTGAATTACTTGCAGAACGCAACTATAGGCATAGTTGCGTGCGTCAAGCAATTACTTCGCAAAAGCGACATACCGCACTACATATGCCCTGACCTGGGCTTTTGCGAAGCTCGACCTCGAGGGGTGTGCCGAACACCTCAGCGGGTGAGGAGGGCGAGACTCTCCATGTGGTGCGTGAGGGGGAAGGCATCGAACACCCGGACCTGCGCCACGGTCAAGCCGTGCTCGCGGTAGAGCGCGATGTCACGCGCGAACGACGCCGGATCGCAGCCGACGTGGACGATCCGGTCCGGACCCGCCGCCGCGAGGGCCGCGACGACGTCCCTTCCGGCACCGGCGCGGGGCGGATCGAGCACCACGACCTCGGGGGCCGGGAGATCCTGCAGCGCGCGTTCGACGCGCGCCGCATGCAACTGCACCTGCGGCAGGTCCGCCAGCGCCGCCGACCCGTCGGCCACCGCGGTGCGGGAGAACTCCACCGACTCGACCCGGCCGGTCACGCCGACCTGCTCGGCGAGCGTCGCGGCGAACACGCCGACACCGCCGTAGAGATCCCAGACGGCAGCGCCGGGCGACGCCTGCGCCCACTCCCCCACGACCTCCGAATACGTCTGCGCCGCACTCCGATGTGCCTGCCAGAATCCGGTGGCGGACAGCGTCCACTCCCGGTCGCCGACCCGCTCGACGGCTCGCCCGGAGCCGATGACGACCCGTTCCGCGCGACTGCCCGCCGACGCCGCCCGGCGCGCCGTCGCGCCGCGCCGTCCCGGGCTGCGACGTCCGGTCCGCGAGATCTTGGCCGGCGCGATCTCGACCACGTGGCGTTCACCGACCGCGTCGAGCACCACCTGCACCTCGGCCCCGGGCTGCCAGGACCGCTCGGCCAGACCGGAGTACGCCGACGCGTCGATCTGCGGACACGCCAGGAAGGTCTCGATGTCGTTGCTGCGGAACCGGTGGAAACCCGGACGTCCGGCGGTGTCGACCGCGAGACGCACCCGCGAGCGCCACCCCGCGCCGTGCCCGGTCCCCGGCAACTCCTCGACGGCGACCTCGAGGTCGAGACCCGCGATCCGGCGCAACTGCTCGGCGACGATCGCTGCCTTCATCGCCCGCTGCGCATCGAGCGTGGCGTGCGAGTAGTCGCAGCATCCTGCCCCGCCCGGACCGGAGATCGGGCACAACGGTGCGACCCGGTCCGGTGACGGCTCGATGATCTCGACGGCGTCGGCGCGGCAGAACGAACCGCCGCGATCCTCGGTGACGTGTGCGACGACGCGCTCACCGGGCAACCCGTGCCGCACGAACAGCACCCGGCCCTCGTGGCGGGCCACGCAGAAGCCACCGTGGCCGGGATTCCCCAACTCCACCTCGAGCCGAAGACCCGTCCAGTTCTCACTCACCACGTACCGCCCGTCACTTGCCTTCTGATTCGAACCCGCGGCGAGTCGCACCGGGTGCGTTGTCGACGCGTTCACGTTTGACCTTCTCCGACGAACTGAGCTGCCACGGCACGCTGGTGACCATCACGCCCGGCTGGAACAGCAGTCGGCTCTTCAACCGCAGGGCGCTCTGGTTGTGCAGGATCTGCTCCCACCAGTGCCCCACGACGTACTCCGGGATGAACACCGTGACGACGTCCCGCGGCGAGTCCCTCCGGACTCGGCGCACGTAGTCGAGCACCGGCTTGGTGATCTCGCGATACGGCGACTCGATCACCTTGAGCGGCACCGTGATGTCACTCTTCTCCCATTCACGGACGAGCGCGCGAGTGTCGGGCTCGTCGACGTTGACCGTGACCGCCTCGAGCGTGTCCGGACGCGTCGCACGGGCGTACGCGAGCGCGCGCATCGTCGGCATGTGCATCTTGGACACCAGCACGATCGAGTGGGTGCGGCTGGGCAGGACGCCGTCCCACTCCTGTTCCTCGAGTTCGGCGGCGACGCTGTCGTAGTGGCGCCGGATCGACTTCATCACCACGAAGATCACGACCATCGCGACGATCGCGATCCACGCACCGGCCGCGAACTTCGTGAGCAGCACGATCACCAGCACCGCACCGGTCATCGCGAGACCGATCGAGTTGACCACGCGCGAGCGCTTCATCCGCCGGCGCTGCGCCGGATCGGTCTCGGCCCTCAGATGCCGGGTCCAGTGTCGGATCATTCCGGTCTGGCTCAACACGAACGAGACGAAGACACCCACGATGTAGAGCTGGATCAGCTTGGTGACCTCGGCGCCGAAGACCACCACGAACGCGATCGCCGCACCCGACAGGAACAGGATGCCGTTGCTGAACGCGAGACGGTCGCCGCGGGTGTGCAGCTGGCGCGGCAGGTAGCGATCCTGCGCCAGTACCGAGCCCAGCACCGGGAAACCGTTGAACGCGGTGTTCGCGGCGAGCACGAGGATGAGCGCGGTGACGATCGCCATGAAGTAGAAGCCGGCCGGGAATCCGGAGAAGACGGCCTCGGCGAGCTGCGCGATGAGTGTCTTCTGGTGGTAGCCCTCCGGAGCCCCGATCAACTGCGTCTCCGGATTGTGCGCGTACACGATCCCGATCTTCTGGGCCAGAATGATGATGCCCATCAGCAGGACGATCGCGAACGTGCCGAGCAGCAGCAGCGTGGTGGCAGCGTTGCGGGACTTCGGCTTCCGGAATGCCGGCACCCCGTTGCTGATCGCCTCGACGCCGGTCAGCGCCGCGCAGCCGGACGAGAAGGCCCGGGCGATGAGGAACGCGAACGCGATGCCGTACAGGTGCGAATCCTCGGCATCGAGAATGAAGCCGGACGATTCCGCCTGGACGTCGTCGCCGAAGATGTAGATCCGGGCGAGGCCCCACCCGAGCATGATCAGCATGCCGACGATGAACGCGTACGTGGGGATCGCGAAGGCGGTGCCGGACTCCCGCAGACCCCGCAGGTTCATCGCCGTCAGCAGCACGATCGCGGCGATCGCGAACAGCACCTTGTGCTGCGCCACGAACGGCACCGCGGAACCGATGTTCGACGCCGCCGACGAGATCGACACCGCGACGGTGAGCACGTAATCCACCATCAGCGCACTGCCCACGGTCAGACCGGCGTTGGGCCCCAGATTGGTGGTCGCGACCTCGTAGTCACCGCCGCCGGACGGATACGCGTGCACGTTCTGCCGATAGCTGGCGACCACCACCGCCATGACGACGGCGACGGCCAGCCCGATCCACGGTGCGTACACGTACGCGGAAATGCCCGCGACGGACAGCACCAGGAAGATCTCTTCCGGTGCGTAGGCGACCGACGACATCGCATCCGAGGCGAAAACCGGCAGCGCGATCCGCTTGGGCAGAAGCGTGTGCCCGAGCTTGTCGCTCCGGAACGGCCGGCCCAGAATCAGCCGCTTCGCAGCGGTGGAAACCTTCGACACTGCCAAAGCGTAAGCCGTCCGAGGGAATGCACAGCAGCCAGGAGCCGAAGTCGGCGTTTCCCTGCGGTGGCAACTTGCTCTTCCCTGCGCGCGCTGTACGGTTCGATTCGACGCCGGCGGCATCCCGCACGGGCGCGAATTTCGATGAACGGAGTGGACAGGTGTACGTAGTAGTCATGGGATGTGGCCGCGCCGGCTCCTCCCTCGCTACCGCACTGTGCCGGATCGGCCACGAGGTGGCCGTCATCGACCGCGACGCGAGTGCATTCCTCCGACTCGGAACCGAATTCACCGGGCACACCGTCGTCGGGATGGGATTCGACCGCGACGTGCTGGTCCGTGCCGGCATCGAGCGCGCCGAGGCATTCGCCGCGGTGTCCTCCGGCGACAACTCGAACATCATCTCGGCCCGCGTGGCCCGCGAGACGTTCGGCGTGGAGCGGGTCGTGGCCAGGATCTACGACGCCAAGCGCGCCGCGGTGTACGAGCGTCTCGGCATCCCCACCATCGCAACCGTGCCGTGGACCACCGACCGCTTCATGCTCGCCCTCGCGCAGGACGATCAGATCTCGAAGTGGCGGGATCCGTCCGGCACGGTGGTCGTGACCGAACTGCCCTTCCACGAGGACTGGGTCGGCCGCAACATCTCCGAACTCGAAGCCGCGACCAGCTCCCGCGTCTCGTTCGTCATCCGTTTCGGATCGGGCATCCTTCCCGACCGCAAGACCGTCATCCAGTCCCAGGACCAGGTGTACGTCGCCGCCGTGTCGGGCACCGTCGCCGAGGCCGTCGCCCTGGCCGGCAATCCCCCGCCGTCCGACGACTGACAGCCCGAGACCGGTCAATGACTCCCTTCTCGATCGACTACCCGATTGGAAACCTCCGATGAGAGTGGCCATCGCAGGAGCCGGCGCCGTAGGCCGCTCCATCGCCCGCGAACTCGTCCGCAGCAACCACCACGTAATGCTGCTCGAACGCAAGCTCGAGCACGTCGAGCCCGAGGTGATTCCGCAGGCCGAGTGGATCCATGCGGATGCGTGCGAGCTCAGCCTGCTCGAAGCCGCGCAGCTGGAGACGTACGACGTCGTGATCGCCGCCACCGGCGACGACAAGGCCAACATCGTGCTGAGCCTGCTCGCGAAGACGGAGTTCGGGGTCGGGCGGGTGGTGGCCCGTGTGAACGACCCCCGCAACGAGTGGCTGTTCGACGAGTCGTGGGGCGTCGACGTCGCGGTCTCCACGCCGCGCATGCTCGCCTCGCTCGTCGAGGAGGCCGTCACGGTGGGTGACCTGGTTCGACTGATGACGTTCCGTCAGGGTCAGGCGAACCTCGTCGAGATCACCCTGCCCGACAACACCCCGCTCGCGGGCAAGCCGGTGCGCAAGATTCGGCTCCCGCGTGACGTCGCCCTGGTGACGATCCTGCGTGGCGGCCGGGTGATCGTCCCCCAGCCCGACGACCCGGTCGAGGGCGGCGACGAGCTGCTGTTCGTCGCGGCCGTCGAGGTCGAGGACGAACTACGCGCCGCGATCGATATCTGACGCGTCGGCAACAGGGCCGTCGGCGGTATTTCCGTCGGCAGTCTTGCCGTCGGCGGCTTCCGGCTCGGTCTCATCGGGGGCAGGCTCCACGATCCGGTCGGCACGTCGAACGGCCCAGATCGTCACGAGCAGCACCACACCGGTGAGCGGCCAGCCCATGCCGATCCGTGCCACCGCGAGCCATCCCGTCTGATCGGCGTCGTAGAGCTGAGACTGGACCAGGTACCGGGCACCGAAGACCGCCGCCCACGCGACGGTGGCGATGTCGTACGCGCGCACGGCGCCCTTGTGGGCACGCCACGCATTGCGGTGCCCGTTGAGGTAGCCCCAGACGACACCGACGAGCGGCCACCGGACCAGGATCGACACGACGAACGCAGCGGCGTACACCAGGCTGGTGTAGATCCCGAAGAGGAAGTACCCCTTCGCGTCACCGGTGCGGTAGGCGATGAACGCGCAGACGCCGACTCCGAGGAAACCTGAGATCGCGGGCTGCACGGGACTGCGGCGAACGATTCGCCACACCAGGATCGCGGCGGCCACACCGAGCGCGATCCACACGGCCGGGGCCAGACCCCACAGGCTGTTCGCCGGCACGAACACGACGATCGGCAGCGACGAGTAGACCAGCCCGCTGAGTCCACCGAGCTGTTCGAGGATCGTCTGCTGCTTCGTTTCGGTCACGCGACGAGACTGCCATATCCGGGCGGTACGCCGTCGAGGCCCGTCCCGCGACGGGCCCGGTTGCAGTGCAACGGCATCGGCTCAGGAATCGCCGCGAAGTTCGTAGTAGGGATTGAAGATCACCTTCTGACCGTCACGGTCGCCGATGCGGCCACGCACCATCAGCGTCTTGCCCGGCTCGATACCGGGGATCCGTCGACGGCCGATCCAGACGAGCGTGACCGGGTCGGTGCCGTCGAAGAACTCCGCCTGGACGCTGGCGTTCGCGGACTTGGGACACGCCTCGACGCTGCGCAGGCGCCCGAGGATCGTGACCTCCTCACCACGCGCACAGTCGCAGGCGCGCTTGGCGCCCGATGCCTGCGCGGTCTCCACCATCTCCTCGGCATCCAACTGCTCGAGGTCCTCGGTGAGTCTGCGGGTGAGCCGGCGAAAGTAACCTGCCGCGGCGGGGGCCATAGCGTGCTCCTGGACAAATGGCGGCGCATCTTCGCGCCGCGCGATAGGTCTGTACGAGGGCCACTGTAACCCCAAAGTGATCCGAAACCCACCGCCGTCCGGAACCCCCGCGAACCGGGCAGTGCAAGATCGATTCATGCAGCAACGAACCTGGCCCGAAGTGGCCGTCGTACTCCCGGGAACCGGGTCGGATGCGGATTTCGCGGACCGCGCCTTCCGGCCCGCAATGATGCAGGTAGGCGTCTCGACGATGGCGGTCGAACCGGATCCGCGGGCGATCGTCGCGAGCTACCGCGACGCGATGGACCGCGCCGCGCGCGAACACGGCCGGATCCTGGTCGGCGGCGTGTCGATCGGGGCCGCCGTGGCCCTGGCGTGGGCGGCGGAGAACCCTGACAGCGTCGGCGCCGTACTGGCCGCACTGCCGGCATGGACCGGGTCACCGCGCGACGCGCCGGCGGCGGCCAGTGCGACGTTCACGGCGTCGCAGTTGCGCGCGCACGGACTCGCAGCGGTGACCGCGGAGATGACGGCGTCGAGCCCGCCCTGGCTGGCCGACGAACTGGCCCGGTCCTGGCGCAGCCAGTGGCCCGATCTGCCGGCCGCGCTGGAGGAGGCCGCCGCGTACCACGCACCCGACCCGGCGACGCTCGCCGACATCCACGTTCCCGTGGGCATCGCCGCGGCCGTCGACGACGCCGTCCACCCGTTGACGGTGGCGAAGGAGTGGGCGGCGACGCTTCCGCACGCCGCACTGGCCGAACTCACGTTGCAGGAGATCGGCGCGGACCCGGGCGTGCTGGGACAGGCGTGCTTCGCCGCGCTCGACCGGATCGGCTGAGCGCGGTGCGCTAGAGCCCGAGCTGCTGCATCGCCGAACCGGACTCCCCGCGCCGGGGCGGCTCGGCCCCGTTCGGGGACTCCTGAATCGGCTGCGGCGTCTGCGGCGCGGACTGCTGCTGCGGATGCTGCTGGGCCTGCTGCTGGGCCTGGTCCGTGGCCGCGAGCTGTGCCTGCTGCTGGGCCGCCAACTGCTGCTGCTGGTGGGCAGCCATCAGCTGGTCGACGAGTGCCTGCGGCAGGACCACCGACAGCGGGGTCCGCACCGGATACGGCTCCGTGCCGCGATTGACGACCGTGTCGAGCAGGACGGCGCGCGCGATCGCGACGAGCGGACCACCGGCCGCCACCGCACCGGTGGGGCCGGCGACGACGCACCGGAGCATCCAGCGGTGGCCGTCGACACCGATGAAACGCAGGTCGGCGTTCGGGGTGGTCGCGGCCACCTCACGACCCCACGGGCCGCTCTCGATGCTGACCTCGGCGTTGTCGGCACGCAGCGATTCTGCGAGCTCGGACGCAACCTCGCGCCACTGACCGGGCGACTTGGGAGCGGCGTACGCGGAGACGGTGATACGGCCGTGCTCGGTGACCAGGTGCACCGCCTGCGGCGCACCTTCGGGCGACATCTCGACCTGCAGCTGGGCCCCCTGCGGCATCGGCAGCAGGACCGAGCCGAGATCGAGCCGCGTCGCCGCCGGCTCCTCGCCCTCCGGAAGATCTGCAGCGTCGTACGGGCCGCCGTCGAGCGCGCCGACGGGCTCGTCCGACGCGGCGTCCTCGTCCGGCGTCTCGGTGTCGACGAGATCCGCAGGTTCGACGGCCTCGGACCGGCCGGCCTCATTCTTCTTGCGACGTCCGAACATGATCAGGCCCCTTCCCTCGGCAGCCGCGTCAGCTCGTGCGGGCGGCCTTCCTTACCGTCGACATCCTGATCGGCATTGTGCTCGACGAGGCTCGCGTGACCCCCACTGGAGCCGTAACCGCCTGCGCCGCGGACAGTTTCGTCCAGCGAGTCGACCTCGACGAAGTCGACCAATTCGACCCTCTGGACCACCAACTGCGCGACACGGTCACCGCGGCGCAGTTCGATGGGCGTCTCGAGGTCGTGATTGATCAGGCAGACCTTGATCTCTCCGCGGTAGCCGGCATCGATCGTGCCCGGAGTGTTCACGATCGAGAGCCCGGCCTTCGCGGCCAGGCCGGAACGCGGATGGATCAGGCCGACCGTACCGATCGGCAGCGCGACCGCGATGCCCGTACCGACCAGGACGCGGCGGCCCGGCTCGATCGTGACATCGGTGGTGGTGCACAGATCGACGCCGGCATCACCGTCGTGCGCGCGCTGAGGAATCGGGATACCGGGGTCCAGTCGCTTCAGCGCAATGGCAGGAAGATCGCTCACGTGCACCGAGACTACTCTGGACTACGTGTCCGAATCGTCTCAGCCCGCAGCGACCACGCCCGACAATGCCCGAGCACCGATCTATTCGGAGCGCCTGTGGGTGCCGTTGTGGTGGTGGCCCGCTGGATTGCTCATCGCCGGCCTGCTCGCGGCGGAGGTCCACATGGGTTCGCCGGGCGTCCGTGCCTGGCTGCCCTACGTCCTGCTGTTCCCGTTCCCGGTGTGGGCACTGCTGTGGGTGTCCAGGCTCCGGATCGAGGTGTACGGCGGCCCCGAGGGTGAACTGCGGGTGGGTCGTGCACATCTGCCGCTGACCGCCATCTCCCGCACGGCCACAATTCCGCCGTCGGCGAAGAGTGCAGCCATGGGGCGCCAGCTCGATCCGGCCGCATACGTCCAGAACCGATCCTGGATCAAACAGACTGCGCTGATCGTCCTCGACGATCCCGAGGACCCCACGCCCTACTGGTTGGTGAGCACGAGGCGGCCAGCCGAACTGCTGGCCGCCATCGGCCGCGAGACAGCCCCGAAGGACTAGTCCGTCTGCTTCAGGACTCGCGTCAGGCGGCGCAGTCCATGCAGATCATGACGCCGTTCTCCTCGCTCGCGAGACGGCTGCGGTGGTGAACCAGGAAGCAGCTCGAGCAGGTGAACTCGTCCGCCTGCTTGGGCACCACCCGCACGGACAGTTCTTCGCCGGACAGGTCGGCGCCGGGGAGTTCGAACGACTCCGCGGTGTCGGACTCGTCCACGTCGACGACTGCCGACTGCGCCTCGTTGCGTCGTGCCTTCAGTTCTTCGAGCGAATCCTCCGAAACCTCGTCGGTTTCCGATCGCCTGGGTGCGTCGTAGTCGGTTGCCATTTCCTCTTCCCCTCGTCCTCTTGCGTGTATCCCCGGTGCCCGGGCCGCCGCCCCTCACGGGGTCGGCGATCCTGGAGAACCGTCAGAGATGCAGATCCATTCCTGTGGCATTGACAACGCCCCAGGATGCCCGGAAGTGCCCGAAAAGCCCTCCGGAAAACATGACCTACACCTCACCTTCCGTTCTCTCCGGACCCTCTCGAAATCGTGTGTTCTCACGACTGGGGCCGCCAGACAATAGCCGACGCGTCAGGAAAAGTGGCAACCGAACCGGACACTGTCGGAAACTGTCCGTCAATCGTCACCAACCACTGCTCGAGCCGAGACATTCCTGCACCGCCCATGTGCCGGACGGTGATCGGCCGGGGATCTACAGTGGGCAGCGGGACGGCGGCGGCACCGAGATGGTGGCCGGAACCACACCAACTCTTTTCCTTGTCGCGGGTTCACTCCCCGCACTCGCCTACGGAGAGGCCGACATACACCGTGGTTTCACTGATCACCGACGGCAGTTCGACCGACGATCAGGGCCGTCCGTTCCGTCGCCGGCGCGCGGTCCCCGTGCTCGCGTTGATCTCGGTGCTGGCGCTGCTCGGCGTCGTCGTCTGGGTCCAGATCCTCACCAAGCCCGAGGTGTACGCCACCACGGTGGACTGCAATCCCCCGGTCAAACCGAAGGCGGCCGATGCGCCCGCGCCGCAGCCGCTCGGCGAGAAGGTGGGGCGCGACACCCTGCTCGACGTCGAACCGGCTGCGCTGTCCGCGACCAAGGTTCGTGTGTTCAACGCCAACGGCGAACGCGGCCAGGCGTCCGACGTCGCGACCCAGCTGCGTGACTACGGGTTCGCGGGCGCGCCCGACGTACAGGTCGGCAACGACCCGGTGTACGTCGACCAGAACCTGCAGTGCCACGGCCAGATTCGGTTCGGACCGAACGGACTGTCCGCCGCGAGCGCACTGTGGCTCGTCGCGCCCTGTGCCGAGTTGATCCAGGACGCCCGCACCGACGACACCGTCGATCTCGCGCTGGGCACCTACTTCGCCAAGCAGATCGATCCCAATCCCGACGCCGCGGAAGTCCTCAACGCGCTGAAGGATCCACCTGCCGGTACCGAGCCGGCCCCACTGGACCCGGGTCTGCTCTCCGCAGCCCGCACCGCGCGCTGCTGACACCCGATCCGGTCATGGGATCGGGTCGAACGCACCCGCGGACCGGAAGACGGCCTCCAGATCGTCGGCGACGCCGGGCGCCATCGCGATCACGACTTCGCCCGCAGCACTACGCGTGTCGGGCGCCGGGACGTGGACCCGGGCGCCGGCCTCGCTCGCGATCAGTGCACCCGCGGCCCAGTCCCACGGGTTCAGGCCGTGCTCGAAATGCGCGTCCACTCGGCCGGACGCGACCATGCACAGATCGAGGGCGGCCGACCCGATCCTCCGGATGTCGCGGACGCGGGGAAGCAGTTCACCGATCAGCCTGCCCTGCGCTTCGCGGCGTTGCGCGCCGTAGCCGAACCCGGTGGCCAACAGCGCCAGGGAGGCATCGGTCACCGGGTTGCACGAGAGCGCTCCGGTGTTGCCGTCCGCGTCGGTGAACGAGGCGCCCCCGCCGAGCGCAGCCGAGTAGGTGACACCACCGGCGACGTCCACGACCGCTCCCGCAACGGACACCCCGTCCACTTGCGCGGCCACCGACACCGAGTAAGCCGGGATGCCGTAGAGGAAGTTCACGGTGCCGTCGATCGGATCGAGGACCCAGCGGGTGCCGGCCACACCGTGCTCCTCACCGCCACCCTCCTCGCCCAGGATGCTGTCGTGCGGGCGCAGTTCCGCGAGGCGCGCCCGGATGAGTTGCTCGGTCTCCGTGTCGACGACCGTCACCGGATCTGTCGGGGTGCTCTTGGATTGCACCGAGTCGCCGTCGCTCCCGTGCACCACGGCGCCCATGACGCCGAACACCTCCGGTCGACGGGACCGCACGTGCGCGGCCGCCGCCTCGGCGACCGCGATCGCGGTGCGGAGGAGCACTCCCGGATCGATCGAACTGGATTCGTGGGTGGGGCTGTCGGTGGCACGCATGGAGGTATCGCATCACAGACCACGGACACCCCACCACCCGTATCCCGGGGCCGAACGTGCCGGAACCAACTACTGTTCCGACCCAGGCGGTCATCTCGACGGAAGGGAACCATCGTGGGCATGCGCGGCTTCGGAGTCGATGTCGGCGGCAGCGGCATCAAGGGCGCACTCGTCGATCTCGAGACCGGCGAGCTCGTCGAGGAACGGATCAAGATCGCCACACCACACCCGTCGACCCCCGACGCCGTCGCAGCCACCGTCGCCGAGATCGCCGCCCGGGCCGGATGGGACGGGCCGGTCGGAATCACGTTGCCCAGTGTCGTCACGAACGGCATCGCCCGGACCGCGGCGAACATCGACAAGTCGTGGATCGGGACGGACGCCCGGACACTGTTCTCCACGGCGCTGGGCGGCCGCACAGTGACGGTACTCAACGACGCCGACGCGGCCGGACTGGCCGAGGACCGGTACGGGGCAGGCAAGGACGTCGACGGGGTCGTCGTCCTGCTGACGTTCGGCACCGGGATCGGCTCGGCCGTGCTCCACAACGGCGTCCTGCTCCCGAACACGGAG
This sequence comes from Prescottella sp. GW823-FHT02E09, assembly GCF_058797375.1. Lineage (NCBI taxonomy): Bacteria > Bacillati > Actinomycetota > Actinomycetes > Mycobacteriales > Nocardiaceae > Rhodococcus > Prescottella sp. GW823-FHT02E09. The sequence goes on from NZ_JBXAJP010000002.1 coordinate 484,474, forward strand.
TTCGGCCACATGGAGGTCGACGGCATGGAGGCCGAGCATCGTGCCGCGTCGTCGGTCAAGGACACCCGGTCGCTGTCGTACAAGGAATGGGCCGCGGAGGTGACCCGCGTGCTGTGCCGGTTCGAGGACCTGCTGTGGCCCGACCTGTTCGTCGCGGGCGGCGGCATCAGCCGCAAACACGACAAGTGGATCCCCCGTCTGGAGAACCGCACCCCCGTCGTTCCCGCCGCACTTCTGAACACCGCGGGGATCGTCGGAGCGGCCATGGCCACGCAGAACAGCCTGGAAAAGGGCATCGCTCCGTAACAATTTCGAAGCTGTCGTTACAATGGATAGCGGCCGACTGTGAGTCGGCGAAACCCGACAGACCTCTCCGCCGGAATTCCACTCTGGCGTGACGCCGCACGACACCGTCACGAAAGGGCGTACGTGGCAGCCACCGATACGCGTCAGACCGCCGATTCCACAGCCGAATCAGCGACCCCTGCTTCCACTGCCGAGGCCACTACCGGTAGCGCGCCCGCCGCCAAGAAGGCTCCCGCGAAGAAGGCCGCCGCCAAGAAGGCGCCTGCCAAGAAGGCCGCCGCCAAGAAGGCGCCCGCGAAGAAGGCCGCCGCGAAGAAGACGGCCGCGAAGAAGACCACCAAGAAGGCGACCACCAAGGCCGCCAAGGGCGGCGACGACATCGGCGAGGACGAGGACATCGACATCGCCGATCTCGACGTCGCCGACGGCGAACTCGTCGAGGAAGAGGTCGAGGACGTCGTCGTCGAGGAAGACGACGAGGAGACCGCCGAGCCCACCGAGAAGGACAAGGCGTCCGGCGATTTCGTGTGGGACGAGGAGGAGTCCGAGGCACTCCGCCAGGCCCGCAAGGATGCCGAGCTCACCGCGTCCGCCGACTCGGTGCGCGCATACCTCAAGCAGATCGGCAAGGTCGCGCTCCTCAACGCCGAGGAGGAGGTCGAGCTCGCCAAGCGCATCGAGGCCGGCCTGTTCGCGACCTTCAAGATGGCCGAGATGGCCGAGAAGGGCGAGAAGCCCTCCCCCGCCGATCGCCGCAACATGAACTGGATCACCCGCGACGGCAACCGCGCCAAGAACCACCTGCTCGAGGCCAACCTGCGTCTCGTGGTGTCGCTGGCCAAGCGATACACCGGACGCGGCATGGCGTTCCTGGACCTCATCCAGGAAGGCAACCTGGGCCTGATCCGCGCGGTCGAGAAGTTCGACTACACCAAGGGCTACAAGTTCTCGACGTACGCCACGTGGTGGATCCGTCAGGCCATCACCCGCGCGATGGCCGACCAGGCCCGCACCATCCGTATCCCGGTGCACATGGTCGAGGTCATCAACAAGCTCGGCCGCATCCAGCGTGAGCTGCTCCAGGACCTGGGCCGCGAGCCCACCCCGGAGGAACTCGCGAAGGAAATGGACATCACGCCGGAGAAGGTGCTGGAGATCCAGCAGTACGCGCGTGAGCCCATCTCGCTCGACCAGACGATCGGCGACGAGGGCGACAGCCAGCTCGGCGACTTCATCGAGGACTCCGAGGCCGTCGTGGCCGTCGACGCGGTCAGCTTCACGCTGCTGCAGGACCAGTTGCAGTCGGTCCTCGAGACGCTCTCCGAGCGCGAGGCCGGCGTGGTGCGTCTGCGCTTCGGTCTCACCGACGGTCAGCCGCGGACTTTAGACGAAATCGGCCAGGTCTACGGCGTGACCCGCGAGCGGATCCGCCAGATCGAATCGAAGACGATGTCCAAGCTGCGCCACCCGTCGCGTTCGCAGGTGCTGCGCGACTACCTGGACTAGATGCACTGAACCACGAAGGTCTCCCGTCGTGAAGTGGAGCTGTCGAATCAGCCACTCACCGACGGGAGACCTTCGTCGTTTGCGCCGATGGGGTCAGGGTCAGGCGTGTGTGCGGTCCCGCACCAACCGCGGGCTGTACACGCGGTAGGCGAGAACCGCACCGAGCATCACGGTGGAGACGACGAACGCGGCGATCGGCATCGCGGCGACACTCTCGCGGGGGAAGACGAACGGGAGGAGCGGGAACGCGTATGCCGCCGGCAGACGCATCCCGAGCACGCGCAGCAGCGCATAGATCAAGACCAGGTCGAGCGCGACCACCAGCACCCACGCGTCGATCGCGAGGAACAGAAGCACGCCGACCGTCGCGGAGATCGTCAGAACCGCAACGTGACGGACGTACATCCGCGCGCGGTACATCGGAGCGTTCAACGCCTCGAACACCACTACGGCGATCGGCGGAACGACGGCGAAGTGCTCGGCCCCGGAGGCCGTCGCGACGGCGATTCCCATGAGTGTTATCGCGCCGTACACCGCGACGCGTTCGAGCGACAGGTCGGCAGCACGGTCGACACCCTCGTTCAGTCGCAGCAACCACACCCCGAGGGCGAGGACAAGCGTGGTCACCACGATCGACGCGATGAACGTCCACTCGGTCGCGTTCGTCACGACGGGGAGGAATCCCGTCGCAAGGGCCGGTGCGAGGGCATAGCGCACGACCGCGAACACCGCGAGCATTGCCAAGAGCACGGCGACGAGCTTCACCGCGTACGGAAGCGCGAGGGCGTTCACGCCGAACCCGATCACCGCCGTCACTGTCGGCGCCACGAACACCATCTCGGGCCGCCGCACCCAGCCCGGCATCCGGTAGACCCACAGTCCGACGGCCATGGCCGCAATCTCCGGTAGCACGATCTCGCGGTCGTCGACCAGGTCGGCGATGCCCACCATCAGCAGTACAAATGCGAACGCCGCCGCATAGGCGACGACGTTCGAGGGGCTGGTCCGAGCTGTCACAGTCACACTCCGTCACGCAGTGAGAGATACCCCCTGAGGGTATCAGTGGGGCACGGGAGCGGTCGGAACCAACCCCGGTCAGGCCCTGAGGAAGGGGTCCTTCGGGGCCCCTTCTTCGTTCGGTCGAGGGCGCTGCCACAGCCGGGCCAACGGTTCTGCCACCCGCGCGCCGACCGGACCCAGCACGGCCATCAGTAGTACGTAGGCGGTGGCCAGTGCCGCGAGTTCGCCCTCCACCGCGCCGGCGGACACGGCGAGCCCGGCGATGACGATCGAGAACTCTCCACGCGCGATCAGCGCGGCTCCCGCGCGGGCGCGGCCCATCACGCCGATCCCTTGCCGTCCGGCGGCCCACCATCCGGTGAGGACCTTGGTCGCGGTCGTCACGACGGCGAGGCCGATCGCGGGCAGCAGCACCGGCGGGATGGTCGTCGGATCCGTGTTCAGGCCGAACACGACGAAGAACATCGCGGCGAACAGGTCCCGCAGCGGTTCGAGGAGTCGGGTCGCGTTGCGGGCCGTGGAACCGGAGATCGCGATTCCGAGCAGGAACGCGCCGACGGCCGCCGAGACCTGCAACGACGAAGCGAACCCGGCGACGAGGAGCGCGGCGCCCAGCAACTTGAGCAGGAACACCTCGCGGTCCGTGCTGTCGACGACGGCCGAGACGACGTTCCCGTACCGCAGCGCGATCAGCAGCACGGCGGTGATGACCAGGAACGAGACGCCGACCGCCTGCAGCCCACCGAGGAAGCTGACACCGGCCAGGACGGCCGTCAGGATCGGCAGGTACACGGCCATCGCGAGATCCTCGAACACCAGGATCGACAGCACGATCGGCGTCTCACGGTTACCGAGTCGCCCCAGGTCGCCGAGCACCTTGGCGATGATGCCGGACGACGATATGTAGGTCACGCCCCCGAGCACGAGCGAACCGACCAGACCCCAGCCCAGCATCAACGCCATGACCGCGCCGGGCACCGCGTTGAGGGCCAGGTCGACGACGCCGGCCATCCAGGAGCGGCGCAGACCGGTCACCAACTCGGCGGCGGTGTACTCCAGACCGAGCAGCAACAGCAGCAGGACGACGCCGATCTCGCTCGCGAGGTGGCTGAACTCGCCGATGTCGCCGAGTTGGATGAATCCACCCTGACCGAAGCACAGGCCGCCGATCAGGTAGAGCGGGATCGGTGACAGGCCGATGCGTCCGGCGAGTCGACCGAGCACACCGAGAGCGAAGAAGACGGCGCCGAGTTCGACGAGTGCCAGGGAGGTTCCGGTCATCGTGTGTGCGTCGCCGCGTCGGGATCAGCCGTGCGCGAGGATCTTGGCCGCGTGGTCGAGGCCTTCCTGCGTCCCGACCGCCACGAGCAGGTCGCCTTCCGTGAAGGTGAAGTCGGGGTTGGGCGACGGTGCCACCTGCCCGGCGCGCATGACGGCGACGACCGACACCCCGGTGCGGGTCCGCATCGAGGTCTCGCCGAGCGTGCGACCGTCCCACGGCGAGTTCTCGGTGATCGGCATCTGGCGGGTGCTGATTCCGGGCAGGTCCCGGTGCTCCTCACGGAGTTGGGCAACGAGTTGCGGCGCCCCGAGCAGATTCGCCAGCACCGATGCCTCCTCGGACTCGAGCGGAATCGAGGCCATGCACGCATCCGGGTCGTCGAGCTTGGAGACGATCAGCTCGGTTCGGCCGTCCCGGTGGGTGACCACACCGATGCGTCGGCCCGTCGCGAGCGCGAAGTCCTTACGAACTCCGATACCGGGCAGCGGGGTCACTTCCACGTTCATGGCTCAACGGTAGCGCCAACCTGTCGGACTACGGCCGACCGATCGGAGGAAACGTTCCGGCGTCGTCCGGGAGATAGTCGGTCACCTCCACGACCGCGGCAACGGGGAGGGGTCCGTAGAGGTGCGGGAACCGCATCGAGGCGGGGTCGGACTGCATGCCCGGCTCCCAGCGCACCTCGGCACCGAGCCGGTCGGGGTCGAGGCTCAGCAGCACCAGGTCCCGGCGGCCGGCGAAGAGCCGGTTCGCCGGCAGGTGCACCTGCGCCGGCGCCGACAGGTGCACGAAGCCGTCGTCCGCGAAGCCGCGCGGCACGCGCTCGCCGACGCGCTGCGCTGCGGCCCATTCGTCCCTGCTGCACAGGTGCAGCAGCCGTCCGCCCGCGATGTGGCCCGCCTGTTCCGGTGTCGACATGTGTCGTCCTTTCTGCCGCCGAGACCCCGAACGATAGGACAGCGCTCAGCTGTCAGCGAACACCCGAATCGTCCTGAATCGCATAGTGCGAGTTCAGGACGGGTGGTGTTAGGGAGGACACACCGACGAAGTATCGGGAACAACCCGATCAAGTCGAACGTCTGACAGAGTGGACCTACCGCGTCACCCCCGACGCGGCGGAAGACCCCAGGCAGTGGGTACCACCCCACAGCCAGTTCGGAGGAGTCATGCCCGGAACACTGACCAGCCCCCCGTTGACCGCTGCCGACCGGTGCGACCGGTGCAGCGCAGGAGCCCGCGTGCGCGCCGTGCTCGCGAGTGGTGGAGAGCTTCTCTTCTGCCAGCACCACGCCAACGAGCATGCAGATCGTCTTCGTGAGATGAACGCCACCATCGTGAGCGATTCGGAAACATCCGCGGCGACCGTCTAGCGCGTCAGCCCTCCGGGCGGACGCTCGTCCGTCCCCAGTTCCCGAAGCGGGTGACCACCATCGGTGGTCACCCGCTTCGGCGTTCCGGAACGACCTACCCGTCGACTACCACTGCCGGAGCGTCGCGATCCGGTCGGTGAGCTGGTCGACGGTCGCGATCGCCGTCGGCGGGCCGCCGCACACGCGACGCAGTTCACCGTGGATGACACCGTGCGGCTTGCCCGTCCGGTGGTGGTGCATCGCCACCAGTGAGTTGAGTTCACGGCGCAGGTTCGCCAACTGACCCGCGGACGCCACCCGCTCCGCCACCTGAGGTGCCGGGACCGGTGGTGCGGCCGACGCGGCAGCGGCGGGCTTGTCGAGCTGGTTCTGTTGGCGCTGCCGCAGCAGCGCCCGCATCTGCTCGGCATCGAGCAGTCCGGGCAGGCCGAGGTAATCGGCCTCCTCGTCGGACCCGGAGAACGTCGCGGTGCCGAACGAGGAGCCGTCGTAGATCACCTGGTCCAGTTCGGCGTCGGCGCCCAGCGAGACGAACGCCTTCTCCTCCTCACCCGGCTCGTCCTTCTGCTTGTTCGCGTCGGCGAGCAGATCGTCGTCGAGACCGTCCTTCTCGCGGTGCGGCTTGCCGAGGATGTGGTCGCGCTGCGCCTCGAGCTGACTCGCGAGGTCCAGAAGCACCGGCACGGACGGCAGGAACACACTGGCCGTCTCGCCCTTGGTCCGCGACCGCACGAACCGGCCGATGGCCTGCGCGAAGAACAGCGGTGTGGACGCGCTCGTGGCGTAGACGCCGACCGCCAACCGCGGCACGTCGACACCCTCGGACACCATGCGCACCGCAACCATCCACGCCTGCGTGCTCTTGGCGAACTCCGCGATCCGGTTCGACGCCGTCGGATCGTCCGACAGCACCAGCGCCGGCGCCTCACCGGTGATCGTCTCCAGGGTCTTCGCGTAGGCCCGGGCCACCGTCTGGTCCGTCGCGATGATCAGGCCACCCGCATCGGGCATGCCACCGCCGCGCAGCTGCCCCAGACGGGTGTTGGCGGCCGTCAGGACCGCCGGGATCCAGTCTCCGGCCGGGTCGAGCGCCGTGCGCCACGCGCGGGCGGTCTGCTCGGCGCTGAGCGGCTCACCGAGCCGGGCCGCGAACTCCTCGCCGGCGCTGTTGCGCCAGCGGGCCTCCCCCGAGTAGGCGAGGAACACCACCGGACGGACCACGCCGTCGGCCAGCGCGTCGGAGTAGCCGTACGAGTGATCCGCCTTCGAGCGCATCAGGCCCTCGTTGTCGGGCTCGTACGTCACGAAGGGGATCGCGCTGTCGTCGCTGCGGAACGGGGTACCGGTCAGCGCCAGACGGCGTGTCGCGTCGCCGTACGCCTCCCGGATCGCGTCACCCCAGCTCTTCGCATCGCCACCGTGGTGGATCTCGTCCAGGATCACCAGCGTCCGGCGCGCCTCGGTCCGGACACGATGCTTGAACGGGTGCGACGCGACCTGCGCATACGTGACGACGACACCGTGGTAGTCCGACGACGTCTGCCCCGTCGAGTTCGAGAAGTGTGAATCCAACGCGATGCCGTTGCGGGCCGCGGACTCCGCCCACTGATGCTTGAGGTGCTCGGTGGGCGCCACGACGGTGATCTGGTCGACGGTGCGGTCACGTAGCAGTTCCGCCGCCACGCGCAGCGCGAACGTCGTCTTGCCGGCGCCCGGCGTCGCCACTGCCAGGAAGTCGCGGGGTTTGGTAGCCAGGTACTTGGTCAGGGCACGCCGCTGCCACGCTCGGAGGGAGCCGGTGGGAGCTGGTGCAGTTTCGACACTTCCGGGTTCAGCGCTCACATCGCACCTCGCCACTGGCTTCGCACAGTTGTTCCCACTCCTTGCTTCGCTGACGGGGGCACTCGGCCGCTGCCCGACCACAGTCTCGGCCGCGCCCTCGGGCGACGACCCCCGAGGAGCCTAGCGCCCGGGACCGACCGATTCCGCATCAGCCGCGCGGTCGCGGCGGTGATCCTGAACAGACCCGGCGGATCGGTGGGGTGGCAGAATCGACGGCGACACGGCGGCGCCCCACCGGGCATCCCGGCGCAATGTCAGGAATCCTGGAAGCATCATGAGTGAGACGCCGCCCGCCACGAAACGCCGACCACTCCGTCGGTGTGCTCAGGTGGTGGGGCGGACGGCATCCAAGGCCTGGAACGATTCGATCTTCGGCAAGTCGGCCACCGCGGCGTTCTGGCAGACCCTGTCGCTGCCACCGCTGCTGCTGGGACTGCTGGGCAGTCTCGGCTACGTCGGCGGGTGGTTCGGCCCCAACACGGTGGAGATCATCCAGTCCAAGATCATCACTTTCAGTCACACCGTGTTCAGCGAGAATGTCGTCGACCAGATCATCCAGCCGACCGTCGGAGACGTCCTCGGACGAGGCCGCCCGGAGATCATCTCGGTGGGCTTTCTGCTGTCGCTGTGGGCCGGGTCGTCGGCGATCTCGACCTTCGTCGACTCGATCGTGGAGGCGCACGGGCAGCAGGACGCCCGGCACCCGGTGTGGCAGCGCGTGTTCGCGTTGCTGCTCTACGTCGGGTTCCTCGTCCTCGCGGTCTTCACCCTGCCGCTGGTCGCACTGGGCCCGACGATGATCGGCCGCGCGCTCCCGGAGTCCTGGCACACGGTCGGGACGGAGATGGTGGACGCGTTCTACTACCCCGCGGTCGGCCTGCTCCTGCTCGTCGGCCTGACGACCCTCTACAAGGTGGCGCTGCCGCGGTCGCTCCCGTGGCATCGATTGCTCGGGGGCGCACTCCTCGCCGGTATCTTCTTCATGGCCGCCAGCACGATTCTGCGCTGGTACCTGAGTGCGGTGGCCGGTACCGGGTACACCTACGGCGCGCTCGCGACGCCGATCGCCTTCCTGCTCTTCACGTTCTTCCTCGGATTCGCCGTCGTGCTCGGCGCCGAATTCAACGCGACGATCCAGGAGTTCTGGCCGGCGCGCGCCACCCGCATGGAACAGGTCCGCGACTGGATCGCCGCGCAGGCCGCGATCGAGGCGTCGGAGGACGCCGGCCCGGTGACGAATCTGACGCGACGGCTCGCGACCGGACCGATCCGGTTCACGTCGGATCGCTCACAGTCCGCGGCGGAAGCGGAGGCGTGCGGATCGGTGGACGCCCCGGAGCCCGACGTGTCCACCGACGACGCGCCCGCTCAGTCGCCCTTGCGCAATCCGTCGTAGATCTTCTTGCACTCGGGGCACACCGGCGAACCCGGCTTCGCGGACTTGGTGACCGGAAACACCTCGCCGCACAACGCGACGACGTGGGTACCCATCACGGCGCTCTCGGCGATCTTGTTCTTCTTCACGTAGTGGAAGAATTTCGGGGTGTCGTCGTCGGTCGTCTCGTCGGTGGTGGTGTCGGGACGTTCCTTCGTCAAAGTGCTCACACCCCAATAATGCCGTAACCGCATGTGCAATTGCTTCGCGAGAGTGGAACAGTGGAACCCATGGCAAGAACATCGGGGTTCGGCGAGTCGGCCGAGAGCGGCACACCCCGCAACCCGGCTCTGATCACCGAAGCTGCGCAGTCCATCGAGGATCAGCATCGGGCGCGCGTCCGGAAGTACCTGATGATCATGGCGTTCCGGTTCCCGGCGCTGATCCTCGCGGCCATCGCGTACGGCATGTTCCAGAACGGCTGGCTCTCGGTCGCCATCATCGCCGCCTCCATCCCGCTGCCCTGGATCGCGGTTCTCATCGCGAACGACAGGCCGCCGCGATCGAAGGACGAGCCGAGCAGGTACGACCACCGGGACGCGTCGCACGCGATCGAATCCAGGACGCACCGCACGATCGAGGGCTGAGCGGACTCATCCGTCCAGGGCGTGACCGTGCGTAGCTGGCTGCGACAATGCAGGCGTGACCCGTGACCTCCTGCTCTCCATCTGCGGCCCCCTCCGCGAGGCGCTGACCCGCTGCGCGTACGACACCGACTCGATTCTCGATCTACTCGGCGCCGAGGCACACGCGGCGCTCGACCGGCACGAGCCGGTACCGGTCCGCCGCGCCACCGCGAACGGCGGCGACCTCGGACAGCTCGTGCGCCTGTTCCTGCTCGGCGACGACTGTGCCGCGGCCGACGTCGCGCCGGCGCTCGCACCACTCGGACTGGATGATGCGGTCGCGGCCGGCCTGCTCGCACGCACCGGCGATTGCGTGCGCGCCGAACTCGATCTCCGCCCGCTCGACCTGGGTACGGGGAACCGGTGGGTGCTGTCGGATCTCGACGGGTCGATGCGCGTCCGGCCGACGGCCGACGACCACGTCATCGGCGTCGGGCACGCGTCGCTGTCGCTGCTGCAGGGGACCCCCACCCGCCCGGTCGGCACGGTGCTCGACGTGGGTACCGGGTGCGGCATCCAAGCTCTGCGCGCCGCGGACTATGCCGGGTCGGTCACCGCCACCGACATCAATCCGCGGGCAGTGGATCTGACCGCGGCCACCGCGGCACTCAACGGCCTCGACTTCGAGCTCTTCGAGGGCTCGTGGTTCGAGCCGGTCGACGGCCGGACGTTCGATCAGGTGGTCGCGAATCCGCCGTTCGTGGTGAGCGAGGCCCGCGTCGTCAACAGCTACCGCGATTCGGGCCTGAACCTGGACGAGGCGAGCGAGCTGATGATCTCCCGGGCGGCGGAGTACCTGAACCCCGGTGGGACGGCGGCGCTGCTGGCGTCGTGGCTGCACGTCGAGGGTGAGGACTGGCGGCACCGGATCGCGTCGTGGCTGCCGGCGCACGGAGTCGACGCCTGGATCGTCCAGCGCGACGTCGCCGACCCCGCCCTGTATGTCGGGACGTGGCTGCGTGACGGCGGCGGGGACCTCCGGGACCCGGCCGTGCAGGAGCGCGCCGAGGGATGGCTCGACCACCTGGAGCAGGCAGACGTCGAGGGCGTGGGCTTCGGCTTCGTCTACCTGCGGCGCACGGACGAGCCGTCGGACATCCTGTGCGAGGACCTGCGCCACGGCTTCACCGACCCGCTCGGCGACGAGGCCCTCGCCTACTTCGAGCGTCTCGCGTGGCTGCGTGACCACGACGTCCTGTCCGCGCGGTTCACGGTCCGGCCCGACACCGCGCTCGAGCGGGTGTTCCTCCCCGGTGAGGACGGCTGGGCTCAGGTGGTGGCGCGCGTGCATCGCGGCAACGGTCCGCAGTGGCAGCACGAGGTCGACGATCTGGCCGCGGCTCTGCTCGCGGGAATGCGGGGCGACGGGCTCGCGTTGGAAGAACTCATCACGCTGCTCGCCTTCGCGCACGGCGAGGACGAGGAGTCGCTGACGGCCACGGCAGTACCGCTGGTCCATTCGCTGGTGCGTCACGGGCTGATCGAGCCCGCCTGACGCGCGTTCCCCGGTGCGCACCTTCTCAGGAACTTCTCAGGGGAGGCGCCCGAAACGCGCAGGTCACGGGCCACTGAGGTGAATTCGTTCGGGAACTTTCCCGGGCCGTCGGAGCGTTGAGCCATATGAGACACCCCGACGAGGAGGCACGTCATGACAAGCCCCAGCACCACTCGACCCCGCACCGCCGATTCCGATCTGGACAGCCAGAGCCCGGCCGCGGATCTCGTTCGCGTCTACCTGAACGGGATCGGCCGGACAGCACTGCTGACAGCTGCTGACGAGGTCGACCTGGCGCGGCGGATCGAAGCTGGGCTCTATGCCAAGCACGTGCTGGAGACCAAGAAGCGCCTCACGGCCGTCAAGAAGCGCGACCTCGCCACGATCATTCGTGACGGCGAGGCCGCCCGGCGCCATCTCCTCGAGGCGAACCTGCGTCTCGTGGTGTCGCTGGCGAAGCGGTACACCGGACGCGGCATGCCGTTACTGGACCTCATCCAGGAGGGCAACCTCGGCCTGATCCGTGCGATGGAGAAGTTCGACTACGCCAAGGGCTTCAAGTTCTCGACATACGCGACGTGGTGGATCCGTCAGGCCATCACCCGCGGCATGGCCGATCAGAGCCGCACCATCCGACTGCCCGTCCACCTCGTCGAGCAGGTGAACAAGCTGGCCCGGATCAAGCGGGAACTGCACCAGCAGCTGGGCCGCGAGGCCACCGACGAGGAGCTGTCGCAGGAGTCGGGCATCCCCGAGCACAAGATCGCAGACCTGCTCGATCACAGCCGCGACCCGGTGAGCCTCGACATGCCGGTCGGCAACGACGAGGAGGCGCCGCTGGGCGACTTCATCGAGGACTCCGAGGCGACGTCCGCGGAGAACGCCGTCATCGCCGGTCTGCTGCACAGCGACGTCCGCAGCGTCCTGGCGACGCTCGACGAACGCGAGCAGCAGGTGATCCGCCTGCGCTACGGCCTCGACGACGGCCAGCCCCGCACGCTCGACCAGATCGGCAAGCTGTTCGGCCTCTCGCGCGAGCGGGTGCGGCAGATCGAGCGCGAGGTGATGGGCAAGCTCCGCCAGGGTGAGCGCGCCGATCGACTGCGCTCCTACGCCAGCTGACCCGAGCCTCGTCCCCCGCTTCCCGGCCGGTCGTGCCCCCTCCCCCTCGGGGGCCACGACCGGCCGGGTTTTCGCGTTTCGCGGCCGGGCTCGTGCGGTTTCCCGGCGGCCTCACCACTCCCGCAGTCGCCGCGGACCCAGATCCACCATGCTCGGCTCCGGTCCGATCCGCACCCGAGCGTCGGTCACGTCGGCACCCTGAGCGGACGCGAGCACCGGTTCGCACGCGAGCGAGCGAACCTCCGGCAGGTCGTCGGCGAGGGCAGACACCCGCTGCACCAGATCCACCAGTGCCTTCTTGTTGACCGGTACCGCACTGCGATACCCCGACAGCAGCGGTGCGGCCTTGGGCGCGTCGATCAGTTCGGTGGCCTCGTCCTCGGTCAGTGGCAGCACGCGGTAGGCGCGGTCCCCCAGGAGATCGGAGATCACGCCGGCCAGACCGAAGGAGATGAGCGAGCCGAACGACGGGTCGTCCTGCACCCCGACGACGCAGCCGATGCCCTTGGTTGCCATCTTCTGCACGTGCAGCAGCGGCTCGCCGGACGCGGCCGCCAGGTCGCGGTACGCCAGCCGCACGGAGTCCGGCCCCACCAGGTCCAGTCGCACACCGCCGAGGTCGGGTCGGTGCCGCCACTGTTCACCGGTCGCCTTGACCGCGACCGGGTAGCCCAGTTCCCCCGCCGCCTCGACGGCCTCGTCCTCGGTGGTCGCCGCCCTGAACTCGACCACGTGGATCCCGTAGCACTCGAGCAGCTGCGCCGCCTCGAAGTCCGACAGCCACCGCCCGTTCGACTCCCCCAGCCAGCCGGCGACCAGCCGCTTGGCACGGTCCGGGTCGATCCCGTTGGGGCGGACCACCTTCGACACCGGCCGTCCCCGCCACGCGGCGTACCGCCACGCCCGCGCCAGCGCCAGAGCGGCACGTTCCGGGCCGGGGAACGACGGCACCGAGCCACGGGTCGGGTACCCGTCGGGGCCGCGCACCGCCAGGACGTCGGGGATGCCCTCGGTCGCCAGGAACGTGGTGAGGATCGGCTTGTCGGCGCCGACCACCGCCTCCCGCAGAGCCTGCGCGTACGGTTCGACGGCCACCGCAACCGGCGGCGCGAACACCGCGATGACCGCGTCCACGTCGAACGACGCGAGGGCCCGCGAGACGGCGCCGGCGAACATCTCGGGGGTCGCCTGTGCGCCGAGATCCACGGGTTCGCCCACCTGCAGCCCCTCGCGGCGCGCGGCATCGGACGCGAGTACCCCGAGGGCGGTCGAGTTGCCGACCACCGCGACCCGGGGCCCCGCCGGCAGCGGCTGATATCCGAACAGCATCGCGCAGTCGAACAACTGGGAGATGGACCCGACCTGCACGACACCGGACTGTTCGAACAGTGCCCGCACGATGGAGTCGTCCATCTCGACTCCGGTGGCCGCGAGGGCCGGGGGCACGGCGTGCCGGCCGCTCTTGACCGCGACGATCGGCTTGTTCCGGGCCACCCGCCGGGCGATCCGGGAGAACTTGCGGGGATTGCCGAAGCTCTCCAGGTACAGCAGCACGACCTCGGTGTCGGGGTCGGTGTCCCAGTACTGGAGCAGGTCGTTGCCGGACACGTCGGCACGGTTGCCGGCGGAGACGAAGGTCGACAGTCCCAGTTGACGTTTGGCGGCCTGGTCGAGAATCGCGATGCCCAGGGCACCGGACTGACAGAAGAAGCCGACCTTGCCCGGGTCGGGGAGCACCGGCGCCAGCGTCGCGTTGAGCGAGACGGCGACGTCGTTGTTGGCGACGCCGAGCGCGTTGGGGCCGATGAGCCGCATGCCGTGCGCCCGCGCGGCGTGCACGAGCCGACGTTCGGAGTGCCTTCCGTCCGGACCGGTCTCGCTGAACCCCGCCGACACCACGACCAGCGCCTTGACGCCCTTCGCGAGGCAGTCGTCGAGTACCGCGTCGATGGACTCCGCCGGCACGGCGACCACGGCGAGGTCGACGTCGTCGGGGATGTCGCGCACCGTGGGGTAGGCGCGGACGCCGCGGACCGACCGGTGTTCGGCGTTCACCGGATACACCGGCCCGGAGAAGTTGCCCCGCAACAGATTCACCAGCACCGCGTTGCCGACCTTGGAGCTGTCGGTGGACGCGCCGATGACGGCGACGGACCGCGGGCTCAGGACGTTGCGGACGCTGCGCGCCTCGGCAGCGCGCTCACGGGAGTTCCGCACCGACAGCAGCGCTTCGGTGGGGTCGATCGCGAACTCGAGGCGCAACACTCCGCCGTCGAAGCTGCGGCTCACCTGGTATCCGGCCTCACGGAACACCGAGACCATGTTCCGGTTCTCCGCGAGCACCTCCGCGACGAACATGTTCAGACCGTTCTCGGCGGCCGCACCGGCGAGGTGTTCGAGCAGGATAGGCCCGAGCCCACGGCCCTGGTGTGCGTCCGCGACGACGAACGCGACTTCCGCGGACCGGCCGTCGCCCACGTCGAGCAGCCGCTCGTAGCGGCCGACGGCGATGATCTCGTCGCCGAGGATAGCGACGAACGCCACCCGGTTGTGGTGGTCGACGGTGGTGAAGTTGACGATGTCGCGCTTGGACATCGTCGGGTACGGGCCGAAGTAGCGCAGATACCGGGTGCGCTCGGAGAGCTTGCTGTGGAACTCGACGAGTTTGTCCGCGTCGTCCGGCACGATCGGCCGCAGGTGGACGACACCGCCGTCGGAGGCGAGGACGTCCGCCAGCCAGTGGCGCGGAAAGTTCCGTGCCCGTTCGACAGCGACTTCGTTGGCGTCTTTGGCGGTGCCGTCAGTCACGGGGATCCTCCGGATCGAGGCCGAGGAGCGGGAACGTGGCGCGGCGGGTCGCGATGATTGCCGCGTCGATCCGGGTCAGGGCCCGGTCCATCGAGGCGACACCCGTTTCCGGTGTACCTCCGGGTCCGTCCCACGGCAGGTACTTCGTGTCACCCCCTTCCCCCATCGTGGTCGGCAGGGCGACACTCGGGGCGATGCTGTGCGCCTTCTCACGCCACGACTCGGGTATCGCGGTGCCGGTGTCGATCTCCCGGTCGAGCGCGGCCGCGATCAGGTGGGTCCACGACCGCGGCACCACCCGGATCAACCCGTAGCCGCCGCCTCCGACCGCGAGCCACCGCCCCTCCGCGTATCTGTCCGCGAGGTCGCGCATCGCCAGGTACGCCGCCCGTTGCCCGTCGACGGTGAGCGCGAGATCGGCCAGCGGGTCTTCCCGATGGTTGTCGGCGCCGCACTGACTGATCACGATCTGCGGCCGGAAGGCTGCGATCGCGGCGGGAACCACCGCGTGGAATCCCCTCAGCCACAGCGCATCGCCGGTACCGGGCAGCACCGGGAGATTGATCGCGGTGCCCTCGGCCGCACCCGAACCCACCTCGCTGGACCAGCCGGTGTTCGGCCACAGGGTCGCCGGGTGCTGGTGGATCGAGACCGTCAGCACGCGCGGGTCACCGAGGAACGCATGCTGCACGCCGTCGCCGTGGTGCGCGTCGATGTCGACGTACGCGACGCGGTCGAATCCGTTGTCGAGCAACCACGAGATCGCGATCGCGGCGTCGTTGTAGACGCAGAACCCCGACGCCCAATCGGCCATCGCGTGATGCATCCCACCGCCGATGCTCACAGCGCGTCGGGCCCGGCCGGACGCGATCGCCTCGGCGGCCGCCAGGGTTCCGCCTGCCAGAATCGCGCTGGCTTCGTGCATCCGGGGGAAGACCGGGTTGTCCTCGGTGCCGAGCCCGTGCCGCGACTCGATCTCCGCGGGCAGCGCGCCGTCCTGCACCGACCCGGCGAGCTTGACCGCATCGATGTACGCCGGAGTGTGGATGCGGAGCAGTTCGGTGTCCGTGGCCGCGGCCGGCCGCACCACCTCGGCACCCTCGACGAGCCCGAGTCCATGCGCGAGGTCCATCGTCAACTCGAGCCGGGTCGGATTCATCGGATGCTGGGGACTCCAGCGGTAGCTGAGATAGTCCGGGCTCCACACCACGACGCGGTCGCTACCGGAAGCTGAGATGCCCTCGACGGGACCTGTCGACGCGGTCATGGACTCAAGTTACTTGCCGCGGCACCGCGGGCGCGAGGCGCCGTGTCGGAGGCCGGTTCGGGACCCGTCCGGCGGACAGGACGCGCCTGGTGACCGAGCGGAACCCGGAAAGAGATTTGCCCGGTAGAATCACTCCGGACGAAGGGGTGTAAGAGTGAAGGATCTGGTCGACACCACGGAGATGTATCTCCGGACGATCTACGACTTGGAAGAAGAGGGCGTCGTCCCGCTCCGCGCGCGGATCGCCGAACGGCTCGAGCAGAGCGGGCCGACGGTGAGCCAGACGGTAGCCCGCATGGAGCGCGACGGACTGCTCCAGGTGGCAGGTGACCGTCATCTCGAGTTGACCGAGAAGGGCCGCACTCTCGCGGTCTCGGTCATGCGCAAGCACCGTCTCGCAGAGCGGTTGCTCGTGGACATCATCGGGCTCGACTGGGACCAGGTGCATGCCGAGGCCTGCCGGTGGGAGCACGTGATGAGCGAGGACGTCGAGCGACGCCTCGTGGAGGTGCTCAACAACCCGACGACGTCGCCGTACGGCAACCCGATCCCCGGGCTTGCCGAACTGGGACTCGACCGCCCGGCCGGCAGCACGGAAACGCTGATCCGGCTCACCGACGTACCGCCGGGCAAGCCGACCGCCGTCGTGGTGCGGCGTCTCGCCGAGCACGTGCAGTCCGATCCCGAACTGATCGGCCAGCTCCGTCAGGCGGGCGTGGTTCCCGATGCCCGGGTTACAGTCGAGACGCGACCCGGCTCGGTGACGATCACCGTGTCCGGTCACGACGAATTCGACCTTCCCGAGGAAATGGCCCACGCGGTCCAGGTGAAGCAGGTCTGACAGACCGCTTCGCCGGGTCGACGCCGGTGCCAGAGGAGATGAACGGTGAGACTTCTGGTTACCGGCGGTGCCGGCTACGTCGGCAGTGTGTGCGCGACGGTACTGCTCGAGCGCGGCCACGAGGTGGTCGTCGTCGACGACCTGTCGACCGGTAACGCCGACGCGGTGCCCGTGGGCGCCGAGTTCATCGAAGGTGACGTGGCCGCTGTCGCCGGATCCGTTCTCGGATCCGGCGACAGCGCACCACGATTCGACGGTGTACTGCATTTCGCCGCACAGTCGCTCGTCGGCGAGTCGGTCGAGCGTCCCGAGCAGTACTGGCAGGGCAACGTCGTCACGACGCTCGCACTGCTCGAGGCGATGCGCCTGTCCGGCACACCGCGACTGGTGTTCTCGTCCACGGCCGCCACCTACGGCGAGCCCGAGCGGACGCCGATCACGGAGGACGATCCGACTCGCCCGACAAACCCGTACGGCGCCACGAAACTCGCGATCGACCATGCGATCACGTCGTACGCGACCGCGCATTCCCTCGCGGCGACGAGCCTGCGCTACTTCAATGTCGCGGGCGCCTACCAGGGCGCGGGTGAGAACCGCGTGGTGGAAACGCATCTCATCCCCCTCGTGCTCCAGGTCGCGCTCGGTCAGCGCGAGAAGATCTCGGTCTTCGGCACCGACTGGCCGACCAAGGACGGCACCGCGGTGCGGGACTACATCCACGTGCTGGATCTCGCGGAAGCCCACCTGCTCGCCCTCGAGTCGTCCGAGCCCGGGCGCCACCGGATCTACAACCTCGGCAGCGGCGCAGGATTTACTGTCCGCGAGGTCATCTCGGCCTGCGAGCGGGTGACCGGACTCCCCATTGCCGCCGAGGACGCCCCCCGTCGCGCCGGGGATCCGGCGGTCCTCATCGCGTCGAGCGACCGTGCGATCGGCGAGTTGAGCTGGAAGCCTCGGCACACCGATCTCGACGAGATCGTCTCCGACGCGTGGACGTACCTGCAGGCGCTCGGCGACCGTTCACACGCCGCCCGGCGGTAATCACGGCGACGGCAGCTGCACGCCGAGGTCCTGCGCCACCGTGTGTCCCAGATCGGCGAGGTCACGCAGAGCACTCGGCCTGATCCCGGCCTGCAGCGCGTCGTCGAGCAGATTCGCGAGCCGATGAGACGGATCGGCCGCGAGCGCGGCACACAGCGCGACACCAGCCATCGGACCGTCGCCGCGCACGTACGAGCTGTACCCGAGCAACGCGAGTGGTTCGGCGCGCTCCGGATCCGGCAGCGATCGCCCCAGCAGAATCCACATCTGTTCGGCCGCGTCGGCGTAGTCCCCGACCGACAGCGCGAGCAGCGCATCCCGGACATGGGGATTTTCCAGTGCCAGCGCCATGTCGGAGCACTCGCGCAAGGTGATCGCGGCGCCCGAGTCGAGGGCCGCGATGCGGGCGAGGACACGTTCGAGGTCCACACGTTCCGCGCCCGCAGGATCGGTCGCCGCGTGGGCCAGCGCACGCCCCCGCACCCTCGCCTCCCGCGCCGCGTCGATGATCTCCGCGATGCACGCCCGCTGACCGGGCGGAATCGGATCGAGCACTGCTTCCAGCTCCTCACGCGATCCTCGGATCGCTCTCCCCCCGAACACCTGGGCCGCCGCGACCTCGGATGCGCTGGGGTCCGGCACCGTTCCACGGTGCTCACCCTCGAGGTCGCGCCACGACGCGCCGGCCTCGATGACCGGGACGAGATGCGCGGCCGCCAACTCGATTCCTCCGCCGCGCAACATCTCCCGGAACCGATCGACTATCGTGCGGTGCCGCACCAGGTCGCCAGAGCGCGCGCGGGGTGGGATCCGGTCGTCCACCACGACCACCAGGACCCGGTCGGCGCCCTCCCGGACCGCGACCGCCGCGAACTGGTCGAGAACCACCTCCATCACATCGCTCATCTCCCTCCGCTCGTGGAGGACGAGGTCGTGGCGCATGACCGCACCGACGCTGGTTCCGGTCAGACAGATCACCACCAGTGAACGGCGGGGATGGAATCCCAGCAGCGCCGGCACGGCACTGATGAGGTCGCCGGGATCGGATATCCGGACCGCGCGTGGGATCCCGCCGTCGCGGTCGCCGGACAGGACCGGGTCGTGGGGGCAGGGCGAGTCGTGTGAGAAGGCCGGTGTCGTCATGCCCCGACCCTGCCGCGCGGGGTGACCTCGGGCACCGACACGACCTGGGGATTCGGTGAACCTGTGGATGTTCCCGCAGCCTGTGCAGAACCCCGGGTCCACGGCCCCCGGGGCCCACTCCCCTGTCGGTTGCCCCTGCTAGCCTCGGCGACTCAACCCGCGTGGACCTTCAGGACGGCCGCGGTGAACAACTCGTCGAGTGCGGCGGTGTCGGCATCGGCACCGAACGACATGAACGTCGCCTGTACACGCACGTCGCCGACCTGCGCGATCAGCGTGAGCATCGACTGTGTCACCGTCTGGCCCGCCTGGCCCGAGCTCACCGAACGTCGTAGCGCGAGGGTGTCGTCGGCATCGATCGGCGGGGGCGGGGTGAGGGCGGTCCGGACCACCGAATCCACATCGTTCCGGGTGGCTGTCACCTCAGGGCACTGAGCCAGTTGCGATCCGAGTTCCGCGAGCGGTGTGGCGACCCGGATCAGCTCGACCGTGATCGTGGACCGGTTGGCGTTGTCGGTGCCCACCACCATCGCGGTGCCGCCGGGGCCGTAGTCCTGGACCGGGGGCTTGCAGCCGGCGGGTTCCACCCTGGCGCCCGGCGCGATGCCGGCCAGGTCGGGCGCTGCCTGCGAAACTGCCTGCGGCGGAAGCACGACCGCCGGATACCGTGGAGGGAACGCCGCCGGGTCGAGGAGGAGGTCCGCCAGCGGCCGAGCATCGGCGGTCACGGACTCGTCCGAGCGAGGAGTACCCGTCACCGTCTCCGAACAACCCGCCAGGAGGACGGCCGTGCCCAGCAGCACCGCTGCGGCGAACCGCTTCCGTTGCGACATGCTCGAGCCTCCATCGTCCCGGCGTCGGGACGTCCGCCTCGTTCCCGTCCCGCGCGGACAGCCTGTCACATCGGTACGCCGATCCAGGTGAACGTCCATCACGACGGGCAACGGCGTCGTCGCACCGGCGCCGGGAATCAACGAGCGCCACCCGGTGTTGGCCCTCGGGAGACGAGATCAGATGATCTTGTCGACAGTGGCGCCCAGCGCTCCACAGCTGGTCCACCGCTCCGGTTTCTGCACGCGGGAGCCGGTGAGGGACACTGGAAGCAGAAGTTCGAAGGAAGGAGCCGTCATGGACGAGCAGTCGAAGATGTACGAGCTGGAGTTCCCGGCACCGCATCTGTCTTCCGCCGACGGCCTGGGGCCGGTACTGATTCACGGTCTCGAGGGATTCTCCGATGCCGGGCACGCGGTGAAGTTGGCGACCACGCACCTGCGCGAGAGCCTCGAGACCGAACTCGTCGCGTCGTTCGCGGTCGACGAACTCGTCGACTACCGATCGCGGCGCCCGACCATGACGTTCAAGGCCGACCACTTCTCGGACTTCGAGGCTCCTCAGCTCAACCTGTACGCGCTGCGCGACACCGCGGGTACCCCGTTCCTGCTGCTGGCGGGCATGGAGCCGGATCTGCGCTGGGAGCGGTTCACCACCGCGGTCCGCCTGCTCGCCGAGCAGCTGGGTGTGCGCCGGACGGTCGGGATCAATGCCATTCCGATGGCCATCCCGCACACGCGACCGCTCAGCGTCACCGCGCACTCGACCAACAAGGACTTGATCAAGGATCACCACCGCTGGTCCGGCGAGCTCCAGGTCCCCGGCAGCGCCTCGTCGTTGCTGGAACTGCGGATGAGCCAGCACGGCCACGAGTCCGTGGGCTTCTCGGTGCACGTTCCGCACTACTTGGCCCAGACGGACTATCCGGCCGCCGCGGAGACGCTGCTCGAGAACGTCATGGAGATCGCCGACCTCGAACTGCCGCTCGTCGCGCTGGGCGAGGCGTCGGCCCGGGTCCGCGAGCAGATCGACGAGCACATCGCGTCCAACGAGGAGGTCCAGTCGGTGGTCCGGGCGCTCGAAAACCAGTACGACTCGTACGTCGCGGCGCAGGAACAGCAGTCGACGTTGCTCGCGAGCGACGACGACCTGCCGAGCGGTGACGAACTGGGTGCGGAGTTCGAGCGCTTCCTCGCCGAGCAGGCCCGACTCGACGACGGCGCAGCACCGGACGACACCGCACCGGACGACGATCAGAACTGACGTCCGATCAACCCAACATTCGGTCGTTCGTCCAGGTATCGTGGACGTCGAAACCTTTCCGTTATCCGAAGTCACACTGACGACTCATATGGCGCATAGCGTCTCGGTGCACGGATATACTCGGACGATCGATATCTGAGCGGTGCCCGCGTGCCGGGCAACGGCTTCAGGAGGCGATATGAGCGACTCCCGCACGCGAATGCTCCGCCCGGTGCCGGACACCGAGCCGCGGCTCATGTTCCGCACCATCCACGGGTACCGGCGCGCCTTCCGCATCGCTGGGGAGGGTCCGGCCGTCCTCTTGTTACACGGCATCGGCGACAACTCGTCGACGTGGAGCGAGATCATCCCGCACCTGGCGCAGAACTACACGGTGATCGCCCCGGACCTCCTCGGCCACGGACGCTCCGACAAGCCACGCGCCGACTACTCGGTGGCCGCGTACGCGAACGGCATGCGCGATCTGCTCTCGGTGCTGGACATCGACAAGGTCACCGTCGTCGGCCATTCGCTCGGCGGCGGTGTCGCGATGCAGTTCTCCTACCAGTTCCCGCACATGGTCGACCGTTTGGTGCTGGTGTCGGCGGGCGGTGTCACCAAGGACGTGCATCCGCTGTTGCGCCTGATCTCGATGCCGGTCGTCAACGAGGCCCTCAAACTGCTGCGCCTTCCGGGTGCGATGACATCGGTGCGGGCGATCGGCGAGGTCGTGTCCCGCCTCCACGGGTCGCCGCTGCGTCCCGGCACGATGCTGCACGACACCCCCGACCTGGTTCGAGTGCTCGGCGGTCTGCCCGATCCGACCGCATACGAGGCGTACCTGCGGACGTTGCGCTCGGTCGTGGACTGGCGTGGCCAGGTCGTCACGATGCTCGACCGGTGTTATCTGACCGAAAACCTCCCGGTGCAACTGATCTGGGGTGCCCGCGACTCGGTGATCCCCGTCAGTCACGCGCATCTGGCGCATTCCGCGATGCCCGGCTCCCACCTCGAGATCTTCGAGGACGCCGGCCACTTCCCGTTCCGCGACGACCCGCTCCGCTTCCTCGGTGTCGTCGAGAAGTTCCTCGAGTCGACCGCACCACTGGAGTTCGACGAGACCCGGTGGCGCAACCTGCTCACCGACGGCGTCGGCGAGGGCACCATCACCGGCGCCCCGGCGACCCGCATGGCGGTGCTCGACGCGATGGGCTCCGACGAACGCAGCGCCACCTGACCATCGATCGCGGCGGGCTCGCGGGTCCGGAAGCCCGGCATCGCTCGGTGAGGCTCTAGCCTGTAACGGTGCTGCTTCCCGATCTTCTTCCCGAAACCGTCGACCCCAACGGCGTAGATGCCGACGCGCTGTTCGACGCGTTCACGTCGTGGACGAGCGATCGCGGCCTGCAGCTGTACCCTGCGCAGGAAGAGGCGCTCATGGAGCTGGTCTCCGGGGCCAACGTCATCCTGGCCACGCCCACGGGTTCCGGAAAGTCGATGGTGGCGCTCGGCGCCCACTTCTTCGCGCTCGCCGAAGGTCGGCGCACGTTCTACACCGCGCCGATCAAGGCCCTGGTCAGTGAGAAGTTCTTCGCACTGTGCGAAGTCTTCGGGGCCGACAACGTCGGCATGATGACCGGCGACGCGTCGGTGAACTCGTCGGCGCCGATCATCTGCGCGACCGCCGAGATCGTCGCGAACCTCGCGCTGCGCGAGGGGTCGGGCTCGAACATCGGCCAGGTCGTGATGGACGAGTTCCACTTCTATTCCGAGCCGGACCGCGGCTGGGCGTGGCAGGTGCCGTTGATCGAGCTGCCGCAGGCACAGTTCCTGCTGATGTCGGCGACCCTCGGCGACGTGAGTCATCTGCGCGAGGACCTCACCCGTCGCACCGGTCGACCCACCACGGAAGTGTCGGGGTCGGAGCGCCCGGTACCGCTGCACTTCTCGTACTCGCAGACCCCGATCGGCGAGGAGATCGAGGAACTCGTCACCACGCATCAGGCACCGGTGTACGTCGTGCACTTCACACAGGCCGCAGCGCTCGAACGCGCGCAGGCGCTCACCAGTGTGAACCTGTGCAGCCGCGCCGAGAAGGACGCGATCGCCGAGGCCATCGGCGCGTTCCGGTTCACCACCGGATTCGGTAAGACGCTCTCGCGCCTGGTCCGTCACGGCATCGGCGTGCACCACGCCGGCATGCTGCCGAAGTACCGCCGTCTCATCGAGCGGCTCGCCCAGGACGGCCTGCTCAAGGTCATCTGCGGGACCGACACGCTCGGCGTCGGAATCAACGTGCCCATCCGCACGGTGCTGCTGACCGGCCTCACCAAGTACGACGGCACCCGTACCCGTCAGCTGCGTGCCCGCGAGTTCCACCAGATCGCCGGCCGCGCCGGCCGCGCCGGCTACGACACGATGGGCACCGTCGTCGTGCAGGCGCCCGAGCACGAGATCGAGAACGTGCGTGCGCTGGCGAAGGCCGGCGACGACCCGAAGAAGCGCCGGAAGGTGCAGCGCAAGAAGGCGCCCGAGGGTTTCGTGTCGTGGGGTGAGGGCACGTTCGACAAGTTGATCGCGGCCTCGCCGGAGCCGCTGAGTTCACGCTTCTCGGTGAGCAATTCGATGCTCCTGAACGTGATCGCGCGCCCCGGCAACTGTTTCCAGGCGATGCGGCATCTGCTCGAGGACAATCACGAGTCACGCCCGGCGCAGCGCAAGCACATCCTCAAGGCGATCCGGCTGTACCGGGGCCTGCTGCAGGCGGGCATCGTGCAGCAACTCGACGAGCCGGACGAGTACGGCCGCATGGCTCGCCTGACGGTGGACCTGCAGCGCGACTTCGCGTTGAACCAGCCGCTGTCGCCGTTCGCGCTCGCGTCGCTCGAGCTCCTCGACGTCGAATCGCACACCTATGCACTCGATGTCGTGTCGATCATCGAGTCGACGCTCGACGACCCGCGCCAGATCCTGATGGCGCAGCAGCACGCCGCGCGCGGCGAGGCCGTCGCGGAGATGAAGGCCGATGGGATCGAGTACGAGGAGCGCATGGAGCTGCTCGAGGAGATCACGTGGCCGAAGCCGTTGGCGGATCTGCTGTTCCCGGCGTTCGAGATCTACCGCGCCGGTCATCCGTGGATGAGTGAGTTCGCGCTCTCCCCCAAGTCGGTCGTCCGCGACATGGTGGAACGGTCGATGACGTTCGCCGAACTCGTCAGCCACTACGGGCTGGCCCGCTCGGAGGGCCTGGTCCTGCGCTACCTC
The DNA here is from genome assembly GCF_058797375.1 of Prescottella sp. GW823-FHT02E09. Taxonomy (NCBI): domain Bacteria; kingdom Bacillati; phylum Actinomycetota; class Actinomycetes; order Mycobacteriales; family Nocardiaceae; genus Rhodococcus; species Prescottella sp. GW823-FHT02E09. Next base: position 508,915 of record NZ_JBXAJP010000002.1, read on the forward strand.
GCGGACGCGTACCGCGCGCTGCGGCAGACCGTTCCGGCCGAGGCACGCACCGAGGAACTCGAAGACCTCACCGAGTGGCTGGGCGAGCTGATCCGCCAGGTCGATTCCAGCCTGCTCGACGAGTGGGAGCAGCTCACCAATCCGGGCGCCGAGTCCGACGACCAGCAGGTCGCGTTCGGCGCCGACATCCCGCGTCCCATCACCGCCAACACCCGAGCGTTCAAGGTCATGGTGCGCAACGCGATGTTCCGGCGCGTCGAACTGGCGTCGCGTCGGCGCTGGGACCAGCTCGCCGAACTCGGCGACGGTCTGGACGCCGACGACTGGGCCGACCTGCTCGAGCTGTACTTCGACGAGTACGAGGAGATCGGGACCGGGCCGTCCGCGCGTGGCCCCCAGCTGTTCCAGGTCACCGTCGAACCGACGCTGTGGCGGGTCCGGCAGGTCCTCGAGGATCCTCAGGGCGACCATGGTTGGGCGCTGCTGGCCGAGGTCAACCTCTCCGAGTCCGATGCCGCCGGCGAGGTGATCTTCGACGAGTTCGAGGTCGCCGAGGGCTGAGTCCCGCGGCGCCCGAGTGTCGTATCCGGTAACAGCCCGACGAGGGCGCCGCCGACAGGTACGGTTCCGGCATGTCTGACATCGTGATCGGCATCCTGGCCATCCTCGTCGGCGCGGTGTTCTGTTTCCGCGGCGTGCCGGCGATGCGGTTCGTCATCGCACTGTGGGGTGCGTTCGCCGGCCTCAACCTGGGTGCAGGGCTGGTGGCCGCCATCACCGGCGACGGATACCTCGGCACCGTCCTCGGCTGGATCGTCGGCATCCTCGTGGGGGTGCTCTTCTCCGTCCTGGCGTACCTGTACTACGCGGTGGCGGTGACACTGACGATGGCGTCCGTCGGGTTCGCTCTCGGCGCGGCCGCGATGGCCGCGCTGGGCGTGACCTGGAACTGGGTGATCGTTGTGGTGGGCGTGCTGATCGGCGTGGCGCTGGCGGCGCTCACGCTGGCGGTGAACCTGCCCGCGGTACTGCTCGTCGTGGTCAGTGTCCTCGGTGGCGCGGTCGCGGCCACCGGCGGCGTGATGCTGCTCGCCGGCACGTTCGACACGGCGGACTTCGACGACGCAACCCTCACCGCGACCGTCACGCACGAATGGTGGTGGTACGCCCTCTACGTGGTGCTCGTCGTCGCCGGCACCATCACGCAGACCCGCGCGCTGGGACGTGAGCGACTGCTCCGAGACCAGTGGCGTGCCGACTCCGCGCAGCCCGTCCCGTCGAACACCTGACCGTCCGGAGACGACGTCGGGCCGTTACTGCGGCATCCGCCGAGCGGCGACCGCAGCAACAGCCCGACGGAAAGCGTCGACGCTAGCTCTGGGGCTTGAACGGCCCGGCGTTGCGCGGCCGGCGGTTGGATTCCTCGCGGCGGGCCGCCTGCAGTTCCTTGACCCGCTTCTCCTCCTTGCGGACCTCGACGAGGTTGGCGCGCTCGGCCACCAGCCAGTCGGGCTGATCGGCCAGGAGCGCCTCGATCTGCTCGGTGGTCAGGGCGTCCTCGATGCCACCGCGGGTCAGGCCCGAGATCGACACGCCCAGCTTGGCTGCGACGACGGGGCGCGGGTGCGGGCCGTCTGCGCGCAGCTCGGTGAGCCATGCCGGCGGGTTGGTCTGCCACTCGTCGAGCTCGTCGCGGGTCACCACGCCGTCCTGGAACTCGGCGGGGGTGGCCTGGAGGTACACACCCAGCTTCTTCGCCGCGGTTGCGGGCTTCATCGTCTGGGGGGTCTTCTGCGACGTCATACGTCAAGGGTAACGAGCACGCGCCGCGCGGCTGCACCCACCGCTGCAGGTAGCCTTGCCGAGTGACAGAGGCGACTGATCCCCGACCGTTCCGGCTCGCGTACGTCCCCGGCGTCACCCCAGCCAAGTGGGTCCGCATCTGGAACGAACGCATCACCGACACCCCGCTCGAGTTGGTGGCACTGCCCGCTGCCGAGTCCACCGCGGCACTGCTCGGCGACCGCGCCGACGCCGCGCTCGTGCGACTGCCGATCGACCGCGACGGCCTGAGCGTCATCACGCTGTACGCCGAGACTCCGGTCGTCGTGGTGCCGAAGGACCACGTGTTCACCGCGGCCGACGAGGTCACGCTGTCCGACCTCGCCGAAGAACTGGTGTTGGATCCACTGGACACCCCGATCACGTGGGATGCGCTGCCCGGGCGGCCCGCGCTGGACCGCCCGGCATCGACCGGGGACGCGATCGAGTTGGTCGCTGCGGGCGTCGGCGTCCTGATCGTGCCCCAATCACTGGCCCGACTGCATCACCGCAAGGACCTGACGTATCGACCGGTCGCGGGCGCCCCGGAGTCGGAGGTGGGCCTGGCCTGGGTCCAGGACCGGACCACCGAACTGGTCGAGGAGTTCATCGGCATCGTCCGCGGGCGCACCGCCAACTCCTCGCGCGGACCCAATCCACACGAGACGCCGAAGACCAAGGACACGGCGCCTCGGACGGCTCCGGCGCGCACCGCGAAGCAGTCGGCTCCGACGTCCGGCAAGGCCCGCGCCAAGGACTCGCGGCGCGGCAAGCCCGGCAGCAAGGCCAAGCCGGGCGGTAAGGCCAAGCCGGGCGGCCGCAAGCGGCGCTGAGCGCCCGCCGCTCGAGTCACTCCAGCGCGGCGACTACTCCAGCCGGTGCGGCGCCCCGAAGCAACTCGGCGAGCTGCCGGTACCCGTCGGCGCGCCCGCTCGAGGCGCGGAACACCAGCCCGATGGTCCGGCCGGGCGTCGGGGCGGCAAATCTCGCGGTCGCGAGGTCACCGCGCCGGGTCTCGACGGGCACCGCCGAGTCCGGCACCAGCGTGACGCCCAATCCGCCTGCGACGCACTGCACGACGGTCGCAAGCGACGTGGCCCGGGTGTCGCCGGACAGCGGGTGCGCGTCGACGGACCGGCACAGATCCAACGTTTGATCACGCAGGCAGTGCCCCTCGTCGAGGAGCAGCAGCGGCAACTCGTCGAGGACGTCGAGCGCCAGGTCGTCGCGACCGGCGAGCGGATGCTCCCGCGGCAGCACGACAACGAAATCCTCTCGGTACAAGGGAATCTCGATCAGCCCCGCCGCCTCGGACGGCAGCGCCAGCACCGCGACGTCGATCGCACCGGTGCGCAGCGCCTCGAGCAGTCGGGCCGTCTGATCCTCGATCACCTGCGGCACCAGGGCTGGATACTTCGTGCGGAGGGCGGGCAGCAGGGCCGGAAGCACGTACGGGGCCACGGTGGGGATCAGCCCGAGGCGCAGCGGCCCGACCAACTGGTCACCGACTCCGGCGGCTGCGGCTACGAAACCGTCGGCGGCGTCGAGGATCAGCTTGGCCTGGGTGAGCAACTGCTCCCCCGCCGCGGTGACCAGGACACGCCGGGTGCTGCGTTCGATCAGCTGGACTCCCAGACCGTTCTCGAGGGACGCCAGCGCCTGCGAAAGTGTGGGTTGGCTCACACTCAAACGTGCTGCGGCCGTTCCGAAGTGGCGATACTCCGCCACCGCGACAAAGGCACGCAGCTGTGACAGTGTCGGTTGATAAGTCCCATCAGCCATACCTATCAGTGTAGTGCCACCTATCACCTTTACCTTTTGAAAGGTTTCGGGCACTATGGAGTCATACCGAAGAGCGCAGGACACGGGGCCTCCGACGAGAGCCACCGCAGACCCGCTCGAGGTAGCGCCCACCACCGATCCACGGTGTGTGACCTGCGCAGACAGATGTTCACAAATCAAGTAGGAGGACGACACATGGCTCTGCTGACCATCGGCGACCAGTTCCCGGCATACAACCTGACCGCCGTGATCGGTGGCGACCTGTCCAAGGTCGACGCCAAGCAGCCCGACGACTACTTCACCACCGTCACCAGTGACGACTACGCCGGCAAGTGGCGCGTCGTCTTCTTCTGGCCCAAGGACTTCACGTTCGTGTGCCCCACCGAGATCGCCGCGTTCGGCAAGCTGAACGACGAGTTCGCGGATCGCGACGCCCAGGTGCTCGGCGCCTCGGTCGACAACGAGTTCGTCCACTTCCAGTGGCGTGCACAGCACGAGGACCTCAAGACCCTCCCCTTCCCGATGCTCTCGGACCTCAAGCGCGAGCTGGCCGAGGCCACCGGCGTCCTGAACGCCGACGGTGTCGCGGACCGCGCGACCTTCATCATCGACCCGAACAACGAGATCCAGTTCGTGTCCGTCACGGCCGGTTCCGTGGGCCGCAACGTCGACGAGGTCCTGCGCGTCCTCGACGCCCTGCAGTCCGACGAGCTGTGCGCGTGCAACTGGAAGAAGGGCGATCCGACCATCGACGCGGGCGCTCTCATGACCGAGGGTGTCTGACCCATGTCGGTCGAGAACCTCAAGAACTCGCTTCCCGAGTACGCCAAGGATCTCAAGCTCAACCTGAGCTCCCTCGCACGCTCGACGGAACTCAACGAGCAGCAGCTGTGGGGCACCTTCCTCGCCTGCGCGGCCGCCACCAAGTCGGCGACCGTGCTCAAGGAGATCGCGGAGGAAGCCGCCGACGTGCTGTCGGCGGAGGCCTACAACGCCGCTCTCGGTGCCGCATCGATCATGGGCATGAACAACGTCGCCTACCGCGCCAAGAGCTTCCTCGGTGACGAGTTCGCTCAGGTGCGTATGGGTCTTCGCATGAACATCATCGGCAACCCCGGCGTCGAGAAGGCCGACTTCGAGCTGTGGTCGCTGGCGGTGTCGACGATCAACGGCTGCCACGACTGCACCGCCGCACACGACGCTGTCGTGCGCAAGGAAGGCCTCACCAAGGAGCAGGTCTGGGAGTCCGTCAAGGTCGCCGCGACTCTCCAGGGTGTCGCCCAGGCCGTCGTCGCGAGCGAGACGCTCGCCTGATCGGTCCCCGTTCGAGCGAAGGCCCGGCACACGACGTCACGTCGCGTGCCGGGCCTTCGCTCGTCGATGGAGTTAGTCTGGGCCCCATGCCGATCGAGGTTCACGTCGTCCGCGTATTCACCGACGCCGACGGCAAGCACGGGAACCCACTGGGCATCGTCGACGCCGCGGCCGTGGACGTCTCCCGGCGTCAGGCACTCGCGAAGCACCTCGGCTTCAGCGAGACCGTCTTCGTCGATCTCCCCCGGCGCGGCGACGACACCGCCCGGGCACAGATCTTCACGCCGGTCGCCGAACTGCCCTTCGCCGGGCATCCCACCGTGGGCCTGGCGTGGTGGCTCGGCGAGCAGGGTCTGGGCGTCGCGGCCCTCGACGTACCCGCGGGCCGCGTCGCCACGTGCGAGCGCCACGGCGCGACCTGGGTTCGCGCACAGGCCGATTGGGCGCCCGAGTTCGCGCTGTACCCGATGCCGGACGTCGCGGACGTCCTCGCCGCCCGCGCGCACGACTTCACCTCCGGCCACCACTACGTGTGGGCGTGGGAGGACGAGTTCGAGGGCCGGATCCGATCCCGGATGTTCGCCCCCGGGCTCGGCATACCCGAGGACGAGGCCACCGGTTCGGCCGCCGTCCACATCACGGCGCACCTGCGTCGCTCCCTGCTCATCAGACAGGGACGGGGTTCGCAGATCCGGACCACGTTCGGCCACGACGACTGGGTCGAGGTCGGTGGCCGGGTGCGGTCCGAACGCACGATCACGGCCTGAACCGCCGCACACCGAACGCCTGACCGGATCCGACGAGAGACTCAGCTGCTGCTGCCGAAGCCGACGATGTCAGGGGCGAACACCACGCGGTACCACACGTCCTCGGCGGCATCGTAGGTGCAGGGCTCGATGACCACCGCCCGATAGGCCTTCTCGAGCGACAGCGCCTTGTTGCACAGATACTCGGCGCCCTCGCCCGAGAATTCACCCCGATAGACGGGGCCGAACTTCCACGGCGCCGCGTCCGCGGCACCCGCACCGAGTGACGTGGCAAGCACCAGCGGGGCGGCCAGGGCGGCGAACGCCGCGGCGGCGCGTCGAACAGATCGGGTCACGATGACTCCTTCGAGTTCGAGAGGTGGTACCCGAACCGTCGGATCGAGGAGACCGATCGTTACGACGACAGGTCGTGCGATGGGACTGCACCGTGCCTGCGACATGACACAGCCCCGCCGGGAGGGGGACACCGGCGGGGCTGCGAGCTGTTCGGCGCGGGGCCGATCAGAGGGAGAGGCTCTGCCCCGGGAAGATCAGATCGGGGTTGGTGACCTGGCTGGCGAGGTTCTCCAGCGAGACACCGTGGTTCGCGGCGATCTGCGACAGCGTGTCGCCGAGCTGGACGACGTAGGCGCCGACACCGGCGGGCAGGGTCTGCGCCCACTCGTTCACCTGCTGCTGGACGGGAGCCTGCGTGACGACCGGGGCCGGGGCGGGCTGCGCGATCGACTCGACCGAGGCACCGGGGGTGCTGCCGCCGGTGAGGTACTGGCCGCACACCGGCCACGCACCGACGCCCTGGCCGTCGAGGACGTTCTCGGCGACGCGGATCTGCTCGGCCTGGCTCGCGTTGTGGGCGCTTCCGCTGCCGCCGTACGCCTCCCACGTGCTCTGGGAGAACTGCAGGCCGCCGTAGTAACCGTTGCCGGTGTTGGCCGCCCAGTTGCCGGACGACTCGCACTCGGCGACACCGGACCAGTCGTGGCTGCCGGCTGCCGATGCGGTGCCGGTGCCGATCGCCAGCGGGATGGCGACGACGGCGCCGGTGGCAACTGCTGCGCCCAGGGCGCGCTTGATCGTGAAGCTGGTCATAACGAGTGGATCCTCTCCGCTCCTGCGGGTGAGACGGCGCTCTCGCGCCGACCGTGCCGGGCGGAGTTCCATCCGCCTCACCCCTGCCCCCTCGAAGGTTTCGGGTGTCCGGACCGCGGGGCAGGATCGTGCAGCGGCGGACCGGCGTGGCTCGTGTGGTTCGAGCCGGAGACGACGTTAGGGGACGGTCACGGAAAGGTCACGAGCCGTGATTTCGGTACGGCCGTCCAGGTACTTCGCTCCGCCGTCACCGTTTCCGCAGAACCTCTCGGCGTGTCCGCAACTCGGCAGACCGGTCGTTATCCACTTGTTATGTGATGACCAACACGGTAGTTCCGTGCTGTGGGTCACACGGTCAGCCGCGTCTCAGGTCCCCCGCCGCGAGATCGGCGGCACTCAGCAGCACCTCGATCTCGTCGCCCAGTTCCACCCCCGGCGCGAGCGGCAGCCGGTCGCCGCTCCAGAATCGGCCCGGGTCGTACCAGTTGGTCTTGCGCTCGCCGGTCAGCAGGCCCATCGCCTCGAACGTGGACGCCACCACCTCGGCGCAGTAGGCACTCTCCGCACCCGCACCCGATTCGCGGTTGCCGCGGGACCGCAACGACGGCAGGCGGCCGCCGAACCACCGCGTCGCCAGCTTCGCCGTCGACGGGAACGGCGTGCCGTCCAGCCGCGCGATCGTGCGCAGCAGCGCATCCTCCTGCTCACGGGTCACGGGGTGGGCCAGCTGACGCAACCAACCGCGCTGCCCGTAACGGGCACCCCACACCTGGACCGCCGCACGCAGGTCGTGCAACTGGACGCCGCGCTGGAACTTGCCCATCCACATGTCCTGCAGGGAGTGCCCGAGCTCTGCGTGCCACATCAGCGGCGGGAGGTCGTCGAGTACGACGGACATGCCGACATGGTTGACGGGACTGTTCGTCAGGGTTTGGATCGCCCGGTCGGCGCCGGACTGCCCGCGGAAGATCCAGATGTCGCCCGTGCGGGTCGCTTCCACCGCGTCGTCGAGGCTGACCTGTGATGGATGCGTCCGCCGAGTCATCCACCTAGCCTAGAGCGATGCGCATCGACAGCAGACATCTGTGGAAGGCCCTCGGACTGGCCGGCGCCCTCGGCGTCGCGGCCACGGGCGCGCTCGCGGTGCGCGCCGAACGACAGCGCCGCGCATACACACCCGACGAGGTCCGCGACCGCCTGCACACCCGTTTCGCACAGGCGTCGGCGGCCGCGGACCGGACCGTCGTCGAGCTCGTCGACACGAAACCGTCACTGCGGCAGCGACTGTCGCGACTGCTGCGGCGCCGCTGAGCCGGTTCAGCCGAGCGCTTTGGCCACCCCGGCCGCCATCTCGGCGACCTGCTCGTCGGTCATGACGAACGACGGCGAGAACTGCATCGCGCCCTGACCGGCCGCGCGACCGGAGATCCCGAACTCGCGCAGCGTCTTCACGAAGGGCAGCGCCTCCGCGGGATCGGCCAGTTGGACGGCGGCGACCGCGCCGAGCCCGCTGCGCACCTCCGTGACCCGCGAGTGCTCTGCGAGCGGGGCGAGATGCTCGTGCAGCGACGCCTCGAGCCGCTTCGACTCGCCGAGGAGGTTCTCCCGCTCGACGATGTCGAGATTGGCCATCGCCGCGGCCGCGGCCCCGGCATGACCGCCGTAGGTGTACCCGTGCCGCCACCACACTCCCCCGCCGAAGAACGGTTCCGCGACCGTCGGCGCGACGAACACCGCACCCATCGGCACGTACCCCGACGTGAGCCCCTTGGCGGTCGTGATCATGTCCGGCTGCAGGTCGAAGCGCGTCGAGGCGAACCACGATCCGCCGATGCGGCCGAACCCGGTGACGACCTCGTCCACGACGAACAGGATGTCGTGTTCCCGACAGATCTCGCGGACCTCGCTCAGATAGCCCTCGGGCGGCAGATAGATGCCGCCCGCACCGATGATCGGTTCGCAGAAGAACGCCGCGATCGCGTCGGCGCCCTCCCGCTCGATCAACTCGAGCAGTCCCTTCGCGTCGTCCCACTGCACGGTGCGGGCGTCGGCCATGAGCTCGCCGTAGCCCTCCCGGTTGACCGGGATCCCGGCGAGCGCGGTGCCCGCGACGTGCATGCCGTGATAGGCCTTCTGTCGTCCGACGATCAGCTTCTTCGACGACCGGCCGACCTCGTTCCAGTACCGGCGGGCGAGCTTGGCGGCCGAGTCGACCGAGTCGGAACCTCCCGAGGTGAAGAACACCTTGGAGCCGGGCACCGGGGCGATGGCGGCCAGACGCTCCGCGAGGGCCACCGTGGTGTCGGAGGTGAAGTCGCCGAAGTTCGAGAAGTGCGCCACCTTCGACAGCTGCGCGGCCACGGCGTCGGCGATCTCGGTGCGCCCGTGCCCGACGTTGGTGAACCACAGTCCCGCCGTGGCGTCGATATAGCGCGTCCCCGCGTCGTCCCAGATGTAGGCGCCCTCACCGCGGGTGACGACGAACGCGCCGTCGCGCTGCACCGCCCCCATGTCGGCGAACCCGTGCCACAGTGCTCCACTCATCCGCGTTCTACCCCTTCGATCGTGCTCGCCGGTCGCGTGCCGTTTTCCGCGACTATGCCACGGAAACCGGATCGGGCTCGTCGCCGCCGAGGCCGCGCCACCGCCGGCCCAGTCGCCCGGCGGCGTTGACCGCGAGCGCCATCAGCGTCATCGCCACGAGCAGCACGACCAGGCCGATCGCGAGCTGCAGGTATCCCTGCTCGCGCGGGTCGATGAAGGGGTACGGATACCAGTCCACGATCGGCCCCCGGATCAGCGTGTACACCCCGTAGACGACGGGGAACGCGAGCCAGCTCAGCGACTGCCGGTCCGTGATCCGAGCGCGCGGCGGGTTGACGATCCAGTCGAGGAGCAGCACCAGCGGCAGGATGCGGTGGAGCGCGTCGTTGATCCACCGGTCCTGCAGCATGACGTCGACGTTCGCGAGCAGGACCGCGTAGATGATGCCGGTGATCACCATGTAGACCGTCGCCGCGCCACGCACCAGTTGCCATCGGGTGTCCTGCGGGTCCCGCACGGCGCCCACCAGCAGCACCAGTGCCGCGAGAACATTGCTCAGGATCGTGAAGTAGCTGAAGTAGTTCGCGACGGAGAAGGCCGGTTCGTCGATGTTGCGGAGCGGAATCCATGCCAGCGCGACGATCCCGAGGGCGCCGAACGCGAGACGCAGCACGCGGAAGAGGGGGTGGGTCCGCCGGATCGCGGCACCCGGTGTGACGGCGGTCATGCGCGTATGTTCGCACGGCCCGGGCGGTTCCAGCCGGAATTGCCGTTGCGCGCTTCGATAGGCTGTGCGGAGCATGTCGACATCACCATCAGCAGCCGAGACCGGGTTCGATCGCCGCGAGGCGAGGAAGCGGCTCGGCGCACTCACTCTCCGCGACGAGCACCGGCTTCGCCGACGCCTCGACCGCGCCAAGTCCCCGTCCGCGCTCGCCGCACTCGCCGACGAGATCTCCGCGGCCGAGCTGCGCGTCGAGGGCCGCCGAGCGCAGGTCCCGCCGATCACGTACCCGGAATCGCTGCCGGTCACGCAACGTCGCGAGGACATCGCGGCGGCGATCGCCTCGCACCAGGTGGTGATCGTCGCCGGCGAGACGGGTTCCGGCAAGACCACCCAGATCCCCAAGATCTGTATGGAATTGGGTCGCGGCATTCGCGGCATGATCGGGCACACCCAGCCTCGCCGTCTGGCGGCCCGCACGGTCGCCGAGCGGATCGCCGAGGAGGTGGGCCGGGAACTCGGCGACACGGTCGGCTACACCGTCCGCTTCACCGACCAGGTATCCGACTCGACGCTGGTCAAGCTGATGACCGACGGCATCCTGCTCGCCGAGATCCAGCGGGACCGGATGCTGCGCCGGTACGACACGCTCATCATCGACGAGGCCCACGAGCGCAGTCTCAACATCGACTTCATCCTGGGCTATCTCAAGCAGCTGCTGCCCCGGCGTCCCGACCTCAAGGTGATCATCACCTCGGCCACCATCGACCCGGAGCGGTTCGCCGAGCACTTCGCGGTGGACGGCGTGCCGGCGCCCATCGTCGAGGTGTCGGGCCGGACGTTCCCGGTGGAGATGCGCTACCGACCGCTGACCGTCGAGGTGGGCGAGCAGACCTTCGACCGCGATCCCGTCGATGCGGTGTGCGAGGCCGTCGAGGAACTCGCCGCCGAGGGTGACGGCGACATCCTGGTGTTCCTGTCCGGCGAGCGCGAGATCCGCGACACCGCCGACGCGCTGCGGGACCGCAAGTACCGCAACACCGAGATCCTGCCGCTGTACGCCCGCCTGTCGGCGGCGGAACAGCACCGGGTGTTCTCACCCCACACCGGTCGCCGGGTGGTGCTGTCCACCAACGTGGCCGAGACGTCGCTGACAGTGCCGGGTATCCGCTACGTGGTCGACCCGGGCACCGCGCGCATCTCGCGCTACTCGGTGCGCACCAAGGTGCAGCGCCTGCCGATCGAACCGATCTCGCAGGCCTCGGCCCGGCAGCGTGCCGGACGATGCGGCCGTGTCGCGGACGGAATCTGTATCCGCCTCTACGCGGAGGACGACTTCGAGTCCCGGCCCGCTTTCACCGAGCCGGAGATCCTGCGCACCAACCTCGCATCGGTGGTCCTGCAGATGACCGCGCTCGGGCTCGGCGACATCGAGGCGTTCCCGTTCGTGGAGCCGCCGGACCCGCGGGCGATTCGCGACGGTGTGGCGCTGCTCGAGGAACTCGGTGCGATCGCCCAGGGCGACAAGGCCGCGACGAAGACCGACGGCGACAAGCCGGCGGGCCCCGAACTCACCGCGACCGGCCGCGAACTGGCACAGTTGCCGGTCGATCCACGGATGGCGCGGATGCTCGTCGAGGCGCACCGCAACGGCTGCCTACGCGAGATGCTGGTGATCGTGTCCGCGCTGTCCATCCAGGACGTGCGCGAGCGGCCTGCCGAGTTCCAGCAGGCCGCCGACGAGAAGCATGCCCGCTTCAATGTCGAGAACTCCGACTTCATGGCCTATCTGAAGTTGTGGGAGTACCTGCGCGAGCAGCGGAAAGACCTCAGCTCCAATCAGTTCCGCAAGATGTGCCGCAACGAGTTTCTGCACTGGCTGCGGATCCGCGAGTGGCAGGACCTGCACGGCCAGCTCCGCCAGATCACCCGCGGGCTCGGCTGGGAGACAGCCGATTCCGGCGCGTCCGGGGCCTCCGACGCGGCTGAGTCCCTGATCCACCAGTCACTGCTTGCGGGTCTGCTGTCGCACATCGGACTGCGTGAGGGCGACAAGCGCGACTTCCTCGGCGCCCGCGGTAGCAGGTTCGCGATCTTCCCCGGCTCCGGCCTGTTCAAGAAGCCGCCCCGCTGGGTGATGGCATCCGAACTGGTCGAGACGTCACGGCTGTGGGCGCGGATGGCCGCGCGCATCGAACCCGAGTGGGCCGAGAAGCTGGCCCCGCACCTGGTCAAGCGCACCTATTCGGAGCCGCACTGGTCCACCAAACGTGCGTGCGCGATGGCGTACGAGCGGGTCACGCTCTACGGCGTTCCGCTCGTCACCGGCCGGCCCGTCACCTACAGCACGATCGACCCGGAGACCTCGCGTGAGTTGTTCATCCGGCACGCGCTGGTGCAGGGCGAGTGGCAGACGCAGCACAAGTTCTTCCACGCCAACCGCGCGCTCCTCGACGATGTCGAGGAACTCGAGCACCGGGCCCGGCGACGCGACATCCTCGTCGACGACGAGACCCTGTTCGAGTTCTACGATGAGCGGGTCGGCCCGGAAGCGGTGTCCGCCAAGCACTTCGACACGTGGTGGAAGCAGGCGCGACGCTCGGATCCGAATCTGCTGAACTTCACCACCGCCACGGTGGTCAACGCGGACTCCGCCGCCGTGCTCGAGGGCGATTACCCCGATGCGTGGCGCCAGGGCGACATCCAGTTCCCGCTGACATACCAGTTCGAGCCCGGTACCGAGGACGACGGCGTCACCGCACGGATCCCGGTGGCGCTGCTCGCGGGCCTGCGGCCGGTGGGCTTCGACTGGCTGGTGCCCGGCATGCGCACCGAACTGGTCACCGCGCTGATCAAAACGCTGCCGAAGCAGTTGCGGCGCCAGGTGGTGCCCGCTCCGGACTTCGCCGCCGCCGCGCTCGCCGCCGTCAAGCCTCGATCCGAGTCGCTGGTCCACGCGATGGCGCGCGAGTTGTCGCGGCTGGGCTCGTGCCGGATCGAACCGACGGACTTCGACGTTGCGTCACTGCCGCCGCATCTGCGAATGACGTTCGCCGCAGTGGACGAGAAGGGCAGGGTTCTCGGCAAGGACAAGAGCTTGGCCGCGTTGCGCCGGTCGCTGGCACCGCGCGTGGAGGTCGAGGTCGCCAAGGCCACCTCGACCACGGAGCGAGCCCCGGCACCGGTCTGGACGGCGCAGACCCTGGGCACCCTGCCGTCGTCGGTGACCCGAACCCTGGGCGGGCAGAAGGTGACCGGCTACCCGGCGCTGGTCCCCGAGGCGCACGGCGTCGCCGTGCGGGTGCTCACCACCCCGGCCGCGCAGCGCGCCGCGATGCGCGCCGGCACCCGACAGCTGCTGTTGAACGCGGTTCCGACGCAGGCCAAGTCGGTGACCAACGGGATGAGCAACGCCGACCGGCTCGCGCTCGGGCAGAACCCGGACGGCACCTTCGATGCGCTCCTCGAGGACTGTCGCGCATGCGCGGTCGACGAGCTGATCGCCGAGAACGGTGGCCCCGTGCTCGATCCCGCCGAGTTCGAGACGTTGACCGGGAAGGTCCGCGCACAGCTCGCCACCCGTGTCACACGTCTGCTGCGCCTGCTGCTGCCGGCACTCGCGGAGGCACATCGACTGTCGGTCATCCTCGACCGAACCGTCGGCGAGGCCGCCGACGACGTACGCGAGCAGCGCGAATCGTTGCTGTTCCCCGGGTTCGTCACGGAACTAGGCTCCAAACGGCTGAAGGACCTGCCACGGTATCTGGCGGCCGCGTCGCTGCGGCTCGAGTCGCTGCCCGGCAGCGCACAGCGCGACCAGGCGGGCATGGACGCCCTCGATCGTGTGTACGCCGCCTACGACCGGATGCTCTCGGCACTGCCGGAGGAGCGTCGAGGAGACGACGACGTCAACGAGATCCTGTGGAAGATCGAGGAGTTGCGGGTGAGCCTGTTCGCACAGTCGCTGGGCACCGCGATCCCTGTATCGGAGAAGCGGGTGCTCAAGGCGATCGACGCGATCCGACGGTAGCCTCGCGTCCGAGCCGACCCGGCCGTGTCACTCGGCGACGGACTCCGCCTCCGCCAGCCCGGCGGTGCGGCTTTCGCGGTGGGCACGCAGGTCCTTGATCTCGCGCTCGAAGTCCTCCGCGGAGCTGAAGGAGCGGTACACCGAGGCGAAGCGGAGGTACGCGACCTCGTCGAGGTCACGCAGCGGACCGAGGATGGCCAATCCGACCTCGTGGCTGGGGATCTCGGGAGACCCCGACGCACGGACGGCGTCCTCGACCTGCTGGGCCAGCAGGTTCAGCGCGTCGTTGTCGACCTGGCGGCCCTGGCACGCGCGGCGCACCCCCTGGACCACCTTCTCCCGACTGAACGGCTCGGTGACGCCGCTGCGCTTGACCACGGCCAACACCGCCGTCTCGACGGTCGTGAAGCGACGGCCGCACTCCGGGCACGAGCGCCGACGGCGAATCGCCGCGCCCTCGTCAGCCTCTCGGGAATCGACCACGCGCGAATCGGGATGCCGGCAGAACGGGCAGTGCATGGTGATTCCTTCGTAGCCATCGTGGCCGCTGCGCCGCTTCTCGACCGATGCCGGTTCCAACAGAACCGACTCACGCAGGGGAGACACGATATCGACGCGACCACGCGATGTGGTGTGACTGACAGGATTCGAGGATACCCGCCCCGCCCATACCGGCAGCGACTCCCGGGTACCCAGGCGAATCAGCGCCGATTCCGGCCGTGCCGGCAGCACCATGATCGAACGCCTCCTCCATTCACGACCGGAACCCGGTCACCTCGCGGACGACCCTGCTCCCTGCACCTGCACCGTGTCGGCGACCGAGGCTGCCGCCCCGGGCTCACCGGCGGCCAGGTTCGCGAGCGCATCCAGACCCACGACGACGCCGACGGTGACGACCACTGTCGCGACGATCGCCGACAGCCCCGAGAATCGCGACTGCGGGCGGCGATGATCGTGCGACGGGTGCGATGTGCCCGACACCCGGGATCCGCGCGAGCCGTGCCGCGGCACGGCGTCGTAGTGCACGAAGCCGGCCGCAGGCCGCTGCGAATCCGCAGGCCGGATCCGCGCCGGGCGGTACTCACGCGCCGCACCGCGGTCGATGATCACGCCGGATGCGTCCGCCCGCACGTAGACGTCCCGGCGCCACGTCGGCGTCCCACCGACCGATCCGTTCCCCGAAAGTGCGATTCCCATCCGAACCCTCCCAGCGAGTCGTCGAGCGGTTTCCACTCGTCGGACAGACGCGAACCGGACGTGTAGCGCTTAATCCGGACATATCGCGAACGATCCGAACAACCAGTGTTCGATCATGCGTTCGATAGAACGCATATTCGATTTCTACCACGCGACTGCGACAAAGTCAGCACTTCCGGCGACACAGGTCGAACAGATGTTTGAAGTAGTGGGATGATCGGGATAGATTCGTGGCAGAACACACAGACCAGCCGATGGAGCCGCGAAGGAGGCCACGCGCCATGAAGGACGACAGTTCGAGTTCCTCCGGCAAGTCCGGACGCACATCGTCCGACGACGTCCAGCCTGGAGGCGCCGCACTCGACGCCACCCAGCTCACCGACCGTCAGCGCAGGGTTCTCGAGGTCATCCGGACGTCGGTCGCCGAGCGCGGCTACCCGCCGAGCATCCGCGAGATCGGCGACGCGGTCGGCCTCACCTCCACGTCGTCGGTCGCGCACCAGTTGCGCACGCTCGAGCGCAAGGGCTTCCTGCGGCGTGACCCGAACCGGCCGCGCGCGGTCGATGTCCGGGGACTCGACACTCTCGACGGACTGGACGACACGCGGCCGGCGACGGGCGCGTCCGCGGCCATGAAGTCCACCGACGAACTGCCGGCCCCGACGTTCGTGCCGGTGCTCGGGCGCATCGCGGCCGGCGGCCCGATCCTGGCCGAGGAAGCCGTCGAGGACGTCTTCCCGCTGCCGCGCGAACTGGTCGGGCAGGGGTCGCTCTTCCTGCTCAAGGTGGTGGGCGAGTCGATGATCGACGCCGCGATCTGCGACGGCGACTGGGTGGTCGTGCGTCAGCAGAACGTCGCGGAGAACGGTGACATCGTCGCCGCGATGATCGACGGCGAGGCCACCGTCAAGACGTTCAAGCACACCGGCAAGGATGTGTGGCTCATGCCGCACAATCCCCTGTTCGATCCCATCCCCGGCAACGACGCCGCGATTCTCGGCAAGGTCGTCACCGTGATGCGCAAGCTCTGACGGGCTCGGGAACGATACGGCGAAGGGGGCTCGGCATCATGCTGAGCCCCCTTCGCCGTTGTCGGATCTCGTGGATCAGCCCAGATTCAGGCCGCGACCGATGATCTCCTTCATGATCTCCGTGGTACCGCCGTAGATCGTCTGGACCCGAGAGTCCATGTACGCCTTGGCGATCGGATACTCACGCATGTAGCCGTAGCCACCGTGCAGCTGCAGGCACCGGTCGATCAGCTTGACCTGCGCCTCGGTGGTCCACCACTTCGCCATTGCGGCTTCCTGGACGGTGAGCGTCCCCGCGTTGAGCTGCTCGATGAACTTGTCCACCAGGATCCGCACGGCGGTCGTCTCGGTGGCGAGCTCGGCGAGGACGAACCTGGTGTTCTGGAAGCTGCCGATCGATTTGCCGAACGCCTTGCGGTCGCGGCAGTACTGGATCGTCATGTCGAGGCAGGATTCCATCGCGGCGGCCGCCACTACCGCGATAGACAGGCGCTCCTGCGGCAGGTTCTGCATCAGGTAGATGAAGCCCATGCCCTCCTCACCGAGAAGGTTCTCGGCCGGCACCCGGACGTCGGTGAAGCTCAGTTCCGCGGTGTCCTGGGCCTTGAGGCCGATCTTGTCGAGGTTGCGCCCCCGTTCGAAGCCCTCCATGCCGCGCTCGACGACGAGCAGCGAGAAGCCCTGGGCGCCCTTGTCGGGGTCGGTACATGCGACGACGATCACGATGTCGGCGTTGATGCCGTTGGTGATGAAAGTCTTGGCGCCGTTGAGAATCCAGTGATCGCCGTCCTTGACGGCGCGGGTCTTGATGTTCTGCAGGTCGGAGCCGGTGCCGGGTTCGGTCATCGCGATGGCGGTGATGAGTTCGCCGGAGCAGAATCCGGGCAGCCAGCGCTGCTTCTGCGCCTCGTCGGCGAGCTTGATCAGGTACGGCGCGACGACGTCGTTGTGGAGCATGAAGCCGACGCCGCTGTAGCCGCCGCGGGTGGTCTCCTCGGTGACGATCGCGTTGTACCGGAAGTCCTCGACTCCCCCGCCGCCGTACTCCTCCGGCACCGCCATGCCGAGGAAGCCCTGCTTGCCCGCCTCGATCCACACCGACCGGTCGACGATGTTCTGCTCCTCCCACTGGTCATGGAAGGGCGCGACGTGCTGATCGAGGAACTTGCGGTAGGACTCCCGGAACAGTTCGTGCTCCGGTTCGAACAGGGTGCGTTCCACTGCGTCTCCTCGTGTCGAGATCTACGGCGGTCTGCCGGCGGCCGCGGGCACGCGGCAGCAGACCTACTTCCTCGACATGACCGTAAAGCGAAGGTCAGCATCGATCCATGACCGAGACGAGCACGATTCGTGACCGCGTGGCGCAGATCACGAATCGTGCACGGGGCCGCTATGCGCGGCGCAGCGCATTCAGCCGGCGCATCAGCGGATACGCGACCAGAATGCCGACCGAACCCCATGCGATGCCACCGAGTTCGACGGACCCGATGGACAGTGTCAGGTTGCCGATGCCTGCGACGAGCGCGGTGGCCACGACCGTGAGGTTGACGGGATCGGTGAAGTCGACCTTGGCGTCCATCCAGATGCGTACACCGAGGACGCCGATGAGGCCGTACAGCACCATCGTGGCGCCACCGATGACACCGTCGGGCACGGTGAACACGAGCGCACCGAACTTGGGCGAGAAGGACAGGACGATCGCGGTCGCCGCCGCGACCCAGTAGGCCGCGGTCGAGTAGACGCGGGTCGCGGCCATGACGCCGATGTTCTCGGCGTAGGTCGTGGTTCCGGATCCGCCGCCGGCGCCGGCGAGGGTGGTCGCGAGACCGTCCGCGAACAGGGCGTTGCCGGCCAGATCGTCGAGGGACCGGCCCGTCATCGCGGCCACCGCCTTGACGTGGCCGACGTTCTCGGCGATCAACACGATCACGACGGGCAGCGCGAGCAGGATCACGGACAGATCGAACGACGGACCACGCAGGTGCGGCACACCGAACCACGCGGCCTCGCGCAGCGCGTCCACGCGGTCGTCCGCGAGCCCGCCCGTGACGGCGGCGAACACCCAGCCGATCACGACGCCGATGAGGATGCCGAGGCGCCCGATGATGCCGGGCCCGATCACCGTGGCGAGGAGGATGCCGAGGAGGGTCACGGCCGCGATCAACGGCTGCGCCTGGAACGACCCGGCCGCGGTGGGCGCGAGGTTGAGGCCGATCAGCGCGACCACGGCACCGGTCACCACCGGCGGCATGACCGCGTCGATGACGCGGGCGCCGATGAGCTTGACCGCGACGCCGACGAGCATCAGCACCACACCGGCGGCGACGACGCCGCCGAGCTGCGCCGCGGGGCCGTCACCGGCGGCCGCCGTCAGCGGCGCGATGAATGCGAACGACGAACCGAGGTAGCTGGGGATCCGCCCGCGGGTGAGGATGAGGAACAGGGCGGTGCCGATGCCGGAGAACAGCAGCGTGGTCGTGACCGGGAAGCCGGTGATCGTCGGCACCAGCAGGGTGGCGCCGAACATGGCGATCACGTGCTGCATGCCGATGCCGACGGTGCGTGGCCACGACAGCCGCTCGTGCGGTGCCACCACCGCACCGTCGCTGATCCGTCGGCCGTCGCCGTGCAGCGCCCATCCGAACATCCCGGATCCTTCCGGCTGCTCCGGCGCGCGTCGTACGCTGTCCTCTTTACTCGTCACAGTTGGCCAATAGTAGGGCCACCCCGGAGACGCGCACCGATCCCGTCCCCCCGCGACCGGACGACGCGGCCGTGATCTCCACTCCCCAGCGGGACGAGTAGGTCGGCGGTAGCTTCAGACAAGCAGCCGGACGGGCGTTCACATACCGCTCGAGGATTCCACTCGTGCTGCCGGGCCGTGGCGATCCGAACGCAGAACCGGACCGAGGAGACTCATGAGCACTACGGATCGAGAACCACCGGAGGCCTCGCTGACCGACGGCCTCCCGGTGGCCGGCGCCGTCGACGAGACGTCGAAGTCGGGGATCAACAAGCCGGTCTTCTACATCTCGTCGGCCATCATCGTCGCGATCACGGCATGGGCGATGATCGCACCGGACCACGCCGACGCCGTCATCGGCAGTGTCGTCGACTGGATCTCGGGCGCCTTCGGTTGGTGGTACTTCCTCGTCGCCACCCTGATCATCGTGTTCGTGCTGTTCCTGGCACTGTCGCGCTACGGGAAGATCAAACTCGGCCCCAACCACTCGCTCCCCCGGTACAACGTCTTCACTTGGGGCGCGATGCTGTTCGCCGCGGGTATCGGCATCGACCTGATGTTCTTCTCGGTCTCCGAACCGGTGACGCAGTACCTCGCGCCGCCGGTCGGCGAGGGTGAGAACACCGAGGCCGCCCGCCAAGCCGTGGTGTGGACGCTGTTCCACTACGGCATCACCGGATGGGCCATGTACGCCCTGATGGGCGCCTCCCTCGCGTACTTCGCGTACCGACGTGGGCTCCCGCTGTCGATCCGATCGGCGTTGTACCCGGTGATCGGGAAGCGCGTGAAGGGCGCCGTCGGCGACGGTGTCGAGGTCGCGGCAGTGATCGGCACGATCTTCGGCATCGCGACCTCCCTCGGCATCGGCGTCGTCCAGCTCAACTACGGGCTGCACTTCATGTTCGACCTGCCGCAGAACACCGCCATGCAGGTCGCGTTGATTGCGCTCGCGGTACTGATGGCGACGGTGTCCGTCGTCTCGGGCGTCGACCGCGGGATCCGACGCCTGTCGGAGCTGAACGCGCTGCTCGCGCTCGCGTTGATGCTGTTCGTCCTGTTCGCCGGCAGACGCGGTTCCTACTCGACGCGATCGTCATGAACGTCGGCGACTACGTCAGCCGCCTCCCCGGGATGTCGCTCGACACCTTCGCGTTCGACGCGCCCCAGGAATGGCTCAATTCGTGGACCCTGTTCTTCTGGGCGTGGTGGATCGCGTGGGCGCCGTTCGTCGGCCTGTTCCTCGCCCGCATCTCACGCGGCCGCACCATCCGCCAGTTCATCGGCGCGGTGCTGACCATCCCGTTCGCGTTCATCGCGCTGTGGATCGCGATCTTCGGCAACGCCGCGCTGTCGGTGGTGATCGACGGCAACAGCGACTTCGGCGAGACCGCTATGTCCGCTCCCGAGAGCGCGTTCTACTCGCTGCTCGACCAGTACCCCGGCGCGCTGTTCAGTGCGGGCATCGCGACGTTCACCGGGCTGCTGTTCTACGTCACGTCGGCCGACTCGGGCGCACTGGTGCTGACCAATCTCACGTCCCACCTGAGCGATCCGGAGGAGGACGGTCCCAAGTGGGGGCGAATCTTCTGGGCCGTCGCGACTGGTCTGCTGACCCTGGCGATGCTCATCGTCGGCGGCGTCACGACACTGCAGAACGCGACCATCATCATGGGTCTGCCGTTCTCGTTCGTGATGCTGCTGATCATGGCGGGCCTGCACCGGGCGCTGCGCACCGAAGGCTTCCGGGAGGACAGCCTGCGTGCGGTCCTGCACTCGTCGCTGTCCGAGCGGGTCGGCCCCGAGCGCGGCGTGCAGCGCACGTGGCGCCAGCGCCTCACCCGTACCCTGTCCTACCCCGACGCCAAGGACCTGCGCGCGTACGTCGACCGGACCGCGCGACCGGCGTTGCAGGCCGTGGTCGACGAACTCGCCGGCCGCGACATCTCCGCCGACCTCACCGCCAACCGTGAGGACAGGACCGGGGTTCCCCACCTCGACCTCACCGTCGAGATGGGCGACGATCCGCCGTTCCGATACCAACTGTGGCCCGAGAAGACGGACATGCCGTCGTTCGCGATGAACTCCGCCAGCGGGGACGCCGCCTACTACCGCCTCGAGGTGTACCTCACCGAGGGCAGCCAGCAGTACGACGTCATGGGTTACACCCGCGAGCAGCTCATCGGCGACGTCCTGGACCAGTACGAGCGCCACATCGAATTCCTCCGACTCCGACACACACCGACATTGGAGTGATGCAGCCATGACCGACACCGCAGCCAGCCTGTTCATCGGCGGGCGTTGGTTCGCCGCCGAGTCCGGCGACACCCGCGACATCCGCTGTCCCGCCGACGGGAGTCCCGTTGCCACGGTCTCCGAGGCCGGGACCGTCGACGTCGAGAGGGCGATCGCGGCAGCGCGCGAGGCGTTCGACACCGGTCCGTGGCCCCGGACCGTCGCGGGCGAGCGGGGCCGGGTGCTCCGCAAGGTCGCGGACCGGCTCCGCGAACGCAAGGAGGAGTTCGCGCGCGCCGAGTCGTTCGACACCGGCAAGCGCATCGTCGAGAGTCGCATCGACATGGACGACGTCGCGGCCTGCTTCGAGTACTTCGGCTCGATCGCGGCCACCGACGCCGGACGCCTCGTCGACGCCGGGGACGCCAACGTACTCAGCCGGATCCAGTACGAGCCAGTCGGGGTGTGCGGTCTGATCTCGCCGTGGAACTACCCCCTGTTGCAGGCCGCATGGAAGGTCGCGCCGTGTCTGGCGGCCGGAAACACGTTCGTGCTCAAGCCCAGTGAGCTCACCCCCTCGACCGCGATCCTGCTGATGGATCTGCTGACCGAGTGCGGCGTGCCCGCCGGTGCCGCGAACCTCGTGCTCGGTGCGGGGGCGGTGGCCGGGGCCCCGTTGTCGGAGCACCCGGACGTGGACATGGTCTCGTTCACCGGCGGCCTGGTCACCGGACGTCGGATCGCGGCGACCGCGGCGGCGACGGTGAAGAAGGTGGCCCTGGAACTGGGCGGCAAGAACGCGAACATCGTGTTCGCCGACGCCTTGTTCGACGCCGCGGTCGACAACGCCCTCAACGCCGCGTTCGTGCACTCCGGTCAGGTGTGCTCGGCCGGAGCACGACTGATCGTCGAGGAGTCCATCCACGACGAGTTCGTCGACGCACTGGTGTCCCGCGCCCGCGAGATCCGCCTGGGCGGTCCGTTCGACGACGACGCCGAGACGGGTCCCCTGATCTCGGCGGCCCACCGCGACAAGGTCACCGCCTACGTCCGCAAGGGCGTCGAGGAGGGCGCGGTGCTGCGCTGCGGCGGCGAGTGGGGATCCGGCGACCTGGCGAACGGCTTCTACTTCCTGCCGACCGTGCTCGACGGCGTCCGGCAGGGCATGTCCGTCGTCGTCGACGAGGGCTTCGGTCCGGTGGTGACCGTCGAGACGTTCACCGACGAGGACGACGCGGTGCGGATCGCCAACGACACGCGCTACGGCCTGGCCGGCGCGGTCTGGACGCAGGACGCGGGCCGGGCGCAGCGGGTCGCGAACCGGATGCGTGCGGGCACCGTGTGGATCAACGACTTCCATCCCTACCTCCCGCAGGCGGAGTGGGGCGGATTCGGTGAGTCCGGGTTCGGCCGAGAACTCGGCCCGACGGGTCTCGACGAGTACCGCGAGGCCAAGCACGTCTATCAGAACATCGATCCCGGGGTGAGCGGATGGTTCACGGACCGGACCTCGGAGCGACCGGAGAAGGAGTGACCATGACCTCCCAGCAGGAACACGAGTACGACTACGTCGTCGTCGGCGGCGGTTCGGCGGGGGCGGCGGTCGCGGCGCGGCTGAGCGAGGACCCGTCGGTGACGGTCGCGCTGGTCGAGGCGGGCCCGAGCGATGTCGGGCTGGACGAGATCCTGGTTCTCGAGGACTGGATGGCACTGCTCGAATCCGGTTACGACTGGGACTATCTGATCGAGCCGCAGGAGCACGGCAACTCGTTCATGCGGCACGCCCGGGCGCGAGTACTCGGCGGCTGCTCGTCGCACAACTCGTGCATCGCGTTCTGGCCGCCGCGCGAGGACCTCGACGAGTGGGCCGGTGCACTGGGCTGCGCGGGGTGGGAGGCCGAGGCGATCCTTCCGCTGATCAAGCGCCTGGAGAGCAACTCCCGACCCGGCGACCACCACGGCCACGACGGCCCGGTGATCCTGCGTGACGTGCCCCCGAACGATCCCTGCGGCATCGCGATCCTCGATGCGTGCGAGCAGGCCGGCATCCCGCGGGCCCGGTTCAACGAGGGCGAGACGATCGTCAACGGCGCCAACTTCTTCCAGATCAACGGCCGCGAGGACGGCGTCCGCTCGTCGTCGTCGGTGTCGTACCTGCACCCGATCCTGGATCGGGAGAACCTGACGATCCTCACCGACCACTGGGCGAAGAAGCTGCCGGTGGAGAACGGCCGCTGCGTCGGCGTCGACGTGCTGCTGAAGGACGGCATCCACTCCCGACGGATCTCGGCGCGGCGGGAGGTGATCCTGTCGGCGGGGGCGATCGACTCCCCGAAGCTGCTCATGCTGTCAGGCATCGGACCGGCCGGGCACCTGCGGGAGATGGGCATCGATGTGCTCGTCGACTCACCCGGGGTGGGCAGCAACCTGCAGGACCACCCCGAGGGCGTGATCCAGTGGGAGGCGAAGCAGCCCATGGTGACCCGGTCGACGCAGTGGTGGGAGATCGGCATCTTCTCCCCCACCGAGGAGAACCTCGACCGACCCGACCTGATGTTCCACTACGGCTCGGTGCCGTTCGACATGCACACCGTGCGGCAGGGTTACCCGACGTCGGAGAATGCGTTCTGCCTGACCCCCAACGTCACCCACGCGCGATCCCGAGGCACCGTGCGACTGCGCAGCATCGACTTCCGGGACAAGCCGAAGGTGGATCCGCGGTACTTCACCGACCCCTACGACATGGACATCATGATCAAGGGCATCCGCCGTGCCCGCGAGATCGTCGCTCAGCCGGCGATGGCCGACTGGGCGGGCCGGGAGTTGTTCCCCGGCATCGACGTCCGGACCGACGAGCAGATCGCCGACTACATCCGGCGCACCCACAACACTGTCTACCACCCGGTCGGCACGGTGCGGATGGGACCCGACTCGGACTCACCGGTCGACCCGCAGTTGCGGGTCAAAGGCATGGAGGGCCTGCGGGTCGCGGACGCCTCGGTGATGCCGAAGATCGTCGCGGTGAACCCGAACATCACCACCATGCTCATCGGCGAGCACTGCGCCGACCTGATCAGGAAGTCCTGACCGACCCGACCGCTAGGAACGGGATCGGCGCCGCACCAGGGCGAACGTGGCAAGCCCCGCGACCAGCGCACCACCGGCGAGGACCGCGGTGGACCACCGGGGAGCCGAGGACTCCTCGGTGGGCTCGTCGGCCGCCTGCGCGGGGTCCTGGGCGTGGTTCTCCGACGCCGACAGTGACACCGAACCACCGGACCAGCTGTTGTTCTGAGCCAGTTCCGTTGCGCCCCTCAGGATCTGAACCGGGGGCAGCGCGCCACCGGCGGACTCCGAGCCCGCGAGCAGGTCGCCGTCGGGGGTGAACGCGATCGCCTCGCCCTGCGGCTGGTGCGGCAACGCGACCCGCACGGGCGTGGTGGTCGTCAGCGCCCGCGCCAGATCACCGTCGGGTGCCGAGAACAGATAGACGTCGGTGTAAGTGCGCAGTGCGGCGACCGTGCCGTCGCTGCTCACCGCGCCGCCGGTGACGAGGGTGGACCCACCGACCGGTACCGGTCCGCCCGGCGTGGTGGTGGGGCCCAGACGCACCTCGCCGACCCGCTCGAGCGGCGTGGGTCCGGGCGACGCCAGGTCATCGAGCGTGGCCGCGCCGGCCGGGCGGTAGATCCCGTTCGCGACGAGCACTTCCTTGGTGACGATCAGCGGGACACCGTCACGCTGGATCAGCAGCGCCTCGGCGTCGTGCGCGCCATCCGGGTACGTCAGTCGGTGCAGCTGCCCCGCGCCGGTCGCCGGGTCGAGGTCGATCAGCGCGACAGTGGAGCGGATGCGCTCGTTGTCACCGGTGTCCGACAGCCACAGACGGCCGTCCGGGCCGACACCCATGTCCTCGATGTCGTACGGGTCCACCGGCACCGGCAGCTCGGCGGTGACCGCACAGTCGCCGTCCATCACCACGACGGCGTCGTCGGTCCCGCTGTCGCCGATCCCGTAGGTCTGTCCGCCCGACACCGCCAGCCCCGACAGCTCGGCGAGCGCCGCATCCACCGGCGTGCAGACCGGCGCGAACTGTGCACCGGTCACCAGCACTCCGGAACCGGAACTCTGCGCGGTCGCCGGCGCCGCCAGCAGCATCGACGGAACGAGCGTGAGCACGGCACCGGCGAGCGACAGCCGGATCGTGCCGCGACGGCTACCCACGCCCCGCGTACTCGACCAGTGCAGAGGCGAGCGACTCCGGGACCCGCACTCGCATGCGGGTGCCGTCCTCCTCGTGGGAGGTGTCGAGGATCTGGCCGTCCGAGTGGATGCGTGCGACGAGGTCGCCCCGTGAGTAGGGCACCAGAACGTCGACCTCGACCTCCGGTCGTCGAACGATCTCGCCCAGTCGCGTGCGGAGCTCATCGATGCCCTCCCCGGTTCGGGCGGACACGAACACCGCGCCGGGCAGGAGCCCGCGCAGCTGGGTCAGTACCACCGGGTCCGCAGCGTCGATCTTGTTTACCACGATCAACTCGGGCGGAGCGGTCGTATCGTTCTCGCGGATCACCTCGGTGATGACCTCGCGGACGGCCTTGATCTGGTCGGTCGGCAACGGATCGGAGCCGTCGACGACGTGCAGCAGCAGGTCGGCGTCGGTGACCTCCTCGAGCGTCGACCGGAACGCCTCGACCAGCTGGGTCGGCAGGTGCCGCACGAAACCGACGGTGTCGGTGAGCACGTATTCGCGTCCGTCCTCGAACGCGGCCTGACGGGTGGTCGGATCCAGCGTCGCGAAGAGTGCGTTCTGCACCAGCACACCCGAGCCGGTGAGGGCGTTGAGCAGGCTGGACTTGCCGGCGTTGGTGTAGCCGACGATCGCGACCGACGGGATCTCGCTGCGCAGGCGGTGGCTGCGCTTGGTGTCGCGCGCGGCCTTCATGCCCTTGATCTCGCGGCGCAGCTTCGCCATCCGCTCGCGGATGCGCCGCCGGTCCGTCTCGATCTTCGTCTCCCCGGGACCGCGCAGGCCGACGCCGCCGTTGCTGCCCGCGCGACCACCGGCCTGCCGGGACATCGACTCACCCCAGCCGCGCAGCCGGGGGAGCATGTATTCCATCTGCGCGAGGGCGACTTGCGCCTTGCCCTCGCGGGAGGTGGCGTGCTGGGCGAAGATGTCGAGGATCAGCGCGGTCCGGTCGATCACCTTGACCTTGACGACCTTCTCCAGCGCGGTGAGCTGGGCGGGCGTGAGCTCACCATCGCAGATGACGGTGTCGGCACCGGTCGCGAGCACCACCTGCCGCAGCTCGTCGGCCTTGCCCGACCCGATGTACGTCGCGGCGTCGGGCTTGTCCCGCCGCTGGACCAGGCCCTCGAGCACCTCGGAGCCGGCGGTCTCGGCGAGCGCGGCCAGTTCGGCCATGCTCGCGTCGGCCTGCGCAGCGGTGCCCGACGTCCAGACACCGACCAGGACCACGCGCTCGAGGCGCAGCTGCCGGTACTCGACCTCGGTGACGTCGGTGAGCTCGGTGGACAGGCCCTGCACTCGGCGCAGCGCGGCGCGTTCGTCGAGCTGCATGTCGCCGACGGACGGCGCCGCAGCATCGTCGAAGTACTCGGCCTCGTCAGAGGTCGCCTGTTCGTCCGTCGTGGACGGGACGTGGGTGTGATGTGTTTTCGTCATACACGTTCATGGTCCCACGAAGCGCGACCGGCGTGCACGCGCATTTCGGTTGCCACGCGACACGTGGGCGCCGCGGGCATCGACACCCGGGCGAGCCAGGCATCACCCGGGCGAGCCCGGCATCATCCACCCGGGCGAGCCCGGCATCATCCACCCGGGCGAGCCCGGCATCATCCCAGTTCGGTCCACCAGCGGTCGTCGACGATGCCGGAGGCGACCAGCACCGACGGCCCACGCAGCGCCGCCCGGCCGCCGGCGATCGACACCTCGACGCGTCCGCCGGGCACCCGCACCTCGACCGTGCCGTCGGTGTCGCCGGCGGCCCGCAGCGCCGCCGCCGCGGCGGCGACGGTGCCGGTACCGCACGAGCGGGTCTCCCCCACGCCGCGCTCGTGCACGCGCATCTCCACCGCACCGTCGGTCAGCGGGGTGAGGATCTCGATGTTGACGCCCTGCGGGAAGAATCCGGGATCGAATCCGGGTGCCGCCGTCAGGTCCAGCGTCGCGAGCGCCGCGGGCGTGAGAGCGGGGTCGACACACGCCAGGTGGGGGTTGCCGACGTCGATGCCGATGCCGTCGAGGACGCGTCCGCCGACCGTCGCGGTCGACGACCCGAGCTCGCGCACCTGCCCCATGTCGACGGTCACGTCGCCGTACACGTGGTCGGCCGTGTGCACCCGGACCGGGCGGCCGCCGGCACGGCTGCCCACGACGAACTCGTCGCGGCCCTCGAGCCCGGTCGCGCGCAGGTAGTGCGCGAAGACCCGGACACCGTTGCCGCACATCTCGGCGATCGAGCCGTCGCCGTTGCGGTAGTCCATGAACCAGTCGTCGGGGCCCACACCGGCGGGCAGCTCGGGGAGCACGCCCACCGCCGCGAGCGCTCCCGCTCGGGCCACACGCAGCAGTCCGTCGGCGCCGAGCCCGCGACGGCGGTCGCACAGCGCGGCGATCCGATGCGCGGGCAACGCGAGATCGGCGTTCGGATCCGGCAGGATCACGAAGTCGTTCTCGGTGCCGTGGCCCTTGCTGAATTCCATACCGCCAACTCTAGCGGGGCGTCACGAGACCCCGACGACGCGCAGCACGCCGTCCAGGAGACCGGGGTCGGCGCCGTCGACCCAGTGCACCCGTGGATCCCGTCGGAACCACGATCGCTGCCGACGGACGTACCGGCGGCTGCCGATGAACGTGCGCTCCACCGCCTCGGTGCGGTCGTACTCGCCGTCGAGCATCGCCAGCACCTGCGCGTAGCCGATGGCTCGCTGCGCGGTCACACCCTCGCGTAGGCCCATCTCGACCAGCGCGCGCACCTCGTCCACCAGCCCCCGCTCGAACATCAGCTCGGTGCGCAACCGGATCCGCGCGTCGAGCGCCTCGGTCTCGCGATCCACACCGACGATGACCGTCCCCCAACGCGGTTCACCGATCTTCGGCGCGGACGCGGCGAACGGCTTGCCGGTGAGCTGCACGACCTCGAGCGCCCGGACGATCCGTCGGCCGTCCGTCGGCAGGATCGACGCCGCCGCCTCCGGATCCACCCGTGCGAGTTCCGCGTGAACCACGGCCACGCCGCGTTCGGCGAGCACGGATTCCCAGTGCGCCCGGATCTGCGGATCGGTCGCCGGGAACGCCCACTCGTCGAGCAGCGACTGCACGTACATCATCGAACCGCCGACGATGATCGGCACCGCACCCCGCGCGCGGATGTCGTCGATGTCGCGGCACGCCGACTCCTGGTAGCGCGCCACCGTCGCGGTTTCGGTCACGTCCAGCACGTCGAGCTGGTGGTGGACGATGCCCCGCCGCTCCGGGACGCTCAGTTTCGCGGTGCCGACGTCCATCCCGCGGTACAGCTGCATCGCGTCGATGTTGACGATCTCGCCGCCCAGCCGTTCCGCGAGGTCCAGCCCCAGATCCGACTTGCCGGTCGCGGTGGGCCCCACGACAGCGATCGGGGTACGCCCCTGCTCGGTCACGGCAGCCACATCCCGACGTGGTAGCCGACCCCGAAGGGCGCCCCCGAATACAACGCCTCGGCCTTGCGCGGGCCGCCGTCCGGGCCGCCGAACGCGGCCGAAAGCACCTGCCACGCAGCACGGCCGGACAGCCCGATCTCGCCGCACAGCCCCGCGTCGAGACCGTCGAGCGCGCCGCAGTCACCACTCGCGAGTGCCCGGCCGAGCACCCCCTCGACCTCTCCCGACCGCTCGTCGAACGCCCCGGGCGCCTTCTCGGTCAGCGTGTTCGCGCCGTCCGCCACGATCAGCAGCCCCTGCGGGGACGGCGAGGCGTCGAGCTCGTGGCGCAGCTGCTCGCCCAGGCGCACACACTCGGCGATCGGAGTGTCGGGAGCGAGAATTCGCGCCCGGACCGCGGCCGACGGCGCGGCGCGCCCACGCAACCACCCGGCGACGAGCACCGCGAGAGGCATCGTCGGGTCGAGCGCGCGGTGATCGGATTCGCCGGGCGCCAGGCACACTCGCACGTCGACGCCGAATCCCGCGAAGGTGCCGCACGATTCGGGGGTGATCTCCGCGGCGGGCGCACCCGGATCCGCGACACCGATGACGGTCCACTGTCGGCACGCCTCGCCCAGCCGGACCGACACCTCGAGGGCGGCTCGGCGCAACCGGTCGGTATCCGACGCTGCGGCCCCTGCCAATTGGGGCACCAGCAGCGGGGGTGAGGGCACGAAAGCAGCGGCGGTCAACACACTGCGCCACGGTAGTCGACCCGAGGTGACGCCCTCCGAGGGTCATACCTGTTTCAATAGTCTTGAACAGTCGCTGCAGGCTCCCGCCATCTCCGATCGACCGACGGACCCCGGTGGGAGGCGACAGTGCGATCAGGCAGCCGTGACGCGCGGCAGAGACGAGGAGCTATGACCGAGAGCAACGCACCCAAGCCGGGTACCCCCAAGCCGGGCGTCCCCAAGCCCGGCGCCGCCAAGCCGGGTGCCGTGAAATCGAGCTCGCCCAAGCCCGGTCCGGCTCCGACCCATGCCATGCCCGCCGTGGCCGCCAGCGATCCCAGCCTCTTCGGCCGGGTCGACGACGACGGCACCGCCTGGGTCAAGACGGCCGACGGCGAACGACAGATCGGCTCGTGGCAGGCCGGGGACGCTGCCGAGGGCCTCGCACACTTCGGGCGACGGTACGACGACCTGGCGACCGAGGTGACACTCCTCGAGACGCGTCTGGCCTCCGGAGCCGGCGACGCCAAGAAGACCCGCGCGGCGGCCGCGGCTCTCGCCGAGTCGCTCCCCACCGCGGCGGTCATCGGTGACATCGACGCGTTGAGCGTTCGTTTGACGGCCATCATTGCGGGCTCCGAGCAGGCCGAGGAGCAGGAGAAGCTGGACAAGGAGGCGTCGCGGCAGGAGCAGACCTCCCGAAAGGAGGCACTCGCGGCCGAGGCCGAGCAGATCGGCAACGAATCCACGCAGTGGAAGGCCGCGGGCGACCGACTGCGCGAGATCCTCGACGAGTGGAAGACCATCCGGGGCCTCGACCGCAAGACCGACGACGCCCTGTGGAAGCGGTACTCGAAGGCGCGCGAGGCCTTCAACCGCCGTCGCGGCACACACTTCGCCGAACTCGACCGTGAGCGCGCCGGCGCGAAGTCCCGCAAGGAGGAACTCGTCGTCCAGGCCGAGGCGTTGGCGACGTCCACCGACTGGGGGCCGACCGCCGGCGAGTTCCGCGACCTGCTCACCGAGTGGAAGGCCGCGGGACGGGCGCCCCGCGAGGCGGACGACGCCCTGTGGCGGCGCTTCAAGGAGGCGCAGGACGTATTCTTCGCGGCCCGCAACGCGGCCGCGTCCGAACGTGACGCGGAGTTCGCGCAGAACGCCGTCGCCAAGGAAGAGTTGCTGAAGTCCGCCGGCGCCATCGATCCCGACAAGGATCTCGAGGCCGCTCGCGCGGCCCTGCGCGACCTGCAGGAGAAGTGGGACGCGATCGGCAAGGTTCCGCGCGAGCGGATGCACGATCTCGAAGGCAAGCTCCGTGCCGTCGAGAAGCGTGTGCGAGAGGCGGCCGATTCCGAGTGGCGGCGCACCGACCCCGAGGCGCTGGCGCGGGCCGCTCAGTTCCGTGAGCGCGTCGCCCAGTTCGAGGAGCAGGCCGCGAAGGCCACCGCGGCGGGCAAGACCAAGGACGCGGAGAAGGCCCTCGCCCAGGCCCAGCAGTGGCGTGAGTGGGCCGAAGCCGCCGAGGGTGCCGTCAACGAGCGCTGATCGACAACGAGTGAGGGGTGGGGGGGGGGGGGGGGGGGGGGCCCCCCCTCTCGTCT